>JASBVG010000060.1 GCA_030147505.1 Tardiphaga sp.
GGCGCTGTCGGCGGTGTTCTTCAGCTGCTTCTGGAGTTCGGTGATTTCCGACTGGATCTTGGCGCGATCGACGCCCGGCGTACGGGCAGCAACCAGCTTTTCCTTGATCGACGAAACGACGTCCACCGTGCCTTCCAGGCCCGTATACATCGTGTCGATGGTCGCGGCACCGAGACCGAGAGCGTCCTGCACGGCGCCCAGAGCCTGCACGTCCGAGCGCATCGTGGTGGCGATCGACCAGTAAGCGGCGTTGTCCGAAGCGGTCGCGACGCGATAGCCGGTCGAGATGCGGTTCATTGTGGTGGAGAGGTTGGAGTTGACCGTGCGCAGCGTCTGCAGCGCGGTCATCGCCTGGGAGTTGGTCATCAAGCTAGACATCGTATGTCCCTTTAATTCGATCTGAATGTTTGCGGGGGACATACCGGACTTTCACCGGTACGACAGGGCGGCATCATGCCTTTGGAATTGTCGATGTCTGATCGACCCAACCTGTCGTGAATTGCACGCTATCCGCCAAACCTTACCCAAAGCTGAAGTTGGCGAAGAGCGATATAGTTAACAGCGTCCATTCTTATCGATTCATTTCGATGAAAATGCAGCGCTACAAGAACGATTTGACGAGGCCAACCGACAGCAAATTCCAGCCGTCAATCAACACGAAAAACAACACTTTGAACGGCAAGGCGAACACCGTGGGCGGCATCATCATCATGCCCATCGACATCGTAAGTGTCGCCACGATCATGTCGATCACAAGGAACGGCATGACGACGAGAAAACCGATTTCGAATGCACGCCGCAACTCCGACACCATGAACGCGGGAATGATGATTCGCAAATCGATTCGCTGACCATCGAGCTTCACTTTTAAACTCTCTGCAGCCAGATTCTCGAAGGTCTGCAGATCCTTCTCGCGAACATGTTGCAGCATGAAATCGCGGAACGGATCGGTGATGCGCGAATAGGCTTCCTGTTCGCTGATCTCGTTCTTCATCAATGGTTGCACACCGTTCTGCCAGGCGCGATCGAATGTCGGGGCCATGACATAAAAGGTGAGGAACAGCGCGAGGCTGATCATCACGATATTCGACGGTGTGGTCTGCAGACCCAGACCGGTGCGCAGAAACGACAAGGCGACGACAAAACGGGTGAAGCTCGTCACCATGATCAGGAGCCCCGGTGCCAACGACAGCACCGTAAGCAGTGCAACCATCTGGATGATGCGACCGGACGCACTTCCCTCGCCCTGCGGCAGCAAGGTCGACAGGTCCGGGATTTGCGCCATCGCTGTCGTCGGCAGCATGACGGCGATCAGAATCAGAAGCACACGCTTCATTGCACCACCAGCGTCTCGATGATCAGTTCGCGCACCTTGCCGCTGGAACGTGTCACCGCGCGTTCGTTCAGGTCTTCGCGCAGATACTGCAAGCCGCGCGCACCCTCGATCTGGTTCGGCGTGAGCGTGCGCAGATAGGAGACGATATCCTCGCCGACCTTCGCGGTCAGTGCATAGGCTTCTTCCTCGTTCAACTTGTCGGTGACGATCGAGGCCTCCATCCTGATCCAGGCGTTGGGCGGTGCCGCCAGATTCGTCGTGACCGGCGAGATCTTGCGCAGCCGATCGTTGGGATTGAAGGAGGACACAACCGGCTTCTCGATCACTTCCTTCTTGCTGTCAGCAAGGCGTTCCACGGTCGATAACATGTAAAAGCTGGCGAGCGTCCCCGCGCCGGCGGACAGTCCGGTGATCACCAGCAGCGCGATCATCCATTGCAGGATACCTCGACCCTGTCCTTCGTTCTCGACGTCATCGGCCATGATCGGTCCTCATCAGAACGGCGCGACCCGATCGTAGACCTGCTGGCCCCAGTTCGGTTGCTGCACTTCCATGATGCGGCCACGACCGCCATAGGAGATACGAGCCTCCGCGATCTTTTCATACGGGACGGTGTTGGCACGGCCGATATCGATCGGACGCACGATGCCGCCAATATTGACGATACGCATCTCATAATTGACACGCATTTCCTGCGAACCGCTGATCAGCAGGTTGCCGTTCGGCAACACATCGACCACGACCGCGGCGATGGAGAACCGCACTTCCTCGGCGCGGTCGATTTTGCCGGATCCCTTGCTGGATGACTGCGAACTCACATTGGCGTCGAAGTTTCCGGTGGAGGCCCATTTGGCGATGTCGGCTGCATAGTCGGTTCCGAGTTTGATCTGCGAATCGCGCGAGCGATCCGTCTTGTTGTCCAGGATAGCCTTGTCATTCATGGTAACATTGACGGTGAGAATGTCGCCAATCCGGCTGGCCCGGGGATCGCGGTAAAGATCCTTGCGCTCGTTCCAGATCGAGTGCTGGCCGCTGCTGCGATAGGCGCGCTTCTCCATCGGTATTCCGCGCGCATCCACCTGCAGTCCCTGGCCCACCGGCGACATGGTCGGCGCCTGGCCGAGCTCCGACAGCGGATTGGCGCAACCGGCCAGGCCCGAGAGAACGATTGGCAACAGCAGGACTCTCGAAGACTTCATTTCTTGGCTTTCCCGTCGTCAGTGCGACGCATACCGGCCAGCGTATCGGCGAGATGCGCGCCGCGGGCCGGCTCCATTTCATTGAGGATCGAACTCGCGACCCGCACTTTCAGCTTGGCGAGAACGGCGGCAGCCGTATCGTCTGCCATGCTGGCGATCTGCTGCGCTGCGGCTTCCGGGTTCATGCGGGAATAGATCTCCACGACATTATCCTCGGCCTTCTTGAGGAAATCCTCGCGCAACTTCAGCCACTCTTCATACTCTGCGCGCTTGGCCTCGAGCTCGGCGATGCGTTGCTTCAGCTTCGCTTCGGTCGCCTCCAGTTCCTTCTGCTGCCAGGCGACGCGCGCATCGAGCGCCTGATCGGTGATGTTGCTGCAGAAGCGCGCCACATCCGATTCCTGCGCCGTTGCGGCTGCTTGTTCTTTCTTGTCGACCTTATCGACAGAGCCGGTGGTCAACGGCGGTTCGCCCTGTGATCTTGCCGTCGCTTCTGGCTTTGCTGCCGCTTCCGGCTTGGGTGCCGTCTTCGGGCGCGGCGGCTGCGCCATCTTGGCGAACTCCGCAAGATTCAGCGGCTTGGACAGCTTCTGCGCCGGCTCGGCCAACGCAAAATCCGACGCAATAACTGCTGCGAGAATGCAGATCGACCAGGTTGCGGGGCGCGCCATTCGTGCTCTCGTGAATCGGTTAAGCAAGCGTTGCACGCTCAGCCTTGCGCGGCGCTGACCCCGCAGCCTACTGGATGACAAGCTCGGCCTGCAGCGCACCCGCCGCCTTGATTGCCTGGAGGATTGCAATGATCCCCTGCGGTTTCAGCCCGATCTGGTTGAGACCGCGCACCAGACGCTGCAGATCGGTGCCGCGGAGGATGGCAACCTTCGCACCATTTTCATTGGCTTCAATGAAGGTCTGCGGCACCACAACGGTTTCACCGCGCCGCGCGAACGGATTCGGTTGCGAGACAATCGGCGCCTCGGTAATGCGGACCGAGAGGTTTCCGTGAGTCACCGCAACCGTCGATATCTGCACGTTGCGGCCGATCACGACCGTGCCGGTGCGCTCGTCGACAACGACGCGGGCCGGTGTATCCGGTTCGATCAGGAGTTCCTCGATCTCCGCGATGAAGCGCACCGGCGGCGCATTGCGCGGCCGCTGCAGCATGACGGTGCGGTAGTCTCGCTCGAAAGCAATGTTGGTCTGATAGCGCCCGCGGCCATGGGCATTGACTGCATCGATGATGCGCGTGGCCGTCGCATAGTCCGGATTCTTCAATTCCAGCGTCAGATTCTGTATTTCGCTGAAATTGCCCTTCACTTCGCGCTCGATCAGCGCTCCGTTCGGAATCCGGCCCGCTGTCGCGACACCCTGGCTGACAGTCTGGGCGGCGCCTTCGATGTTGTAGCCGCCGACCGCGATGGCCCCCTGCGCAACTGCATAGGTCTCTCCATCGGCGCCGCGCAACTGTGTCAGCACCAGCGTGCCGCCAAGCAGCGATGATGCGTCTCCCATGGATGAAATCGCAACATCTATGCGGGAGCCGCCGGCTGCAAAGGGCGGCAGATCTGCCGTCACCATCACCGCAGCGACGTTGCGTGTGCGCAATTGCGTGCCGCGGATATTGATACCCATATTGTCGAGCATCGACTGCAAGGATTGTTCGGTGAACGGCGCGTTGCGTAACGTATCGCCGGTACCCTTGAGGCCGATCACGAGGCCGTAGCCGACGATCTGGTTTTCGCGGACACCCTTGAGGCTCGCGATGTCCTTGATGCGCACGGCAGCTTCTGCCGCCGAGACTGACAGCGCAAGCACCAGTCCGCAAAGAAGACGCAGCATCATCCGTTCTGAATCCGCACTGACCCGTCCTGCTGAACGATACCCCGAATGGTCACGCCGGTATCGAGATTGCGTAGCTGCACCATCATGCCTGGGCTGGCCGATTGCAGCGACGTCGCGTAAGTGACGATGACCAAGCCGTCATCTTCTACCAGCACCTTCACCACCGCGCCGCGCGTCACGACTTTCTGATCTTCGAGTCCGTTGATGGGGATGAGATTGCCAGCGATCAGCGTACGCCGCGCCGTGCGACCGACCAATGCGGCACGATCGTTTATGAATGCACTCGCACCCTGAATATTGGGCGCGAAATTGCGGTCCATGATCATCTCGTCCTTGATCACGTCACCCGGATAGATCGTCGTGGCCGGCACCGGATACTTGACGGGCTCTTCCGCTGCCACGGCGCCGCTCGCGAACATGACGCTCGCGAACGACAGGGATACGATCTTGAGGACGCGCATCGGACACAGCTCCATCATCGCGCGTTAACGAAGGCCTTTGGAGACGGTGGATGCCATCTCGTCGGCGGCCTGGATGACCTTGGAGTTCATCTCGTAGGAACGCTGGGCCGATATCAGCTCGGTGATTTCCTTCACCGGATCGACGTTAGAGTTTTCCAGATAGCGCTGATGCAACTTGCCGTATCCGATGTCTCCGGCAAAGCCGACCACCGGCACACCCGACGCCAGGGTTTCACGGTAAAGATTGCCACCGAGTGGTTCGAGACCGGACTCGTTGGCGAAATTGGCGAGCTGCATCTGGCCGATCTGGACCGGCGCGACCTCACCGTCGATCTTGGCATAGATTTGCCCGGATTCATTGATGATGACGTCCACCGCGTTCGGCGGCACCACGACAGCCGGATTGACCAGATAGCCGTCCGGCGACACCAGCTGGCGATTTTCGTTCAGATTGAACGCACCAGCGCGCGTATAGAGCGTTTCGCCATTCGGACCGGCAATCTGGAACCAGCCACGACCATTGATCGCGAGATCGTAAGTGTTCCCGGTCTGCGCCATGGCGCCCTGGATATGTAACTTTCGCACGGCCGCGGAACGCACACCGAGGCCGAGCTTGGCGCCTTCCGGCACCGCGCCTTCACCGGCCCGGTTCGGCACGCCCTGTGCACGATCGATCTGGTAGAACAGATCGGTGAATTCCGCGCGCGATCGCTTGTAGGATGTCGTGTTGATGTTCGCGATATTGTTCGCGATTACCTCGACATTGAGTTGCTGCGCGCCCATGCCGGTGGCAGCAATAGCAAGTGCTCTCATGATCGAACCTCAAATCGCCATTCGGCTGACTTCTTGATAGGCTTGAACGACCTTGTCACGAACGGCCACAGCCATCTGCAACGAACGTTCGGCCGACATCACTGCTTCGACCACTTTCTGCGCCGAGAGTTTACCCTGGATGGACTGGATCGAAGCAGCTTCGCCGGCCTTCATCGAGCCAATGGCATCGGCTGCGACCTGTTCCAGGACATTGTTGAAACCCAGACCTGCGGAGGCGGGTTGCGCCGCTGGTGCTGCGCTGCTCGCCTTGAAGACCTCACTGGTCTTTGCAAGCTCGCCAGCGCTGGTGACAACCGACGATACGGAATCAAGCATGTTCAGCTCCTCAAGAGATCGATGGTCATCGACACCATCGATCGCACTTGTTTGATCACCTGCAGATTGGCCTCGTAGGACCGGTTGGTTTCCCGCATGTCACCCATTTCAATCAGCGAATTGACGTTAGGAAACTTCACATAGCCGGACTCGTCGGCCGCCGGATGCCCCGGCTCGTAGTCGACGCGGAACGGCGCCTGGTCGGCCCCGATATCCTTGACCTTGACCATGCGTACACCGGCCGCACGATCCATCTCGGCCGTAAAAGTCGTGGTCTTGCGGCGATAGGGGTCTGAGCCAGGCGTACGTCCGGTGGAGTTTGCGTTGGCGAGATTCTCCGACACCACGCGCAGACGTGTCGACTGCGCTTCGAGACCTGAACTTGCGATCTGGGTCGATGCCTGAAGTGGATCGATCATGGCGTTCTCCCTCAAGCCTTCATGCTGCTCATGAACATGCGATGGAAGGATTTCACGATCGCCGTATTCAAGGAATAGTCACGGTTGATGTCGCCGGCCTTGAGCATTTCCTGCTCGAGACTGACCGAGTTACCGGAATGCACGGTCTCCCATGTCTTTTCCTTGCGCATCGCCTGCGCTTCGACGCGCGAGCCGGTCGTGATGTGCATCGGTGACGTCACCGTCACCGGCACAACCTTGGCATCGAGGATCTTGTTGAACGGTTCGATATCCTGGGCGCGATAACCCGGTGTATTGGCATTGGCCACGTTCGTCGAGATCGCCGCCTGTCGCAGCGAAAGCCATCGCTCATGCGACGAGGCGAGGTCCAGAAGATAGACGGGTCCCACGGTGTCCCCACGGTTCACGATTCGTTAGGACAGGTTTACGGCTGGAAACTTGTCCGAGGCTTGAGGTGCGCGGCCGGGCACATGCCTCATGCATTCGTCTTCTGCTGTTTGCGCGAATGCAGGAAGTAAATGATCTCCGCCACCGGTCGGAAAAATTCGGCGGGAATCATCCGGTCGATCTGCGCGACGTCGTACATCGAACGCGCAAGCGCCTTGTCCTCGACCACGGGAACGTCGTTCTTTTCCGCGATTTCCCTGATCTTCAGCGCGATCAGATCCTGCCCCTTGGCGAGCACCGTCGGCGCAGCGTCCTCGCCCTGCTTGTATTTGAGCGCGATGGCGAAGTGAGTCGGATTCGCGATCACCAGTGTGGCCTTCGGCACAGCTGCCAGCATGGTATTGCGGGCGCGATCGCGCGCCAGCGAGCGCATGCGCGACTTCAGGATCGGATCGCCTTCGGCCTGCTTGAACTCGTCCTTGATCTCCTGCTTGGTCATGCGCATCTCACGACGCCAGTGGAAGCGCGCCCAGACGAGATCGAGCGAGACCAGCACGATGGTGGCGATGCTGATGGCCGAGACAAGACGCATCGCTGTCGTCAGGACAAGCTCCGGAACGGCTGTCGGATCGCTGAACAATGCATTCACGGCCACGGCCTCCTCGGCCCGCAGAACGATCGACACGACCAGACTGATGGCAACAAACTTGAAAACCGACTTGGCGAATTCGACTCGCCCCTGCGCGCCGAAGATTCGTTCCCACCCCTTCATGATCGAAAGACGGGACATCTCCGGCTGGATGCGATCGAACACGAGCCTCGGCGCATTCTGTAGAAATGACGATGCCAACCCTGCCAGCATCAGAACGATAATGATTGGAATGATCAGTTCCGCCGCACTCATACCGATGGCGGTGAAGAAAGAGATCGCATCCGCGCCGTTGCGAAGGCGAATGCCCGACGGATCGTCGATAAGCCGGGCCAGAGTGTAGGTGAGCTTCCGAACATTGTCGGACATCAGGAAGCTCATAATGATCAACAGAGCGAGCATCGAGGCGAAGATCGGCGCTTCACGCGAGACGGGAATCTGCCCCTTCTCGATGGAATCGCGGACCTTCTTCTCGGTGGCCTCTTCGGTTTTGCTTTCCTTCTCCGGCGCCTCGGACACAGCGATCTATCTTCAGGTGAAAAACGACTGATCTTCCTGATCCGGGTTGAGCTCGATCTCGCCGCGGCCGGCCATATCGAGCGCAAGATCCGTGATCGAGCGACGTGCATCGAGAACTTCGCGCTGGTTGGCGGGAATACCACTCGACAGTTCGTGTTCGACCAGACGACGCGTACGTCCCGCCAGCGACGACAGGATGAGTTCGCGGAACGCAGGATCGGATCCCTTCAACGCCAGGACCGTGCGATCGGTTGGCACCTGATCGAAGATGAGCATGCGCGCCTTCGACGTCAGCTTCACGATGTCGTCGAAAGTGAAGAGCATGCCCTTCAGGATTTCCGCCGATTTCGGTCGCGATTCCGTCAGGCTCTTCAGCGACTCTTCCATCTGCGCCCGCTCCATCTTGTTGATGATGTCGGCCATGCGTGGATAGGTATCGGACGCCATGTTGCGGGCGAAATTGATCATGAAATCTTCGTGCATCGTTTTTTCGATGATGCCCATGGCTTCCTCGACCACCGGCTTGAGGCTTAACATGCGTCGCATCAGGTCGTGGCGGATATCCGGCGGCAGGTGGCTCATCACGCGCGCAGCGCAAACCGGCTTCACGCGCGACAAGATCAAAGCCGCTGTTTGCGGATGTTCCTTGAGCAGATAGTTGGCGAGCAGTCCTTCGGAGACAAGCGAGATCCGCTCCCACACCGATTTGGTCTTGTTGCCGAGCACTTCCGAGATGATGTCGTTGATCTGATCGGGCGGCAGAACGCCGTTGAGCAACTTTTCGAGCTCGCCGACCGTACCGAAGATGTTCGGCCCCTGCGAGAAGCTCTGCGCGAACTCCTCGATGATCGCCTCCAGTTCAGGCGTCGAGATCGGCTTCAGTTCGGCAGCGGCGCGCGTAACCAGCTTGATCTCGTCGGGATCGAACTCCCTCAGGAGTCCACCGGACAGATCTCGGCCCATAGCCAACAGAAGCACAGCAGCCTTCTCCGTGCCGCCGAGAGGCTTCACGGAGGTGTTGCGCTTGACGGGTGCGTTGAATGCCATGGGCGGCCCCTATCAGGCGTCCGAATCTCCGGACATGCCGCCAACAATCTCCGTCAGGGACACGCCGAAACGCGAATTTTCATCTTCGACCACGACCACGGCACCGCGCGCGACGATACGACCGTTGACGACGACTTCGACAGGTTCACCCACGCGATGATCGAGCGGGATGACGGCGCCGCGACCGAGCTTCATCAGATCTGCCACTGGCATGGTCGCTGAGCCGAGCATTACCTGGACGGTGACCGGAATCCGCAGAATCGGCTCTATATTCGTCAGGCGGCTGGTCTCTTCGGCGGCGCGCGCCGCGAGATCCGCCAGCTTGCCGAACGACGCTTTCTCCGCGCCGAGCGCATCGGCCGTCGTCACAGTCGCCTGATCGGCTTCGAATGGTTGTTTCATGGCCCTCTGCCTTCCAGAAATGAATTCGCCTGATCTCACGCCGGACTGGCGTTGCGCGCATCGATCTCGGCGATCGTTCGCCGCGCTTCGTCGATCTTGTCGCCCAACGCATGAACCATCTGCCGTCCGTCGGCGCTGAATTCACGCACCATCACGACCATGTCGTCGACCGTCTCATTGGTCTTTCCAAGCACCTGGGTGAACTCGCCTTGATGCGCGCGCAGCCGCACAAGTTCGCGATGCATCTTGGTGACGCGGAAACTCGTGAACAGCAGCGCAGCGAAAAGAACGATGTCAACGATTGAGGATATCATCGATGAACTCCCGCTTCTGATCCCCGGACTCCTTGACCTGCAGCGAATAGACGCCGTTCATCTGGCCAAGCTGGCACCAGAACAGGCGTTGCTCGTTGCATTCCAGCCGGACCAGCGTGTCCGGCGTCGCGTTCAGCTGCAACACCTGGCCGACCTTGAAATTGGCGACCTCTCCAAGCGTGAACTGCCGCTCCTCGAGGATCGCCTTCAGCGTGACCTCGGTGCGCTTGATCTCGCTATGCAGCTGGCGGCTCCACTTCGGATCGGTCGAAGCCGATTCGCCGGAAACGATCTGTGACATCGCGGTGCGGATCGGATTGAGCGCCGCATGCGGAATGACGATGAACATCTCGCCGCCACGGTCGAGCGCCTGGAGCAGAATCTTGGAGCAGACCGCCATATTGTTGAGACGACCGATCGCCAGATAGTCCATCCGCGTTTCGACGCGTTCGAGGTTGAAGGTGACTTCGGTTGCCCGCTCAAAGGAGGACTGCAGCGCCTTGCCGAAGCGCTCGAACAGCGCCTGCGCCACATGCAGCTCAACGTTCGAGAACACACGCGGCATGTCGAGCGGCGGCTCCGCGCCATCGGCGCCGAACAGAAGCTCGATCATCGTATAGACAAAATCGCGGTCAAACCCGATCAATACGCGCGCGTCCCATGCCTGCGCATAGAAGACGGCGGCGATCGCCTCGCCTTCGTGACGGTCCAGAATGTCCGACAGACGTTCGCTGCCGACACTCATCAGCGAGAAATAGGATTGCGACGGAGACATCGAGCGCAGGCTTTCCGCGCACAGATTGGTCATCGTGTCGAAGATCACATGCAGCATCGGCATGCGTTCGACGGAAATTCCCGCCGCGCCGAGGAGCTGGTCCGATCCCTGATCCCGGCCTGCCTTGACGTCCGCCATCAGCCCCGCGCTCCTGCCTTGGCCGGCGCTTCGGCCGGCTCGGCCTTGCCGGCGCCGCCGGTGATGGTTTCGCTTTCCACCACGTCGATGGACGGACGGTCGGCCGGACCGATCATCTTGCGGCCATGCTCGATCGCGATCTGCGGCAGCGCGCCGTTCATGAAAGCGAGCAACGATTGCTTGACGATCACATAGAGGCGCGCCCGCTGCTCGCGCACCATCTTCACCTTGAGTGCCAGCGGCGCAACGATGCCGTAGGACAGGAAGATGCCGACGAAAGTGCCGACCAGCGCGGCGCCGATGAAGCCGCCGAGCAGTTTGGGCGATTGATCGAGCGCCCCCATCGCCTTGATGACGCCAAGTACCGCCGCCACGATGCCGAGCGCAGGCAGGCCTTCCGCAATCATCATCAGCGCGTTGTAAGGCTTCAATTTGCTGCGGACGATGGTTTCGATTTCCTCATCCATCAACGCCTCGATCTCGTGGGTCCGTGCGCTGCCCATGACCAGCAGACGGAAGTAGTCGCAGATGAACTGCGTCAGCGGCTCGTTGGCGAGCACGGTCGGAAAAGCCGTGAAGATTTCCGAGGACGACGGATCGTCGATATGCGCCTCGACCTCGTTGCGGCCTTTGTTGCGCACTTCGCGCATCAGGGAGTGCATCAATCCGAGCAGATCGAGATAGTGCCGTTGCTTCGGGACATCGACCGTGATCGCCTGGACGGTCGCCTTGCCCGTATCCATCACGACCTTCCAGGGATTGGCCACCACGAAGGTGCCGGCCGACATTCCCATGATGATCACGAATTCCCAGGGCTGCCAGATGACAGCGAGATGTCCACCCATCGCAACATAGCCGCCGATCAGACTGGCGAGTGTGATGATGACACCGATGAGCACGTTCAAGCGGACCGCTCCGATTTGAGGATACGACCCCGTGTAGGCATCGATGCTTGCACGAAGCTGACATCGCCAATTCCGGCCAGCCCCGGGCAAGCCTGTTCGGAGAATTTGCGTCCGGTCGCGCATGCGAACCTGAAACCCGGATTCCAAGATGCAATCAGCGCTCTATGTCAGCCTTTCGGCCCAGGTCTCGCTGGAGAAACGGCTCGAAACCATCGCGAACAACATGGCGAATGTGAAGACGGCAGCATTCCGCGCCGATGCCGTGAAGTTTGAGACCGCGCTGTCGCGCGCGGCGACCCAGCCCGTCGCCTTCTCGTCGCCCGGGCAGAATTTCATCTCGCGCAAGGAGGGTGCGGTCACGCAGACCGGCAATCCCCTCGATGTGGCGATCGCCGGCAACAGCATGGCCGCCTATCCCGGCGGCCCCGATCCCGGCGCGACCACCTGGATGGCTTTCCAGGGCCCCAATGGCCCCGTCTATACCCGCGATGGCCGCATGCAGATGGACATTAACGGCCAGCTCCGCACGCTGGCCGGCTATCCCGTGCTGGATTCCGGCGGCACACCGATCATCGTCGATCCCGATGGCGGCGCGCTGACCATCTCGCGCGACGGCACCATCTCGCAGGGAATCAATCAGGTCGGCCAGCTCGGCCTGTTCGACATTGCTTCCGATGCGAAGCTGGAGCGATTCGGCAATTCCGGTGTGATCCCGGACAAGCCTGCGACCGCAGCCCTCGACTTCGTCACCGTCGGCTTCCAGCAGGGTTTTGTCGAAGGATCGAATGTCGATCCGCTCACCGAGCTCACCCATATGATGATGGCGACACGCACATTCCAGAACGTGAGCTCGCTGATTCAGGACTCCGAAAGCTCGGTCCAGAACGCCATTCGCACCCTCGGCGATCCTTCCAAGGCTTGAACTTGGGCCTGAGACTGACCGGAGTTTGAGATGAACGCGCTCGAAAAGCTCGAATCGACCATCGCCGTGCTGCGCAAGGACGTGCCGGTGGTCCGCGTTGGCGGCCTCGTCTCCGAAGTGACTTCGACGCATTTCCGGGTCTCGGGCCTGGCACGCCACGTCAAACTCGGCGAATTGATCGGGCTTGAGATCGACCAGAAGGTCCATCTCAGCGAAGTCGTGCGCATCGACAATGACGGCGTCACCGCAAAGCCGTTCGAATCGAACATTGCCGCCGGCCTCGGCCTGCCCGCCTTCCGCATGCCGCCAAAGGCGTTGGCACCGCATCCGGGCTGGAAGGGCCGCGTCATCAATGCGCTAGGCGAACCGCTGGACGGCCTCGGTGACATGCCGGTAGGCGAGCGCGCGATGCAGACCGATGGCGATCCACCGCCGGCCTTGAAGCGCTCGCGCGTCAGCAGGCCGCTGCGCACCGGCGTCAAGGTGATCGACCTGTTCACGCCGCTTTGCATGGGTCAGCGTATCGGCATCTTCGCCGGCTCCGGCGTCGGCAAGACCACGCTGCTGTCGATGCTGGCGCGCAGCACCGGTTTCGACACTGTCGTCACTGCGCTGGTCGGCGAACGCGGTCGCGAAGTCCGCGAATTTCTGGAAGAGTCTCTCGTCCATCACAAGACCCGCGCCATCACCGTCGTCTCCACGTCAGACGAGAGCCCGATGATGCGGCGGCTCGCACCGAAGACCGCGATGACCATTGCCGAATATTTTCGTGATCGCGGCGAATCGGTGCTGCTGATCGTCGATTCGGTCACGCGCTTTGCCCATGCCTCGCGCGAAGTGGCGCTGGCGACCGGCGAGCCGGCCATCGCGCGTGGCTATGCGCCCAGCGTCTTCAGCGAATTGCCGCGCCTGCTGGAGCGCTCGGGCCCCGGCCTCGAAGGCCAGGGCAACATTACCGGCGTCTTCGCCGTGCTGGTCGATGGCGACGATCACAACGAACCGGTCGCCGACACCGTGCGCGGCACGCTCGACGGCCATATCGTGCTCGACCGCGACGTCGCCGATCAGGGACGTTATCCTGCGGTCAATGTCCTCGCCTCGGTCTCGCGTCTCGGCCAGCATGTCTGGTCGCCCGAGGAAGCCACTTTGGTGCGCAAGCTGCGTACCATGATCGCGCGCTTCGAAGACACCCGGGATCTGCGCCTGATGGGTGGCTATCAGCCCGGCCGCGACAGCGAACTCGACCAGGCCGTCAATCTCGTTCCGAAGATCTATAACGTTCTCGGCCAGTTACCGTCCGAGCCACCTTGCGCAGAGCCGTTCCAGGATCTGCTCGCCGTCATCAAGAGCGCGATCGGCTGATCGTACAGTGTCGTTATCATCGAGCCGTCGTCATGCGCGGCATATGGAACTAGCCACCGGCGCGGCCGTTCAGCCGACGTCGCGGTGATTGCCAATGTTGCTACCGGCCTCTTCGTCCGACCATTTCCAGCGCCCCCCACCGGCACGCTTGGCAGCGTAAAGCGCCCGGTCGACCTGCTGGAGCAGGTCCGAGGTCGTAGCCTCCGGATGATCCATCGCAGCAGTAACGAGGATGCCGGCGCTGGCCCCGACGCGGATCGGGATATCTCCCACCAAATAGGGCATCGACAGTGCAACCACCGCCTCGCGGGCCAACGACAGCGCCACCTCGCGGCCGATATCGCCGGCCTGCACACTCTTCAAAAGCATGAACTCATCGCCACCGAACCGGCAGGCCATGCCGCCGTCGCCCATGCATTTGCCGAGACGCGTAGCGACCTGGCGCAGCAGTTCATCGCCGACATGGTGTCCGTGGCGATCATTCACCGGCTTGAAGCCGTCGAGATCGATGGCGACGATCGCCACATGACCGCTGCCATTCTGCAAGGCAGAAACGAAGGCCGAACGATTGGGCAGGCCGGTGAGAAAATCCTGGCTCGCCTGCTGCGCGAGTGCGTGCTTGGCCTCGAGACGTTCGATGAAAGCGGTACTCAGATGGCGTGAAGCTTCTCGCAACGTCAGCCAGAACAGGAACAGCATGGTGGCGCCGATGGAATAGGACGCCTCGGGCCGCATGAAGGCTGCCGTCACGATAGGTCCGAACAGCACAGCGGCGGTGAGCAGCACGATCCACGGGCGGATCGCGGCACGCGAAACCATGCCGACGCAGAACGACATCGCCAGGCCGAAAGCAAGCCACGCTCCCGGTGCATCATCGAGCTGCAGTGCCCGAAATGACAGCATGCCGAGCGACACCCCAAAGGCCGCAGCGCCGATGCCATAGATGCGTTCCCAGCGAACAACGCCGTCGTCCGAGGCATACGGCCCCCGCAATTTGTAGAGACGCAGGCTCACGATACGGCCCGCGGCGGTGATGAAAACGAAGACGGAAATGATCGAATAGACGAGATCACCGCTCATCCAGGCAAGCGCCACGCCGCCGATCACCGATGTCAGGCCGATCGCCGCCACTTGCGGCAATGACGTGTACAACAGCTCGACGAGCTCGCGCCGGATCTGCGGGCGTGGATGTCGGAAGCTGTAACGAGCGACATTGTTCATGGCGCAGGACCATGCCACTTGATCCCTAACGACAGGTACTCAAGGATGGGAAAGTGTACGGTTACGCACAGGAAAGACCCGATTTCGGCTCGCATCGATGACTTGACCAACGGTCGACCGCCAACCGGCGCATGGCGTCGTAGCGACTGCGCGAATTTGGAACCTATTGAAGCTCTCTCACTGCGTTGCCTTCACGATCCCGCACACGCTACGACATCGACACTCACTCTCCTTTTCGAAAGACCATCGTGCTCCCCTGGAAACTGATCGACACCACCGACGTGCCGGATGGCAACGTGCCGCTGCGGCTGATGCAACGCGGCAAGGAGTTCACCATCAAGCTCGGACAGAACGAGCTGATGAGCAGCCGCCTATTCGGCTCCGAAGAAGCTCTGGCCACGCTGACCTGCTTCCGCCTGCAGGATGTAAAGGCGCCGAAGCTGTTGATCGGCGGCTACGGTATGGGCTTTACGCTGCGGG
This sequence comes from Tardiphaga sp., assembly GCA_030147505.1. Lineage (GTDB taxonomy): Bacteria > Pseudomonadota > Alphaproteobacteria > Rhizobiales > Xanthobacteraceae > Tardiphaga. The sequence goes on from JASBVG010000060.1 coordinate 15,528, forward strand.
CCGCACTCAAAGTGCTGGGACTGAAGGCGAAAATCACTGTGGTGGAACTGTTGCCGGCGATCGTCACCTGGGCGCGTGGACCGATGGCCGAACTCACCGGCGACAGCTTGGACGATCCGCGCGTCGCCATCGTCGAGGGCGATGTCGTCAAGACGATCGGATCGGCGAAAGGTGTCTATGATGCCATTCTGCTCGATGTCGACAACGGTCCGGAAGGACTGACACGCAAATCCAACGACGCGCTCTACGACCTTTCCGGCCTCCATGCGAGTCTCTCCGCCTTGCGCCCCGGGGGCGTGCTCGCGGTCTGGTCGTCGTTTCCGCACCCGAAATTCACCAATCTGCTCCGCAGGGCCGGCTTCGCCACGGAAGAGATCCCGATCCGCGCCGCCGGTCCCCGCGGCGGTGCCCGGCATGTGATCTGGCTGGCGACCAAGCCGAAAGTTGCGGCAGCCCAGGCAACAAAATCTGCGCCAGCGAAACCTGCCGCGGCGAAAGCCCGCCCTGCCAAACCGTCGGCCCAACAACCGGCGAGGCACAAACCGGTTTCCGTGAGAAAGAAGTCATAAAACAAAGAAGCCCGCGACATCGGTCGCGGGCTTCTCGATACTTGTCTCCAACCAGACGGCGGTACGATCAATCGATCTTGAGATTGGCGGCCTTGACCACCTTCTCCCACTTCTCGGTCTCGGCTGCGATCATCTTGCCGAAGGCTTCCGGCGGCCCGACCAGCGGCTCGCCGCCAAGATCGATCAGCTTCGCCTTGATCGCCGGCTCCTGCAGCACTTCGTTCACGGCGGCATTCAGCTTGGCGATGATTTCCGGCGGGGTCTTCTTCGGCGCGCCCATGCCGAACAGGGCGCTGGCTTCATAGCCCGGCACGGTCTCGGCGACGGTCGGGACATCCGGCAGCAGCGGCGACTTCTCGGTGGTGGTTACCGCCAGCGCGCGCAGATTGCCCGAGCGGATATGCTGGATGATCGACGGCATGTTGTCGAAGATCACCTGCACCTGGCCGCCGGTCATGTCGGTGATTGCCAGCGCGGCGCCGCGATAGGGCACGTGCTGCATCTTGGCGCCCGTCAGCATCATGAACATTTCGCCGGACAGATGCACCGAGGTGCCGTTACCCGACGACGCCAAGTTCACCTTGCCCGGATTGGCTTTCACATAGGCGATGAATTCGGCGACGGTCTTTGCGGTGATGTCCTTGTTGACGGTCATCACATTGGCGGTGCGGTGGAAAGCTGCCACCGGCGCGATATCGCGCACGAAATTGAAGCTCAGCTTCTGATACAGCGTCGCATTGATGTAGTTGGCCGGATTGACCAGCAGCACCGTATAGCCGTCCGGCTCCGCATTCACGACGGACTCGGTAGCGATATTGTTGCCGGCGCCGGGCTTGTTCTCGATGATGAATTGCTGGCCCATCTTTTCCGACAGGCGCTGCCCGATCAGGCGCGCCAGAATGTCGGTGGCGCCGCCGGGGGGATACCCGACGACCCAGCGGATCGGCTTGTTCGGATAGCTCGAGGCCTGCGCCAGTGCGGCGCCGGTCGGCACGAGAGCGGATGATACGAATGCGGAAAAGCCAAGCGCGATCAGACCGATCGCAGCGCGACGAGAAGCCATATTTTATTTCCTCCAGCTGCCGCGACTTGGCGCGCGGTCAGCGTGTGTTGAATTGACAACGCCCGTCTGTAACAAACAATTCGACTATCGGCCAGTGCGGCGATACCTGCGACAGGCGCGGATATTTGCCTGCAACGCGTCGCGATGGCACAACATTCTCCACCAACAACAAGAACAAGGAAGCCGTGACGCGCATGCCCCGGCGGTTTCCGCTGGAGGATTCATGCCCGCCTCGGTCAATCCCGCCCTCGCACCCGGTTCGATCAGCCCGTTCGACGGCATGGACGTGCCGTGGCTGCTCCGCCTGCGTGCCGAGACCCGCCGCGATCATCCCTTCATCATCTGGTCGCCCTTCGATGCGCCCGCACGGCCCTGGACCTATGGCGAATTCCACGAATGTGTGGGCGCGCTGGCCGCCGGTCTCGTGAGACGCGGCATCAAACAGGGCGACTATGTGCTGATCCATCTCGACAATTGTGTCGAGCAACTGCTCTCCTGGTTCGCCTGCGTCGAGCTCGGCGCCATCGCCGTGACGACCAACACCCGCTCCTCCGCTGCGGAGATCGACTATTTCGCCGATCACTGCGGCGCAGTCGCCGCCATCACCCAACCGTCCCTTGCCGAACTGGTCGCGGCCAATTGCAAGAACCTGCGCTGGATCGCCGTGACCTCGCACAATGCCGGCGCGCCTGCCGATATCCCTGGCAAGACCGAACGCTTCGAGAGCCTGTTCGCCGACAGCGCCGATCGACCGCGCCGGCCGATCGATCCATGGGCGCATTGCAGCGTGCAATATACGTCGGGCACCACGTCACGCCCGAAGGCGGTGCTCTGGACTCATGCCAATGCGCTCTGGGGCGGCAAGATCAATGCGTCGCATCAGGATCTGCACGCCTCCGACACGCATATGACCTATCTGCCGCTGTTTCACACCAATGCGCTCGCCTATTCGATGCTGGCGACGCTGTGGGTCGGCGCATCGATCATCATCCAGCCGCGCTTCTCGGCGAGCCGCTTCTGGCCCACGGCGCTCGAACACCGAGCCACCTGGACCTCCACCATTCCATTCTGCATGAAAGCGCTGCTCGAGCATGAGGTGCCGAAACAGCATCACTTCCGCCTGTGGGGCGCCTCGTTCTGCGATCCGCCGGCCTTCGCGAAATTCGGCGTCAAGATCATCGGCTGGTGGGGCATGACCGAGACCATCACTCACGGCATCATCGGCGAGGTCGATCAGCCCAATACGCCGATGGCCATCGGCCGCACCGCCGCCGAATACGGCATCCGCATCTCCCGTGACGACGGCACGCCGGTCGAGGTCGGCGAAACCGGCAACCTCGCCATCCTGGGCGTACCCGGCCTCACGCTGTTCAAGGAGTATCTGCACAACGAGGCAGCCACGAGGGACAGTTTCGACGGGCACGGCTTCTTCCTCACCGGCGATCGCGTCACGCTGCTGGAGCGCGGTTACATCAGGTTTGGCGATCGCGCCAAGGACATGCTGAAGGTCGGCGGCGAGAACGTCGCGGCATCCGAGATCGAGCAGGTGGTCGCCGCCGTGCCCGGCGTGCGCGAAGCCGCCGTGGTCGCCAAGAAACATCCGATGCTGGACGAAGTGCCCGTGGTGTTTATCATCCCGCAGGCCGGCGTCGCTGCCTGCCCGCCGGCGCTGCATGACCACGTGATGTCGGCGTGCCGAAACGGCCTGGCCGACTTCAAGGTGCCGCGCGAAATCCATTTCGTCGACGACATGCCGCGCTCGACGCTGGAGAAAGTGGCGAAGGCGGAGCTGCGGAAATTGCTGAAATAGGCGACGCCGTAGGGCGGATTATGGCTTCGCCTAATCCGCCCTACGGCCGTGTCACACTCCCAGCGCCACCGGCCGAAACGCCTGCAGCAACTGCTGATCGATCTTCCCGCCCATCTGCTCCATCATCTCGAACGCCTTGGCGTGGGTGAAGGGCATGCGATAGGCGCGCTTCTCGACCAGCGCGGCATGGATATCGACGATGGTGATCAGCCGCACGATGTCGCTGATCTGGTCGCCGGCCAGGCCATCGGGATAGCCGGACCCGTCAAGAAACTCGTGGTGATGCAGCACCACGTCGAGCATTTCGCGTGGGAAACTGCCCTGCGCAGCCAGGGCGTCGAAGCCGAGCCGGGGATGCTTGCGCACTTCCAGCGTCTCTTCCTCGGTGAGCTTGCCTGGCTTGTCGAGAATGGCCACCGGCACGAACGCCTTGCCCACGTCATGCACCAGTGCGGCCCGCGTCAGCCGGCGCTGATCTTCGTCGCGCATGCCGAGATGCTGCGCGAAAGCGACAGCGAATCCGGTGACGAACAGGCAGTGTCGATAGCTGTGATTGTGATGACGCCCGACCGCCGCCAGCCAATCGCGCAGCGATGAACGCTTGATCGCCTTGATGATCAGGCTTTCCGCCTGCATCACGTCGTTGAACGACAGTGGAACGCCCGCCGGCAGTTTCTCGAAGATCTTCACGATCACCGCATGCGCCGCTTCGACGCCGCGGTTCAGCGTCTTGCCGCGCGCGGCGAAATCCTCGTCATGCGGCCCCGGAAATGCGGCGCGGATACGCTGCAGCACCCCGCGCGCATCGAACGGGCGCGCGATGGTGTCGGTGGCGCCGAGTGCCCAGGCCTGCATGGCGCCGTGATGCATCGAGTCGGCCAGCACGAACAGCCGCGGCATCGATTCGTAGTTCTTGTGGCTCAGCCGGTTGCGCACGCGCTGCACCGCTTCGGCGGAGCGCAGATTGATATCGACCACGACGCCGGACAATTCGCGTGACGGCACCTCGGGAATACGGGTCGTCGGCACGATCTCCACCTCTCCGACCGTAGCCAGGATATCCGCGAGTTCACGCGACTGGTCACTGCTATCCGATGCCAATAGCAGGCGGCGGCGGGGCGATGAATGGGATACGACGCTCATTTGTCCTCTTCGCTTGCAACATCCGGCTGCAAAACGGGACAGAGATACCTAACAATCGGGTTCCCGAAGCTTAAGGCGTAGCGTTAACAATCGATGATACGCCTGTTCCGGAGCGCCTTCACGTCACTATCGCTAGCGAGCCGTCAAAACGATGGATAAAATTTGAAGTGACGCCCCTTGCACGACCCGCAGTTTCACGGCGACACTCGGCCATGACCCAACGCATCCCCCTTGCCGCGATTTCCTTTGCTGCGTTGGCGCCTGTATTGGCACTGGCGTCCGTTATTCCGACATATGCCGGACCGCCAGAACCGGCAAGTCTCCCCTTCACGGCCACGTTGTCCAACACCACACCGCTTGTCTTCGGCATGCCTGCGGATGCTGCCGCCCGTGCGCTCGGCGCGCCGCTGACCTACGTGAGCGGCCGGCCCGGCGACGAGATCTATCTCGCCATCCGCGACATCGGCGGCAGCGGCTTCTTTCCCCGCAAGGACCGGCTATTCCTGCAATTCCGCAAGGGACGGTTGACCGGATGGAAGGCGGATTGGGGCCAGAACTGGATGTGGGAGTGAGGCAGGTCTCTCCTCCTGCATCCGGCGAAGTTTTGCTTCGACGGGCTGGCGCGGGAGACAAACAACGTTATGCCACTGCCACCCATCCGCGGAACGTGAACGCGGCATAAAACAGCCCGACATCGCTGAACCCGGCCTCGCGCAGCAGCGCTTCATCCTCATCCGGCGACAACGCCGGCAGGTGGTCGGCAAGCGCGGCCGGCATCGCCGCAGCCTGAGCGGGATCGACACCGTTCAGCACGGCGAACGCCGCAAAGCGTGACAGCCATCTGCGCCCTTCATCGCTTTTCGCAAAACTATGATGAGCCGCCACGAACGGCGCACCCGGCTTCAACCGCCGTCGCACCTCGCGCAAGGTGCGCAGCCGCTCGTCCCGCGGAAGGAAATGCAGCGTCAGCAGACACGCGGCGCCGTCAAACGGTCCAGGCAGCGCAGTGTCGATCGTGCCCTCGACCAGTTCGGCGCGCGATTGCAGCGGCCCCAAGGTCGACCGTGCCAGATCCAGCATTTCCGCCGACGGATCGACGCCAAGCAGCCGCCACTCCGGCTGCGCCTCGGCGAACACCTTCAGCTCCAGCCCGCCGCCCGCGCCGAGCACCAGAATATCGGCCGCACCCGGCCGATGCTCGGCCAGCAGCAACATCGCCATCCGCTGCAGGTCGACAAAGCCCGGCACTTGCCGCTTCGCGCGTTCGGCATAGCCGGCCACCGCCGCCGGATCACTGAAAGTCTGCGCCAGCCTCATGGCTCAGCCGAACACCAGAGCCCGATGCGCCGACGTGCCTGCCGTCACACCATCGGCCACCGCCCAGCTGACACTATGCGGTGCCCGCGCAATATCCCCAGCGGCATAGACGCCGGACACCGTCGTCATCTTGTCGGCGTCGGTCCTGATCATCGGCCCCATCGGACCTTCCTCGATCGCAGTCCCGAGCTGTTCGGCCAGCGGCGACGACAGGCATGACTCCGGTGCGATATAAAGAGCATCCACCGCGCTGCGCCGGCCATCTTCCAGCGCAAGGGCCGACAGAGCCGTGCGCTCCCCTTCCAGCCCCAACACTTTCGCGGCTTCCACCCGCACCCCGCGCTGCGCCATGATGGCAGCACCTTCGGCATCCAGCTCATGACCGTTGAGATAAAGTGTCACCGGTCCCCATTCGGCCACGATCGACGCCTGATGCACTGACATCGGCGTGCGATACAGCACCCCGAGCTGACGATCGCTGAACTCGATGCCGTGGCAATACGGGCAATGCAGCACCGTCTTGCCCCATCGTTCCTGAATGCCGGGAATGGCCGGCAGCGTGTCACGCAGGCCGAAAGCAAGGATCACCTTGCGCGTCGTGAGCGCTTCCCCGTTTCCCAGCGTCACCGAGAAACCCTCGTCCCGCGCAAGCGCGGCCGTTGCTTCCCCGTCGATGATCCGCACGGTGGGATAGGCCGTCACCTGTCGCCGCGCCGTCGTCAGGATCTGTTGCGGATCGCTGCCGTCATGACCGAGAAAGCCGTGCGAGGCGTCGGCGAAGCGATTGCGCGGTTGCCGCGTATCGATAACGACCACATTGCGACGGGCGCGCGCCAGATACGTTGCCGCGGCGAGGCCGGCAAAACCGCCGCCCACGATGATGGCATCAGTCGTCATGTGCTTTCTCCAGTCTGAACTTGTCTCGCTGCCCCTTGAAGCGCGCATTGAAATCCGCACTCAGCATCGCCAGCGTGACTTCGCCAAAACGGCGCAACAACAGTTCCTTGGCTTCATCGAAAGCCTTGCCGAGCGCGGCATTGACGGCCTGCTCCACCAGGCAGCCCGGCATGTCCGTGCGGTTGCCCATGGCCAGGATATCCGGCTCCCCCAGCGCCTCATAAATGTCGCGCAGCGTCACCTTCTTCAGGTCGCAGGCGATCCGCCATCCGCCTCCGTGCCCCTTTTCCGACTGCACGAGCCCTTGCTCGCGCAGGCCCGCCATGATGCGGCGGATAACCACCGGGTTCGTGCACATGGCGCGCGCCAGCGTCTCCGATGTCTTGGGCGTCTCATCCTCGGCCATATGCAGCAGCACGTGGAGAACGCCTGAAAGGCGGCTGTCTCGTCTCATGTAACTTCATATGATGCGTGAAATGGAAACTGTCAAGACACGGCCACCATCCGCCCTCCCCGAATTTTGAGTGGACCTGCGCCGCCCCTCACTTCAAACACACGACACCCCAACAACAACGAATGGATGAGCCCGTGGGACAAGACATTACGCTGACCGCCTCTGACGGCTTCAAGCTCGGCGCATACCGCACCCAGCCGGAGGGCAAACCCAAGGGCGCCGTCGTGGTGATCCAGGAAATCTTTGGCGTGAACAGCCACATCCGTACGGTCTGCGATCGCTTTGCCGTGCAGGGTTATGTCGCCATCGCCCCGTCGATCTTCGATCGCGTCGAGCCGGGCTTCCAGTCCGGTTACTCACCCGAGGAAGTGGCCATTGCGCGCAAATTCGTGGCCAATCCGGATTGGGCAGCGTTCCTGCGTGACACCCAGGCGGCGATCGATGCGGTGAAGGACGTGGGCCCGGTCGGCATCATCGGATTCTGTCTGGGCGGCAGCATCGCTTACGCGGCTGCGACGAAGCTCGACGGCCTCAGCGCCGCCATCGGCTACTACGGCGGCGCCGTGGTGCGCTTCGCCGACGACAGACCGAAAGTGCCGACCCAGCTTCATTTCGGCGAGAAGGATCACGGCATTCCGCTGAGCGACGTCGAGACGATCAAGGCCAAGCGGCCGGAGGTCGAGGTGTTCGTCTATGACGGCGCCGAACACGGCTTCAATTGCGACCAGCGCGCGAGCTACAACAAAGCGAGTGCGGATCAGGCCCGCGAGCGGAGCCTCGCGTTCTTCGCGAAGCATTTGAAATGAGATGCGTAACTGCAGGACGGATGGCGCTTCGCTTATCCGCCCTGCAGTGATCGCCTTCCGATATCAAGCCGCCACGCTCGGCTCGGACATCGATACCCGGTTTTGCACGCTGGGGCGCTCCTCCATGCGGTGATACCAGGCCGAAAGCGCCTTGCATTCCGCCGGCACCGCCAGCTTGACGAGACCCGCGAAGATCATCCCGCCGATCAGAGTGATGTCGGCCATTGAGAACGCCTCGCCGGCAACGAAGGGCTGCTTGCTCAGCACCGCATCGAAGTAATGCATGCCGCGCACCGCCTTGTCGCGCTGACGAAAGCCCCATTCGGCGTTCTGATATAGCTCTACATCGGGCCCGAGCCCCGGCGTCGCGTGATGGAAATAGACGCTGACAGCATCCAGCACTTCGAGCTCGGCGCGCTTGCTCATCATATGGATCACGCCTTTTTCACGCGGCGCTTTTCCCGTGAGCTTGGGCGATCCATCCAGCGCGTCGAGATATTCGGTGATGGCCGTGCATTCGCCTATGAATGTGCCATCCGGGATTTCGAGTACTGGCAACGTGCCCGAGTAATTCTTGGCGAGGAAATCCGGCTTCTTGTGCTCGCCTTTCCAAAGATCCACGGAGACGAAACGAACTCGCGATCGCAGGTTCAGTTCTGCCAGCGCGATGCGGACGCGGGCCGGATAGGGGCCGGTCGCCCAATCATAGATCGTCAGGTCGACGACAGTGGCGCGCGAATCTGGAGTCTGGATTGTCATTTGAATGCCTACCTATCAGTTGGTAGGCAAGGGATGAGGCTTTTCATCGGCGACGTCAACGCCTATCTACCACTTGGTAGGCAAAATTTGAGTGATTACGGACATGAGCGTCAATTCGAAGGAAGCCATCCTGGCGGCGGCTCGGCGGACTGCGCAGGCTCACGGCTATAGCGGCCTGAATTTTCGCGATCTCGCCGCCGCAGTCGGCATCAAGGCAGCGAGCATTTATCATCACTTCCCCAGCAAAGCCGATCTCGGCGCCGCCGTCGCCAGACGCTACTGGGAAGATACCGCAGCAGCGCTGGAAAGCCTGTCTAAAGAGGCCGAAACACCGCTCGTTGCCCTACGTCGCTATCCGGAGACCTTTCGCAAGGCGCTCACCGCTGACAATCGGATTTGCCTCGCTAGCTTCATGGCCGCGGAATATGACGACCTGCCGGATCCGGTGAAGACGGAAGTGCGAACCTTCACCGACATCAATGTGAGTTGGCTGAGCCACGCGCTGAGCGCTGCCGGCATCGAGAGCGTCGAGCAGGCGGAGCCCAGGGCGCGCGCCATCTTCGCGGCTATTGCAGGCGCCCAGTTGATGGCCAGAGGCCGCAGCGATGTGGCGCAGTACGACGCTTTGATCGACAGCTATCGCACTGTTGGTCTGCTGCCGGCGTAACGTCGCAAACGCAGACTGGATGAAGCGAAGCAACGCTCACACGTCCCGCCAAGCTCGCCTGTCCCTCTCCCGCTCCGGCGAAGCTTCGGGGCGGAAGAGGAGAAAGCAGAACTACTCGCCCTTCACGCTGGCAGTCTTCGCTACATTCGCCCAACGCTCGAAATCCCGCTTCAGCGTCTTTTCGAACGACTCGGCGCTGTCGCCCACCGGCACCAGATTCACCGCCTGCAGACCTGCGGTCCCTTCCGGCGAGTTGATGATGCGGGCGAGTTCGGCGGAGAGCTTGTCGACGATCGGCTTCGGCGTGCCGGCCGGAACGAAAACACCGAGCCAGCCTTCGGCCTCGAAGCCGGGATAGCCGAGCTCCGCCATGGTCTGCACGTTCGGCAGCTTCGGCTTGCGCTTCTCGCCGCCAACGGCAAGCGGGCGGATCTTGCCGGCTTCGAGCTGCGGGCCGGCGGTGGTGAAGTCGAGGAAGGATGCGGTGACCTGGTTGCCGAGCAGATCGTTGAGCAAGGGCGCCGCGCCGCGATAGGGCACATGCGTCCAGTCGAGGCCGGCATTCTTCTTCAGGAGTTCGCCATAGAGATGCGAGGTCGTGGCATTGCCGAAGGTGCCGTATTGAAACTTGCCGGTCTTGCCGGCTTCAATGAGCTCCTTCACCGACTTGATCGGCTGCGCATCGGGCACGACCAGCACGATCGGCGAGATCGCGATCTGCGTCACCGGTGCGAGATCCCTGAATACGTCATAAGGCAGCTTCGACATCAGGCTCGGCGCCTGGATGATCTGCGTGATGGCGATCAGCACCGTGTAGCCATCCGGTGCTGCCTTGGCGACGAAGTCATTGCCGATGACACCGCCGGCGCCCGGCTTGTTCTCGACAGTGACCGTCTGCTTCCAGCTCTCCTGCAGCTTCTGCGCAAGCAGGCGCGCGCCGACGTCGGTAGCACCACCAGGCGCATAGGGGACGACGAAATTGATGCGCTTGTCGGGATAGGACTTTACTGCGTCCTGCGCCTTGGCCGGCAGCGCCATCGCCACACCGGCCACGCCAAGCATCGCCAGAGCAAGCGCGTGCCTGACCATCGTCGAAGCCTTCGTCATCGTCTCCCCCAATCTGAATATTCTTGCGCGAACGCATGCCCGCGCGTGCGAGTGGTCTCGCTCAGGTCTTCATACAGGAAGAAATTTGCTTCGGAACGGTACGATGCGAACAATCGCCTGCCTGCGCGCAACTAACGCGGCATTTTTCGTGACGTATGACGCGCACCATTCCATCAGATAAAAAAATCGCCTGCAGAATGCCCCCTGCAGGCGATTTTGCGTGATCATAAATCTGCAGGCGGCATCGGTCGTGACCGTTATCTGCCAGCGCGATTGCTACGATCAGAACCAGCGTTCGCCGACCATCACCGTATCGCCGGGATCGATCGGCGTGCCGAGCGGAACCTCGGCACGGTAGGAGCCCTCCGGCCGGTTATGCGTCAACATGACGGCATCGCGCTTGGCGCGCGGCGAGAAGCCGCCGGCAATCGCCACCGCGCTCTCGACGGTCATGTTCGGCACATAGGGATACTGGCCGGGCGCGGCGACTTCGCCGAGAATAAAGAACGGACGATAGGTCTCGATTTCCACCGCCACCGACGGCTCGCGGATATAGCCGTTACGCAGGCGGCCGGTGATGGCCGCAGCGAGCGAGGCCGGCGTCATGCCGCGCGCGGGCACGCGGCCGATCAGCGGCATCGTGATCGCACCGCCGGCATCGATCGCATAGGAATTGGTGAGGCCTTCCTGCCCGTAGATCACGACGCGCAGCTTGTCGCCGGCATCGAGCTTATACTGGGCATCGTATTTCGAACCGGGCGCGGCATAGGCGACGGGCACACCGGTGCGGTTATAGGCGAGCGTGTCGAGATCGGGCGGCGCGGGGATCGCGGCCACGGGGCCGGGCCTGCGCATGCAGCCGGTCATGGCCAGGGCCGTAACGGCGACGATCAAAGGCAGGCGTAACGCGCGGATAACGGGCACTGGACTCATCCCTCATGAGATAGTCCGGTTGTGCGCCTTTATGGTTAACATATGGTTGTCGCGCACACTCGCAGCCAAGCGAAAGCCCGCCTCCGATTGCATCGAAAGCGGGCTTCTGGCGGTGTTTATCTCAGCTCAGGCGGTGACGCCGACACCTATCGGGCAGGACACGCCGGTGCCGCCGAGACCGCAATAACCGCCCGGATTTTTGGCGAGATACTGCTGGTGATAGTCCTCGGCAAAATAGAACGTCTTGACCGGTGCGATCTCGGTCGTGATCGCACCATAGCCCTTGGCATCGAGCGCCTTCTGGAACGTCGCTTCGGACTCCTTCGCCGCCTTCAACTGCGCATCGGAGAAGGTGTAGATCGCCGAGCGATATTGCGTGCCGACATCGTTGCCCTGCCGCATGCCCTGGGTCGGATCGTGATTTTCCCAGAATGTCTTCAGCAGTTGCTCGTAAGAGATCTTCTTCGGATCGAACACCACCAGCACCGCTTCGGTGTGGCCGGTCAGCCCCGAGCAGGTCTCTTCATAAGTCGGGTTCGGCGTGAAACCGCCGGCATAGCCGACCGCCGTCGTATAGATTCCGTCGCCCAGTTCCCAGAACTTGCGCTCCGCACCCCAGAAGCAGCCGAGCGCAAACACCACCTGCTCGAGACCGGCAGGATACGGCGGTTGCAACTTGCTCCCGTTCACAAAATGCGTGGTCGCAGTCGGTATCGGCGTAGCGCGGCCGGGCAAGGCGGCGGCGGCCGTGACCATCGCGACGGGTTTGCGCATGAACAGCATGGATCGTCTCCTGCGTTTTTCTTCACCCTATATGGGTATCTTCGCACAAAACGGCAGACCGTTACGCCTCTGAACGGCCGTAGGGCTGCCGCAAGGGGGCCGCATCAATTTCGCGAATAACCGATCAAAGGTCGCCGCGGACGGAATACTAACATCAGCAAAATGCCGATCACGCCCATCACTGCCCAGGCCGGCTGATCGAGCAGCAATTTGATGCCCGCGCGCAGCCACGGCGCATCAGCATCGATGACAGCTAGGAAGCTGCGCTGACTGGCCTGATTGATATCGTTCCAGAACTCGCCGAGTTTGGTCAATCGCAGCGCCTGATCGGCGATCGAACGGGCGCCGTCATAGACCAGGAACACGAACCCCGCGGCCAGTAAGAGCAGCCCAATCAGGCGGAAAAAACCGCGGATCATCCGAATCCCCTCAATGCTCACCCCTTGGCAATAATCACCGGAGGCGAGAAATTCAACCATGCCAGTTACTTACCGCGGTCACGCGGCGCTTTTGCCGCGATTTTGCGCTTGTCGAAGCCGTTGACGCTGGAAAACACGGCCTCTATAAGGATCGCCAAAGGCGGTGGGCGCAATCCCGCCGCCGCTGTTCTTTGAGCGGCGCAACCCTCGAGAGCGTCACCGCTCCGGGGATAGCATTTCAGGAACACCCCGGAAACAGATCAGCGTTGGCCGCAGCAAGGCGGCAAACGTCAATCAGCCCGGCGCCCGGATGGGTCGCTGCTGAAGGATATTTGAGAATGGCCAATACGACCTCCGCCAAGAAGGCGACCCGCAAGATCGCGCGCCGCACCATCGTCAACAAGTCGCGCCGCACCCAGATGCGTTCGTCACTCCGCACCGTCGAGGACGCCATCAAGGCCGGCGATGCCAAGGCTGCCAAGGAAGCGATGAAGCTCGCCGAGCCGGCCCTCATGAAGGCGGCCCAGCGCAATATCGTTCACAAGAACCTGGCGAGCCGCAAGGTCTCGCGCCTCACCCATCAGATCGCGAAGCTCGCCCAGTAAGCGACACGCAGCATAATGATTTTGATAAGCCCGGCCTTCGCGCCGGGCTTTTTGTTGCGTAATGATGCGTACGGTACGCGCGACATGTGACGGACATCATCCATCTGGATGATGAAACGAAAAATTTGGATGACATGGAAAGTCTATGAAATCAGGCATCGATGCGCGTCACGACATGTCGCACGAAAGACACGGCGGGAACGGCAAGTGCTGAACATACGTCAACACACAGGCTCTGTCTGCGCAAAAGCGATTCTGAAAAAGCAAGCGTGCTGCAATGCCGATGCTGACGACGCGTTCAAGGTTACCCTGAGTCAACGCACAGAAAAAAACGCGCCGCGATAATCACTTATCCACATAGCGAGGGCGAGCGGTTTGAATCCGCGAATGCAGCCCCTGCTTTCGTAAATGAAATATGAATTTCTTTTTTCGGCTCATCGAATTTGCAACCCCACTGTCACAATTGGATTCAGCGCGCAGATTCAAAATCTTGCCAGTATGTTTGAAAAACGGATCCGCAAACGAGAGCCTGCAAGTGTAGCTTTTGCAAAGCAGCGAAAAAATGATTCCGTTGCGAGAAAACTGCCGTGCTGTATTTCTAAATCATTCGCAGCGCCCCGCCGTTCTTGAGATCAGAGCGATTTCGGTACGAGGGCGAGCCTGAAGATCAGCGACGGTTTCCAGGTTTGGCGATGCTTTCCAAGTCTCAAGCGAGTGGCGGCTCATAGCAATATGAGAGCGGTTGTTCTGTACCGAAATTTCTCAAGCATCCATGATGGATGCTTCGAAAAGAAATGGGAAGCAGAGATCGTGCACTGGCAAGGCGGGGAGATCGTCCTGTGAAGAGGAGCGGGCTGAAAGACAATGCGACCTGAACGTTTTGCACGTTGAGCGTTGCGTACTGACTTTGGACCAGATTCGAAACTGACACCTTGCCGCGATGATCGCGGTGAGCGGGGGAGCTTCTATGCGCAAATCCACGATCACACTGCCTTTTCCTTTGCGATCTGCGTTCGGCTTCAATATGTCCGCTTCCATCTGCTTCCGCCCCCCCACCTGCGTCCCTGACAGAGCGCTCAGTACGCGCTGACCTCACCCGGCGCTTCTTTCGACACGACCGATCCGTTCGCGGCATGAGCGCCGAACGGCGGAGCTGTGTCCGACAGCAGCCGCGCGAGGTCATCGCACGCGTTTGCGTGCATTCCGTCACGCGCGCTTCGCGCGCTCGATCACCACACTTTTGAACTGAGAAGTACGAACGATGTCGAACATGGAACAGGATCACTGGACTCGCGTAAAGGGCCGTCTGCGGTCGAGCGTCGGCGAGGACGTTTTCTCGAGCTGGTTCGCCCGTATGGATCTGGAAGCCGTGCAGGACGATTCCGTGCACCTCTCCGTGCCGACCCGCTTCCTGAAGAGCTGGATTCAGGCGCATTATGCCGAGCGCGTGCTGGATGCTTGGAAGGCCGAGATGCCGAAGGTGTCGCGCGTCGATCTCACTGTGCGTTCGGCCATGCGTAATGTTGCCCCAGCCAAGGAAGTGGTGCCGCAGGCCGAGCCGCGCCGCAACGAGCCGGCAAGCAATCGTCCCGCTGCCGAATTGCGCAGCACCGCGACAGCGCCAGTCTCCGCCAGCCATGAAGCGCTCGGCGGCTCGCCGCTCGATCCGCGCCTGACCTTTGCCAGCTTCGTGCTCGGCCGCGCCAATACTCTCGCGCACGCAGCCGCGCGCCAGGTCGCCGAGGGTCGCCGCGGCGATCCGGTGATGTTCAACCCGCTTTACATCCACGCCGGCGTCGGCCTCGGCAAAACGCACTTGCTGCAGGCCATCACCTGGGCTGGCAATTCGAGCCCGGACCGCAAGGTGCTGTATCTCACCGCCGAGAAATTCATGTACGGCTTCGTTGCCGCGCTGAAAACACAAACGGCGCTCGCCTTCAAAGAAGCGCTGCGCGGCATCGACGTGCTTGTCATCGACGATCTCCAGTTCCTGCAGGGCAAGACCACCCAGGCCGAGTTCTGCCATACGCTGAATGCACTGATCGATGCCGGCCGCCAGGTGGTGATCGCTGCCGACCGTCCGCCGTCGGATCTTGAAAGTCTCGACGAGCGCGTGCGCTCGCGTCTCGCAGGCGGCCTCGTTGTGGAGATGGGCACGCTTGGGGAGGAGCTGCGCCTCGGCATTCTGAAGTCGCGCGTTGCGGCGGCCCGTGTGCATCATGCCTCATTCGATGTGCCGGAAGCCGTGCTGGAATATCTTGCCCGCACCATCACTCATAACGGCCGCGATCTCGAAGGCGCGATCAACCGCCTGCTCGCCCATTCCAAACTGAACGCCACCGCCGTAACGCTGGAAATGGCCGAGCGCGAAGTACGCGATCTCATTCGCCCGATGGAGCCGAAGCGCATCAAGATCGAAGACATCCAGCGCGTCGTTGCGCGACAGTATAATGTCAGCCGCTCGGACCTCCTCTCCTCGCGCCGCACCGCCAATGTGGTGCGTCCGCGCCAGGTAGCGATGTATCTCGCCAAGACGCTGACCCTGCGCTCGCTGCCGGAAATCGGCCGCCGCTTCGGTGGCCGCGACCACACCACCGTGCTGCACGCGGTCCGCAAAATCGAGGCGCTGGTCGGCAAGGATACGACCCTGCAGGACGAGGTCGAGAGCCTGAAGCGTCAGTTGGCGGAGTAGGCACTTGAAGATCGTAGCCCGGATGGAACGCGGCCAAATCCAGGCTATGCATACGCGGGGGAATGACGACACCCATGTGACCATAAACGTCGAGAGGTGCACAGCAATTCATCTCCAAATCTCTTGCACTTCCCGCGCTTTACCGTCACCTTGCGGGCCCCGCGGCACTCTTCCGGCTGCCCGGAACTCCCATCGGTAATCGGGCGGATTTGCTATGAAGGTCACGGTCGAACGCGCGCAGCTCCTCAAGTCGCTCAGCCACGTCCATCGCGTGGTCGAGCGCCGGAACACGATTCCGATCTTGGGTAACGTGCTGATCCGCGCCGAAAACGCCCAGCTCTCGCTGAAGGCCACCGACCTCGATCTCGAAGTGACCGAGATCCTGGCCGCCGAAACCGGCACCGCCGGCTCCACCACCGTCCCGGCCCACATGTTCTACGACATCGTCCGCAAGCTTCCGGACGGTTCGCAGATCGTGCTCGAAGCCGATGGTGATCGATCGATCATGGCGATTCGTGCCGGCCGTTCGCGCTTTACGCTGCAAACTCTGCCGGAGAATGACTTCCCGGATCTCGCAGCGGGCGAAATGACGCACTCGTTTGCGCTGCCGGCCGTTGACATCAAACGCTTGATCGACCGCACCCAATTCGCGATCTCGACGGAAGAGACACGTTATTACCTTAACGGCATCTATCTACATGCCGCTGGCACCCCCGCCGCGGCGACCCTGCGCGGCGTCGCCACGGACGGTCATCGCCTCGCGCAGATCGACCTCAAGCAGCCGAGGGGCGCCGAGGGAATGCCGGGCGTGATCGTGCCGCGCAAGACAGTCGGCGAAGTGCAGCGCCTGATCGAGGACACCGAGGCCGAGATCATCGTGGAGCTGTCGCAGGGCAAGATCCGCTTCACCCTCGGCAATGTGGTGCTGACCTCGAAGTTGATCGACGGCACCTTCCCCGATTATGGCCGCGTGATCCCGCAGAACAACGACAAGGAACTGGTGATCGATAAGAAGGATTTCGAGAATGCGGTCGACCGCGTCTCGACGATCTCCAGCGAACGCGGCCGCGCGGTGAAGCTGGCGCTGTCGGCCGGAAAGCTGGTCTTGTCGGTAACCAATCCGGATTCGGGCAGCGCGACGGAAGAGCTCGAAGTCGAATATGCCTCGGACGCACTCGATATCGGCTTTAACTCGCGCTACCTGCTCGACATCGCCGCCCAGATCGAAGGCGAAGTCGCCGTACTGCGTTTGGCAGATCCCGGCTCGCCAACGCTGGTGCAGGACAAAGACAACAAAGGCGCGCTGTATGTGCTGATGCCGATGCGGGTGTGACGGCAACCATAACACAACTGTCATCGCCCGGCCTGGCACGCAATTGCGCGCTTGGATCGGGCGACCCAGTAAACTCAGACCTTCCGGCGGAACATCGGTGCCAGTGTCTACCGGATCCCCGCTTTCGGGGGGATGACAGCCGAGTTTGCAGGGACTAGCTGAGTCCCATTATCGCCCATGACCGCCTCCCGTATCTATCGCCTCGCCCTCACGAACTTCCGCTCCTATCGTGCGGCGTCGCTAGAGACGTCGGCGGACATGGTGGCGCTGGTCGGCCCGAACGGCGCCGGCAAGACCAATTGCGTCGAGGCGATCTCGTTTCTCTCCCCCGGGCGCGGGCTGCGCCGCGCCACGCTGGAAGACATTGCCAGCAACGAGGGCGACGGGTCGTGGGCCGTGTCTGCAACCGTTGAGGGCGAAGTGGGCCTCGCGACCCTCGGCACCGGCATCGATCCGCCGATCGAAGGCATGTCGATCTCACGCCGCTGCCGCATCGACCGCGAACCGGTGGGCTCCGCCGCCGCCTTCGGCGACCATCTGCGCATGGTGTGGCTGACGCCGGCGATGGACCAGTTGTTCATGGGTGCGGCCTCGGAGCGACGACGCTTCTTCGACCGGTTGGTGCTGGCCATCGACAAGGATCACAACGGCCGCGTCTCGGCGTTGGAGCGCAGCCTGCGATCACGCAACCGTCTGCTGGAGGAGCGCAGCAGCGACGGGCATTGGCTCGACGCGATCGAACGCGAGACGGCGGAGCTTGCCGTGGCCGTTGCCGCCATGCGCAGCGAAACCGTGACGCGGCTTGCCGCCATGCTGCAAGCCCGCGGCGAGGCATCCGCCTTTCCGTCCGCCATCATTTCGCTCGATGGCTGGATGGAGCAGGCGCTCATCAGCGAGCCAGCGACGGCGGTGGAGGATCGCTACCGCGCCATCCTGCGCGACCACCGCCCGCGCGATACCGCTGCCGGTCGGACGCTGGACGGGCCGCACCTCACTGATCTGCAGGTCATCTACGCTCCGAAAAACATGCCGGCACGCGATGCTTCCACCGGCGAGCAGAAAGCATTGCTGATCGGATTGATCCTCGCCCATGCCACGCTCGTGGCAGAGATGACTGGCATCACACCGCTGCTGCTGCTGGACGAGATCGTTGCTCACCTCGACCCCGACCGCCGCAAGTCGCTGTTCGGGGAATTGGGCAAGCTCGGCGCCCAGGTCTGGATGACCGGTGCGGATCCTGCAGCGTTCGTCGATATCGGGCCGACGGGCGAACTCTTCGACGTCGTGGAGGGACGTATCGCACGGCGGGGATGAAGTCTCATCCACCCTCGTCCTGCAGCCATGACCGATCGTCGCTTGCCGCCCATTTCACATCGCGGCAAGTATTCGGCGATGTTTACATTTCTCGCCCTTCACACGTCCCGGATTGCGCGCATGGTCTGGGCCGAGCTGCGCACGCTGCCGAGGCCCGGGCCGCGCATGATCGACGAGATCGAATGCGCATGCTCCGTGCTGCTCGCCATCGTCATCTCGCACCGGATCGGCGCGGAGAATGTCGGCTGGGCCGCCTTCTCCGGCTATATGGTGATGCGCTCGCATGTCTCCGAAAGCTTTACCCGTGGCGTGCTGCGTGTGACCGGCACGTTGATCGGCGCAGGCGGCGCGCTGCTGCTAGCGCCTTTTCTGTTGCCATCACCGCTGCTGCTCAGCTTCGCGCTGACTGTCTGGGGCGGCGTTACGCTCTATTTCGCCATCGTCGGGAAGCGCGCCTACGCTTGGCTGTTCACCGGCCTGACCTTCCTCATGGTGCTGATCGAGGCGATGGAACACGCCAGCGAACCGATCTCCCGTTTCGCCGCAACGCGCGTGCTGGAGGTGCTGGCCGGCACCATCGCCTGTGTCATCGTCAGCGCGATCTCCACCTGGACGATCCGCCGCCGGCTACCAAACCCCGATCAGGACCTGCGCGCCAAGCCGGTTGGCCAGCCGACGCAACAGTGGCACGCGACTGTAGCCAGACACGCGCTGACCGGCGCCATCGCGCTGGGATTGATCCCTGCGGTCTGGCTCATCTTTGCGATCCCGGAACTGAGCCAGTCCAGCATTACGATATTTGCCGTGATGTTGGTGCCGGCGGCATCGCTGGCCGACGGCATTCTCAGCCCGGTCTCATCGCGCGTGATGCAGCGGCTGGTTGGTTGCCTTGCCGGCGGCTTCCTTGGCGGCGCAGTCCTGCTGCTCAGCCAGCATTCGCCGGTCGTCATGACGATCGGCCTCGTGCTTGGCATCCTCATCGGCCGCCATATCGAGAATGGGCCTCCTTCCATGAGCTATGCGGGCCTGCAATTTGTGCTCGCCTTCGTGGTGGTGCTGGTACCCGACAATTACGCCAATGCAGCGCTACAGCCCGGTTATGAGCGGCTGCTCGGCATCCTGTTCGGCATGGTGCTGCTGGAGCCGGTGGTGCTCGCCGCGCATCTGATCGCCCGGTGCGGAAGCCGCAAAGAGCCGCCTAATCCGGCGCCAGAAACGGCCGCCTGACGGCTTGATAATCCGCCAGAAAACTCCATTTATTCAACAGCTTGCAATGCATGACTTTGCGCTAGTTTCGATGCCGATTTCGTGGCACAAATAGCGCCTATCGGACGACGCGTCCCGCGCTGATTCGGCACCATCTTCGAAGGCATTTCATGACTGAACCAGCCCGGCAGCCCATCGCCGAAACCGAACATGTCGTTCCCGCCGAATATGGCGCGGAATCGATCCGGGTCCTGAAGGGACTCGATGCCGTCCGCAAGCGGCCGGGCATGTATATCGGCGACACTGATGACGGTTCCGGTCTGCATCACATGGTCTATGAGGTCGTCGACAATGCCATCGACGAGGCGCTGGCGGGGCACGCGAGCGCGGTCGAGGTGATCCTCAATGCCGATGGCTCGGTGACGGTGCGCGACGATGGGCGCGGCATTCCCGTGGACATCCACAAGGGCGAAGGCATTTCAGCCGCCGAGGTCATCATGACCCAGCTTCATGCCGGCGGCAAATTCGACCAGAACTCCTACAAGGTCTCCGGCGGCCTCCACGGCGTCGGCGTTTCGGTGGTGAATGCGCTGTCGAGCAAGCTCGTGTTGCGCGTCTGGCGCAACGACAAGGAGCATTACATCGAATTCGCCCATGGCGAATCCGTCGCGCCGCTCGCCATCGTCGGCGATGCCAATGGCAAGCGCGGCACCGAGGTAACTTTCTATGCTTCGTCCGAAACCTTCACGATGGTTGAGTATGACTTTGCCACGCTGGAGCATCGCCTGCGCGAACTCGCCTTCCTGAATTCCGGCGTCAACATCAAGCTCTCGGATCTCCGTCACCCGGAGGAGAAACACGAGACCATGATGTATGAGGGCGGCGTTGATGAATTCGTGAAATATCTCGACCGCAACAAGAAGGCGATGGTGCCGGCGCCGATCGTGATGCGCTCGGAACAGAATGGCATCTCGGTGGAAGTGGCCATGTGGTGGAACGACAGTTACCACGAGAATGTGCTGTGCTTCACCAACAACATCCCGCAACGTGACGGGGGCACCCATCTCGCCGGCTTCCGCGGCGCGCTGACACGCCAGGTAAATGGCTATGCCGAGAGTATCGCCAAGAAAGAGAAAATCTCGCTGACCGGCGACGACTGCCGCGAAGGCCTCACCGCCGTTCTTTCGGTGAAGGTGCCGGATCCGAAATTCTCGTCGCAGACAAAGGACAAACTGGTGTCTTCGGAAGTGCGGCCGGTGGTGGAGAATGGCATCAACGAAGCTCTGGCGGCGTGGTTCGAGGAACATCCGACCGAAGCCAAGACCATCGTCAACAAGGTGATCGAGGCCGGCGCAGCCCGCGAGGCCGCGCGAAAAGCGCGTGAATTGACGCGGCGCAAAGGCGCGCTGGATATTGCCTCGCTGCCCGGCAAGCTCGCCGACTGCCAGGAGCGCGATCCAGCCAAGTCCGAGCTGTTCATCGTCGAGGGTGACTCCGCAGGCGGCTCAGCCAAGCAGGGCCGCAACCGCGAATTCCAGGCCGTGCTGCCGTTGCGCGGCAAGATCCTGAACGTGGAACGCGCGCGCTTCGACAAGATGCTGTCATCCGAGCAGATCGGCACGCTGATTACCGCGCTCGGCACCGGCATCGGTCGCGAGGATTTCGACCTGTCGAAGCTGCGCTATCATAAGATCATTCTCATGACGGACGCCGACGTCGATGGCGCACATATCCGCACGCTCCTTCTGACCTTCTTCTTCCGCCAGATGCCGACTTTGATCGAGGGCGGCTATCTCTATATCGCGCAGCCGCCGCTCTATAAGGTGACGCGCGGCAAGTCCGAGCAGTATCTGAAGGACGAGCGGGCGCTGGAAGATTATCTGATCGAAACCGGCCTCGACGATTGCCTATTCCGCATGGCCTCGGGCGAGGAACGGACTGGCCGCGATCTGCTGTCGCTGGTGGAAGACGCCCGCGTGATCCGCACGACGTTGAACAACCTGCATTCGCGTTATAATCGCATGGTGGTGGAGCAGGCAGCGATTGCCGGCGTGCTCAATGTCGAGGTGACGCGCGATCTGGCCACCGCCAATGAGGCCGCCAGCTATATCGCCCGCCGCATGGACGCACTGGCCGACGAAGTCGAACGCGGCTGGACTGGCCAATTCCGCGAAGGCGAAGGCTTCTTCTTCGAGCGTACCGTCCGCGGCGTGAAGGATGTCGCCTTCATCGACGATGCGCTGCTGGGCTCTGCCGATGCGCGCAAGCTCGACGAATATGCCAGCCGCCTGCAGGAAGCCTATCCGAAATCCGGCACGCTCCGCCGCAAAGATGCGGAATTCGTCATTCACGGCCCGGTCTCGCTGTTCGAGGCCGTGACCGATGCCGGCCGCAAGGGCGTCGCGCTGCAGCGCTACAAAGGTCTCGGCGAGATGAACCCCGACCAACTCTGGGAAACCACGCTCGACAACAATGTACGCTCGCTGCTGCAAGTGAAGGTCAAGGAGGTTGACGAGGCCGACGACATCTTCACCAAGTTGATGGGCGACGTGGTGGAGCCGCGCCGCGAATTCATCCAAGACAATTCGCTCAGCGCGAACGTGGACGTATAAGCGCACAACGGACACCGATGCAGAAGCGCCCGCTTCATCAAAGATGAAGCGGGCGCTTCCGTTTTGCTCTTCCGGATTGCGATCAGTTCGGAATCTTCGCCTTGGCTTTGGTCACGATGCTTTCCATCCGCGCCGATTCCTTGCCGATAAACGCACCGAATTCTTCGGGCTTATCGGCGATCACGGTCAGGCCGAGACCTTCAAGACGCGACTTGACGGTGGGGTCGTGCAACGCATCGACGATGGCCTTGTTGAGCTTCTCGACCACATCCTTCGGGGTGGCCGCAGGAGCGACGAAGCCGTACCAGATGCCGGCGAGAAGATCGGGCGCACCGGCTTCCGATGACGATGGCACATTCGGCAGCTCCTTTTTGCGGGAGGGCGCAGTGACGACGATCGGCTTCAGCGCGCCGCTCTGCGCCTGCTGCACGACGTTCGAGAAATTGTCGCAGATCATGTTGACGCGACCGCCGAGAACATCCTGAATCGCCGGCGCCGGCCCCTGATACGGGATGTGCGTGATGTCGACGCCTTCTAGCACCTTCAGAGTTTCGCCACACAGATGGCTGGTGCTGCCATTGCCGGCAGATGCGAAAGTCAGCTTGCCCGGCTCGGCTTTCGCCAGCGCCACCAGCTCCTTCAAATTGCCGGCCTTCAACGCGGGATCGACGACGATCATGTTCGGCGTCGAGGCCGCATTGGCGATCGGCGTGAAGTCCTTGGCCGGATTGTAGACCGGCTTTTCATAAATCCACTGATTGATCGCGAGCACGCCGGTGGTGCCGAGCAGGATTGTATAGCCGTCTGGCGGCGCGGAAGCGACGCGAACGGCGCCGATGGTGCCATTGGCACCGCCACGATTCTCAATAATCACCGGAACGCCATTGAGCGCCTTGGACATCAATGGTCCGAGCAACCGCGGAATCGAGTCGCTGGTGCTTCCGGCGGGGAAAGGCACCACGATGGTAATCGGCTTGTCGGGAAAGCCGTTCGCCCGTGCACCAGAGACTGCGAGAGTGAGTGGCGACAACAGCGCCGCAACAACGAATGTCGTCAACTTCATCGATCAATCCTTACTTCGCATTCTGAACATTTTGCATGACGTTCTGAGAACCACGGCCTTGGCGCTTTCCCTCACGCAATTCTTGCCCAGCCGACGGTCGTGTGCCGCCGATCATCGTCTTATCAGCAGTCGGCGATCACTCGGTCTTGCCAAGATGCAGCGCAGCAGCACGATCAAGTGAATCCAGCATCGCTATCCGCCGCAGCAGCGCACGGCCCTTTTCGGGATCAGCAGCCGCGGCACGAATATCGTCACGGAAGCGGGCGCGATCGTCCTCGTCCTTCGCTTCGAGATTCTTCTTGTTACGGATGGTGTCTCCCTGAATCGCCTGCATCGTCACGGTACGACGCTGCAGATCATAATCGGCGAGGATGCTTTCGCTATCCTTGCCGTTGATCACAGCGCCGAGCTTGGAAGTAAGGTTCAGCGCATCGTGGATACCGCCATTCATGCCCATGCCGCCGAGCGGGTTGTTGATATGCGCGGCATCCCCGGCGAGGAAGGAACGGCCCTTCTGGAAATTGGCGGCGACGCGCTGATGTACGCGATAGAGTGTAGTATGCGTGACCGGCGCTTCCACATCGCCAGGCACGACGCGCCGGATCGACGACGTCACATATCCCTCTGACAGCGCCTCTTCGTCGGACATTTCGGCCGGCACCGGCATCATCACGCGCCATGCACCGATGATGCGCAGCAGGAAGTACCAGCGCTCGGGATCAGCGACATAGCTCACCGACGACACGCCGGGACGCAGCGCCGTGAAGTCGACCGGCGTTGTCATCACCAGAAAGCGCTCGGGCCAGGTGAAGCCTTCGAATTCCATGTTCTGGCTGCGGCGGACGATGCTATTGGCGCCGTCCGCGCCGATCAGCCAGTCACATTCATAGGTCTTGTCTTCGCTGTACACGGTGACAGCGAGCGTGACGGTGTCGTTGCTCTGCGTCACCGATTTTACTTCACAGCCGAACACGATGGTGAACAGCGGATGATTCTTCAGTCCATCGAGAATGATGCGGGTGAGCTTGAACTGCTCGGCCTGCAGACGGAACGGATGCCGGACCAGATCGGAGATCGCAGCGAAATCAAACGTGCCGAGGACACCGTCGGCAGAAGAGGAATATTGGACGGTCGGCGCTTTCAGTCCCTGCGCGATCAGTTCCTTGGCGAAGCCGAGATCGTCGAGCATATCGAGGGTCGGTGGATGGAAGGTTGAGGCGCGCGACTCGCCGCTCAGCGTGTCATTCTTTTCCAGAACCAGAACCGGAATGCCCTGCCGCACCAGATCGGCAGCGGCGACCATGCCGACAGGGCCTGCGCCAGCGATGATGACCGGGTATTTTTTCGCGCTCATTCGTCCACAACCTCAATTGGTGACCGATCGCAGCATCGCGGCGCAGCCAGATCGATCAGTCAGAGGGCGGAGAAAGGTCCGCTCCATTGCTGACTTTCATCATGGCGCAGAAGCTATGTGCCTTGCGCTTAGGCATGCAAACAATTTAATCTGCAGACATCTTGCGTTTTTGGAATGAACTCATGCGCCGCAGAATTCCGAGCCTGGGTGCGCTGATGGCCTTCAGCGCTGCCGCCAAACACCTCAGCGTCACCCGCGCCGCCAGCGAGCTGGCCCTCACGGAAAGCGCGGTGTCACGCCAGATCGCGCAGCTGGAGGCTCAACTTGGCGTCAAACTCTTTCATCGCATCAAGAAGCGGATCACGCTGACCCGCGCCGGCACCGCCTATAGCACCCGCGTGGCGCAAACTATCGAGCGTATCGAACGCGATGCGCTGGAAATCATGGGCTATGAGGCGGACGGAACGGTGCTCGACGTCGCCGCGTTGCCCACGGTCGGCACCCAGTGGCTGATCCCACGCCTGCCGGATTTCTACGCCCGCCATCCGGGCGTCGCCGTCAATGTAAGTGCGCGCAATACGCGGTTCTTCTTCAGCGAGACTGCGCTCGATGGCGCACTTTATTTCGGCCAGCCCGACTGGCCCGGCACACGCGCCGATCACCTGTTCGATGAAGTGCTGCTGCCGGTCGGCTCACCCGCGCTGATCGGCAAGCGTGGCGAATTGCCGGCGCACGAAGTCGCCGAGTTGCGGCTTCTGCATCTGGTCACAAGGCCCGATGCCTGGCGACGCTGGTTCGATGCGGCAGAGCTGGAGGGCACCAATGTGATCCGCGGCCCGCGCTTTGATATTCAATCGACCTTGATTAGTGCGGCGAGTTCCGGCCTCGGCGTTGCGCTGCTGCCTGAATTCTTGATTTCCGATCAGTTAAGATCGGGCAAACTGCGGGTGCTGTCGAGCCTGACACTGAAAAGCGTCGGCTCCTATTATTTCGCCTGCCCGGAAGAGAAAGCCGAAAACCCCTTGCTGCAGGCGTTCCGCGCGTGGCTGCTAACGCAGGCGCAGGGATCATCGCCGAGTTTGCAGGGTGCGTTGAGCAAAGGCGCGCAAGCGCCGGTGCGATAGCCATCAGGGCTTGGCCCGTGAAGCGATGAGTGTCGCTTCGCTCAACCGATCCTACAATTCAGCCTGTCTCTTCCGCATATGGCGCGAGCACATCGACGAGATCTCGGCCACGCGCCGGGCTCGGCTCCACCAGCGCACGATTGGCGACTTCACCGAGATGCGAATGCATCAGCGCCATCACTCTATCGACATCACCGTCCTGCAGAGCGTCGATAATGGCGATGTGCTCGCTGATGCCGCATTCCGATGAATGCGGTCGGCTGAACAGCGACAAGGTCAGGCAGCAGCGATAGGCGATCTCGCTGACATAGCGGACCAGCACCGGGCTATTCGTCATCGACGCCAGCAGGATGTGAAACTCGGTAGCGAGACGAATCGAAACAGCGCTCGGCCCGTCATGCGCCTCCTGCTCGGCTGCCACATGCGCCTTGAGGCGCGCAATCTGGGCTGGCTTCAATTTACCAGCAAGCTTGCGCACGATCAGGCGCTCGAGCTCCATGCGGATATCGAAGATGTCGCGCGCATCCTGCCAGCTCGGCGTAACCACCACCGCGATGCGGTTGCGGCGGAGTTCGACAAGACCTTCGGAGGCAAGCTGCCCGAGCGCATGGCGCGCAATGGTGCGACTGACGCCAAAGCGCTCGCCGAGCGAATCCTCGGGCAACTTGGTGCCCGGCTCAAGCGCCTGTTCGATGATCGCGCGCCGAAGGGCGCGGCAGATCATCCCGACTTTATCCTTGGGATTCGGCGTTTCTGGCATGCTGTCGAACCTGTACCATTCCATATATACAAGCGCTTGCGCGAAGTGCATGCACTTTATCGGAGCGTCTGCCCAATAATTTCGCAATGAAGGGTGAATGGCAGCAATTTGAGGAGGATTCGCGCCGGACTCAAGTGGCACCCCAATTGCATACACTTGCTGTCATGATCAGTATGCAAGAGAACGATGCTCTGGCCCAGAGTACACCACGCATCCCGACCGCGATCGAGCTGTCGCGGACATCGGTGACCTTCGGCCGCGGCCTCAGCGAGACGCCGGCGCTGTCGGAAACCAATCTTATCATCCCCGACGGTGAATTCCTCGCTCTTGTCGGCCCCTCCGGCTGCGGCAAGTCGACGATCCTAAAACTGGTCAGCAATCTCATTCGCCCGACGACTGGCGTCGTCATTGTCGGCGGGCGCGAGGTTGCGGCGAAAGCACTGCGCATCGGCATGGCATTCCAGAACCCGACCATGCTGCCCTGGCTGACCATCGAGCAGAACATCATGCTGCCGTTGAAGATCGTCCAGCCGTTCCGGGCCGAATATCGGCAGAAGCGCAAAACCGAGTTTCGCGACAAGGCGCATGCACTTCTGGCGCAGGTCGGCCTCAAGGATTTCGGCAAGAAGTATCCGTGGCAGCTCTCCGGCGGCATGCTGCAACGAGCCAATCTGTGCCGCGCGCTGATCCATGATCCGCGCATGCTGCTGCTCGACGAACCTTTTGGTGCCCTCGATCAGTTCACCAAGGAAGAACTATGGTCGATCCTGCAGGGATTGTGGCTGCAGAATAAGCCGACCGTATTGCTGGTGACGCACGATCTGCGCGAAGCTGGCTTCCTCGCCAGCCGCATCTGCGTGATGAGCGCGCGGCCGGGCCGCATTCTCGATGATAGCACGGTGGATTTCCCGCGGCCGCGCACAATTCCGATGACTTTCGAGCCGGATTTCGTCGCGCTGAACCAGCGTCTACGCGAACTCATCGTCAATGCGCGCAGCGGCGCGCCAGCACCGCAGGAGGCTTAAATGAACCTCGGCCTCCGTCAGAAACTCTGGTCATTCGGACTGATCGTCGCCTTTTTCGTGGGATGGCAGCTATTCTGCATCGTCTCGGGCATGTCCGATCTCATCCTGCCGCGCCCGACCGACGTACTCACGACACTGATCGCGCGCTTCCCGGTGCTGTGGCCGCATATCGTACAGACGCTGGTCACCACCATGACCGGCTTCGCGTTCGGCGTCGGCCTCGGCGTGGTGTTAGGTGCGATCATCGGCGTGTCGAAAGTCGCCTATGACACCGCCTACCCATTGCTGGTCGGCTTCTCGTCGATCCCTAAAGTCGCTGTCGTTCCGATCTTCGTACTGTGGTTCGGCTCGGGCTCGGTGCCGGCCATCCTCACCGCGCTGTCAATCTGCTTCTTCCCGATCGTCGTGAATATTGCGACCGGCCTCGCCACCACCGAGCCGGAAATGGAAGACGTGTTGAAGGCGCTGGGCGCCAGCAAGATGGACATCCTCTGGAATGTCGGCTTGCCGCGCACCATGCCGTTCTTCTTCGCTTCGCTGAAGGTAGCCGTAAGCTACGCCTTTGTTGGCGCGGTGCTGGCGGAAACCGTCGCGTCCAATCGCGGCATCGGCAATGTGATGATGAGCGCGTCCTCCAACTTCAACGTGCCACTGGTCTTTGCCTGCCTGTTCATTCTCGCGATCCTCGGCGTCGCCCTCTACGTGATCTTTTCGCTTATCGAAGGGCGCGTGACCGGTTGGGCGACCCGCAAGAACGATGTTGTCGCAACTTGATCCCCATTAACCAGGAGACCGTCATGCTGAAGAAACTGACTGCCCTCGCCTTTTCGAGCGTGTTGCTCGTAAGCACCGCTTCCGCGCAGGAGACGACGATCAAGTTCACGCTCGGTTGGAAGACGCAGGGCAGCGATGCCGCCTTCTTCTATGCGAAGGACAAGGGCTATTTCAAACAAGAAGGCCTGAACGTCGTCATCGATCAGGGCGAAGGCTCGGGCGCTACGGTGACCCGCATCATGTCGGGTGCATGGGATGCCGGCTTCGGCGACGTCAATGCCATCATTCAGAACTCATCGACGCGTCCGCAGGATGCGCCGGTCATGGTCTATATGATGTGGAACCAGCCGCCCTTCTCGATCGTCACCAAGAATTCCAGCGGCATCAAGACCATCAAGGATTTCGAGGGTCGCACGCTCGGCGGCGCACAGGGCACGCCGACGACGCGGCTGCTACCGGTTTTCATCCAGAAGAACGGCCTAGCGGCCGACAAGATCAAGGTGTCGAACATGGCGCCGAACCTGCAGGAACCGATGCTGATCAAGGGCGATATCGATGCAGCGCTCGTGTTCAACATCACCAGCTACTTCAACCTGGTGCTGAACCGCCAGGACCCCGACAAAGACTTCAAGTGGTTCTCATTCGGCGAATTCGGCCTCGATCTCTATTCCAACGGCGTGATGGTCTCGCAAAAACTGCTGACCTCCAATCCGAAGGCTGTGGCGGGTCTCGTCCGCGCCATCAACAAGGCCAATATCGCCATCGCCAACGACCAGAATGAAGCCATGAAGTCGGTCGTCGCATATGACAATCTGGTCGATGTGCCCGTCGAGAAGCGCCGCATGCAATTCGCCTTTGAGAAACTGATGGTTTCGCCTGAAATGAAGGAGATCGGCATCGGCGACATCAAGGACGAGCGCATGGCCCGTGCCATCGGCATGGTGGTGGAAGGCTATGAGCTCAAGCGCACACCGACGCCGAAGGAGATCTTCTCGCGCGATTTCTTGCCGCCGCGCGGCGAGCGCGAGCTGATCTATACGGCGAACTGATAGCGCTTATGATGGAGGTTCTGTCTGCCACACATGTCTTTACCAGCACCGACCGGGGCCTCGTGCCTCAGGCCAGCATCGCTTACGCGAATGGCTTGATCACGGAGGTTTCGACCGGCGCAGTGACATCGCCGCAGACGAACCATCTTGTTATCCCCGCGCTGGTCAACGCACACGACCATGCACGGCCCTCCATGACCTCCTTCGGTGCGTCGGGTATGCCGCTGGAGTCGTGGATTCTCCGCTCCGCATTCGGCACCCCGCCGGATGCCTATCTCGCCGCCGCCGTTTCGCTCGCACGCTCGGCTCGCGCGGGCTGCAGCGGCGCGATGCTCCATTATACGCGCCCAAGCGGCAAACTGCAGATCGTCGATGAGGCGATTGCCATCGGCAAAGCCGCCAGGGATGTTGGCATCCGGCTCGCTTTCGCGTTGGCAGTGCGCGACCAGAACCCGCTGGTCTATGGCGATAGCGGCGATGTATTGTCGGTTTTATCGGATGATGACCGCCGTACGATCCACGACCTGTTCATTCGCCCAAGCCCGCCACCATCCGAATATCTCGATCGCGTCGACGCAATACATGCAGCCATCGCAGGCCCGATGATCGACGTGCAATACGGTCCGGCCGGCGTGCAGTGGTGCTCGCCAGCGCTCCTTGAAGCCATCGCAGAGCGGTCGGCCGCGACCGGCCGGCGCATCCATATGCATCTGCTCGAGACCATTTATCAGCGCCAGTGGGCCGACCGCGCCTTCCCGGGCGGCGTGGTGTGTTTTCTCAAGGATATCGGCCTGTTGTCAGAGCGCTTGACTGTCGCCCATTGTATCCACGCCCGGCCGGACGAACTCGACATGATCGCGGAAGCCGGCGCTACCATCGTGACCAATTTCAGCTCCAACCTGCACCTTCATTCCGGCTTCCCGCCCATCGCGGACGCCCATCATCGCGGCTGCAGAGTTGCGGTCGGTATCGACGGTGTTGCGCTAGATGAAGACGACGATGCGATCCGCGAGATGCGGCTCGTGCAAATGGGCCATGGTGGCATGGGTTTCGAGCGGACATGGAGCCGGGAGGAGTTTCTGTCACTGGCCGTGTGCAATGGGCGAAAATCCATCGGTGCGCCGGGCAAAGGCGCGCTCGCGGCCGGAGAAGCTGCAGATTTCGTCGTGCTCGATATCGGTCAACTCGATCGCGATGCAATCATGCCGGTGAATCCGATCGACATGCTGTTTGCCCGTGGCAATAGCAGTTGCGTGCGCGAAGTCATCGTTAATGGTCGCACGATCTGCCGCGACAATAAGCTCGCTGGCGTCGATCTGAACGCAATGGAGACCGAGATCCGCGCGATGTATCGCGCAAGCGTTCCGCAATTCAAGGCATTAGAACGTGCCTGGAAGCCACTCGAAACTGCCTTGGCGCATTGGTTCAGGCATCAAGGCTGTTGTTAGCACCAGATACTCGAATGCCTCAATTCACTTGCCGCTTCTCAAGCTTTCTCGCCAGCGTCCGGCGATGCATGCCGAGACGACGGGCTGTTTCGGAAATGTTGAAATCGCTCTCGACCAACGTTTGATGAATGCGCTCCCATTCCAGGGTCTTGATGGAGGTCGGCCGTTCGGTGAGCGCAACTTGCGTATCCCCAGCCGCCTTCTGGAAGGCCTCCTCGATGTCGTCAGTATTGGATGGCTTGGCCAGATAGTGGCAAGCGCCGAGCTTGATGGCCTCCACCGCGGTCGCGATACTGGCATAGCCCGTGAGAACGACGATCAGCATATTCCTGCTCAGCGCATGCAGCGCCTCGACGCAAGCCAAGCCCGAAGCGCCGGCGAGTTTGAGATCGACCACCGCATAGCCCGGCACCTTGTCACCGAGCACTTCGGTGAGCGTCTCGAAACCTTCCGCATGCAGCACATTGTAGCCGCGGCGCTCGAAGGAGCGCTTCAGGGTGCGGGCAAACCCTTCATCGTCTTCGACGATGATCAAGAGACGTTCATCGGACATGTCTATGCGCTCCTATCGCGAGGGCAGACAGAGGCAAGGATAGCGTCACGACGGCCCCGCCGACAGGCCGATTGTCTGCCATGACCGAACCGCCCAGCTTGCGGACGGCATTGACCACCAGGAACAGACCGAGCCCGCGACCGGACCGGCCCTTGCTCGAGTTATACGGCTTACCAAGATTGTCCAGCATTTCCTGCGCGAAACCGGGGCCCATATCGCTAACTTTCAACACCAGAGTATCCCGATCACGTTCGACGACGAGACGAATCCACAAGGGTGAAACTTCATTGGCATTGTCCAGCACATTGAAGATCATCTGCTTCAATGCAGAGTCGGAAACGATCGGCAGATCCTCGCCGAAGCGGTTCTCATAAACCAGTGCGCTGCTCGACCGCGCCGTGCGCCAATCCTCGACGAGTTCACCGAAGAAGCCATTGACCGAGGTGACCACGGGCGCCTCGCCGCGCATGTCTCCGGCCGACATCAGGATGCCGGTGACGATCGACTTGCAGCGCTGCACATCGGCCTGCATCTCGGCGATTTCTTCCATCAGCTCGGGATCGCTGGCGAGCGTCGGCATGCGTCGCCAATCGCTGAGGATCACGGAGAGCGACGCCAGAGGCGTGCCAAGCTCATGCGCAGCGCCGGAAGCAAGCAGGCCCATACGGACGATATGATTCTCCTCGGCGGCCTGCTGGCGTAGCGCAGCAAGGCCATTGTCGCGATCGCGTAGATTACGCGCTATGCGCGTCATGAAGACGACGATCAGTGCCGCGTCGAGCACGAAACAGATCAGCGTGCCCCAAATGTGCAGCTGAAACAGATAGTCCGCCATCGCGGGCGGCAGCGCGAGCGGGCGATGAAACACGATCAACCCGGCGAAGCACAGGCAGGCCACAACGACGATTACCCAGGTGAAGCGTACGTTGAGCAGCATCGCACCCAGTGTCACCTGCAGCAGATAGAGCGACACGAAGGGATTGGTGGCGCCGCCGCTGAGATAGAGCTGCGCCGTCAGCGCGGCGACATCGAGCAGCAACAGCATGAGCAGCTCGCGATCGCGCGCGTCGGTCTGTTTGCGTAGCCATTCCTGACTGATGACATTGAGAAAGATCGAGCCGCACAGCACCGAGATCATCGGCATCAGCGGCAGCTCGACGCCCATCACGAAGTGGACGAAACCAATGGTGAGAACCTGGCCGACCACCGCGATCCAGCGCAACTGGATCAGCAGGTTGATGTTCTTGACGTTGGTTGTTTCATCGAGCGGCAATGTGGCGCGCGAGACGCCAGCCGCGCGAGCAGTGCGCGGAACGGCATCCGGCCCGACGCCGGCTCCGTTCGATCCAACTGTACTGCTAGAGAGACCCTGCATCTCGCACCGTCATGCGCGACACGCGCGGCCATGCTCCGGCCGGCGTGACATCCGTCATGTCATACGCGAGATGGTGATTTTTTCCGAATCCGCCACTCGTCACGCCCGACATAGAGGGTGCCGGCCACCAGCATGACAGCGAGGCCGAACCAGGTCAGCGCATAAACCGCGTGATTGTTCGGGAACGAGACCACCGTCAGGCCGCCATGGGGCTGCCCAGGAGCATCCAGTGACTTGTCGGCATCGATGAAGTATGGCGCGACAGCACCGAGCTTCTGGCTTTCGGCGATCTCGGCGACATCCCTGGAGAACCAGCGTCCGGCGGCAGGATCGTTGTTACGCAAGAAGCCGCCTTTGGGCTCGGAGATGCGCAACAGGCCAGTGACCGTCACCGGCGAAACCGGAGCGGCAAAAGCATTCGCCTTGCGCTCGTCCGGGCTGATGAAACCGCGATTGACGAGAACGGTGAAGCCGACATCGGTGCGAAACGGCGTCAATACCCAAGAGCCGGCGCCAAGATCAGAGACCGCTTGCACGAGCACGTCTTTGCCTGGCACGAAGCTGCCGGCGGCGCGGACGCGGCGGTATTCGTCGTCCTTGCGGGAAATGGCCAGCCACGCCGCAGGCCCGGGTGCAGCGTCGGGTGCGGCGTGGCTGCGCTGATCGACACGCGCGATCAGATCCAGTTTCCAGGCGCGGCGCTCGACCTGCCAGATGCCGAGCGACACGAAGCCTGCAATGCCGAGGATGGCGAGAACCGCCAGCACAGAGAGCGTGACCGTGCCGCGCGGCGCGCGGTCGGTGTCGCTCATCAGGGCATGTTCCTCATATCGTGGACGGGCATCATGTTGACATTGAGGTGATACATCACCCAGAGCGAGCCGCTCAGCGCGATGACCACGACAATGACCGTGAAGATCAGCGCCATCATGGTCCAGCCGCCATCCGACGTCGTGTTCATGTGCAGGAAGTAGACCATGTGAACCACGATCTGCACCATGGCCATGGCGACGATGATCGCGATGGTCCAGTTCCTGTTCTCGATCGCGCCGGTCATCACCAGATAGAACGGGATGGCGGTGAGAATGACCGAGAGGATGAAGCCGGTCATGTAGGATTTGAAAGAACCATGATCGCGACCGTCATCATGGCCGTGGCCATGCGCGTGATCGTCGTGACCGTGGCCGGCATGTGCGTCAGCGTTCATCGCACGGCTCCCATCAGATACACGAAGGTGAAGACGCCGATCCAGACGACGTCAAGGAAGTGCCAGAACATGCTGAGGCACATCAGGCGGCGCTGGTTGGCCTCGATGAGGCCGAACTTCGCTACCTGCACCATCAGCACCACCAGCCAGATGATACCGAAGGTCACGTGCAGACCATGGGTGCCGACCAGCGTGAAGAAGGACGACAGGAAGGCGCTGCGCCACCAGCCGGCACCTTCGTGGATCATGTGGTGGAACTCATAGAGTTCTATGCTCAGGAAGGCGAGACCGAACAGGCCGGTAATGGCCAGCCACATCTGGGTCGCGCCGATCTTGCCCTTCTGCATCTCCAGCATGGCGAAGCCATAGGTGATGGACGAAAAGAGCAGCATAGCCGTGTTGAGCGCAACCAGCTTGAGGTCGAACAGATCCTTCGGGCCGGGGCCCGCAGCATAACTGGTGCCGAGCACGCCGAACGTCGCGAACAGCATCGCAAAGATCAGGCAGTCGCTCATCAGGTAGAGCCAGAAGCCGAGCATGGTGCTCTGGCCGGGCGGATGATCGTGTTCGTCGGCGACGTAGAAGACCGGCGCCTCGCCGTTCAGGGTTTGGGTCGGTGCGTTCATGATGCGGCCTGTGCTGCCAGGAGCTTGGTGCGCTCGGCTTCCGTGCTGATGACCTGATCCACCGGAATGTGGAAGTCACGTTTGTAGTTGAACGTGTGATAGATCGCACCGGCGATGAGCGCGACGAAACACACGGCCGCTAGCGCCCACATATACCAGATCAGCGCGAAGCCGAGAGCGGTAGCGAAGCCCGAGAGAATGATGCCCGCGCCGGTGTTCTTCGGCATATGAATCGGCTTGAAACCTTGCAGCGGGCGTTGATAGCCGCGGCTCTTCATGTCGTACCAGGCGTCGTTGTCATGCACGACCGGCGTGAAGGCAAAGTTGTAGTCCGGCGGCGGCGAGGAGGTTGCCCATTCCAGCGTACGGCCGTTCCACGGATCTCCGGTGTGGTCGGCCAGCTCCTTGCGCTTCCAGATGCTGACGGCGATCTGCAACAACAAGGCGCCGATGCCGGCCGCGATCATCGCAGCACCAATGCCGGCGATGATGAACCAGATCTGCAGCGATGGATCGTCGAACACGCGCATGCGGCGGGTGACGCCCATGAAGCCGAGTACATAGAGCGGCGTGAAGGCAACCCAGAAGCCGACCACCCAGAACCAGAACGAAACCTTGCCCCAGAACTCGTCGAGCTTGAAGCCGAACGCCTTCGGGAACCAGAAATTGATCGCCGCGAACACACCGAACACCACGCCGCCGATGATCACGTTGTGGAAGTGAGCGATCAGGAACAGCGAGTTATGCAGCACGAAGTCGGCCGGCGGAATTGCCAGCATGACACCGGTCATGCCACCGATGACGAAGGTCAGCATGAAGGCGACGGTCCACATCATCGGAAGATCGAACCGGATGCGGCCGCGATACATGGTGAACAGCCAGTTGAATATCTTCGCGCCCGTGGGGATCGAGATGATCATGGTCGTGATTCCGAAGAAGGAATTCACACTCGCGCCCGAGCCCATGGTGAAGAAGTGATGCAGCCAGACGAGGTACGACAGGATCGTGATGACGATCGTGGCGTAGACCATCGAGGTGTAGCCGAACAGCTTCTTGCCCGAGAATGTCGAGGTCACTTCCGAGAACACGCCGAACAGCGGCAGGATCAGGATGTAGACTTCCGGGTGGCCCCAGATCCAGATCAGGTTCACGTACATCATCGGATTGCCGCCGAGATCGTTCGTGAAGAAGTTGGTGCCGACATAGCGATCGAGCGACAGCAGGGCGAGACACGCGGTCAGAACCGGGAAGGACGCGACGATCAGGACGTTGGTGCAGAGCGAGGTCCAGGTGAAGACCGGCATCTTCATCATGGTCATGCCGGGGCAGCGCATCTTCACGATGGTCGCAATCAGGTTGATACCTGATAGCGTCGTGCCGACACCGGCCACCTGTAGCGCCCATATGTAATAGTCAACGCCGACATCGGGGCTGTATCCGATATTCGACAGCGGCGGATAGGCCAGCCAGCCGGTCTTGGCGAACTCTCCGACAAACAGCGAGATCATGACGAGGATGGCGCCGCCGGTGGTCATCCAGAACGAGAAATTGTTCAGGAACGGGAACGAGACGTCGCGGGCACCGATCTGCAGCGGCACGATGTAGTTCATAAGGCCGGTGACGAAGGGCATCGCCACGAAAAAGATCATGATCACGCCATGGGCGGTGAACACCTGATCGTAGTGATGCGCATTCAGATAGCCTTCAGAGCCGTTGAAGGCGAGCGCTTGCTGCAGACGCATCATGACCGCGTCAGAGAAGCCGCGCAGGAACATCACAAGACCGAGGATCATATACATGATGCCGATCTTCTTGTGGTCCACGCTGGTGAACCACTCCTTCCAGAGATAGCCCCACAGCCTGAAGTAAGTCAGGCCGGCCACGAGCGCGATGCCACCGAGCGCAACAGCGCAGAAGGTGACGACAACGATCGGCTCGTGCAGCGGCAGCGATTCAAAGGTGAGACGGCCGAAAAGGAGCTTGGCCAGCCCGGTGTTTTCAGCAATTCCGGTTGCAGCAGACATGGGACTCGATCCGGATCAGGTGTTGGAAGCGCGTCGCTCAACGGGCGGCGCAGGCGTGAATTGGAACGGTGCGGGCGCACGCGTGCGCGGCAGACCGGCGCCGCTCATCGGCGTCGGATCGCCCGGCGTCGTGGTGCGATCGGCAGCCTCGCGGATCGCATCCGCGACAGTGCAGACGCTGGCGACGTAATTTTTAACCGAAACAGATCCATCGAGCTGAGAGACATTGTATTTCAGCGGCAGGATGTTGCGGGCGCTCGCGAGACCCATGCCACCCTTGCTGTCGATCGCCATCATCTCGCTCATGCACATCTTGCCGGGCTGGGCGCACTGATTGAGGATCAGCTTGTACAGATCGGCATCGACGCTGTTGTAGAGCTTCACCGGCACCTTCTCGCTCGGCTTTTCGAGTTCGAGATAGACGTCGCGGCTTAACTTGTCCTGGCTACCCTTGGCCTTGGCGATCCAGGCATCGAAGCCGGCCTGATCGACGCCATGGAAGGCGAAGCGCATATTGGAGAATCCCGCGCCCGAATAGTTGGCCGAGAAGCCTTCATACTTGCCAGGCTTGTTGATGACGGCGTGAAGCTTCGTCTCCATGCCGGGCATCGCATAGATCTGGCCGGCCAGCGCGGGGATGTAGAAGGAGTTCATCACCGAAGTGCCGGTGATCTTGAAGCGGATCTGGCGATCCACCGGAGCTGCGAGCTCGTTGACCGCAGCCACGCCATATTCCGGATAGATAAAGAGCCACTTCCAGTCGAGCGCAACAACCTCAACGACCAGCGGATCGTTCAACGTCGCGGCCTGACCTGGCGCGATGCGGTCGAGGCGACGGTATGGATCAAGCAGATGGGTGCTGCTCCAGGTCACGGCACCGAGGCAGATAATGATCAGCAGCGGCATCGCCCAGATCACGAGTTCGAGATGGGTCGAATGATCCCAGTCGGGCTCATATTGTGCTGCGGTGTTGGACTGGCGGTATTTCCAGGCGAAGAACACCGTGAGCGCCATCACCGGAATGATGATGATGAGCATCAGCACGACGGACACGACGACGAGATCGCGCTGCTGCACCGCGATATCGCCCGCGGGATTCATGACGACGAAATTGCAGCCACCCAGCAAGGCAACCAAGGGCAGCAGAAGGAGGATCCGTAGGCGGCTCAAGATGTTACCCATTCGATGATATCCGTTTGGGACGCACGGTTAGGCGCATTTGCTGCACGGCAACATTGGACAATTTGTCCAATGGTTCGAAACTGCGCTTCACGACAAATCGTCAACTGGCCGGCATGCATTCTTGCGCCGAATTCAGTATATGCAACCTACGATACAAATGG
>JASBVG010000063.1 GCA_030147505.1 Tardiphaga sp.
ACGAGTTACGATCATCTCGTGCCCTATCTCGATCCGGCCGTGCTGGCGACACTGAGCCTGCTGCTGCTGCCATTGCCGCTGCGGGCATGCTGGCGATCGGTGAAGGATATCATCCAGGTGGCGCCGGTCGATCTCGATGAAGAGGTGCGCGAGATCGCGCGGGACATCCAGAAGCGATACGGCTTCGAGAATTTCTCCAGCTATGTCGCCAAGATGGGCCGCGCGCGCTTCGTCGATATCACCTTCCTCGCGCCGGACGATCTCGGCCCGCGCGAAGTGGATTTCTTCGACGGCATCCGACGTGAAATTGCTGAAAGGCTCGAGGCTGTGCCGCCGAGCCACTGGCTCAATATCGAGTTCACCAGCGACGAGGCGTGGCTGTAGCGCTCACTCCGCCGGACGCAGCGTCATCATCGTGCGCTTGCGGGCGCGCAGCAGCAGCCACGTGACGATGGCGACGTTGAACAGGTTCCAGGCGATGCCGTTGACGAAAGCGGCGCGGTAGGACCCGGTGGCATCGAAGATCACGCCGGACAGCCAGCCGCCCAGCGACATGCCGCCGATGGTGCCGAGGATGACGATGCCGACGCGGGTGGCCGCCTGCGAGGCCGGCATCGCCTCGCGGACGATGATGGCATAGGCCGGCACGATGCCGCCCTGGAACAGGCCGAACATCGCCGAGATGATGTAGAGCGAGGTCAGGCCGTCGAAGAACAAATAGAACATCAGCGCCACGCCCTGCGCGATGGCCCCGACCAGCAATGTGCGCAAGCCGCCGATGCGATCGGCGAGAAAGCCCGAACCGACGCGGCTGATGATGCCGAGCGCAAGCATCACCGACAGCATCTCGGCGCCGCGCGCCGCGCCATAGCCGAGATCGCTGCAATAAGCGACGATATGGACCTGCGGCATCGCCATAGCGACGCAGCAGCCGATGCCGGCGATGAACAGGATCGCCGTCAGCGTGTTGTGGCTGAGTTTCAGATCGACTTTCGGCGGCGGCGCATTGGCATGACTGCGGCGCTCATTGGCGCCCATTTTTGCGCGCAGCACGGCAAGTGTCGCCAGAGTTAAAGCGGTCGTGACGACGGCAATGCCGATCTGCGTCGGTCGCCAGCCGAAAGTGAGCATGCCCCAGCTCACCACCGGCGGCCAGAACGTGCCGCCGATATAGCTGCCGGTCGCAGCCAGCGCGACAGCGATGCCGCGCTTGCGCTCGAACCAGTGCGAGGCCTCGGCCATCAGCGGCGCGAAGGTCGCGGATGAGCCGGCACCGATGAGGAGATGCAGCAGGATGAATTGCCAGAGCGCCGACGTGGAGGCGGACAGCACATAGCCGATGGCCATCAGCACGGTGGCCAGCGCGATGCTGGCGACGATGCCGAACCGGTCCGTCAGCCGGCCGACAACCACACCGCCGATGCCGAAGCCCGCCATGGTGAATGTGAAGGCGAGTGACGCCGCGCCGCGGGTGGCGGCGAAATCAGCCTGGACGGCCGGAAGGATCACCACCACCGACCACATGCCGACCGAGCCCAGCGAGCCCACGACAAGGGCCAAGGCAAGGCGCGTCCATGCCTGACGGCTGTCGGGCTGGAAGGCGGGCGTTTCCGGAATGGCAGTTTCTGACAGCACGGCGGCAACTTGATGGGGAGTTCCCGCTGGGTCAAGCCGATCTGCCGAAGGATTAGGCATGCGAAAGTAGCGGGGCGGAGAATGTTGTTCTCGACGATCCCGTTGTGCGGAGGCTCCGGCCGCAGTGAGAAGTAGAAGAAACCCTGCGTCACGCTGCCCAAACTGCCGTCAGGTTAACTGAAATTAACCCTTTGCTAACCATACACACGGCAAAAATTG
Source organism: Tardiphaga sp. (assembly GCA_030147505.1). GTDB lineage: Bacteria > Pseudomonadota > Alphaproteobacteria > Rhizobiales > Xanthobacteraceae > Tardiphaga. The sequence continues at coordinate 1,855 of JASBVG010000063.1, forward strand.
CCGAGTGATATCGCGTCTCGTCAGCCGATCGGGGGAATGCCCGTGGATGCCAGTGCGGTGCCTCACTTGCGGATCGGTGGCCCTCCGGCCGCCAAGCCTACGTTCGGCGCGCACGATCGGCATGCGCGCGGGGAAGCGGTGACGATGACGGATTTGGTGGCGGGTCAGGGCATCGGCAGCCCGGGCGGCGGCGGCTTCGACCTCGAGAAGATCAAGAGCACGATCCTGCGCGGCGACATCGCGCTCGCGCTCGGCGTCCTGGTCATCCTGATCGTGCTGATCATGCCGCTGCCGGCATTCATGCTGGACGTGTTCCTGGCAATCTCGATTACCATGTCGGTGCTGATCCTGATGACGGCGCTGTTCACCCAGACACCGCTGGAATTCTCGTCGTTCCCGACCGTGCTGCTGATCTCGACCATGCTGCGGCTGTCGCTGAACCTCGCCTCGACCCGCCTGATCCTCTCGCACGGCCATGAAGGCACTGCCGCCGCCGGCCATGTCATCGAGGCGTTCGGCCATTTCGTGATGGGCGGCAACTTCGTGATCGGCGTGGTCGTATTCGCGATCCTGCTGATCGTGAACTTCATCGTCATCACCAAGGGTTCGGGCCGTATCGCCGAAGTCGCCGCGCGTTTCCAGCTCGACTCGATGCCCGGCAAGCAGATGGCGATCGACGCCGATCTTTCCGCCGGCCTGATCGACGAAGCCACCGCCAAGGCGCGCCGCAAGGATCTGGAAGACGAAAGCGGCTTCTTCGGCGCCATGGACGGTGCCTCGAAATTCGTGCGCGGCGACGCCATCGCCGGTTTGCTCATCACCGCCATCAATGTGGTCGGCGGCATCATCATCGGCGTCGCCCAGCAGGGCATGCCGTTCTCGGAAGCGGGCCGCACCTATACGCTGCTCACGGTCGGCGACGGCCTCGTCACCCAGGTCCCTGCCCTGATCGTCTCGACCGCCGCCGGCCTGCTCGTCTCCAAGGCGGGCATCACCGGCGCCGCCGACAAGACGCTGATGAAGCAGTTCTCCGGCTATCCGCAGGCGCTCGGCATGTCCGCCGGCGTGATGTTCACCCTGGCCTTGCTGCCGGGCATTCCGATGCTGCCGTTCATCGCCCTTGGCGGCGGCGCGAGCTGGCTCGCCTACACCGCCAGCAAGCGCAACAAGGTGCAGAAGGCCGCCGCCGCACAGCAAGCCGCCGCCGGTGGCGCCGGCGGGCCTGCCGGCGCAGCAGGCGCCGCGCAGGGCGGCGCTGCGGCCGAAGAGCCGATCTCCGCCTCGCTCAAAATCGACGATCTCAAGATCGAACTCGGCTACGCGCTGCTGCCGCTCGTCAACGGCCCTGATGGCACCGACCGCCTCACCGAGCAGATCAAGGCGCTGCGCAAGTCGCTGGCGGTCGAAATGGGCTTCGTGATGCCGTCGGTGCGCATCCTCGACAATGTCCAGCTCGAGGCCAACACCTACGTCATCAAGATCAAGGAAGTGGAAGCCGGCACCGGCCGCATCTGGCCGAACCAGTTCATGGTCATGGACCCCGGCGGCCAGCAGGTCACGGTGCCCGGCATCCATACGACCGAACCGACCTTCGGCCTGCCCGCCACCTGGGTCGACGCGGCGCTGAAGGAAGAAGCCTCATTGAAGGGCTATACGGTGGTCGATGCCGCCACCGTGCTGTCGACGCATCTGACCGAACTGCTCAAGGGCAACATGTCGGACCTGCTCTCCTATGGCGAGGTGCAGAAGCTGCTCAAGGATCTGCCGAAGGAACAGGGCGAACTGGTCAAGGATATCGTGCCGGCGCTCATCACCGTCTCCGGCATCCAGCGCGTGCTTCAACTCCTCCTCACCGAGCGCATCTCGGTGCGCGATCTGTCGACCATTCTCGAAGGCATCGCCGATGCACTCGCTTATTCGCGCAACCCCTCGACCATCGTCGAACATGTGCGCACGCGCCTCGCGCGCCAGATTTGCGCACAGAACACGTCCTATGCCGGCTACCTGCCGCTCATCGCGCTGTCGGCGCATTGGGAACAGGCTTTTGCGGAGTCGATTATCGGTCAGGGCGAAGACCGCAGCCTCGCGATGCAACCGTCGAAGCTTTCGGAATTCATGGTCGCGGTGCGCAACAGTTTTGAGCAGGCCGCGCGCGAAGGCGAAGCGCCGGTGCTGGTGACCTCCGCCGGCATCCGTCCGTTCGTGCGGTCGCTGGTCGAGCGCTTCCGCTCGCAGACGACCGTTTTGTCGCAGGCAGAAATCCATCCCCGCGCCCGCCTGAAGACCGTCGGCAGCGTCTGATCCCCACCGCTCCATCGGGGCAAATCACCCTAGGGACCGGCGATGCAAATTCGTCACACACAAGAGGCTTGCCGATTCGTAATGTTTCCTGGACAGACCGGCGCAAGCTGCGACAAGACGATCTATAGCTCTGTAAATAAATGATTATTTCGTAAATCCTGCGACCTTCCGGCCTGTTTTAACGACCGCGATCACGGACTCTCACCGTCTTGTGATCGCCTACCTGGAACGTCACCCCTCGATTTTACGTTTCTTGCCACACAGATGATGAACCTGACGATGAAAGCTCGACACCAACGAGTAGTCAGGAAGTGAACGGCAGGAGCGTTCGATGAACCACTCGATTTACAGCGCGGATCGCATGACCCACCTGAAAGTGGTCGTTGTTGCTCTCGTGGCCGGTATTTTCGTGGCGGGTGTCGGTATCTCGTCGCGCATGAATTCAGATCAGGGTTACACGCAGACCGCGCGCACTATCAAGGCAGGCGCGCCGGTGACGACGGCAACGTCGAACAGCAGCATGGTCCGCTAAAGGTTTTACGAATTCGCATGCCGATGTCCCCCAAGGTCGTCATGCGATAACGCAGCAGAACCCACTCCCCCCAAGTGGACTGCTAAATGGAAAACGCCCGCTCCCCACGGGCGTTTTTCTTTTGTGGGGTGGTTGTCGTAGGATGAGTAAAGCGGAGCGATACCCATCATTCCGTCGTCGCGGCAGGCTCCGCCGATGGGTTTCGCTCCGGCGCTCTACCCATCCTACAAAAGTTCACTTCGGCGGCGGGACCGTTTCGATCAGCTTGCCGGTGAACACGATCGGGCCTGTGGCGGAGCCGGTCGGCGAGCCGCCTTCCGGCTCGATGGTCACCGCGTAGGTCGCCTGGTTGACCGTGTCCGGATCGTAGGCCGCGAGTGCTGCACGCGTCGTGAATTCATCGCCGCCGATCACGCCGAGCGAACGCGGGCTCTGGAATTTATCGGACACGATCCACAGTTCATAGCTCTTGCCCGCCTGTGGCTCGGCGCCGACACGGCGCACCGTGAAATTCTTGGTCGCGGCATCAACGGTGAGAATGAAGGCCGGCGATGAGGTATCAGTCTGCAACAGAGCAACATATTGCGACTGGGCCGCCAGTTGCTGCGGCGTCTGTGCGGGCGCCTGAACGACCTGAACTTCAGCCTTCGGACGAAGACCGGCCGGCAACAGATCGGGACGCGTCACCTGGACGCCGATCAAAGCGATCAGCGCGGCGGCAATGGCGCCCATGGCGGTCGCGACACCGCGCCATCGCTGCGCACGGCGCGTGAGATCGATGACATTCGACATATCAGCCTGCACGGGCTCGTGCACGACGTCGGCAACAGGAGTCGCCGCAGCTTCCGGCATCGACGGCAGCACGATAGGCGCCTGCGGACCCGACAGGCCGATGGCGCTGCGGATATTGTCCCACACCTGCGGACGCGGTTCGACGAGGCCGACCATCTGGTTGAGCACCGCAAGCGCACGCTCCCACGACTCCACGACGGCCGCATAGTCCTTGTCGACCGTCATCATCTGCTCGACCTGCGCGCGCTCATCCGCATCGAGCGTGCCGAGCGCATATTCCGCAGCGAGTGCGATATGATCTTCGCTGTAGTCCATCATGCCAGTCCCAGACATGCGCGGATATCCAACATGCTCCGGCGCAGCCACGTCTTCACGGTGTTCACGGGCTTCTCGAACTTCGTAGCAAGCTGTTCGCGGCTCCAGCCATTGTAATAGGCGAGCAGCACCAGCTTCTGCCGTTCCGGCTCGAGCTGCCCGACACATTCGAGCAGGCGCCGTAACTCTTCGGTCATCTCGCGGCGCGCGAGCGGATCGGGCGTATCGGCTGCGACTTCCATGGCGGCCGGCTCTTCCTCTATCGACACCTCGCCCTTCTTGCGCACGACATCGATCGCGCGATTGCGCGCTATCGAAGCCATCCATGTGATGGGCGATGCGACGCCGGGGTTGAACTGGCCGGCGCTGTTCCAGATCTTGACATAGACCTCCTGGATCACTTCCTCCGCGAGGTCCTGTCTGCGCAAGATACGGAGAACGACACCGAACAGTTTCGCACGCGTAGCGGTATATAGGCGCTCGAATGCAGCTTCATCGCCCTTTGCAACCGCAGCGATGAGCCAGACCAACTCTGCCGGCGTGAGCATCCCGTCTCCTCGACCTGAAATTACCTTTCGCTGCGCGCGCAAAGTCGCAAAGCGGTGGTCCCGACTCGTAACATGAATGCCGGCGCGCAAGCCATGATGCTTGTTCGCGCTGTGGATACACGCCAACGAAAAACCCGGACCTTGCGGCCCGGGCTTGAAAGCTTCGCAGCGAAGTAACGCGGCTTCAGGCCACCGCGCCGATGCGAGCGCGCATCAAGCCGATGCTGTCGAGATCGGCCTGCTCGCGGGCGTTCTCCTCCTCGCGGGCGCGGGCCTGGTCGCGCTCGTCGAGCAATTCGACCTTCTTGAGTTCTTCGAAGGCTTCGGCGAGCAACGCCTTGGCGTCCTCGAGTTGGCCGCGCAGTTCGTCGGCCGAGCGGGTCAGGTTCTCGCGACGCTGGATCGCGGCCTTGGCATAGGTCGGATAGGCGAAGTGCGAGGGATCGTTGATCCCGGCGCGCTCCTGCTCGGACTGGATTTCGCGCTCCAGGTCGACCGACATGCGCTGGAAATCGGCGATCATCCCTTCGATCTGGGCGACCCGGCGGCGCTTCTCGTCGACCTGAAATTTCTTCAGGCGGATCAGCGTTTCTCGTGACTTCATCGACTCATACTCCCCAGAAGTCGCCGTCTACACACGGGACAAGGCCGGCTTCCCGTGAGGGCCCCGCCGGCTTCGGCTAAACAGTGCTGGGGATGATGGCCTGACAAAGTTAGCGTTTCGTTTCCAATTACCCAAGGATTTGCTGAAGGAGGCCATAACCCTCGGCGAGCGAGGATTTTTCATCCTTGGCCTGGCGCAAAAAGTCTTCCAGGG
>JASBVG010000068.1 GCA_030147505.1 Tardiphaga sp.
CGAGTTGCGCAAAATCCATTCACGTGTGGTGTGGATGTTGCGGCCGGTGGAGAGGTCCATCACGGTGTCCGCGCCCCAGCGGGTTGCCCACACCATCTTGTCGACTTCCTCTTCCACGGAGGAAGTAACAGCCGAGTTGCCGATATTGGCGTTGATCTTGGTCAGGAAATTGCGGCCGATGATCATCGGCTCGAGTTCGGCGTGATTGATGTTGCAGGGGATGATCGCGCGGCCACGGGCGATTTCCGAGCGCACGAATTCGGGCGTGATGAACAACGGCACTTCGGCGCCGAAGGATTCACCATCCGCGCGCGCGGCTTCGGCGCGCTCGAGCTGCTGCTTGCGGCCGAGATTTTCACGCTCGGCGACATAGATCATCTCTTTGGTGATGATTCCGGCGCGGGCGAATTCGAGCTGGGTGATCATGTGATCGCCGACACCGCGCAGCGGCTTGTGATGCGCCTTGAAGGCGGCCGCGGCATGCGATGCGCCGACATTGCCATTGTCCTCCGGCTTGATCTGGCGGCCTTCATATTCTTCGACGCCGCCGCGCTCCTTCACCCAGTCGAGACGCGCGCGCGAGAGACCGTTGTTCACGTCGATGAGGACGTTCGGATCGGTATAGGGGCCCGAGGTGTCGTAGACCGGCAAGTTTGGCTCGCCGGCGCCTTCGGACAGAATGATCTCGCGCAGGGGCACGCGCAGGTCTGGCGCGCTATCCGGGATCGAATAGAATTTTCGCGAGGACGGCAGGCTGCCGGTGGTGACGGCGGGCAGGGTCGTGTCGGGATTGGAGCGGATGTTCATGGGACGATCCTCCGTTGTGATTGGCGATTAAGCTACTTGTTCGGATAGGCCGAGCCATTGCCGCGTGCGGGCGTCCGGATCGGGATTCTGGGTGACGTCGCTGACGACGGCGATGGAGTCGGCGCCGGCGGCGAATATTTCCGCGGCGTGTTCGAACTTGATGCCGCCGATGGCGACGAGCGGAAGATCGCCGATACGCTTCTTCCACACGGAGATCTTCGGTACGCCCTGCGGAGCGAAGCGCATCGCTTTCAGCGTGGTGAAGAAGATCGGGCCGAGCGCGACATAGTCAGGTTCGGCGCGGAGCGCGTTTTCCAGCTCTTCCTCGTCATGTGTGGAGAGACCGAGCGTGATGCCGGCCTTCTTGATGGCGGCGACATCGGCTTCGGCGAGATCTTCCTGGCCGAGATGCAGGTGCTGCGCCTTCAGCTCGATGGCGACGCGCCAGTAGTCGTTGACCACCAGCTTCGTGCTTGTGCCTTTGGTCACGTCGAGCGCGGCGCGAAACAGGATCATCGCCGACGCATCGTCGAGATCCTTCGCGCGTAATTGCACGGTGCCGACGCCGAGTGCGGTGAGGCGGCGGACCCATTCGACGGTATCGACGACGGGATAGAAACGGTCAGGATACGGCATGCCAGAACGGTGTCCCGATGACTGGAGTGGAAGGAGAAGCGAAATCACGTTCGCCCATCAGCCCGGCCTCAAAGCCGGTGCGTCCGGCCTCGACGGCGAGACGGAAGGCATTGGCCATGGCGACGGGATCGGCGGCTTTGGCGACGGCGGTGTTGAGCAGCACGGCGTCATAGCCGAGCTCCAGCGCCTCCGCTGCATGCGAGGGCGCGCCGATGCCGGCATCGACCACCAGTGTGATATCCGGCAGGCGATCGCGCAGCAGCTTGAGCGCATCGGGGTTGATGATGCCGCGTGCCGAGCCGATCGGCGCCGCCCAAGGCATGACCACCTTGCAACCGGCATCGACAAGCCGCATGGCGACACCGAGGTCTTCGGTGCAATAGGGGAACACCTCGAAACCATCCTTGACCAGAATATTCGCGGCTTCGACGAGACCGACCACATCCGGCTGCAGCGTGTCGTTGTCGGCGATCACTTCCAGCTTGATCCAGGGCGTGTCGAACAATTCGCGTGCGAGTTTCGCTGTCGTCACCGCCTCACGCACGCTGCGGCAGCCGGCGGTGTTCGGCAGTACGGCGACATCGAGCTCGCGGATCAGCGACCAGAACGCATCGCCGGTCTTGCCGCCGGCCGTCTCGCGGCGGACGGACACCGTGACGATGCCCGAACCGGAGGCGCGGATGGAGTCCTGCATGATGGCGGGCGAGGGATACAGCGCGGTGCCGATCAGGAGGCGGGAAGAGAAGGTCTTGCCGTAGAAGTTCACCATCGGGATCAACCTCCCTGCCTTGGCGTGATGATCTCGATCTCATCACCCGCCTTCAGCGCCGTCTCCGCCCACTGGCTGCGCGGCACCACGTCGTAATTGATCGCGATGGCGCAATGCGTGCCTTCGTAATCGAGCTCGCTCAGCAGCGCGCTCACATGCGACGCCCGGATCTCGCGGGTCTCGCCATTGACGGTCACTTGCATTGCATCACCTCATTATCGATCGCGCCGCGCTGGACGTAGTTCAGCGTTAGCTCTGCCAGCGCGGGGGCCAGCAGGAAACCGTGGCGATAGAGGCCGTTCACCGCGATCCTGTTCTTGTCGATCGCAATCTTCGGCAGGTTATCGGGGAAGGCCGGGCGCAGGCCCGAGCCGAATTCGAGAATGCGCGCTTCGGCAAAGGCCGGATGCACCGCATAGGCCGCCCCCAGCAGCTCCAGCGCCGAACGTACGCTGACGCCTGCGCCCTCCGTTTCGATGGAGGTGGCGCCCAGCATGAAGCGGTTGTTGGCGCGCGGGATCACATAGAGCGGCCAGCGCGGATGCATCAGGCGGACCGGGCGCGACAGTTGCACCTCATCGGTCTCGACGATGATGATCTCGCCCTTGACCCCGCGCAGCTTCGATTGCGCATCGTCCTCGCGCGCATAGAGACCACGGCAATCGATCACGAGTCCGTCGAGGTCGTCGGCCTTGGCCTCGCAATTGTATTTGATGTTGCCGCCGGCCGCGGTGATGCGCCGATGTAGTTCGGGCAGCACGAGCCGCGGCTCCACATGGCCTTCGCCGGGATAGAACAGGCCTTCGCGAAAACGGCCTTCCAGCGACGGCTCGATCTCGGCCACACCGGCTGCATCGAGCCGCGTATAGCCCGAGGTCATCCTGGCGAAGCGCTCGAAATCGGCGCGGTCGCGCGGATGCGCGATCACCAGCGATCCGTTGAACGGCGTGTCGGGAAGCTCATTGCGCCACAGCTCCAGCGCGCGCAGGCCGAGTCGCGAGATCACGGGTTCGGAGACTTCCGCCTCGCACCAGGGCGCCAGCATGCCGCCGCCCCAATGGGTGGTGGCGTCGCGCATCTCGGCATTGTCGCGCTCATAGAGCGTGACAGTGTGACCAGCCTTGGCCAGCAGCAAAGCCTGCCAGGCACCGGCAATCCCTGCGCCAATGATCGATATAGGGGAGGTCGCAGCGCCCGATTCGGCGCGCGACGCATACGTCGTCTGATTCATCCCTGTCCCTTCGCCGGCATGACCCGGATCAGGTTCAAAGGGTCACCGCGGCCTCGCAGCACTTCCGGATGAAGCATGCAAGCTAGCGGTATCTCAGCTCCTCAACGGAGCCCCCCTCGGAACGTCTCTAATTTAAACCTCCCGCCGTGCGTGTCAACGCGCCTTCACCGGATGGTCACATTCACTTCGCGGGTTCGACGCTGGCCCGCTGGGTCTGGGCCGCTTCCTGCTGTTTCAGCCGCTCGGCCTCCTTGGCGAAGATAGGCTGGTGCGGCGGCGCGGAGACCTCCGCGCGCATGCGCTTGGCGGCGTAATAGTAGCCGCCGGCATAGTAGCGCACCGCGCGGTTGTGGTCGCCATGGGCGGCGCGATAGGCGCCGGCGAGATATTTGATGCCGTAAGTGAGATTGGTGTTGGGATCGCGCAGGCCTTCGGCAGTGCCGGAATAGCCGACGCCGCGCGCGGTCGCGAGCTTGATCTGCATGAGGCCGATGGTGCCGCCGCGGCCGATCAGACCGGGATTGTACTTGCTCTCGCGCATGATCACGCGATGCACCAGCGCTTCGGGTACGCCGTTGGCCTGAGCGTGGGAGGCTGCCATGGCCTGATAGTCGGCGCGTTGCTGCGCATGGGCGAATTGCGGAAGGGCGACAAGGGCCAAAGCCGACGCCAGAACGGTATAAAAACGGGTCATCAATGATCTCGAAAATCGCATCGGCCGCGTTTAGCGAGGCCAGTCTTTCAGATGGCCTAAACCATCTCGTTCAATTCTTGTCGTTTGAGGCGCGAATTGAGTCTTTCTCGGGGCTGCAAGTCCCGGTTCCGGCAGCGATTTACCTCAAATTATGCCGCATTGTGGTTCCCTCCGGTCATTCGCAGCTCTTGATGCCGTTCTGCCACGGTTGGCCTGTTCATGACCATGTCGATTGCCCACGCCACGGAAACCCGCAGAAGCGATGGCCTGCTGCCACTCTGGGTCGGGATCGCCATCTATGCGCTGCTGCTCGCGGTCGGCAGCGGGCTGCTCAACGATCCCGACACCTATTGGCAGATCACGCTCGGGCAATGGATGCTCGATCATCACGCGGTGCCGCGCACGGATATCTATTCGTTCACGATGCAGGGCCAGTCCTGGATCTCGACGCAATGGCTGGCGCAAGTGGCTTACGCACTCGCTTACAATGTCGGCGGTTGGGCCGGCCCTGTCGTGCTCGCCGCAGCGTCCGCTTCGCTCGCCATCGCGCTGCTCGCGCGCTTCCTGCATGCGCGGCTCGCGCGCACGCCGACGCTGGTGATTCTGGCCGCGACGCTGGCGCTGATGGCCGGCCATATGCTGGCCCGGCCGCATGTGCTGGCGATGCCGGTGATGGTCGCCTGGGTCGCCGGTCTCGTCGATGCGATGGATCGCAAAAGCGCGCCGTCGTTCTGGCTGCTGCCGCTGATGGCCTTGTGGGCCAATCTGCATGGCGGCTTCGTGCTCGGCCTCGCACTGATCGGCCCCATCGCGCTCGATGCGATCTGGCGCGCGCCGAAGGATCAGCAGGCGCGCATGTTGCTGCGCTGGGCGTTGTTCGGTTTCGCGGCGCTCGCCGCAAGCTGTATCACGCCTTATGGCTGGGAAGCGTTGCTGGCCTCGCGGCGCATCCTCAGCCTTGGCGCTGCGCTCGCGGTGATCGGCGAATGGCGGCCGGCGAATTTCGGCAAGGCCGGCCCGCTCGAATTCTCCGTGCTCGCCGCATTCGCTTTCGTGCTGTGGCGCGGCATCACACTGCCGCCGATGCGCATCGTGCTGGTGCTCGGCTTCGTCTATATGGCGCTCGGCCATATCCGCAACGCCGAAGTGCTTGCGCTGCTCGCGCCGCTGGTGCTGGCGAAGCCGCTCGGTGAACAGCTCGGAAGGAATGAAGAGGCTGCCTCGGCACCGAACCGGCTGATGCTTGCCGGCATCGCGCTGTGCCTGATCGCAGGGACTATCGTTGTCGCATCGATCCGCCAGTACACGCCGTCGGAACGCGCGGCGCCCATCGCTGCCGTCGATGCGCTGAAGAAGCTGAATGTCAGCCGCGTATTCAACGACTACGATTTCGGCGGCTACCTGATCTGGCGCGGCGTGCCGACCTTCATCGATGGCCGCACCGAACTGTTCGGCGAAAAGCTGATGGTCGATCACAACGACGCCAGCGGTCTCGCCAAGCCGGACAACCTGTTCCGCCTGCTCAACGACTACAAGATCGACGCGACGTTCATGCGCACCGAAAGCGCCGCGACCAAATTGCTCGATCGCCTCGATGGCTGGGAGAAGGTCTATAGCGACGATCTCGCGACCATCCACGTGCGCAAGGATGGGGCGACGGGGAAGGTGAGGGAGTAGCCGTTTCGTAGGATGGGTTGAGCGCAGCGAAAACCCATGCTGTCCAACGTCGTTGCCGACTCCGCTGATGGGTTGTCGCTCCGGCGCTGTCGCGCCTGCGCTCAACCCATCCTACGCTTACGACGTTTACGCCGCTGCCTTTCCGCTATCTGCCGCTGGCAGCGTGATCCGCACGATCAGGCCCTGCGGCTGACGATCCCGCAATGTCAGCTCGCCGCCATGCGCCAGTGCGATCGCGCGTGCGATGGAAAGACCGAGACCGAATCCCGCAGCTTCGTGATCCATATTCCGCGCATCGTCGCCGCGCACGAACGGCTGCAGCATGGCGCTCTTCTGCGCGTCGGAAATGCCCGGTCCGTCGTCGGCCACATCGATCACCGCGCCATTCTTCGACATCACCAGCGTGATCGACGCCTCGCCGCCGAACTTCACGGCATTCTCCACGAGGTTCGTCACCGCGCGATGCAGGTCGTCGGGCCGGGCCATCGCCATCGCATGGGAGGGGCCCTGATAGGTCACCAGATGGCCGATATCGGCGAACTGGTCGGCGATCAGTTGCAGCGTGGTGGCGATATCGGTGAGCGTCAGCGCCTCGAGCCGGCGGTCGTCGCGCAGGAACGACAGCACCGCTTCCAGCATCGCGCGCATCTGGTCGAGATCGCGCAGCATATGGCGACGATTGCCTTCATCCTCGATGAATTCCGAACGCAGCCGCAGCCGCGTGATCGGGGTGCGCAGATCGTGGCTTATGGCGGCCAGCATCCTGGTGCGGTCGTCGATCAGCGCGGTGATGCGTTCGCGCATGCGGTTGAGCGCACGTGCAACGGCGCGGATCTCTTCCGGTCCTCGCTCGGGCAGCGGCGTGGCGGTGCCGCTGAGGCTGAATTCTTCCGCCGTGCGCGCAAACGACGAGAGCGGTTCGGCGAGCATCCGCGCCGCCCACAGGCCGAGCAACGTCAGCGTGATCACGGCAAAGGCGAGAGTAACGAACACCGGTGCGCCCCAGAACGGACGCGGTCGCCGTTCCGGCATTTCGCTCACCGAGAATTTCTGTCCGTCGGACAGAACGATGCCAATACGGTTGTTGGCCAGCGGCACCGCGCGTGCATCGAGCCCCATCATCCGGTTCATGCGGCGAAATGGAAACGCTTCGCTGCGCTCGTCGGCATTGGCGCTTGGCACGAGGCCGCTCGGCTCCGGGCGCAGGTCGAAGCTTGGGAAGGTCTGCTGCATCCGCGCCAGCAGTGCCGGCCGCTCGCCCGCGGGCGTCGCCGACAGCAGTTTCGCGATCGCGGCGAGTTCGCCATGGCCGCGGTCGATTGGGATTGGCTGGTCCGGCCGCAGCACCGCGAAGCCGATGCCGATGATGATGTAAATGGCCGCGATCGATATCGCCACCAGCGCGGCGATCTGGCCGCTGATCCGCCGGAGATTGAGGACGTTCAGCAGCTTCATGGTCAGCCTGGCTGCGGGGCGCCGACGGTTTCCACGGCCGGCGTGAACATGTAGCCGCCGGAACGCACGGTCTTGATCAGTTGCGCATCCTGCGGATCGACCTCGATCTTGCGGCGGATGCGGCTCACCAGCACGTCGATACTGCGCTCGAAAGAGCCGGCATTACGGCCCTGCGTGAGGTCGAGCAGGCTGTCGCGGGACAGCACGCGGCCGGGCCGCTCCACGAATGCACGCAGCAGGTCGAATTCGGCCGAGGTCATGGCGATGCGCGCGCCCTCGGGATTGCGCAACTCGCGCAGGCGGAAATCCATCTGCCAGCCGAGGAAGCAGAGCGCGGTGGCATTCGGCGTCGCGCTGGCATTCAACGCATTGGTTTGCCGCCGCAGCACCGCATTGATGCGCGCCAGAAGCTCGCGCGGATTGAACGGTTTCGGCAGATAGTCGTCGGCGCCCATTTCGAGCCCGAGGATGCGATCGACATCCTCGCCGCGCGCGGTGAGCATGATGATCGGCACCTGCGAATCCCCGCGCACCCGGCGGCACAGGCTGAGGCCATCCTCGCCGGGCAGCATGACGTCGAGGATCACGAGGTCGATGCGGTTGTCCGCCAGCGCCTTGTCCATCTCGCGCCCGTCGGCGGCAACCGTGACGTTGCAGGCATTGGTACGCAGATACTTGGCGATCAGCGTGCGCGTTTCGCGGTCGTCTTCCACGACAAGGATGTGGGGTGCGTTTGCCATGTGGACCTTTTGGCCGGGATTGGCGTCCTTTGCAGGGAAATTTTGTTTCCCGCTGTTGCTGTTCCCGCCCAGCGTAACCCAGGGCAATATCTTCGCAAGCGGTCAGCAAGGTCCCGTTAACATGGTTAATCCGAGATGAGGGCACTCACAGGCTAGTCTCAAGCCTCAAAGCCTCTCGGAGCAGATCATGACCGCTATTTCGGCTGCCGCCGGCAGCTCCTACCAATCTCCTCTCCAGAAGCTGCAGCAGGAGCTGCAATCCGAGATCACCTCGGGCAAGATCAGCAGCGGCGACCAGGATGCGTTGTCGGCTGCCTTGGACAGCATCGATTCATCGATGCAGGCCGATCGCGGCAACGTGAGCGGCGGCGCCAGGCCGTCGCCGGGCGACATGAAGTCGAAGATCGACGACCTGATCGGCGAACAGGTCTCGAGCGGCAAGCTGACATCCGATCAGGCGGATGAACTCAAGGGCGTGTTCGAGGCCGCCTTCGCCCATGGCCACGGCGGCGCCAAAGGCGCGGGTGGCCCGCCTCCGGGCGGTCCGCCGTCATCCGATAGCGCTGATGGCAGCGATAACACTGATGGCTCCACGGATGTTAATGACGTCATGCAGCAGTTCCTCGACTCGTTGAAGCAATCGCTGGAAGCATCGACGTCGAGTTCCTACAGCGCCAGCGGTGTGACCGCTTCGGGGACCACGGCCTCGTTCACGGCGCTGCTGGTGGACTACAAGAGCTGACTTTTTTTGTCGTCCCGGCGTTCGCCGGGACGACAGGAGGTAAATGGAACCAGTCACGTTACTCGTCATTGTCTCTTCTAACTAACAAAAATGGAGGCAATGATGAGTCTCGATATCATGACCAAGCCGCATCCGCTGATCGCCAGCGACCGGATCGAAGGAACGGCGGTGCGGCGCGCCAATGGCGATTGCATCGGTCATATCGAGCGTTTGATGATCGACAAGCTCAGCGGCAAGGTCTCCTATGCCGTCATGTCGTTCGGCGGCTTCCTTGGCATCGGTTCGAATCTTCTGGCGTTGCCATGGGCATTGCTGACTTACAACCGCGAGCTCGATGCGTATCAGCTCGACATCGATGACGAAGACCTGCGCAGCGCACCCTCGTTCACGGAGAAACGCGATTTCGATTGGGGCGATCGGTCGCAGGAGGAAGCGCTGCATCGCTACTATGGCGTGACCCCATATTGGGGTGAGTTCTAACTACACTTCGGACATGAGAATTTCGGTCATGACAATTTCGAACGACGACAATTTCGTTCGGGAACCGGAACTGTGCCGAAAACCTTGCGTTGCTTTCTGACAGGTGGCAACAACAGGAGGAATGTATGTTCAAAAGATATATGACGGCTGGTATCGTCGGCTCGGCACTGCTTGCGACGGCGGCCTTCGCGCAAAGCCCGAACGCGACCACATCCACGACAGCGCCAGCCGCAGCGCCGGCGACGGCGTCGGATACGACATTCAACGGCAACTGGCGGACGTCGAAGCTCGTTGGCCTCAGCGTCTATAACGAAGCGAATGAGAGCCTCGGCTCGATCAACGATCTCCTGACGGACAAGGAAGGCAACATCAAAGCCGTGGTGATCGGCGTGGGTGGTTTCCTCGGCGTCGGCGAGCGTCTGATCGCGGTGCCTTACGACAAGATCAAGTTCTCGAACGAGCCGGTGAAGATGAACACCGCCAGCAGCGGATCGACTGGCGCGGGTGGCTCGACCTCCAGCGGCATGACCACGGGTGCTGCGACTTCGGGCGGTGCCGCGGCTGCGCCGGCCAAGCCGAATCCCTGGTATCCCGACCACGCCGTCATGAGCGGCGCCAGCAAGGATCAGCTGAAGGCGATGCCGGAGTTCAAGTATTCGACCTAGCAGTCGATCGGAGATGCGGATGGTGTCGCATTGGTGGCGACATCATCTGACGAAGAGAGCGCGCCCGCTCCTGCTGGGCGCGCTCTTTTTGTGTTCAGAATTGCAGGATGGGTTTCGCTCCGGCGCTTCGCGCTTCCGCTCTACCCACCCTACGGATTAGAGATTGGGCAGCTTCGTCACCGTCACATTGAGCGCGCCTTCGGCTTCTGCGATCACGCGCAGCGTCTTTGAATCGAAGGCTGTTTGCCCGCCTATCTGGGGCTGCGAGCGGCCAGATCTACGAATACTCTTCAGTTCCTGGCAAGTCTCTGCAAGGATTGATTTCAGTGCTAGGTGACACGCTTGGTATTTCTCCGACTCAACCGTCGCAGTTTCCGAGTTCTTCGGGATCACCAAATCCTCAGTTTCTCTCCCCAGCGTGGGGGGCGCACGCACGGGGTATCAAAAATGAGTGTTAGAAAAGAGCGCGTTGAGGCATCGTTGCATCGACGAAACGGCATTCTGCGTCTTGTTCTTACAATGTTTGCGCTTTCAGTGTTGTCTCCAAGGGCGGTCTCCGTAGCCCAAGAGCATCAGCGACCGGATAGCTGGCCCGCAACAACAGAGGAAGCTGTTAGCGATTTTGTGTCTCGCATCTCTTTAAGAGAAACGTGGACGATCAAGCAAACGAGTGAGAAGGATGTTGTTGCGCTGTACGGAATCTTTGGGGTCCAGATACGCAACCGGTATGGTCTTTGGCGAGGGAACGATAAACTTATTCTCTCAGTGTGTGGTTTCCCATGCCACCCTGACGATGCTTCCATGAAAATTATTGAATCCGTGTGGCTTAAGCTACGTAACTAGTGTCGCGAAGGAAAAGACGGGACGACACAGATGCGGAGGTCGCCGGTTGCCCGAACGGGAAACAGCGAACGATGGCGCTCGTTGCTTCGAGCCAGCACCAAGTAATAAGGCCGCGCCGACTTCATCAAGCTCGGCTCAAGAAGGGGCTCGTGACATTGAGCATTTGACGAAAACCATGAGACCCATCCGCTGGTAAGAAAACAAGCGAGGTAGCCAGCACCGTTGTGGTGAGCACCAGCTCCATCAATCTCTGCCCGGAGCTAGTTCGCTGGGACGGTAGGAAACGAAACCGCCGCGGCCAACTGTTCCATCTCTGGCTCGTAGTCGTCCGTGAAGAACGGCTAAGCGACTGATTTGGATTCACAATTCATATTGTAGGCAAGGTGAGGAGATGAAGGTCAACAACATCGGCAGAGTAGTTGAGGTCCTTTGGCCTCGTCTTCAAGAGGTCTTAAGAGCGTTTGCGGAAGAAATTGCCGTGAATGATCCGACCCTCATCATCGATATTGGACGGAGCGCGAACGATGCCTTTCCGTTGAGAGCGTATTTGGCTTTCAGGAGGCATGCAGATGGTGAGGAGTTCGCTGTTGCCATCGATGTTCAGAGTAACGATCAGCAGATAACAATCGAGTCGGACGTCTCTTTAGATGACGGCAAGGTTATTTGTTCAGGTCCATCTACAACCGTCGCAACATTGGCGGATATGAGAAATTTGGAGAATTCGATTGACGATTGGATGCGTGAGTTCGAGCCGTGGCTAATTATGAGCGCACCTGTCATCACAATGAATACGTCTCAGTTGCGCTAGTAAGGTCCTGATGCTGCGACGAGCAGTGGAGCCAAGGATGCTATAATGACGACGATAGGCGTCGGTAAAAAATTGCGATTTCGATCGAAAGATCTTTCAATCAGAAAATTTATGTAAGCTTGCAACGAAACTTGGGGCGGGCGGCTTCCCACAATGTGCCATGCGCGCAACGCGAGCTAGCGGAAGTATGCCGAAATCGCGTGGCGCATTCGGGTCGGGAAGCATTGCACCCGTTGTTGGCGCTCCAGGACATAGCTTCACCACGCCCGGTCTGCTGCAACGCAGTCGTCCGTGAAGAACGGCTAAGCGGCTGATTTTGATTCACAATTCTTATTAGAGGCTGTTTTGAGATTGCAGGGTTTTGATGCTTCGGGCATCGGAGGCTTGCAATTTGATTTTCAAGATTCCGCCGAATCGCCGGTCGTGATTCCTTGTATCGGAGGGGGCGATGCGGCCTGAAGGCTGTAGGATGGGTTAAGCCAACGGATCGCGCGAAGCGCGCCCGATGATAAACTCCGCGAAAACCCATGCTGTCCGTCGTCGCTGTTGGCTCCGCCGATGGGTTATCGCTCCGGTGCTTCGCGCTTTCGCTCTACCCATCCTACGGATTAAAGATTGGGCAGCTTCGTCACCGTCACATTGAGCGCGCCTTCGGCTTCTGCGATCACGCGCAGCGTCTTCGAGTCGAAGGCTATGCCGCCGAGCCGCAAGGCGGTGATATCGGCGCCGACGCGCAATCCGTCCTCGTTCTTCTGGAAATCCGCCAGCGCACCGGCAATCTTTCGCTGCGCATTGGAGGCGAACGGCTTGAGGTCGATGACGGCATGTTCGGTCAGCGTCCGTTCCAGCAGCGGCATCGCTGCCCGCGCCGCGGCGCCGAGCAGGCCGAACGCCGCCTCGGACTCCACCGCCAGTTCAAGATCGGTGAAGCGCATGATCTGGTTGACCTGATCGAGCGCAGGCTTGCCCCAGACGTGGATGGTGGCCTCGCCACCGAGGCCGAACCAGCTCGATTTCTCCTTGGCATTCACCAGCAGCGAGATCAGCAGCCGGTCGCCCGACGCGCGCACGGTGGCCTTCCTGACGGTGACCGAGACCGACCCCGAGCCGTCTTCGGGGAAGGTCTTCCCGGCCAGCTGCGTCTCGATGATCTTGTTGAGTTCGGTGAACGGCATGTCGATGGGCACGCCGATATTCAGCTTGCCGGGGCCGGGCGGTACGATGGCCAGCGTCGCCGGGAATGGGCAGTTCGGCGTCGTTTGCGTGCCGGTGACGCGCGTCTCCGCCTCGACGCCGAGCGTCAGGGTGATATTGCTGCCATCGATGCGTGGCTGTGCGGCGATGGCGCGGGTCGGCTTCAGTTCCAGATACAGATTCTGCACCGAGCTTGCGCCCTGCAGCGGGATCGAACGGCAGAGTTTGGCCCATTCGCGCCGCGCATTTTGTTCGAAGGCGGGATCGTTGCGCAGCCGCTGCTGCACCGCCGTGATCTGCTCGTTGACCGCATTGTCGATCATCGGCTTCACCTGCGCCGGCACATTGACGCGTACGCCGCTCACCGATGCGCTGGTGTCGCTCAGCGCGACCTGTGCCGTAAGCCCGGGCTCGATGCGCCAGTTCGGTGTCAGCCGCGGCTGCGAGGCCACCACCACATTGCCGCGGATCTCCGCATTGGCATTGACGTTCTTGATGTTGACGTTGCCCAGTTGCTTCGCGACATTGCCGCCAAGCAGATTGCCGAGCGCGCCGCCGATGGCATCGCGCACATTCGATGACAATTCCCCCTTCACATTCAGCGTGCCGTTGAGGGGCGTGGTCATCGTGAGAGTGTCCTGCGCGCCGGTCACGGCAATGGCGCCGCGGGCGGCGCTCCATTTGATATCGGCATTCTGCAGGAACTGCTGGGCGGGATTGTCGGCGGTGCCGGCAAAATTTCGCGGGGCGCCTTTTTCAGCGACATCGCGGATCGCCGTCAGGGCCACGGCGATGGGTGCAACGATGGTGGAGCTGCGCGGCGGCGAGGGCGGCAATGGCGGCAATTCGACCAGCGTCGGCGCCGGGCCGCTACTACGGGGCGCCACATAGTCCATGATTTTGAGTGTGGCCACGAAAAATACGGCGACCAGCGCAAGGCCGATCAGAATGGTTTTCAGACGCATGATGTCCCCACATGCAATATGCGGGAACAGTACATCAGGGGGCTAAATGGGCAAAGTAAGGCGCAATCCTGTCTGCGGCTGCCGGGGGCTTTGTGTATGTGTGATCCGGCGGAGTTGGGGGTGCCTGGATCACGCTCGGGTGCCGATTGCGACAAAATAAGGAAAAGGCGTCCGCAATTGGATGCGGGCGCCCGCTCAGCGGTTGGAAATGGGTGAGTTACAGAACGCCGAGGACGATCGCTCCGACAAGCGCCATGGCCGCATAGGCGGCAACGATGCTGAGCTGACTGACGAATGCGGTCATTGCTTGCCTCCAGCTTGATGATAGCAGCACCGGGCAACGCCGAACCGTCGAGGTCGTTCCCGGGAAATATCGGGAAACTAACGGAACTATCGGTCTGCGCCCCGGCGGTATTTCTCCCGCAGTGCGGTAATACAAATTATCCGGAGGTCGTCATCACCCGCTTCTTTCGTGATATACGAACGAACATAACGTGGCGCAGCAACGACGCCCGTTGAACAGGGAGCGAACGCCAATGATGAACTACAATCTTCTCATCGACGGGAAGATGGTGCCCGGCGCCATGCAGATGCCGGTTCTCAATCCTGCCACCGAAGATGTGGTGGCGCAGTGCCCGCGGGCCTCGAAGGAGCAGCTCGATGCGGCCGTGGCCGCGGCGAAGGCCGCCTATCCCACATGGGCCGCGACACCGCTCGGCGAGCGCCGGAAGTATATCGTTGAGATGGCCGATGTGATCGAGGCCAATGTGAATGAGCTCGCGCATATTCTTACCAGCGAGCAGGGCAAGCCTCTGACCGACGCCACCGCGGAAGTGATGGGCATGGCCGGCTTCTTCCGCTATCTCGCGTCATTGGATCTGCCGATGAAGGTGATCGAGGACAGTGGCGACCGCCGCGTCGAGGCGCATCGCCGTCCGCTTGGCGTGGTCGGCTGCATCATTCCCTGGAACTATCCGCTGCTGATCCTCGGCTTCAAGCTGCCGCCGGCGCTGCTGGCCGGCAATACGTTGGTGGTGAAGCCCGCGCCGACCACGCCGCTCTCGACGCTCCGTTTTGCCGAACTCGTGCAAGGCATTTTGCCGAAGGGCGTGCTCAACGTCATCACCGACGCCAACGATCTCGGCGACGAGATGACAAAACATCCGGACATCCGGAAGATTTCGTTCACGGGATCGACGGCCACTGGCCAGAAGGTGATGACCAGCGCTGCGGCGACGCTGAAGCGCATCACGCTCGAACTCGGCGGCAACGATGCGTCGATCGTGCTCGACGATGTCGATCCGAAGAAAGTCGCGCCGGGCATTTTTGAAGGCGCCTTCCAGAACAGCGGTCAGGTTTGCCTCGCCATCAAGCGGCTCTATGTGCATGAAGGCGTCTATGACGAAATCTGCCAGGAGCTCGTCGCCATCGCCAACAACACGGTGGTCGATGACGGCACCAAGCAGGGCACCAAGCTCGGCCCGCTGCAGAACAAGATGCAGTATGAGAAGGTCAAGGGCTTCCTCGACGACGCCCGTAAAAATGGCAACGTCATCGCCGGCGGTGCGGCCATGGACCGGCCCGGCTATTTCATCCAGCCGACCATCGTGCGCGACATCGCCGAGGGCACGAAGCTGGTCGATGAAGAGCAGTTCGGTCCGGTGCTGCCCGTGATCAAATATTCGGATCACGACGACGTGATCCGCCGCGCCAATGCCACCACCTATGGCCTCGGCGCCTCGGTCTGGTCCTCGGACACCGACCGTGCCCACAAAGTCGCCAGCCAGATCGAGGCCGGCACGGTGTGGATCAACAAGCATCTCGACATGGCCCCGCACATCCCGTTCGGCGGCGCCAAGCAGTCGGGCATCGGAACCGAATTCGCCGAGGAGGGCCTCGCCGAGTTCACCCAGCTGCAGATCATCAACGCCGCGCGCTGACGATCCACTACGAAAATTCGTAATCGGAGCGCTTTTGTCCATCTTGCTGGCGAGGGCGCTCCGCCTCATTTCGGCCTCTGGTCTGCCGCCGTGCGGACGCACCGAATGATGCGCAGCCGCGCGAACAGGCGCGTTTTCAGCCGTCGGAAATGCGCATGTTGAAGAGTCATTAAAACATTTAGCTCAATTTGCGCGAATGACGCGCGGAGTTCGTTTGTATCTCGTCGGCTCCTTCGTCCTTGTCTCGATGGCTGGTTGCGGCAAAGGTTTGTTTCAAACCGAAGTGCGCGACCCCTGGCGAGCCGAGGCAGAAGTCGCATGCCTGAAATCCGGCGCCGTGCGCGAGAGCGCCGGCCTTGTCCGCATCGAGCCGATATCCGGTCCCGGCGTTTGCGGCGCAGAATTTCCGCTCAAGGTCGCAGCACTCGGTGAATCCAACAGCACAGTTGGTTTTGCTGATGAAGCACCACGGCCACCAGGTGGCATCGCTGGCGGTCCGTCACGCTGGCCCGTGCAGCAATCGCCGTCGCAACCGATGGTGCGCGCGACCAGCAGCTATCCCAATTCCTATCCGCAATCGGCGCCGCCGCAACAGCAGCCGTCTTATGGTGGCGGTTATAATGGTGGCTACGCCAATGCACCGGCAAATAGCGGCCCAATCTCACTGAACGCACCTGGCGTTCACGAGGCCGAGGACGATATCAATCTGCCGCCGGAGGGGGCTCCCGAGCAGGGCATGCCGCGTAGCGCACCGCCGCAGACGCGCGCGCCCTATGGTCGCTATAGCTCTGGTCCTGCACTGACGCAGCCGCAGCAAGATTATGCACAGCCGCGCCTCGGCCCTGGCGCCGGCAATGTCACCGGCTCCGTCGGTCCCGTCGAAGTGAAGCCGACGGCGACACTGGCGTGCCCGATTGTGTCGCAACTCGATAAATGGCTCGCCGAAGTCGTGCAGCCGGCGGCGATGCGCTGGTTCGGTCAGCGCGTGGTGTCGATCCGCCAGATTTCAGCCTATTCCTGCCGCGGCATGAACGGGAATTCGCGCGCGCATATTTCCGAACATGCCTTCGGCAATGCGCTGGATATCGCTGCCTTCACCTTCGCCGATGGCCGCAATATGTCGATCAAGAATGGCTGGAAGGGCCTGCCGGAAGAGCAGGGCTTTTTGCGCGACGTTCAGGGCGGGGCTTGCCAGTATTTCACGACAGTGCTGGCGCCGGGATCCAACATCTATCACTACGATCACATCCACGTGGATCTGATGCGCCGGCCGAAGCGCCCGTCGATCTGCAAGCCGGCCGCCGTGTCGGGTGAGGAGATCGCATCGCGCGCCATGAGCCGCAGTTATGCCGGCCGCGGCGACGATGGTCCGACCGGGTCGATCCGGAAATTGGCGAACAAGAACAGCCGCAAGACGCCGGACGATGAGGATTTCTACGAGAACGAATAGGCTTCAGCTGCGATAGGCTGCGAGGAACACGCGCACCGCGCTGTCCACGACCTTGTCGATCTCCGCCGCCGTCGGCGTCGGCTTCGCCTGGAAAATGAAGGGCTGAAATAGCGTCGCCTGGCAGGACATCATGAACTGCGCGGCCGTCAGCTCGGTATCCTCGATCTTCAATTCCCCCGCCTTGACGCGGGCATCGAGATAGCCGGCAAACTGCCGGATCGCATGGGCAAGCACCGCCTCGTAGAAGCGCTTGCCGACATCGGGCATGCGCTCTGCAATCGCCATCACCGTGCGGATCGCCGAGCCGCCGCCGGGACGGCAGAGCAACTGGATATAGGCGCGGCCGAACTCGGCCAGCGTCGTCTCGGCATCGCGAGCCGGGTCGAAGTTGAAGACGGCCTTGCCCTGCTCGAGCTTTTCCTGCTCGACGATGGATTCGAACAGGCCGCATTTGTCGGTAAAATAGACGTAGAGTGTGCCCTTGGAGACGCCCGCCGCGCGCGCAATCTCACCCATGCTGGCGCCGTCAAAACCCAGCGTCATGAAGACCTTACGTGCGCCGTCGAGAATCTGCCGGCGCTTGGCGCTGTCTTCTTCGCCAACCTGGGCGAGGGGGGCATAGGAGGACGCAACCATTCATTCAGCCTGTTGGAGGGAAACCGTCACGGGCCGGTTGGCCTATCCGGAATAGCTCAAAATCACGATGGAACGACAACCAATCTATCTTGACCGAACCGTTCGGTCAATGTACATGATGCCACACCCAGCGGGAACGCAGCGTGTTTCCGCGCGATCTTTTCAGGAGGCCGGAATGGCCGGACCACGCGATCAGGCTGCACGTATCGTTCGCAACGAGGCCGAGGACGACGCCGTCTCTGCGCGCGTGGTGTCGTTGGAGGAGCCCGCGGCGCGAGGCCCCACCGATACACCGGAAAAGCCAGCCGAAGCGCCCGCTGCGACGCCCGCCGCAGCCAAGCCTGCCGCGCCAAAATCGCCGCGCAAGAAGCGCATTCTCATGGGCGTTGGCGCGCTCGCGGCTATCGCGGCTGTCTATTATGGCGTGAATTACTATCTGGTCGGCCGCTTCATCGTCTCCACGGACGATGCCTATGTGCGTGCCAACAACTCGACGCTCGGCGCACGGGTTGCCGGCCACATCGCGCAGATCGTGCCCGGTGACAATACGCTGGTGAAGGCCGGGCAGGTGCTGTTCAAGATCGACGATGGCGACTACAAGATCGCGGTCGATGCGGCACAGCGCAGGATCGATACCCAGAAGGCGACGATCGAGCGCATCGGTCGCCAAGTCACGGCGCAGGAAAGCGCCGTCGAGCAGGCGCAGGCCCAGCTCGCTTCGGCCGATGCCGCCTCCAATCGCGCGCAGCTCGAATTCGATCGCCAGGAAACGCTGAGCAAGCAGGGCTTTGCCTCGCGCTCCGTCTATGAGACCTCGCAATCGAACCGCGACCAGACTGCCGCGTCCGTCAAGGCGGCCAAGGCGTCGGTGGATTCCGCCAGGAGCGCCGTCGACGTCACCAAGGCACAGCAGGCCGAGGCGCGCGCGCAATTGCAGGAGCTGCAAAGCTCGCTCGACAAGGCGCAGCGCGACCTC
This sequence comes from Tardiphaga sp., assembly GCA_030147505.1. Taxonomy (GTDB): domain Bacteria; phylum Pseudomonadota; class Alphaproteobacteria; order Rhizobiales; family Xanthobacteraceae; genus Tardiphaga. The sequence continues at coordinate 18,709 of JASBVG010000068.1, forward strand.
GCTTTCACCGATGTGAAGGCGCCGGTGGACGGCATCTTCTCCAACCGCCTGGTCAATCTCGGCGATTTCATCACCACCGGTCAGCGTCTCGCCAATATCGTGCCGCTCGACGACGTCTATATCGACGCCAATTTCAAGGAGACGCAGCTGCGTCGCCTGCAGCCGGGCCAGCCGGTGTCGATCCAGCTCGATGCCGATACCAGCCGCGTCATTGACGGCACGGTAGAGAGCCTGTCGCCCGCCGCCGGCCAGGTGTTCACACTGCTGCCGCCGGACAACGCGACGGGTAACTTCACCAAGATCGTGCAGCGCGTCCCGGTCCGCGTCCGCGTGCCGGCCGATGTCGCCAGGCAGAACGTCCTGCGTGCCGGCATGTCGGTCTATGTCCGCATCAACACCAAGCCGGGCGCCGCGCCCGCACAGTGAAGTCGAGTGAACTTGTCCTGGACGCGCTGCAGCGTGCAACGCTGCTGCGCAGAGCCGGGACCGCCACGAACGCCGTCGCTTGATACGGTCCCGGCTCTGCGGCGCATCACGCCGAAGTCGGCGCGCTGCGCCGCGTCCGGGACACGAGAAGTGTATTCGGTTGGTCACTAATTAACGGACCACGCAAATGTCGACGACCACCACCATGTCAGGAGCACCGCCGGCCGCGCCGGCGGATGATCGGATCGCGCCAAGGCGCTTGATCGCGTTCCTGATCATGGTGTTCGGCATGTTCATGTCGATCTTGGACATCCAGATCGTGTCGGCCTCGCTATCGGATATCCAGGCCGGCCTCTCGGCGTCGTCCAACGAAGTCTCGTGGGTGCAGACCGCCTATCTGATCGCGGAAGTCATCGCGATTCCGCTGTCGGGCTTCCTGTCGCGTGCGCTCGGCACGCGGTTGTTGTTCGCCATCTCGGCGGCGGGCTTCACCTTTGCCAGCCTGATGTGCGGTTTCACCTCGTCCATCGAGCAGATGATCCTGTGGCGCGCCGTGCAGGGCTTTCTCGGCGCCGGCATGATCCCGACGGTGTTCGCGTCGGCCTATACAGTCTTTCCGCGCTCCAAGTTTCACATCGTCGCGCCAATCATTGGTCTCGTCGCGACTCTGGCGCCGACCATCGGCCCGACGGTCGGCGGCTACATCACCGATGCGATGTCATGGCATTGGCTGTTCTTCATCAATGTTGTTCCAGGCATCGGCATCACCATCGGCGTGCTGGCGCTGGTGGATTTCGACGAGCCGCATTTCGAGCTGCTCGATCATTTTGACTGGTGGGGCCTCGGCTTCATGGCCGGTTTCCTCGGTTCGCTCGAATATGTGCTGGAAGAGGGCCCGCGCAACGACTGGTTCGAGGACGAAGCCATTGCACTCTTCGCTGTGATCTGCGCGTTCTCGGCCGTCGCTTTCTTCTGGCGCGTCTTGACGGCGAAGGAGCCGATCGTCGATCTGCGCGCCTTCACCAATCGCAATTTCGCGCTGGGCTCGACCTTCTCCTTCTGTATCGGTATCGGCCTTTATGGCCTGACCTATATCTATCCGCTCTATCTCGCCCAGGTGCGTGGCTATAGCGCGCTGATGATTGGCGAGACGATGTTCGTGTCGGGTGTCGCGATGTTCCTGATGGCGCCCGTCGTCGGCCGTCTGATGACCAAGGTCGATCTGCGCATCCTGATCGGATCCGGACTGGTGCTGTTTGCGTCAGGCACCTGGCTGATGACGTCGATCACCCGCGACTACGATTTCTACGAATTGCTGATTCCGCAGATCCTGCGCGGTATGGGCATGATGCTGGCGATGGTGCCGATCAACAATATCGCGCTGGGCACACTGTCGCCGGAAATGCTGAAGAACGCGTCCGGCCTGTTCAATCTGACCCGCAATCTCGGCGGTGCGCTCGGTCTCGCGCTGATCAACACCGTGCTCGATCATCGCACCGATTTCCACATCTCGCGTCTGCACGACAAGGTGACCTGGGGGAATGCCCAAGCGGTCGAGACGCTCAACATGCTCACCCAGAAATTCCAGGGTATGGGTGACGCCTCGCGCATGGCGTTGAAGCAGCTGTCGCAGATCACCCATCGCCAGGCGGTGGTGATGGGTTTTGGCGACGCGTTCTTCCTGCTGTCCTGCTTCTACATCGGCCTCAGCGTGATGGTGCTGATGCTGGACAAGCCCGGCAGTCCGGCCGCTGGCGGCGGCGGGCACTGACGAAAGCGTTATCACCTGTAAGGCAGTCGTCGTCAAAATCCGCGCGCGGCGTGTTGCCAACCCGGTTTACCTTATTTATAAGCCAATCATCCATTGCTCGAACCTGAGGGAGAGTCTGCATGAAGTCGATTTATCTGCTCTCCGGAATCTCCGGTTCGCTGCGTATGCGCGGGTTTGTGCGGACACACTGAGTTCCGTTTCCGTCGCTGCCGACCGGATACGTTTCGGTCAATTCAAGTTCCACTGATCATTCAGTTGTTTATGACGCGGAGATGCGGCTTGGCCGTCGCGCGTCAACCATGGAGCCGGTTGCGCAGGGGCGTGACCGGATGACGTCATGACTCTCAAAGATAAAAATCGCCCCGCGGCTATCCGCGTCGTCATTCCTTTTGTGTTGAGACACTGGTTCAAGCAGCCGGGTCGCACGGCAACTGTTGCCATCGGCCTGCTCGGTGCAACGGTGGCGGATCTGTTCATGCCGCTGTTCTCAGGCCAGTTGGTCGATGCAGTCGCCAGAGGCAGCAGTGATCCGGCCGCGCGTCAGGCCGCGTTCGTGGCTTTCGGTGCCATTGTCGCCCTTGGTCTGGCGTCGCTGTTGCTGCGCCAGCTCGGCATCCACGCGATCGTGCCGTTTACGCTTCAGATCATGTCCGATCTGTCGCGCGATGCCTTCGCGCGTGTGCAGCGCTTTTCCACCGATTGGCATGCCAATAACTTTGCCGGTTCGACCGTGCGCAAGATCACGCGCGGCATGTGGGCCGTCGACCTTCTCAACGACACGCTGCTGATGGCATTGCTGCCATCGCTGGTGGTGCTGCTGGGGTCGGTGTTGCTGCTCGGCCTGCACTGGCCGGCGCTTGGAGCTGTTATTGCCGTCGGCGCCGTCGTCTATATCGCGATGACCGTGTGGTTCTCCACGCGCTATATCGCGCCGGCTGCCCGGGTTTCCAACGCGTGGGACACCAAGGTTGGCGGCACGCTGGCAGATTCCGTGACCTGCAATGCGGTGGTGAAGTCGTTCGGCGCCGAGACGCGTGAAGACGCGCGGCTCGGGCAGGTGGTCAGTCGGTGGCGTGCGCGCGTGCGGCGGACATGGCTGCGCTACAACTACACCAGCACGGCTCAGCTGGCCGTTCTGCTGTGTGTACGTGCGTCGGTGATCGGCGGCGCGCTGTGGCTCTGGCTAAACGGCCACGCTGGTGCCGGCGACATCACTTACGTGCTGACGAGCTATGTCGTCATCCATGGCTATCTGCGCGATGTCGGCATGCACATCAACAACCTGCAACGCTCGGTCAACGACATGGATGAGCTGGTTGCGATCCACGACGAGACCATCGGCGTCATCGATGCCGTCGGTGCGAAGCCGATCCTCATCGAAGCAGGTCACATCAGGTTCGACAATGTGACCTTCCTCTATGGCGGCCATGTCACGCCGTTGTATCGCGGCCTGTCGGTCGATATCCGCGCGGGAGAGCGGGTCGGCCTCGTCGGCCGCTCCGGTTCGGGCAAGACCACTTTCGTGAAGCTGATCCAACGGCTTTACGATGTCTCGGACGGACGCATCGTCATCGACGGCCAGGATATCGCAGGGGTAACGCAGGAATCCCTGCGCAGTCAGATTGCGATCGTGCAGCAGGAGCCAATCCTGTTTCATCGCTCGCTGGCGGACAACATCGCCTATGCCCGGCCCGGTGCCAGCATGGCGGAGATCGAGCGCGCGGCGCGGCTGGCCAATGCGCATGACTTCATCGAACGGCTGCCCAAAGCCTATGGGACGCTGGTCGGTGAGCGCGGCATCAAACTGTCGGGCGGCGAACGGCAGCGCGTGGCGCTGGCGCGCGCCTTCCTGGCGGATGCGCCGGTGCTGATTCTGGACGAGGCAACTGCAAGCCTCGACTCAGAATCCGAAGCGCTGATCCAGGAGGCGATGGAGCGGCTGATGAAAGGCCGCACGTCAATCGTGATCGCACACCGGCTCTCGACGGTTCGCAGTCTCGATCGCATCCTGGTGTTCGATCGCGGCGCGATCGCGGAAGAGGGGCCACACGACGCACTGGCGAAGCGGCCGGGCGGCATCTATCGCGGCCTGTTCGAGCGTCAGGTGCTCGAATTCGATCGCACGCTGGCGGCGGAGTGACGAAGCCGTCGTGCGATCTGCAATCGATCGCCCTCAAACTGGCGAGGGGCCCGGCGGTGTTGCGCCGGGCCCCTCGTTGTTCAGTATCAGCCGGCCTGTAAGCCGGGTTCTGTAAGGCACCGCCGCTCGCGCAGCGATACGTGACGGCCATTCTTCTGGGACCGCATTTGCATGTGGCCTCAAGCAACCTACCCGGACAGCGGGTTTGACATCACCCTGCAGTGTTATCGTTCGCGAACGAACTTACTGCGCTGCCGTCCCTATTCGGTTTTGCTCCCGGTGGGGTTTACCTTGCCGTCTCCGTTGCCGGATCCGCGGTGCGCTCTTACCGCACCTTTTCACCCTTGCTGCCCCACCCGAAAGTGGGGAGCGGTTCGTTCTCTGTGGCACTTTCCCTAGGGTCGCCCCCGCCGGATGTTATCCGGCACCGCATGTCATTGGAGCCCGGACTTTCCTCCCCCGCAGCCTTTCGACCATTGCGGAAGCGGCCGTCCGGCCGACTGATGCGAAAGCCATGGGGGCTTACGTGCCCGACGTCAAGTCCGTGTTAGCTGGTCTTGATCGCCTCGCTGCGCGGCAAACTTACGAGGAGTGCCTCCAGCGTTTCCAGCGTCGAGAGATCGGCAACGCCATCGATACGTTCAGGACGGAAATGGCGCTGGAAAGCAGTGACGACTTCAGTCGTGGGTACATCGTAAATGCCGGTGATCTCGATGCTGTAGCCGTAGCGGGCGAGCGCCTGCTGCAGTGCCTTCACTTGATCCCCGTCGGCGCCGGTCCGCAAACCTTCGCCGGCCACGATCGGCGCCGGATGCACCCAATGGCCGACGCCGGAACTGGCGAGCAGATGCCATGGGAATTTTTCGCCGGGATCCTTCTTGCGCGCTGGCGCCACATCGGAATGGCCGATTACGCGATGGGTCGGTATGTTTCGGCGGAGCAAGATGCCACGGCACAGTGCCGTGACAGCTGCAATTTGGCGTGCAGGATAATCCGGATAGCCCCAGTCGTGGCCGCGATTGATGATCTCGATGCCGATGGAGCAGGAATTGATGTCGTCTTCGCCGGCCCAAAATGATGAGCCGGCATGCCAGGCGCGCTTGGACTCCGGTACCGTCTGCACGATCCGCCCGTCCTCAAGAACGATGTAATGGGCCGAGACGTCGGTGCCGTCGCTGCACAGGCGCGTGATCGCGCCTTCGGCATCGGGCATGCCGGTATAGTGGAGCACGATCATGTCTGGCGTGAGCCCCTTGTTCCGATCGCCGTAATTCGGCGACGGGATCACGTCGGACACGACGGAGGAGTCCGGCGTGAAGGTCGGCAGGTCCGCAGCCCCTTTCGGAATCGGTAAGGGGCGCTGGCGCTTGGTCTCGGGTCCGGACAATCTCTTTCACTCTCCATCAAGTTCGGCACGACGTGACGACCGCAGGGGAGAAACACTATTCAGATCGGCGTCCGATTGCGCAACGATCGCAGACTGGTTTTACCCTTTTATTTCATCGCTCTGTGCGCTATGCGCCAGCACTACGATACAACCTCCGCGAACGAATTGAGTTGTTTCGTGATCGCACTATCAACGGATTCTTAACGCTAAGCATCGTTACTGAAAGGTGACGTGCCGCACTCACTTGAGGGCGGCCAGAGTTCCATTCGACACGCGTTCCCATGGCCAGTTCTCATCATCCATGCGGACAAACGATCACCGCGTCGGACTACGCGGGTGATCGGTCGACCCGGTGCGTTTTTCGCGCGACGCCGCGGCCGGGCCGCGCGGCCCGCCGGCATTTGAGGCGCCATGGGCCGCTCGGAGTCCGGACTGGTCGGGGGCCTCGTAAGGAAGGAACGGAATTCGTTGCCCGTTCGCGTGCGCGTATGAGTGATGCCCGACATATCTCCGTACTCGGCCCCGAGGCCGTCGAGATGCTGTCGCCGCGCGCCGGTGGCATTTATGTGGACGCGACCTTCGGTGCTGGTGGTTATTCGCGCATGATCCTTGCCACCGAGGGCACGCGCGTGATCGCGATCGATCGTGACAGCACGGCGATTGCTGGCGGGGCCGATCTGGTGACGTCGTCCGCCGGTCGTCTCACGCTGGTCGAGGATCGCTTCTCCCATCTCGCCGAGGTCTGCGCCGCGCAGGGTATGCCACTGGTCGATGGCGTCGTGATGGATGTCGGCGTGTCGTCGATGCAGCTCGACCAGGCCGAGCGCGGCTTCTCGTTCCGGTTTGACGGTCCGCTCGACATGCGCATGAGTCAGCATGGGCCGAGCGCGGCCGATGTGGTCGCCAAGGCGTCCGAGGCCGATCTCGCCAATATCATCTATATCTTCGGCGAGGAGCGTCATTCGCGTGCCGTGGCGCGTGCGATTGTTGCCGCGCGAAAAGAAGCCGAGATCACGACGACAAAACAGCTTGTCGAGATCGTCTCCAAGGTCGTGTGGGCGAAGCCGGGCGAAATCCATCCGGCGACGCGAACGTTTCAGGCGCTGCGCATCTTCGTGAACGAAGAGCTGGATGAGTTGCACATCGCGCTCGCTGCTGCAGAGCAGGTGCTGAAGCCCGGTGGCCGCCTCTCGGTCGTTTCCTTCCATTCGCTGGAAGACCGTATCGTCAAGACATTCATCGCCGAGCGCAGCAAGACCGGCGGTGGTTCGCGCCATCTGCCGGAAGTCGCACAGGCCGTGCCGCGCTTCAAGCTCGTCAATAAACGCCCCATTGTCGCCAGCGATGACGAGACCAAGGCCAATCCGCGTGCGCGTTCGGCGAAGCTGCGCGGTGCCGAACGCACCGATGCACCCGCGCAGGATGCCGGCTCCCTGCCGGGCTGGCCGACCCTCGCTTCCGTGATGCGGGGAGGCTGACGCATGCGCATCATCCATCTCCTCGTCATCGGGGTCCTCGTCTTTGCGGCGGCTTATGTCTATCGCATCAAGATGGAATCCACCGTGCGCACCGAGAAGGTGCTGCGCCTGCATGCCGATATCCGCGAACAGCGCGATGCCATCGCCTTGCTGCGCGCCGAATGGGCCAAAATGGACGGGCCGATGCGCCTGCAGGGGCTCGCCGAGCGTCACCTCAAATTGCAGCCGATGTCGGCGCAGCAGTTCGACAGCCTGAAGAATCTTCCCGATCGTCCGCCGAGCTTCGCCCGGCCGGGTACGCCCGATCCCATCGGCGCGATGCTCAACAGCATCGATCCGGACGTCGTCGTCACCGGATCGGTGTCCGACAAGGCGCAGGACAAGGCGGATCGGCCGGAGGATCAGCAATGACCGCACAGCCTTCCGCTAACGCCAACAAATCGGTCGAGCGTCCGCCGGAGCCGTGGCGCCAGCGCCTGATCCGTACGTTGCTCTATGGGAAGAACACCGACCGTGCCGCCAAGGCGCGGGCGCGCGTCGGCCTTGCCATGCTCGCTTTCGGCGCCGTCTATGGCATCATCGCCGTGCGTCTTGTGATGTTCGCTGTTAATGGCGACAGCCATGCGGAACGACGTGCCTCGCGTGATGCCATCGCCACCGCCCGTCCCGACATTGTCGATCGTAATGGCACGATCCTTGCGACCGACGTGAAGTCGCCGTCGCTGTTCTCCGAGCCGCGCCGTATCATCGATAAGGACGAGGCGGCGGAGCTGCTCACCGGCGCGTTGCCCGATCTCGATGGTGCAGAGGTGCGCGAGCGCATCAACAGCCGCAAGGGCTTTGCCTGGCTGAAGCGCGATATCACCCAGCAGCAGCAGCGCGACATTCATCGCCTCGGCATTCCCGGCATCGGTTTCCTGCGCGAGAACAAGCGCGTCTATCCGAACGGATCGACGGTGTCGCATGTGATCGGCCTGACCAATATCGATAATCAAGGCATCGCCGGCATCGAAAAGTGGCTCGACAATAACGGGCTGGCCGATCTGCACCGCGCCGGCTTTGCCTCGGACCGCATGCAGAAGCCGGTGGAGCTCGCGCTCGACACGCGCGTCGAACACGCGCTGCGCGACGAACTGCTCAAGGCCAAGGCCAAGTTCAGCGCCAAGGCCGCATCGGGACTCGTCTCCAATATTCGCACCGGCGAGATCGTCGCCATGGTGTCGCTGCCGGATTTCGACCCGAACAATCCGAAGGAAGTACACGATCCGGACCGCATCAACCGCCTGACGACCGGCGTGTATGAAATGGGATCGACCTTCAAGACGCTGACGCTGGCGATGGCGCTCGACAGCGGCAAGGTCAATCTCAACACCATGTTCGATGCGCGCTACCCGCTCAGCTATGGCAAGTTCAAGATCCACGACACGCATCCGGTGCCGCGTCCGATCTCGCTCGCTGAAGTCTTCACCTTTTCGTCGAATGTGGGCGCCGCGAAGATCGCGCTCGGCCAGGGCGTCGAAGCGCACAAAGCGTTTCTGAAGAAGGTCGGCCAGCTCGATCGCCTGCGCACTGAATTGCCGGAAAGCGCGATGCCCATCGTGCCGAAGCGCTGGGGCGACCTCAATACCATCACCATTTCCTTCGGCCATGGTATCGCTGTGGCGCCGCTGCAGGCGGTGATGGCGGTGAATGCGATGGTCAATGGCGGCAATCTGATTCCGCCAACTTTCATGAAGCGCTCCGAGGAAGAGGCGCTGGCGATCGCCAAGCGCGTCATCAAGAAAGAAACCAGCGACAAGGTCCGCTATCTTATGCGCCTGAATGCCGAAGTCGGTTCGGCGCGTCAGGCGGAGGCGCGGGCGAAAGGTTACTATCTCGGCGGCAAGACGGGGACCTCGGAAAAGGTCGTCAATGGTCGCTATTCCAAGAAGCAGGTGCTGAACTCCTTTACCGCCGTGCTGCCGATGGACAATCCGCAGTATCAGGTGCTGGTGATGCTGGATGAGCCGAAGTCGCTCCCGGAAACTCACGGCTTCATCACGTCGGGCTGGAACGCGGTGCCAACTGGCGGCAACGTGATCGCCCGTATCGCGCCCCTGCTGGGCCTGGAGCCGCGCTTCGATCTGGCGCCGTCCGACCGCCTTATTCTTGCGACATCAAAGGTCACTCAGTAACGCCGCTTCCGCGCTTTACAGCGGTGGCAAAATGCGGTTTGCGTGAGGTCACGGAACCCGTCCCGTCCTGATTTACCTTGTCCGGAGCAGCATGAAACTAGGCGACCTTTTCAGCAGTGATGCCGCGATGGCGCCGCAGGCTGCGGATATTGCGATCACCGGTCTTGCTGTGGACAGCCGCGCGGTGAAACCGGGCGACGTGTTTTTTGCGCTCGCCGGCGCCAAGACCGATGGCGCGCGTTTCGTCGCGCAGGCGATCGCGGCCGGTGCCGTTGCGGTAGCCGGAGAGCATGAGCCGGCGGACATTGCTGTGCCTTTTGTCAAACTCGGCAATGCGCGCCGTGCTCTGGCGCAGGCGGCAGCCCAATTTTATCCGCGCCAGCCGCAGGTCATTGCCGCCGTCACCGGCACGTCGGGCAAGACCTCGGTGGCGTCCTTTACACGTGAGATCTGGGGGCGGCTTGGCCATGCCTCCGCGAGCATCGGCACCATCGGTCTCGTTTCGCCGAAGCGCACCGTCTATGGCTCGCTCACCACGCCCGATCCGATTTCGCTGCATCGGCAGATTGACGAGATCACAGGCGACGGCGTCACTCATCTCGCGCTTGAGGCCTCGTCGCACGGGCTCGATCAGTTCAGGCTCGACGGTGTGCGCGTCTCTGCGGCGGGGTTCACCAATCTGTCGCGCGATCATATGGATTATCATCCGGACGTCGCGCATTACCTCACTGCCAAGCTACGCCTGTTTCGCGATCTGGTCGCCGACGGTGGACCGGCCGTGATCTCGACCGATCACGATTGCTCGGCGGAAGTGATCAGTGCGGCGCGTGCGCGAAAATTGCGCGTCATGTCGGTAGGACGCGGCGGCGATGGCACAGGCGAGGGCATTCGTCTCGTTGAAGCCTTGGTCGATGGCTTTGAACAGCAGCTCAAGCTGGAACATCACGGCAAAGCCTACGCAGTTCGACTTCCGCTGGTGGGTGAATTCCAGATCGAGAATGCGCTCGTTGCGGCCGGTCTTGTCATCGGCACGGGCGGCGATGTTGACGCGACTTTCGCCGCGCTCGAACATCTGGAGGGCGCCAAGGGTCGCCTCGAACGCGTCGGCGATCGCAATGGCGCGCCGGTGTTTGTCGATTACGCGCACAAGCCGGATGCACTCGCCAAGGCGCTGCAGGCATTGCGGCCTTATGCGAAGCGCAGGCTGGTCGTGGTGTTCGGCGCCGGCGGCGATCGCGATGCCGGCAAGCGGCCCTTGATGGGCGAGATTGCGGCCGCAAATGCCGATACGGTGATCGTCACCGACGACAATCCGCGCAGCGAGGATGCTGCGACCATCCGCGCTGCCATTCTTGCTGCAGCCAAGGGGGCGACCGAAATCGGGGATCGCGCCGAAGCCATTCGCGTGGCAGTGCAGGGGCTCGAGCCCGGCGATGCACTTCTTATCGCGGGCAAAGGCCACGAGACTGGGCAGGTCGTCGGCAGCCAGACGCTGCCGTTCAGCGATCACGAGGCCGCAGCGGCGGCGCTTGCTGTGAGGGCTTCATGACCGACTTTCTCTGGACACCGGCCGCGATGGCGGAGGCGATGGGCGCCGAGATGTATGGCGATCTCCCCGCCGGCATCACAGGCATCTCCATAGACAGCCGCACCATCAAGCCCGGCGAAGCCTATTTCGCCATCACAGGCGATGTACATGACGGCCACGCCTTTGTCGGTGCCGCGCTGAACAACGGCGCCGCGCTGGCGGTGGTGGAAGCAGCGCAATGCGAGGATTTTGGTGCCGATGCACGGCTGCTGGTCGTGGATGATGTTCTCGACGGTCTCGTCGCTCTCGGCATCGCGGCGCGCGCGCGGCTCGGTGCGCGTGTCGTCGCCGTCACCGGCTCGGTCGGCAAGACCTCGACCAAGGAAGCGTTGCTGCGGGTTCTGTCCGCGCAGGGCCCGACCCATGCGTCGGTTGCCTCTTTCAACAATCACTGGGGCGTGCCGCTGACGTTGGCGCGTTGTCCGGCCGATGTGCGCTTTGCCATTTTCGAGATCGGGATGAACCATGCCGGTGAGATCGAGCCGCTGGTGAAGATGGTGCGTCCGCATTATGCGGTCATCACCACGGTCGAACCCGTTCATCTCGAATTCTTCTCCGGTGTTGAGGCCATTGCGGATGCCAAGGCGGAGATTTTCCTCGGCGTCGAACCGGATGGTGTCGCCATCCTCAACCGCGATAACCCTCAGTTCGCGCGTCTGGAACAAAGCGCGAAGAAGGCCGGTGTTTCGCGCATCGTATCGTTCGGTTCCGATGCCAAGGCCGATGCGCGGCTGATCGATATCTCGCTGCATCCGACATGTTCGGGCGTGCATGCGAACGTGCTCGGCCAGGACATCACCTATAAATTCGGCATGCCCGGTCGCCATATGGCGATGAATTCGCTGGCGGTCCTCGCTACGGCGTCGCTGATGGGGGCCGATCTCGCCCATGCCGCACTGACGCTGTCGCAGGTCGTGCCGGCCGAAGGCCGTGGCGTCCGCCATATGCTGGAGATCACCGGCGGTGAAGCGCTGCTCATTGACGAGACCTTCAACGCCAATCCGGCCTCGACGTCCGCAGCGCTCAACGTGCTCGGCTCCGCGGCCATCGGCGGGCAGGGGCGGCGGATCGCCGTGCTAGGCGACATGCTCGAACTCGGCCCGCGCGGCGGCGAGTTGCACGCCGGGTTGCTGGAGGCTGTGACCGCAAACGCAATCGATCTCGTTTTTTGCTGTGGTCCACTGATGCGCAACCTGTGGGATGCCCTTCCCAGCGGCAAGCGGGGCGGTTATGCCGGAGACGCAAAGGCGCTCGAATCGCAAGTCGTGGGCGCGATCCGGGCCGGCGATGCGGTTCTGGTGAAAGGCTCGAAGGGCTCGAAGATGGGGCCGATTGTCGCCGCGTTGGAAAGGCGCTTTCCCGTCAACACCGCGCATGACGATGCTGCGGTATAAGGCAGGCTGAATGTTTTACTGGCTAATCGATTTCGCGGGCACTTTCCCCGTGTTCAACGTGTTCCGCTACATCACTTTCCGCACCGGCGGCGCGGTGGTCACCGGCGCGCTGTTCGTGTTTCTGTTTGGTCCGTGGATTATCGACAATCTGCGCCTGCGTCAGGGCAAGGGTCAGCCGATCCGCACTGACGGCCCGCAATCGCATCTGGTCAAGGTTGGCACGCCGACCATGGGCGGCTTGATGATCCTGTCCGGCCTCGTGGTTTCGACGTTGCTGTGGGCCAATCCGCGCAATCCCTATGTCTGGATCGTGCTCGCGGTGACGCTCGGCTTCGGCTTCGTCGGTTTCTATGACGACTATCTGAAAGTCACCAAGCAGAGCCATAAAGGCTTTGCCGGCCGCACCCGCCTTTTGATCGAATTCATCATTGCGGGCGCTGCTTGCTATGCCTTCGTGCGCCTCGGCCGCGATCCGCTGTCGAGCTCCCTGGTGATCCCGTTTTTCAAGGACGTCATCGTCAAATTTGGCTGGTTCTTTGTCGTCTTCGGCGCCTTTATCATCGTCGGCGCCGGTAATGCGGTGAATCTGACCGACGGCCTCGACGGCCTTGCCATCGTGCCGGTCATGATCGCGTCCGCGAGCTTTGGCCTGATCGCCTACCTCGCCGGCAATGCGGTGTTCTCCGACTATCTGCAGATCAATTACGTGGCTGGCACCGGCGAGCTCGCCGTCTTATGCGGCGCTGTGCTCGGCGCCGGCCTCGGCTTCCTGTGGTTCAATGCGCCGCCGGCCTCGATCTTTATGGGTGATACCGGCTCCCTCGCGCTCGGCGGCATGCTCGGCTCTATCGCGGTCGCCGTGAAACACGAGATCGTGCTCGCGGTGATCGGCGGCCTTTTCGTGCTCGAAGCCGTGTCTGTCATCGTGCAGGTCACCTCCTTCAAGCTCACCGGCAAGCGCGTGTTTCGCATGGCGCCGATCCATCACCATTTCGAGCAGAAGGGGTGGACCGAACCTCAGATCGTGATCCGGTTCTGGATCATCTCGGTGATGCTGGCGCTGGTCGGCCTCTCCACGTTGAAGCTGCGGTGATCACGTGATCCCGGTCACCACATTCGCCGGCAGGACCGTCGCCGTCTTCGGCCTCGGCGGTTCCGGTCTCGCCTCTTGCCACGCGTTGAAGGCCGGCGGCGCCGAAGTCATCGCCTGCGACGACAGCGCCGACAAGATGGCTGAAGCCGCACGTGCCGGCTTCATCACCGCCGATCTGCGCACCGTGTCCTGGTCGAATTTCGCTGCCCTCGTGCTCACACCCGGCGTACCGCTGACGCATCCGCAGCCGCACTGGACCGTGCTCGCGGCTCGCGCGGCCGGCGTCGAAGTGATCGGCGATGTCGAATTGTTCTGCCGCGAGCGCAAGGCGCATGCACCGGACGCGCCGTTCATCGCCATCACCGGCACCAATGGCAAATCGACGACCACCGCCCTGATCGCGCATCTGGTGCGCGAGGCCGGCTTCGACACGCAGATGGGCGGTAATATCGGTACGGCAATCCTGTCGCTGGAGCCGCCGCGCACCGGCTGTGTGCATGTGATCGAGATGTCGTCGTATCAGATCGATCTCACGCCATCGCTCGATCCCACCGTCGGCATCTTGCTGAATGTCACGCCCGATCATCTCGACCGCCATGGCACGATCGAAAATTATGCTGCCGTGAAGGAGCGTCTTGTCGCCCATGTACAGCCGAATGGCATCGCCGTCGTTGGCGTTGACGACAACTGGTGCAGCAAGATCGCCGATCGTCTCGCGCAAGCCGGCAAGCGCGTGGTGCGCATTTCGGTTAAGCATCCGCTCGCCGATGGTCTCAACATTGATGGCAGCAGGATCGTTGACAATGCCGGCGGCGCGCAAAGCGTGGTGGCCGATCTTGCAGATATCGGCTCGCTGCGTGGCTTGCACAATGCGCAGAACGCGGCTGCGGCATCGGCCGCCGTGCGCGCGCTTGGCGTCAGTCTCGATGTGCTGCAGAAGGGCCTGCGCTCATTCCCCGGTCTCGCCCATCGTATGGAGCAGGTTGGCCATCTCGGCAGCACCTTGTTCGTCAACGACAGCAAGGGCACCAATGCCGATGCGGCGGCGAAGGCGCTGTCGTCCTTCACTGACATTTTCTGGATCGCCGGCGGCAAGGCGAAGGAGGGTGGCATCGCTCCGCTCGCCGAATTCTTTCCGCGTGTTCGCAAAGCCTATCTGATTGGCGAGGCGGCCAATGACTTTTCGCGCACGCTGGACGGAAGGGTGCCGTTTGAGGTCAGCGTGACCCTCGACGTCGCTGTCGCCAATGCTGCGCGCGATGCGGCAGAGGCTGGGTTGCCCGCACCTGTCGTGCTGCTGTCGCCAGCCTGCGCCTCCTTCGACCAGTTCCGCAATTTCGAGATCCGTGGTGATCGGTTCAGGGAGCTGGTGCTGGCGCTGGACGGTATCAAGAAGGTCTAATTTTTCACGATCTCTTAACCCTCTGGCAACCGTAATGCCGCATCGATAAAGGCTTATCGATCCGCAGGACGCGCCCATGATTTTTCGCGAACAACGCACGCCGCTCAGTGAATGGTGGTGGACCGTGGACCGCCTGCTGCTGGCTGCCATTGTCGCGCTGATGCTGGCCGGGGTGATCCTGTCGCTGGCCGCGTCGCCGCCGGTGGCGACCCGCATCGGTCTCGATCCGTTTCACTTCTTCAACCGCCACATCCTGTTCCTGGTCCCGTCGATCGTCGTGCTGATCGGCGTGTCCTTCATGTCGCCGCGGCAGATCCGCCGTTCGGCGCTGATCGTATTCGCATTGTCGATCGTGTTGATCCTCGCGACGCTGGCGATCGGGCCCGAGGTCAAAGGCGCCAAACGCTGGATCACCATTCTCGGCGTGAACATCCAGGCGTCGGAAGCGGCAAAGCCCTCCTTTATCGTCATCGCGGCCTGGCTGTTCTCCGAATCCATCCGTAAGCCGGGTATGCCCGCCACATCGATGGCCGTGGTCATGCTGATGATGCTGGTGTCGTTGCTCGTCCTGCAGCCAGACTTCGGTCAGACCATGCTGATCCTGATGGCCTGGGGTTCGCTGTTTTTCATTGCCGGCATGCGCATGGTCTGGGTGGCCGGTCTCGCCGGCGCCGCTGCTGGCGGTCTGTTTCTGGCTTACTTCATGGTCCCGCACGTCGCCGGTCGCATCAAGCGCTTCATGGATCCCGCCTCGGGCGACACGTTCCAGGTCGACACCGCGATGGAGGCCTTCTCCAATGGCGGCTGGTATGGCCTCGGCCCCGGCGAGGGCATCGCCAAGCGCAGCCTGCCGGACAGCCACACCGACTTCGTCTTCGCCGTCGGCGCCGAGGAGTTCGGCATTCTGCTGTGCCTCGCCTTGCTCGCTCTGTTCGCCTTCATCGTCATCCGTGCGCTGTCGCGGGCCTATGCCACCGAAGACCTGTTCTCGCGCTTCGCCGCGTCCGGCCTCGCGATCCTGTTCGGCGTGCAGGCGGCTATCAACATGGCGGTCAATCTGCACCTCATTCCGGCCAAGGGCATGACACTGCCTTTCATCTCCTATGGCGGCTCCTCCATGGTCTCGCTCGCTTACAGCGTTGGCATGTTGCTCGCGCTCACGCGCATGCGGCCGCGCACCGAGGTCGAAGCCATCGACGCGCATGTCGCGCGCACTTACGCGTGATGAGCACCGCACCGCTCATTCTGCTCGCCGCGGGCGGCACCGGCGGGCATTTGTTTCCGGCGGAAGCGCTCGGCGTCGCGCTGATGAAGCGCGGTCTGCGCGTGCGCCTCGTCACCGATGCGCGCGCGCTCAAATATAGCGGGCTGTTTTCGCGCGACATGATCGATGTGGTGCCGAGCGAGACGGTGCGTTCGCGCAATCCGCTGTCGCTGGCGCGCACCGGCGTGATGCTTGCGGCGGGAACGGCGATGGCCGTCAATTTGATGCTGCGTTCGAAGCCCGCCGCCGTGATCGGCTTTGGCGGGTACCCCACACTGCCGCCGCTCTTCGCGGCACGCATGTTCGGTATCCCGAGTGTCATTCACGATTCCAACGCGGTGATGGGGCGTGCCAATCGTCTGCTGTCGAAGAAGGTCAATGCGATCGCCACCTCTCTCCCCGGGGTGCTCGATCGCGCGCCCGACCTCGCGAAGAAGACAACGACGACGGGCACGCCGATGCGTCCGGCGATCCTCGCTGCCGCCGCAGTGCCATACAGCGCGCCAGATCTCACTGCACCGTTTCGTCTGCTCGTCGTTGGCGGCAGCCAGGGCGCACGGATCATGGCGGATATCGTGCCGCCGGCCATCGAGAAGCTCGAGCCGTCGTTGTGGAGCCGGCTCATCCTCACACAACAGGTGCGTGATGAGGATATGCCGCGCGTGCGCGCGATCTACGATCAACTGAAGATCAAGACAGAGCTCGCGCCGTTTTTTTCCGATCTCCCGGCGCGGCTCGCATCCAGCCATCTCGTGATCTCCCGCTCGGGTGCCGGCACTGTCGCCGAACTCGGCGCCATCGGCCGCCCGTCGATCCTGGTGCCGCTGCCCGGCGCTCTCGATCAGGACCAGTACGCCAATGCCGGCGTGCTTGCCGATGCTGGCGGCGCCATCCGCATCGCGCAGAGCGAATTCACGCCGCTGCGTCTGGCGTCGGAAGTCTCAGCACTTGCAGGCGAGCCGGCGCGCCTCAAAGCGATGGCGCGCGACGCGCAGAAAGTCGGACGGCTCGATGCCGCGGATCGGCTTGCCGATCTGGTGATGAAAGTCGCAAAAATCTCGTGATGGGCGGAGAGATTACAATCTCACATTCTCCGCCATGTAATCCAGAAACGCCCGGACCCGTGCCGGCAGTTGTCCGCCATGGCCGACAAACACGGCATGGATCGGTTCGATATCGCCTGGATTGAAATTGTCGAGCACCGGCACCAGACGACCTGCGGCGACATCCGCTTCCACATGAAAACGCGCGAGCCGCGCCAGCCCCATTCCGGCCAGAGCGATCAGGTGCATTGCTTCGCCGTCGCTGACCAGCGCATTGCCTGACGGCGCCACGGTGATGATCTCGCCGCTCTGCAATTTGAACGGCCAGCCGCTTTTCCATTTGGCGAAGCAGAAATCGAGCAGGTTGTGATGCACCAGATCGTCCGGCTTTCTTGGCATGCCGCGCTCGGCGAGATAGGCGGGCGAGGCGACGACGACCATGCGGCTCTCGCCCAGCTTGCGCGCAAGCAGGCGTGACTCGCGCATCAGGCCGACCCGGATCGCTACATCGGCGCGTTGCTCCAGCAGATCGACGACCAGATCGGTCAGCGTCACATCGACTTTGATGTCGGGATAGCGTCGCGCGAAATCCGGCAGCAGTGGCAACAGGTGGTGCAGTCCGAACGGCACGCTGGTGTTGACGCGCAACAATCCGCTCGGTGTCGCGCCCACGGCGACTTCGCGCTCGGCGGCGGCGATTTCGTCGAGGATACGTATTGCGCGCTCGTAGAAAGCCGTGCCTTCCGGTGTCAGTTGCAGTTTTCGCGTCGATCGATTGATCAGCCGCACACCGAGCCGTGCTTCCAGACGCGCCACCAGCTTGCTTACGGCGGACGGTGTCATCTGAAATGCGCGGGCCGCGGTGGAAAAGCCGCCAAGTTCGACCACCCGGGCGAACACTTCCATCTCACCGGAGCGATTGACATCGAGTCGAGACATCGTGATTTCAATTCACAAATATTGTTCCTGATGAATGTCTATCTCATCTATACCGACCGGTCCATATCCGTGGCATCGAACCTCCAAGCACGGACTTTGCCATGCCTCTCGCACTCTATGCGCTTACCGCCGGCGCGTTTGGAATTGGCGTCACCGAATTCGTCATCATGGGTCTTCTGATCGAGGTCGGTGGCGATCTTGGCGTCTCCATTTCGGCCGCCGGCCTGCTCATTTCCGGCTACGCGCTCGGCGTCGTGGTCGGCGCGCCAATCATGACGATCACCACCTCCCGCTGGCCGCGCAAGACGGTGCTCCTGGTGTTGATGGGCATCTTCACCATGGGCAATCTCGCTTGCGCCGTTGCTCCCGATTATTGGAGCCTGATGGCTGCCCGCGTGCTGACTGCTTTTGCCCACGGCACTTTCTTCGGTGTCGGATCGGTCGTGGCCACCACGCTGGTGCCGCCCAACAAGAAGGCATCGGCCATCGCGGTGATGTTTACCGGCCTGACCGTCGCCAACATTCTCGGCGTTCCGTTTGGCACCTGGCTCGGCCAGCACCTTGGCTGGCGCGCGACATTCTATGCCGTCACGCTGGTTGGTGTGCTCGCTCTGGCGATCATCGCAATATTTGTGCCGAAGGATCGTGACGCGCCTGAGCCGTCGAACCTGAAGCAGGATCTCGCGGTGTTGGCGCGACCGCAGGTGCTGATGGGTCTTCTGACCACGGTGCTGAGCTGGGTTGGTGTGTTTGCCGTGTTTACTTACATCGCTCCGATATTGACCCGTCTGGCCGGCTTTTCGGACGCGGCGGTGTCTCCGATCCTGCTGGTGTTTGGCGGCGGTCTCGTGGTCGGCAATCTGGTTGGTGGCCGTCTGGCGGATCGGTGGTTGATCCCGACCGTGCTCGGCAGCCTGTTCGCGTTGACTGCGGTGCTCGGGCTGATGAGTTTTGCCACTCACAATCAGATCGCCATTGTTGTCTTCGTCGCATTGCTGGGCGCCGTCGGTTTTGCCACCGTGCCGCCGCTGCAGATGTGGGTGCTGGAAAAGGCGCATGGTGCCGGCCAGAGTCTGGCATCGAGCTTCAACATTGCCGCCTTCAATCTCGGCAACGCGATCGGTGCGTGGCTTGGCGGTGCGGTGATTGACCAGGGCGGGCTTGCTTCTGTGCCGTGGGTTGCCGCCTTGGTGCCGCTGGCGGCGCTCGGTGTGGCGCTCACCGCAATCCGACTTGATCGTGCGCCTGCGCCGGTTCCCGTGGCTGCGGAATAAGGGCGATTCGGCGGGATTTGCCGATACTGCAAGCCAAATATCCGTCTTTTTCGCTGTGGCCGGGCTTGTCCCGGCCATCCGCGTCTGTTTGAAGGAGTCATCTGTCCGGTGCTGCGCCGGGCGTGACGAGAGACGAGATTCCCATGAGATTGCCGCGCGAGATCGGACCCATTCACTTTGTCGGTATCGGCGGCATCGGCATGAGCGGCATCGCCGAGGTGCTGTGCAATCTCGGCTACACCGTGCAGGGATCGGACGCGTCCGAAAACGCGAACGTCAATCGCTTGCGCGAGAAGGGCATCGCGATCCACGTCGGTCACAAGGCGGAGAACGTGGCCGGCGCCGATGTGCTGGTCGTCTCAACCGCTATCAAGCGAGACAATCCGGAACTGATGGCCGCGCGGGCGCAGCGCATTCCGGTGGTCCGCCGCGCCGAGATGCTGGCCGAGCTGATGCGCCTCAAGAGCTGCGTTGCTATCGCCGGTACCCATGGCAAGACCACCACGACCTCCATGGTCGCGGCATTGCTCGACGCCGGTGAACTCGATCCCACCGTGATCAACGGCGGCATCATCAATGCCTATGGCACCAATGCGCGGCTTGGCGCTGGCGAGTGGATGGTGGTCGAGGCCGATGAGAGCGATGGCACTTTCCTCAAGCTGCCCACCGATGTCGCCATCGTCACCAATGTCGATCCCGAACATCTCGATCACTTCAAGACGTTCGACAATGTGCAGGACGCGTTCCGCAACTTCGTCGAGAACGTGCCGTTCTACGGTTTCGCTGTCATGTGCATCGATCATCCCGTGGTGCAGAGCATTGTCGGCAAGATCGAGGACCGCCGTATCATCACCTATGGACAGAATCCGCAGGCCGATGCGCGCCTCGTGGATCTCAAGCCGGCCAATGGCGGCTCGTCCTTCAAGGTCGCATTCCGCGATCGCAAGGCCGGCATCACGCATGAAATCGACAACCTGCTGTTGCCGATGCCCGGTCGCCACAATGCGCTCAATGCAACCGCGGCGATCGCCGTCGCGCATGAGCTCGGCATTTCCGATGCGCAGATCCGCAACGCGATCTCGTCCTTCGGCGGTGTGAAGCGCCGCTTCACCAAGACCGGCGAGTGGAACGGCGTCACCATCATCGATGATTACGGCCACCATCCCGTCGAGATCGCCGCCGTGCTGCGCGCTGCGCGCGAGAGCACCTCCGGCAAGGTGATCGCCGTGGTGCAGCCGCATCGCTATACGCGTCTGCAATCGCTGTTCGAGGAATTCTGCACCTGCTTCAACGATGCCGATACTGTAATCGTCGCGGAAGTCTATGCCGCGGGCGAAGCGCCGATCCCCGGAATCGACCGCGACAACTACGTCCTGGGCCTGCGTGCCCACGGTCATCGCGAAGTAATCCCGCTCGCCGAGTCTGCGGCTCTTGCCGGTCTCGTTGCCGGTGTGGCGAAAAGCGGCGATACCGTCGTCTGCCTCGGGGCCGGCAACATCACGCAGTGGGCCTATGCGCTGCCGGCTGAACTGAAGGCGCTTGGATAACATCGTGGCTGGGTTTCCCGACATTGCGCCCGCTCTCAAAACCGCCATGCCGGACTTGCGCGGACGTATGCTCGCGAACGAACCCCTGGCGCCGTTGACATGGTTTCGTGTCGGCGGACCCGCGCAGGTGCTGTTCACTCCCGCCGACGAAGACGATCTCGCTTACTTCCTCTCGAAGCTTCCGGGCGACATCCCGGTCTACATTGTCGGTGTCGGCTCCAACCTGATCGTGCGCGACGGCGGCATCGAAGGCGTCGTCATTCGCCTCAGCCCGCGCGGCTTCGGTCAGGTCTCTGCCGATGAGGATACCCTCACGGTTGGCACTGCGGCGCTGGACAAGCGCGTGGCGGAAGCGGCGGCTGCGGCCAATATCGGCGGGCTGGAATTCTATTTCGGCATTCCGGGCTCGATCGGCGGTGCGCTGCGCATGAATGCCGGCGCCAATGGCGGCGAGACCAAGGACGTCCTGATCGAGGCAACCGGCATCGGCCGCGACGGCCGGAAGCATGTGTTCGACAATGCCGGCATGCAATTCGTCTATCGCAATTCCGGCGTCGATCCGTCGATCATTTTCACGTCAGCCAGGTTTCGTGGATCGATCACCGATCCCGCTGCGATCCGGGCGCGTATGGACGAGGTACAGCAGCATCGCGAAACCGCGCAGCCGATCCGCGAGAAGACCGGCGGATCGACCTTCAAGAATCCGCCGGGTCATTCCGCATGGAAATTGGTGGATGCCGCCGGATGCCGTGGGTTGCGCGTCGGTGGCGCGCAGGTGTCTGAGATGCACTGTAATTTCCTGATCAACACCGGCAATGCGACAGCGACGGATATTGAGCAGCTTGGCGAGACGGTGCGCGCACGCGTGCTGGCGCAATCAGGCATTGATCTCCATTGGGAGATCAAGCGGATTGGCCTCGCGCTCTAGTTTTCAGGCTTTGGTGCAGGCGGCAGCGCCGAAGCCGGCCCGAGATCCGGTAATGTCAGCAGATGCTCGAGAGGCGTCGCCGATACCTTGAATGCGCCTTCATAGGGATGCTCCTGCAGCCCGATCATGCCGAGCGCGACGATCGCCGCGCTGCCGAACACCACAAGTGCCGTCAGCATCGCGCGTGGCCGGTCCAGGTGCACCAGCGCCAGACCCACCTGGGTTAGCAGGCCGAGGATCAGCACCGACACCCATTTCAGGTCGTTGGTCTGGTCTGCCGCGATGCTGAGCCGCTCGCTGCGTGCGGTGCCGGCACGGATCGCAGCGCTGAGCAGAGCAACTTGTACCGGATTTCCGGATTCGCGCGCGATGCCGGGATCGCTGACCTCGCGCAATACGCCATCATAGGCTGTCTCTGTGCGCGGGGAGGAGGCGTTGTTGATCATCGCCGGCCATTCGTCCGTGAGCACAGAATTGACATAGACCTTGAGAGCGGTACGGATGTCGGTCATGTCCGAAGCGGACGCGACGCTGAGCGCATAGACGTTGCGGATCTCGCTGGCCTCGGCCTGCGTGGCGCGCACCGCGTGCCGGCCCCGCTCGCCAACATCGCTGGCGAGGAAGCCGGTGAGCAGGCCGAACAGGATCGCGACTGAGGAGAAAAACGGCGCCACGATGCCGTTCATCTTCTGGATCGACCGGCGCAGCGGCGAACGGAAACCCAGATACACCAGCAGGAGGGCTGCTCCGTAATACAGCACGGCGAGCGTGGCGAAGATGCCGAAGGTGTTGAGTTCGAGCCAGGCCCTGATCATCTCGTTTTGGTCCCGTTGATCCCCGTCGTGCTTTCACGCAATGACGTCATGCAAGGCATTATATGAATCGCCGCTCCGCGTGCCATCGCCTTGCTTCTATGGTTACGATGCCATGATTCGTATGGAGACCCGATGATGACTGCCTCGATCGATCCGGCACGGATCACCATCCTATTCGGCGGCTTGAACAAGGAGCGGCTGGTATCCGTCGCCTCGGCGCAGGCGCTGCATACGGCGCTGCCGGAGGCCGCATTGTGGTTCTGGGATGCCGACGATCTGGTCCACGAGACGTCAGGCGCAGCGCTGCTGGGCCACGAGCGTCCGTTCGAAAATCCTTTCAAGGCCGATGGCAAGTCTCTTGGTTCGCTGCCGCAGGCGCTCGACCTTGCGAAGGGCGAGAGCCGGGTGCTGGTGCTCGGCATGCATGGCGGCGCCGCCGAAAATGGCGAAGTGCAGGCCATGTGCGAAGTCCGTGGCGTGACCTTCACCGGTTCCGGCTCGGCATCGTCCAATCTGGCTTTCGACAAGGTTGCGGCCAAGCGTTTCGCCGCCATTTCCGGCGTCCCGATCGCTGCCGGCATCGCGCTGGGGGAGATGGAGGCAGCGCTCGACCAATACGGCAAACTGATCGCCAAGCCTGCCCGCGATGGGTCCAGCTATGGCCTGATATTCGTGAACGCGAAGCAGGATCTCGTTGCCGTCCGTAACGCGGCAAAGGTCGAGGACTATGTGATCGAACCGTTTGTCGCCGGCATCGAGGCCACTTGCGGTGTGCTTGAGCAAACTGACGGATCGGTCTTCGCGTTGCCGCCTATCGAGATCATTCCGGCAGATGGCGGGTTCGACTACGAGGCGAAGTATCTGGCCAAATCGACCCAGGAAATATGCCCCGGACGCTTCACGCCGGAGGTCACCGCGCAGCTGCAGGATTTCGCCGTTCGTGCTCACAAGGCGATGTCCTGTACCGGCTATTCGCGGTCGGATTTCATCGTGTCGGCCAATGGCCTGATCTATCTTGAAACCAACACGCTGCCTGGTCTCACCAAGGCCTCGCTCTATCCCAAGGCGCTGCTTGCGCAGGGGATTAGCTTTGTGGAGTTTCTGCACGGGCAGATCGAATTGGGACTGAAGCGGGCAGGGCATTGATGCTTCTTCCTTCACCTCTTCCCGGCGGGAGAGGTGAGGAACTGCGACCGAACGCCGCCTGAGCCATGCCGCTACGGTTCCTTAACACCCCGCTGCAACAGTCTCGCTAAAGTCTTCAGAATCCGGGGTAAAATGCCCCCTGATTCCATCCCCTTTACGTTTTGTTTACCAGGACCGCCGAAGGTTAACGCTGGCGGCGCATGTTGCGCTTGGCTGCCGAGGCGTGAGCTGTGCGGAACTTCCGTAACGACGCGTATCGATGGAAATGGTGTCCTTTCAGGCACTTGCCCATTCCGGTCTGACCGAGACGTCATCTGCGTCATCGCCAGTGCTTTGGTTCCGCGCAAATGCGGGCGCAACAGTGACGAGCTCGTGGAATGGATGGTGGAGGACGCCTCTCTCGGTCGGTCGGATCGCTGAGGCCCCAGGCTGACCTCAAGATGGCAGCCCGTGGGGCAGGCATCCTGCTGCGCGAGCGGCTGGCACCGCTCGAGCGCTCCGTCACGGCCCTGAAGAATCGCAAGGCACCTCCGTGCGAGCCGAGCACCAACAAGCTCGTCATTTTCATTGAGCGCTATGTCCCGCGCCGCGTTGGTATCGCAGCTACGCTGCTGATCCTGGCGGGCAGCGTCGGTTTCGGTGTCGTTAAAGGCGAGCATGTCGACGAAGTCGTTGCTGCCTTTCAGGACACCCGCAATGCCGCGGCCAACGCTGCCGGTTTCCGTATTTCCTCGGTCATCCTCAACGGCCGCAAGCAGCTCACGCAGGACGAGATCCTGGCGATCGGCGGCATCAATGGCCGCTCGTCGCTGCTATTTCTCGATGCTGCCGCGGTGCGCGACAAGCTGAAGGCCAATTCGTGGATCGCCGACGCCAATGTGCTGAAGCTGTATCCGGATCGCCTGCAGATCGACGTCACCGAACGCACGGCGTTCGCGCTCTGGCAGGAAGAGGGCAAACTCGCCGTCATCGCCGAAGACGGCGCCGTGCTGGAAAACTACGTGCCGAGCCGCTTCGTCAAACTGCCGCTGGTCGTGGGCAAGGGCGCCGATGCCGCGGCCAAGGACTTCATCGCGCTGCTGGATCGTTATCCACAGGTCCGCGCCGTGACCAAGGCTGCGATCTATGTCGGCGAACGCCGCTGGAATCTGCGTCTCAACGACAATCTCGATGTCCGTCTGCCCGAAAACGATGTCGGCAATGCGCTGGCCATGCTCGGCAAGCTCGATCGCGAGGATCGCCTGTTTTCGCGCGACATCGTCGCCATCGACATGCGGCTGCCGGATCGCCTGACCGTGCGTCTGTCGGAAGAAGCCGCGAAGGCCCGCGAGGAGCAGTTCAAGGCGCAGGACAAAGCCAAGAAGAAGGCAGGCGCGGCATGAGCGGGCTGGATCGCAACCAGGCGCCGAAGACGCGCCAGATGGCGCCGGGCCGCACCGCTCTGGTGGCGTCGCTTGACGTCGGCACCAGTAAGATCGCGTGCATGATCGCACGCCTGCGCCCGTGCGCGCCGAACGAGGCGCTGCGCGGCCGGACCCATGCCGTCGAACTCATCGGCTACAGCCAGATCCAGTCGCGTGGCGTGAAGTCCGGTGCGGTCGTCGATATGGGCGAAGCCGAGCAAGTCGTGCGCCAGGCCGTCGGCCTCGCCGAGCGCATGGCCAAGGTCCGCGTCGAATCCGTTCTGCTGTCGGTCTCGGCCGGCCGCTTGCAGGGACAGCTCATCGAGGCCACGGCCGACATCAAGGGCGGCGCCGTCAGCGCATCGGACATGGCCCGCGTCACCTCGACGGGCATGCGTCATGCGACACCTCCGGGCCGCACAGTGCTCCATGCATTGCCCGTGAGTTATTCGCTGGATGGTGTGAAGGGCATTCGCGACCCGAAGGGCATGGTCGCTTCGCAGTTCGGCGTCGACATGAATGTCATTACTGCTGATGCGACTGTCGCGCGCAATCTGATGCTTGTGGTGGAGCGTTGCCACCTCAATGTCGAGGCGATGGCTGCCGCGCCTTATGTCGCAGGACTCTCGGTGCTTACCGACGACGAGACCGATCTCGGTGCCGCCGTTGTCGAGATGGGGGCAGGGACCACGACGATTGCGACCTATTCCGGTGGACGCATCGTGCATGCGTCGGGATTTGCGGTCGGCGGCCAACATATCACCATGGATCTCGCACGCGGTCTCGGTTGCTGCATCGCGGATGCCGAGCGAATCAAGACGTTATATGGCACGGTGCTGACGGGTGGCTCCGATGCGCGCGAAATGATGAACGTGCCGACGGCAGGCGATAACGACCGCGATTATCCGCAGGCGGTGTCGCGCGCCACGATTGCAAACATCGTACGCCAGCGTGCCGAGGAGATTTTCGAGATGATCCGGGATCGGCTTGCCGACTCGCCTTTTGCAGCAGAGCCGCGCGCACGCGTGGTGCTGTCGGGCGGCGCGTCGCAGCTCACCGGTCTTGCCGAGCTCGGTTCGCAGATTCTCGGCCGTTCGGTGCGCGTTGCGCGCCCGCTCGGTTTCGGCCGCCTGCCCACGGAAGCGAAGAGTGCATCCTTCGCCGTGCCGTCGGGCCTGCTGGTCTATCCGCAATTCGCCCACCTCGAACATGTCGAGCCGCGCTTCACGCGGCAGCTCAAGACCGGCACCGACGGCGGCGGATACTTCGGAAAGGTCGGCCGATGGCTACGCGAGGGCTTCTGATGAGATTTTTCCGGGTAGTGCAAATTCCATCCTCGACGCCACCGGCTTTCAGCCGCCGGCAAGACCACACAATTCGCGCGTAATACGAGAGGCAACCTCATGACCATCAATCTCAACGTTCCTGATATCAGCGAACTGAAGCCCCGCATTACCGTGTTCGGTGTCGGCGGCGCCGGCGGCAACGCCGTCAACAACATGATCACTGCCGGTCTGCAGGGCGTCGACTTCGTCGTCGCCAACACCGACGCGCAGGCGCTGACGATGTCGAAGGCGCAGCGCATCGTGCAGATGGGCACCCAGGTGACCCAGGGTCTCGGCGCCGGTTCGCAGCCAGACGTCGGCGCCGCTGCTGCGCAAGAGGTCATCGACGAAATCCGCGATCACCTCACAGGCGCCAACATGGTGTTCGTCACTGCCGGCATGGGCGGCGGCACCGGTACCGGTGCTGCTCCGGTCATCGCCAAGACCGCGCGCGACATGGGCATCCTCACTGTCGGTGTGATCACCAAGCCGTTCCACTTCGAAGGCCAGCGCCGCATGCGCACCGCCGAAGCCGGTATTGCCGAGCTGCACAAGGTGGTCGATACGCTGCTGATCATCCCGAACCAGAACCTGTTCCGGGTTGCCAACGAGAAGACCACCTTCGCCGACGCTTTCGCGATGGCCGACCAGGTGCTCTACTCCGGCGTTGCCTGCATCACCGACCTGATGGTCAAGGAAGGCCTGATCAATCTCGACTTCGCCGACGTCCGCGCAGTCATGAAAGAGATGGGCAAGGCGATGATGGGAACCGGCGAAGCCAGCGGTGAGAAGCGTGCGCTGACCGCCGCCGAAGCCGCCATCGCCAACCCGCTGATCGACGATTCCTCGATGAAGGGCGCGAAGGGCCTGCTGATCTCGATCACCGGCGGCAAGGACCTGACCCTGTTTGAAGTCGACGAAGCGGCCACCCGCATCCGCGAGGAAGTGGACTCGGACGCGAACATCATCGTCGGCGCTACGTTCGACGAAGGTCTCGACGGCGTGATCCGCGTGTCGGTGGTCGCCACCGGCATCGAGCAGGCCCAGCTCGCCCGCACCGCGCCGGGTCCGGTTGGTACGCCGGTCGCTGCCGTTGCTGGCCAGGCCGTTCCGGACACCCGTCTCGCTGATCTGACCGCGCGTCTGCGTGCCGACAACCAGCGCCTCGCCGCCGCCGCCAAGGCGGGTGCTCCGGCGCCGGTCCCAGCGCCCGCTCCGCGCGCACCGTCCAGCAATCACGAGCGCGCCGCTCTCGCTGCCATCGCCGCCGCCGTTGCGCCGGAAGCCGCTGCTCCGGCTGCCCCGCAGCAGTATGGTGACGTGACCGTACGTCCGATCGCGCAGAAGCCGTCGCTGTTCCCGGAAGTTCCCCGTCAGGAGGCGCCGATGGAAGCGCCGCTCCCGGAGCAGTTCATTCCGCCTTCGGCTGAACGTGCCCCGGTTCGCGCTCCACGCATGCCGAAGTTTGAGGAACTGCCCATGCCGGCCCAGGCCGAGATTCGTCAGGCCCGCGGCGATGCAGAAGATGAGCCACAGAAGCAGCGCCTGTCGTTGCTGCAGCGCCTCGCCAATGTCGGTCTCGGCCGTCGCGACGAGGAATCGGAAGCCCCGGTCTCCGGCCGTCCGCAGGCGCCCGCAATGGCCCCGATGCCGCCACTGCCGGAGCGCAAGCCGCAACGCAGCGTTGCCCAACAAATGGCCAACGAGCCGCCGGTGTCCGAATATGCCCGCCGTCCAGCGCCCCAGGGCCTCGACCTGCATGGCCGTCCGACGCCTGGGGCCCCGGCGCCACAGGGCGACGATCATCTCGATATCCCGGCTTTCCTGCGGCGTCAGTCCAACTGATCGAGCGTAATAATCGTCACAAGCATGAAGCCCCGGTCACTTGACCGGGGCTTTTTCGTGGGCGCGGCGCAAAATGCGTCACGGTTTTTTAATCTGTTGATAGTACTTCGTTAATTGATGTGTGCCGATGCGGCTTCGCCGTCGGGCGGTGCGCCAGCCGCCAGAAACCTTGGTTAACACTCGGCCGGAATGCGGCAGAGGTTGGGTAACAATCGGTTAGAAAGCGTGAGTTGGCGCACTTTGTGGCACCGGTTAATGTGACTGCGACTCGGGGGCTCGGAAGGCCGCAAGGTTCGACTTTTGAAAGTTCAACTTTGCAAGGTTCGACTGAGTGAGTCCCTCTCATGATGAGAGGTCTACTTGGGTGGGTAACATATGACTTTCAGCCGACAGACCACGCTTGGAGCGCAAGCCACCGTGACCGGTGTCGGCGTCCATTCCGGAAAACCTGTCAGCCTGACCCTCGGACCCGCTCCCGTCGACGCCGGATACATCTTCGTCCGCACCGGGCTCGAAGGTTCTGATCGCGAAGTCCAGGCCACTGCAAAATCCGTCATCGCCACGGAGTTCGCCACCGTGCTCGGCGATCGCGAAGGCCCGATCGTCTCGACCGCCGAACATGTCCTCGCCGCGCTGCGCGGCATGGGCATCGACAACGCTACCATCGAGGTGGATGGCCCGGAAGTGCCGATCATGGATGGTTCGGCCGCCGCCTTCGTCGCCGCCATCGATCAGGCCGGCGTGGTGGAGCAGGGCGCCCGCCGCCGCTTCATCCAGGTGCTGAAACCGGTGCAGGTGGCCATTGGCGACAGTTTCGGTGAACTCCGCCCCCACACTGCCGGCTTCCGCGCCGAGATCGAAATCAACTTCAATAACCCCGCCATCGGTCGCCAGAGCTTCGTACTCGACCTTAATCCCGAATCCTTCCGCCGTGACGTCGCCCGCGCCCGCACCTTCGGCTGCATGAACGACGTGGCCCGCCTCTGGAGCGCCGGTTTCGCGCTCGGCGCCTCCTTCGAAAATTCCGTCGTGTTCGATGACACCAAGCTCCTCAACACCGAAGGCCTCCGCTACGCCGACGAATGCGCCCGCCACAAGGTGCTGGATGCCGTCGGCGATCTCGCACTGGCCGGCCTGCCAATCCTCGGCGCCTACCGCTCGGTGCGCGGTGGCCACAAGCTCAATAACGAAGTCCTGAAGGCGCTGATGGCCGATCGCTCGGCCTGGAAGATCGTCGAAGCCGACGCTGTTTCCGTGCAGACCGCTCGCCGTGGCCGCGCTTCGGCCGACGTCAACTCGGGCGTGCTCGGCGGTTTGGCGCCGGCATTCGGGCCGGACGTGTCCTGAGCGGATACGCTGTTTCGGGCGCGTTCCGGCGTTGGACACCCATAGTAACCATAACCACCTGTCTCCACACCTCTTTCGCCACAATCCCGGCGAAATGCGTCCCTATCCGGTTGGTTAACGAATGGCCTTCGGATAAACAGGCACGCGGTCGGGGAGATGACCACGGGCTCATTTGGGCTGGTTCATATCGGGGCGCGGTTGGCGCGCAAGGCACCGCATTCAGGGCACCGTGATGGCGCCCGCAGACAGGCGTCAGGCAAGAATAGATGTCGGCACAGCGTATCGCGCTCACCTTCCGTGATGAACTCAATCGCCTCAAGCGTCCGCTACGGCTCGCTGCTGGCCTGATCGTGCTTGCCGTGCCGCTGGCCGGCTGCGGCACCGGCGCGCTGTGGGACAAGTTTGGCAAGAAGGACGATCAGTTCGTCGATGAGCCGGCCGACAAGCTCTACAATGAGGGTTTGTACCTCATGAACCAGAGCAAGGATCCCAAGGCGGCGGCGAAGAAATTCGAGGAAGTCGATCGCCAGCACCCGTATTCGGAATGGGCGCGCAAATCGCTGCTGATGTCAGCCTATGCGGCCTATCAGACCGGCGACTACGACACCTGCATCGGTTCGGCCACGCGCTACGTCACGCTGCATCCCGGCAGCCCGGACGCAGCCTATGCGCAATACCTGATCGCCGCCTCGCATTACGACCAGATCCCGGACATCTCGCGCGATCAGGGCCGTACCGAGAAGGCCATGGCCGCGCTTGAGGAAGTCATCCGTAAATATCCGACCTCCGAATATGCCACCTCCGCCAAGCAGAAGCTGGAAGGCGCCCGCGACCAGATCGCAGGCAAGGAGATGGATATCGGCCGGTACTACATGAAGAAGCGCGACTACACCGCGGCCATCAACCGCTTCAAGACCGTGGTCACGCAATACCAGACCACCCGTCATGTCGAGGAGGCGCTGATGCGGCTCACCGAGGCCTATATGACCGTCGGTGTGGTCGGGGAGGCGCAGACCGCCGCCGCTGTGCTTGGCCACAACTTTCCTGACAGCCGCTGGTACAAAGACGCCTACAATATTGTAAAGTCTGGCGGTCTCGAACCGAGCGAGAACAAGGGCTCCTATATTTCCCGGGCCTTCAAGCGAATCGGCCTCGGCTAGGAATCGTCGTCCCATGCTCGCTCGCCTGTCGATCCGTGACATCGTCCTGATCGAGCGGCTCGATATCGAATTTGCGCGCGGCCTCGCGGTGCTCACCGGCGAGACCGGCGCCGGCAAATCAATCCTGCTCGATGCCTTCGCGCTCGCCCTTGGCGGTCGCGGCGATGCCGGCCTGGTCCGCCATGGCGCGGAGCAGGGGCAGGTGACGGCCGCCTTCGATCTCGCCCCCGGCCATCCTGCCCTCAGCCTGCTCAAGGACAACGGCTTTGACGATGACACCGGTGAGATGATTCTCCGCCGCGTGCAACTCGGCGACGGCCGCACCCGCGCTTACATTAACGACCAGACCGTCAGTGTGCAGACGCTGAAGACGATTGGCGCGGCTCTGGTGGAGATCCACGGCCAGCATGACGACCGCGCCCTTGTGGACGCAGCCAGCCATCGCCGCCTGCTCGATGCATTTGCCGGGCTGGAGAAGGACGTCACCGCGCTGGAAGCTCTCTGGGATGCCCGCAAAGCCGCCTACACGGCGCTGGAGACCCATCACGCCAATATGGAGCGCGCCGCCCGTGACGCCGATTATCTGCGCCATTCCGCGGATGAGCTGAAGAAGCTCAATCCGAAGGAGGGCGAGGAGACGCAACTAGCCGAACGCCGCACCGGCATGATGCAGGGCGAGAAGATCGCTGCAGATCTGCGGGAGGCACAGGAAGCAGTCTCTGGGCCGCATTCGCCGATCTCCGCACTTGCCGCAGCCGTGCGCCGTCTTGAGCGGCGCGCCGGGTCGTCGCCGGCGCTGGTCGAGCCCGCGGTGAAGGCCATCGACGTCGCCATCAATGCGCTTGAAGAGGCGGATCAGCATCTCAATGCTGCATTGATCGCCGCCGATTTCGATCCCGCCGAGCTCGAGCGAATCGAGGAGCGCCTGTTTGCGCTGCGCGCCGCGGCGCGCAAATTCTCGACGCCGGTCGACGGCCTCGCTGCGCTGGCCGCCAGATTCTTTGCCGATGTCGCCACGATCGATGCCGGTGCCGGGCAGCTCACCAAGCTGGAGAAGGCAGCCGCCGAGGCTGACGCGAAGTATGCCACCGCTGCGACAAAACTCTCTGCGGCACGCATCAAGTCCGCCGAGAAGCTCAACAAGGCTGTCGTCGCTGAGCTGGCCCCACTCAAGCTGGAGCGTGCAAAATTCATCACCCAGGTGGATACGGACGCGGCCACGCCCGGCCCCCAAGGCATCGACCGCGTTGAATTCTGGGTCCAGACCAATCCCGGCACGCGGCCGGGCCCGATGATGAAGGTCGCTTCCGGCGGCGAACTCTCGCGCTTCCTGCTGGCGCTGAAGGTCGTGTTGTCCGACAAGGGCTCGGCGCCGACGCTGGTGTTCGACGAAATCGATACGGGTGTTGGCGGCGCTGTGGCCGATGCCATCGGCGCACGGCTCGGTCGTCTCGCGGGCAAGGTGCAAGTGATGGCCGTGACCCACGCGCCCCAGGTGGCCGCGCGCGCAGATCAGCATCTGCTCATCTCCAAGGCCGCCCTCGACAAGGGCAAGCGCGTCGCGACCAACGTCAACACCCTCGCTGACGATCACCGCCGCGAGGAAATTGCCCGCATGCTGGCGGGGGCGGAGATTACCGCCGAGGCGCGGGCGGCGGCGGATCGGCTGCTCAAGGGCGCGGCATAAGCCCCACATGTCATCGCCCGGCTTGACCGGGCGATCCAGTGATCGCGGGAGATCGCGTGAGCGCTGAGACGGTGTCTACTGGATCCCCGCTTTCGCGGGGATGACAAGAGAGAATGAGGCGCCGTCTTTTCTCAGCGCGCGCATCGTCGTATCCATAGCCATGGCAAAATCCTCCAGAACCCCTCCCGATATCTCCACGCTCACCAAGCCGAAGGCCAAGGTCGAGCTGATGCGTCTGTCGCTGGAGATGGAGACGCATAACAAGCGCTACTATCAGGACGACGCGCCGACGATCTCCGACGCCGCCTATGACGTGCTGCGCCAGCGGGTCGAAGCCATCGAAGCCAAATTCCCCGATCTCGTGAAATCGGATTCGCCGACTCAAACTGTCGGCGCTGCTCCCGCACGCGGCTTCGCGAAAATCCAGCACGCCGTGCCGATGCTCTCGCTCGGCAATGCCTTCAGCGACGACGAGGTCACCGAATTCGTGGAGCGCATCCAGCGCTTCCTCAAGCTCGACGAGATCCCAGCACTGGTCGCCGAGCCGAAGATCGACGGCCTCTCGCTGTCGCTACGCTATGAGAACGGCGAGCTGATCCATGCCGCCACCCGCGGCGATGGTTTTACGGGCGAGGACGTCACCGCCAATGTCCGCACCATCAAGGACATCCCGAATACGCTGAAAGGCAAGCACATTCCCGTCGCCTGCGAACTGCGCGGCGAAGTCTATATGCTCAAGAGCGACTTCCTCGCGCTCAACAAGAAACAGGAAGAAGCCGGCGACACTGTCTTCGCCAATCCGCGCAATTCCGCCGCCGGCTCGCTGCGCCAGAAGGACGTGAGCATCACCGCTTCACGTCCGTTGAAGTTTTTCGCCTATGCCTGGGGCGAGATGTCGGATTATCCGATGCCGGAACCGACCCAGCACGCGATGATCGAGTGGCTCCACAAGGCTGGTTTCACCGTCAATCCCGAGATCACGCTGTGCAGAAGCGTCGATGACGCGCTCGCTTTCTATCGCCGCATCGGCGAGGGCAGGGCGAAGCTCGGCTATGACATCGATGGTGTCGTCTACAAGGTCGATCGTATCGACTGGCAGGCGCGTCTCGGTTTTGCCGGCCGCGCGCCGCGATGGGCCATCGCGCATAAATTTGCGGCTGAGCAGGCGACCACCGTGCTCGAGAAAATCGACATTCAGGTCGGTCGCACCGGCGCACTGACGCCGGTGGCGCGGCTGACGCCGATCACCGTCGGCGGTGTCGTCGTGTCGAATGCGACGCTGCACAACGCGGACTACATTGCAGGCATTGGCAATGATGGCCAACAGTTGCGCGATGGCGTCGATATTCGCGAAGGCGACACAGTGATTGTGCAGCGCGCCGGCGACGTCATTCCGCAGGTCGTCAATGTCGTACTAGACAAGCGCCCCAAGACGGCGAAGCCTTATGCGTTCCCCGACAAATGCTCGGTCTGCGGCAGCCACGCCATTCGCGAGAATGATGAAGTTGTCACCCGCTGTACCGGCGCACTGGTGTGCCCCGCGCAGGCGGTGGAGAAGCTCAAGCATTTCGTCTCGCGGCTAGCCTTCGACATCGACGGGCTCGGCGACAAGCAGATCCAGGAATTCTACGACGAGGGCGTCATCATGCATCCCGTCGATATTTTTACGCTGGCGAAGCGGGACGAGCGCGCCAACAAGAAACTGCGCGACCGCGAGGGTTATGGCGAGGTCTCGGTCCGGAATTTGTTTGCTGCCATCGATGATCGCCGCAAGATCGAACTCAACCGCCTGATCTTCGCACTTGGCATCCGCCATATCGGTGAAGGCAACGCAAAATTGCTGGCGCGGCACTACGGCTCCTTCGCCGCATTCCGCGAGGCGATGCTGACCGCAGCGGCCGGGCAGGGTGATGAGGGCAACACATCGGAGGCGTATCAGGACCTCAACAATATCGGTGGCGTCGGTGAGATCGTCGCCGATGCGGTGGTCGAGTTCTTCGCCGAGCGGCGCAATGTGAAGGCGCTCGATGAATTGGTCGATGAGCTCGATGACGTCATTCCAGCGGCACAGGCGAAGACCGATACGCCGGTAGCCGGTAAGACCGTCGTATTCACCGGCTCGCTGACGAAATTCACGCGTGACGAAGCGAAAGCATCTGCCGAACGCCTGGGCGCGAAGGTCGCTGGTTCGGTCTCGAAAAAGACCGATTATGTCGTTGCGGGCGAGGATGCGGGCTCGAAGCTCGCGAAGGCACGCGATCTCGGCGTTGCGGTGCTGACCGAGGATGAGTGGCTAATCTTGATTGAAGGGTGATGCCCATGATCTCCCTCCCCGGAGCGAAGCGAATGGGGAGGGTCCGCCGTTAAGCGGGGGTGGGTTCTCTCCCCACGGGAGGACGTCACGTGGGGAGAGAACCCACCCGTCTCGAAGCTCGCTGAACGCTTGCTTCTCGCCACCCTCCCCGCGGCGCGGCTGCGCCGCTTGGGGGAGGGAGAAGACAATTACATCAGCCCGCTCTTCTCCTCCGCCTTCTCAACCATCTTCTCCGTCACCACGACCTTCCGCCGTGGCACCAGAAAGATCATCGCCGCTGCGCAGCCGCAGGACAGCACCACCAGCGAGAGATTGAGTGCTACCGGCGTCGCAAAATGCCCGCCAAGCCAGGCGCCGCCCTGCGAGCAGAACGAGCCAAAACCCATCTGCATGAAACCCATCATGCCGGAGGCGGCGCCGGCTGCCTGCGGGCGGATGCTGAGCGCGCCGGCGGCGCCGTTCGACATCACGAAGGCATTGCCGAACATGACGATCATGTGGGTGAGGAACAGCCAGGCGGGGTCCTGATTGAGCCCGGTCAAACCCCAGATGACGTTCAGCAGCGCACCGCCGAATTGCAGCGCCAAGCCGAACCAGATCAGTTGTTCAATGGTCCGCCGCGGCGCAAAGCGGACGCAAGCGAGATTTCCGACGAGATAGGCGAGGCCGGATGTCGCGAACCACGCGCCATATTCCGCAGAGCTGCGGCCCATCTGGTTTACCACCACATAGGGACCGCCGCCGGCGAAAGTGAAGATGATCCACGACGCCATGACATAGCAAAAGAGATAGCCGATAAAGGCGCGGCTGCCGAACAGCACTTTTGAATCGGCGATGAAGCCGCTGCTGCCTGCGTCGGTCGTCGCGCGCTTGCGGGTTTCCGGCAGGAGAAAAGCGATCGCCAGCGTCACGATCAGCGATGCTACTGTCACCGTGTAGAAGATCGCCCGCCAGCCAAAGCCGGTCTCCAGCAGACCGCCCGCCAGCGGCGACAGCATCTGCGCGATCATCATGACCGCGATGACAAGGCTGATCATCGGCCCGACACGCTCGCGCGGATAGAGATCGCGGATGATGGCTCTGCTCATCACCATGCCCGTCGCGCCCCCCAGCGCCTGGAAGAAGCGCGCGGCAATCAGCTGCGGCAGCGTGGTCGCGAAACTCGAGCCGATGCCAGCGATTACCATCAGGCTGAGGCCAGCAAGCAACACCGGCTTGCGCCCGAAGCGATCGGACAGCGGCCCCATGATGAGCTGCGAGAAAGCGAGCCCGACCATGTAGAGGGACACGGTCATCTGCGCGATGGAGATGTCGGCGTCGAAGATGCGGGCCAGCTCGGGCAGTGCTGGCACCAGCATGTAGAGCGAGATCGGCGCGATGCCGGTCATTACGACCAGCAGAAGCAGCATCACCCGCGAGTGCGTATAATCCGATTTGTCGAGGTCTCTGGCAGCCGGGCTGGAACTCACGCGAAAAGTGTTCTTTCGTTATTGTGGCTGAACCAGCGGCTCGGTCGCCGCATGCAGCCAGGTTCGCGTTTCCTCGTCGTCGAGCAACGGCGCGATCTCGCAGCGGACGCGGGCGTGATAGTCGTTGATCCAGCTCAGCTCACGCTTGCTGATCCGATGCGCGTTGATCAGCCGGCGATCAATCGGCGCCAGCGTCAGCGTCTGGAATTCGTTCATCGGCTGTTCGGCATCATTGATATCAGCTTCGATCACGAGTTCGAGATTCTCGATGCGAATGCCGAATGCGTCGGTCTTGTAGTAGCCGGGCTCGTTGGAGAGGATCATGCCGCGCTTCAGCGGCGTGGTGCCGAGCTTGGAAATGCGCGCCGGTCCCTCATGCACCGACAGATAGCTGCCGACGCCGTGTCCGGTGCCATGGGCGAAATCGAGGCCCGCATGCCACAGGAACTGACGCGCGAAGGCATCGATCTGCGCGCCCGTCGTCCCATCGGGAAACACCGCACGTGCAATCGCGATATGGCCGCGCAGCACGCGCGTAAAACGATCGCGCATTTCATCGGTGGGCTCGCCGATGGCAATGGTGCGGGTGACGTCGGTGGTGCCGTCTTCATATTGCGCACCGGAGTCGATCAGCAGCAGGTCGCCCGGTGCGATGCGGCGGTTGCTCTTGCGGGTGACGCGGTAATGCACGATGGCGCCGTTCGGGCCGGTGCCGGCAATGGTTGGGAACGAGACATCCTTCAGCGCGCCGGTGTTCCGGCGGAACGTCTCCAGCGCCTCCACAGTGTCGATCTCGGTGAGGCCGCCCTTCGGTGCCTCCCGATCGATCCAGGCGAGAAACTTCGCCAGCGCCACCGCATCGCGGCGATGCGCGGTCATGGTGCCCTTGATCTCGACGGCGTTCTTCATCGCTTTGAGCAGGGCGATGGGATCGCTCGCTCGAACCGTCCTGCCACCGGCGGTCTCGACCAGCCGGCTCAGCGCATCTGCGGCGGTCGCACCATCCAGCGCAACGGCGGCACCGGTCGTGGCCAGATCGCGCAGCGACGTCACCAGCGCATCGGGCTCCCGCACATCGGCTGAGGCTTCAAGATGGTTGCGCGAGCTGTTGGAGAGTTTTCGATGATCGATGAAGATCTGCGGCCGTCCATTCCTTGGTACCAGTGCATAGGACAGCGGCAGCGGCGTGTGGGAGACGTCGGCGCCGCGGATGTTGAAGGTCCAGGCCACCGTATGGGAGTCCGACAGCACGATGGCGTCGACGCCGAGCTTGTCGATCTCGGTGCGGATCCGCGTGAGCTTGTCGGCCTCGCTCTCGCCTGCATATTCCATCGGGTGGATTGTCACGGCGCCGAGCGGCGGCGCCGGGCGCTCATGCCACACGGCATCGATGGGGTTGCTGTCCACCGCGACGAGTTCCGCGCCGGCCTTGGCGCAGGCCGCCTTGAGGCGCTCGACTGCCGCCGTCGTGTGCAGCCATGGATCAAATCCGAGGCGATCACCCGGTTTCAGATGATCCGACAGCCAGTTTTCCGGCGGCGGCTCGACCAGCGACTGGATGCTCCAGGCATTGGTGTCGACCTGTTTCGCCACCTGCACCGTATAGCGGCCATCGACGAAGACCGCGGCTTCCTGCAGCAGCACCGCTGCCATGCCGGCAGAGCCGGTGAAGCCGGTGAGCCAGGCCAGCCGCTCGTCGGATGGCGGCACATACTCGTTCTGCTGCTGGTCGGCGCGCGGAATCACGAACCCGGTCAGCTTCCGCCGCAGCAATTCCTCGCGAAACGCAGCCAGCCGCGCTGTCAGCGCGACGCCGCCTTCGGGCTCTTCAAAGGTCTGGAAATGAGCTTCGAACATGGTGGCGTTATCCTATGGGTGCGTTCCGGTGCCGGCAATCGAGGGGCAGGGTTGCGAAAAGCTGGCACAGGTTATGCTTGAATTCCGGGCAGTGAGGTCAAGAATCCGAAACCTTTTCGCGCCGCGATTTGTTGCCTCGGCGAAGACCGCCAAGTGTTTGTAGGTTTGTCTTTCTAGTCAGGTCTTTGTGTTCAACTCAACGAAGAGGGAAAACACCATGCCCGCTTTCACGTTCGAGAAAATCTCCCCGCCGCGCCATGACGCGCATCCCGCCCATCCGTCGCAGTCACAGCCGAAGTCTCAAAGCGTCTCGCCCAATAGTGCATCGCCGCAGCAGCGGGACAATGTGATTCAGGTTCTCGGCCGTTTCGTCATCGCGCGCGTGCGCGAAGATCGGGCGTCGTCGGATCAGGCTTCCGCGAAGTAAACGACCTATCCAGCCCGCTGCATGAGCAGGCTGCTCCAGCCCTCGATGATCTGCTCGCGCAGCAGCACCAGGCCACGCGCACGATAGGCGGCGATCACGCTTGTCGCCTGGTGCGGCAACAGGCCGGACAGGATCACCATGCCATTGCTGGCCATGTGCCGCTCCATGTCGGTGGCCATGGCCCGCAGTGGGTTGGCCAAGATATTCGCGAGGATCAGGTCGAACGGCGCATGCAGCGCGATCTTCGCCGACGAGAAGCCCTTGGCGCAAACGGTCTCGACGAGATTGCCGACGCCGTTGAGTCGCATGTTCTCATGCGCCACCTTCACCGACATCGCATCAATATCGGTGGCCAGCACGCGCGTCTTGGTCGCTTTCGCGGCAGCAATCGCCAGAACGCCGGTGCCGGTGCCGAGATCGAGAATGCGCTTCGGCGCTTTCGAGCGCAGCACATAATCGAGATAGATGAGGCAGCCACGCGTGGTGCCGTGATGACCGGTGCCGAACGCCAGCGCCGCCTCGATCTCGATGCCGAGCTGATTGTCCTGCACCTTGTCGCGATCGTGGCTGCCATGGACGATGAAGCGCCCGGCGCGGACCGGCACGAGCCCTTCAAGACTCTCCTTCACCCAGTCCTTGGCCTCGATCGTATCGAACACGATGCTGCCGGCCACGGTGTCATCGGAGGCGAGGGCAACCAGATTGCGGATCGACGCTTGATCGGGCGGATCGGCGAAATGCACGGTGACATCCCAGCGGCCTTCCGGATTCTCGAAGGCCGCAATAGCCGCCTCGCCCTCTTCAAAACTCTCGGTCAGCAGATCGACGATGCGCTTGGCGCTGAATTCATCGCCGACGGCGAAAGTGGCGCGGCTGGTGCCAGGACTGGTGGCGGTAGTGGTCATCGCGGATCCGTCGTGAACAGGAAATGCACGGGTTTATCCGCGTTTCGTACAGGGTTTATCCAGGGGATGATACCCGGCTGATACACCGGAAACGTGCCGCTTTATACGGGCCCTGTCCCACCGCTCATCCCGGACTTCCCAACAGCCTTTTCCCGCTTGGAATCACAGGCTGTGCACAGGCTTGTCCACAGCCTGTCCACAGATCTATCCAAACAGCGCCCGGTGATCACGCAGCACCGTCTTCGCCGCGTTGTGGCCGGGCGCGCCGGTGACACCGCCGCCTGGATGAGCACCGGAACCGCAGTGATAGAGTCCCTTCAGCGGCCCCCGGTAGTCGGCGTGGCCCAGCATCGGCCGGGCCGAGAACAGCTGGTTCAGGCTCAGCGCGCCGTGAAAAATGTCCCCGGCGATCAGGCCGAAATCGCGCTCGAGATCGAGCGGCGACAGCGCCTGCCGGCCGATTACACTGGCTTTAAAGCCGGGTGCGTAGTCGTCCACCGTCTTGATCATCAGATCGGCCACCGTATCGCGATGGTCGTCCCACGACATCCCGTTCGGCAGCTCCGGCGCCACATGCTGGCAGAACAGGCTGGCGACATGCTGGCCTGCCGGCGCAAGGCTGCTGTCGAGCGTCGAGGGGATCAGCAGCTCGACGATCGGTTGCCGGCTCCAGCCATGCTGTCTGGCGTCCAGCCAGGCGTGGTCCATGTAAGCGAGGCTCGGCGCGATGATGATGCCGGCGGTAAGATGATCGCCGGTGCCGGGCAGCGCCGTGAACGAGGGCAGGGCGCTCAGCGCCACATTCATCCGGAACGTGCCGGAGCCGCCGCGCCAATTCATCATGCGCTCGCGGAAAGGCCTTGGCAGGGCATCGGCGGGTGTCAGCCGTGTATAGAGCAGTTTAGGATTGACGTTGGAGATCACATATTTCGCGCCAATGCTTGTCCCGTCGTCCAGCACCACGCCGACGGCGCGGTCGCGCTCCACCAGCACTTCGCGCACGCCATTGCCGAGCGTGATGTCGACACCATGGCTGCGTGCCGCAGCGGCCATCGCCTGCGTGATCGCGCCCATCCCGCCGATGGCATGGCCCCACACGCCCTTCTTGCCGTTCACCTCGCCGAAGGCGTGATGCAGCATCACATAGGCGGAACCTGCGGCATAAGGGCTTGCATAGTTGCCGACCACGGCATCGAAGCCGAACAGCGCCTTGACGAGATCGTGCTCGAACACGTCGTCGAGCATCTCGCCAGCGGAGCAGGTGAAGAGATCGAGCAGGATACGCTGTTGCTCGATGCTGAGTTCGTTCAGGATCTTCGCGGTGCCAAGCGCATTGATTGCTTCGGAGATGGTACCGAGGCCAAAGCCCTGAACGACATTCGGTGGCGCACGCAGCACGAAAGCGCGCAGCACGTCGGCGATAACTTCGAGTTGCTTCGAGAAGGCGCCGATCCGCTCGGCATCACGGGCGCTGAGTTTTTCCACCGAGGCCTGCGTGCGGCCTTCGCCGGTGAGCAGATAGGAACCATCAGGCGCGGGAAGAAAATTCTGCGCCTTGCGTTCGACAATGCGCAATCCGTGCTCATGCAATCGGAGATCGGCGACGACCTGCGGATTGAGCAGGCTGACGGTGTAGGACGCCACCGAGTTGCGGAAGCCGGGATGAAACTCCTGGGTCACCGCGGCACCGCCGACCACGCTGCGGCGATCGACAACCTTCACGCGCAGGCCGGCCATCGCCAGATAGGCCGCGCAAGTGAGGCCGTTATGGCCGGCGCCGATGATCACAACGTCGTGGTCTGACATGTCCGGTCCAGCTTAGTTTGCTACCTTTTCCTTTATCAAAGAGGCGGCCCTGCGGCACAAGGCCATGTGGCGTCGATTCGGTTCCTTGGTTAGCCGGATTGCCCGAATGGGTACTCTATGCTCCATTCGCGCGCCGCCGGCTGTCCGGCGGCTTCTTTGCCTGCCGTCCCAGCCGGAGTGCCCATGAGTTCGTCGCAGCCGTCCGCCGCCCCAAACTCGGCCTCCCGCAACCGCCTCCTTCTGACAGTCTATACGGCCGCGATCTTCGTCAGTGCGCTGCTGCTGTTCTCGGTGCAGCCGCTGTTCACCAAGATGGTGCTGCCGCGGCTCGGCGGCTCGCCGGCGGTGTGGTCGGTGGCGATGGTGTTCTTCCAGTCGCTGCTGCTCGGCGGCTACGCCTACGCGCATTTTCTGATGCAGCTGCGCAACCGGGTGTTTCCGGTGGCGGTGCATCTTGTACTGCTCATTGCTGCGCTGCTGACGCTGCCGCTGGCGATCGCCAATGGCTGGGGCGAGCCGCCGGAGAGTGGTTACGCCTTCTGGCTGCTCGGCCTTTTCGCGGTGTCCATCGGCCTGCCGTTCTTCGCGCTCGCCGCCAATAATCCGATGCTGCAGGCCTGGTTCGTGCGCACCGGGCACCCGGATGGCCGCGATCCGTATTTCCTCTATGCGTCATCGAATATCGGCAGCTTCCTCGCGTTGCTGTCCTATCCGGTGCTGCTGGAGCCGATGTTCTCGCTGCGCACGCAGAACCTGATCTGGACCTCCGGCTATGGGCTCCTCATCGTGCTGATCGCGTGCTGCGGCTTCCTGCTGATGCGCTCGCCGGCCGTCGCCATCGCATCGTCCGAGGAGAGTAACGTCGCCGCACCTGCGCCGACCTGGTTTCAGCGACTGCACTGGATCTTCCTTGCCGCCGTCCCATCGGGCCTGCTGATCGCCGTCACCGCCCACATCTCCACAGACGTCGCGGCCGCACCGCTGCTCTGGGTGCTGCCATTGTCGCTGTATCTGCTGACCTGGGTTCTGGTGTTCCAGTCGCGCCCGCTGCTGCCGCATTGGTTGATGCTGATGCTGCAGCCGCTCGCCATTGCAGGCGTCATCGTGCTGCTGGCGGTCGGCGGCGAGCAGAATCTGCTGCTGACGCTGGGTGGACACCAGCTCGCTTTTTTCGTCATCGCGATGGCTTGTCACGGCGAACTCGCGCGCACCCGTCCGGCGCCACGCTATCTCACCGGCTTCTATGTCGCACTGTCTTTCGGCGGCATGGTTGGCGGTTTGTTTGCCGGCTTGATCGCCCCCTATACATTTTCTTGGATCGCGGAGTATCCGATCCTGATCGCGCTCGCCGTTTTGTGCCGCCCCTCCCAGTCCGAGCGCTTCTCCGGCTGGACCGGAATCTATTGGCTGCTGCTGTTTGTCGCCGCGGTGGCGCTGATCGCGCCTGCTTACACCACGGGCAAATTGTACAACTGGTTCGATACCCAGCGTGTCTATGTCGTAGCCGGTGTCGCGATCGTGAGTATGATCATCGCCATTCGCCTGCGCGCCAGCCGGCTCAAGCTATTTGCGGTCACGGTGCTCGCGCTGGCGTTGATCCGCATCTATCCGGCCGATGATGGACGGGTCGAGACGGTCCGCAGCTTCTTCGGCGTGCACAAGATTCAGGTCACCGCGAATGGCCAGTATCATGTGCTGCTGCATGGCACGACGATCCATGGCGCCGAGAAATATCTCAATGATGACGGCACGCCCGTCACCGGTCGTCCGGAACCGATTTCCTACTATTACAAGGACGGCGGCATGGGACAGGCGATCACGGCCATGCGCGCGCGCAAGGGGGCGCCGCTGCGTGTCGCCGTCATCGGTCTCGGCTCGGGCTCGCTGGTCTGCGCGCAGGCGCCGGGCGAGAGCTGGAAGTTCTTCGAGATCGACCAGACCATGGTCGATACCGCGCGCGATCCGAA
Source organism: Tardiphaga sp. (assembly GCA_030147505.1). GTDB lineage: Bacteria > Pseudomonadota > Alphaproteobacteria > Rhizobiales > Xanthobacteraceae > Tardiphaga. The sequence goes on from JASBVG010000068.1 coordinate 62,030, forward strand.
ATATTTCAGCTACATTTCCAAATGCCAGCCGGACATCAAGCCGGTCATCGGCGATGCGCGGCTGACCTTCGCCCGCGAGCCTGATAGCGCCTACGATCTCATCATCGTCGATGCCTATTCATCCGATGCGATTCCGATCCATCTGGCGACGCAGGAGGCGATGGCGATCTACAAGGCGAAGCTGGCTCCGCAGGGCGCTGTCGTGATGCACGTCTCCAACCGGCACCTCGAACTCGCCAGTGTAGTGACAGGCATCGCCGCCGCCAACGGGCTGAAGAGCTGGGTGTTCAACGAGGACACCGGCCGTGACGCCGAATACATTTTTTCGACCAATGTCGTGATTTCCGCGCGGAACGACGCGGATGTCGGCAGCATCGCGCTGCCGTCATCGTCGTGGACGCTGACGCCGGCGAAGCCGGACCAACGCATATGGACGGATGATTATTCCAACATCCTCGGTGCCGTCTGGCGCCGGCTGCGGGACGGCGATACCTGAGCGCTGCGGCGCTCAGGCCAGTTCCACTCAGTAATCCCCGAAGAAGCCGCGTTGGCGCGGGGCGTAATAGACCTGTGGCTGCGCCTGGCGGTTATAATTGTAGGTGCCGCGGCTGGCGTAGTACTGCTGCGTCTCGGCTTCCGTCATGCGGCGATAGCCGGGAGGGGCCGGATACTGACGGCCATCATCGCCATCGGCAGGGTAGATGTAGCGGTTGTCGGACGGCTGCGCCGCTTGACGGATGACGCGACGATTGTTCGGCACTGCCTGCGGCGTGATCTCCATCGGATTGCCATAGGCATCATAGGCCGGTTCGGCAGGTGCAACTTCGCGGCGGGCTACCGCGGTCTTGCTGCCACGCGGATTGCGGGCGAGGGCGACCTGCGACGAGCCCGTGAGATTGACCGTGGTATTCAGCACGCCGTCGGCCTTCACCATCGCAAACAGCGTCGCGGCATTCTCGCGCGAAAGGCGCACGCAGCCATGGGAGGCCGGTGAGCCGAGCCGGTTCACTGAGTCCGTGCCGTGGATTGCATGGCCCTTCTTGGTGAAGAAGATCGCATGCGGCATCGGCGCGTCGTCGAACTCCTTGGAGAAATGATCCTCTTCCATGCGGAAGGTCTGAAAATTGCCATTCGGAGTTTCATAGGACGGAATGCCCGACGACACCGGCCAGCGATATTTCTCGACGCCGTCCTGCACGACGGTCATCGTCTGAGTGTCCTTGTCGACGGTGATATTGATCTTGGCTTCGGCACTGCTGCCGGCGGCGAGAACGGAGAGACCCACAAGGGCCATGACAATCGCACGCATGTTACCTTTTCGCCTCCGGGCCTTGCCCTGTTCATTCGCTCGCCGTCCCGGTTCCAATATGCATCCGGGTCTGGCGCCTCGCCAGTGACAGTTTCGTGCATCCTTAACCGCAGATGGTTCACGGCCTCGGCAGGCGCTGTTTCGTCTGCTGCAGCGCGGAATGCGCATTTCAACACATCGGATGGGAACCAGTTCCATCCCTGCGACGTTGCCATGACACAATGTGATTGCGACCAAATCGCGCTCGGCGCTGGGGATCGAAGATGAACATCAGGACAACCGCACTGCCCATCCATTTTACCGTGAAAACCCGCCTTGCTATCGCCGCGGCCATGCTGGCCCTGATGGCGGCGCCGAATTTCGCCCATGCCCAGGGCGTGTTCCGCGGCGCCGAGCAGGGCGCCAATCAGGGCGCGCGCGAGGGTAACCGCGCAGCCGGTCCGGTGGGCGGTCTCGTCGGCGGCGCCATCGGTCTTGGCGTTGGCGGTGCCGTCGGCGGCGTGAAAGGGGTGCTCGGCATTCCCGAAGGCAGCCGCCGCCAGTGCCGCGGCTATTACAACAAGCACGGTAAATTCCGCTGCTATCGCTGAGCGGATCACTTCGAAACAAAACGGCCCGGGAGTAGTCCGGGCCGTTTTCGTTTCCGCGTCATTTCTTCAGCTTGTAGCCCGTCTTGAATATCCACCAGACGATGGTCATGCAGACTGCCAGGAAGATCAGCGTCATCGCTACGCTCAGTTCGATGCTGACATCGGAAATCTCGTAAAAACTCCAGCGGAAGCCTGAGATCAGATACACGATCGGATTGAGCAGCGTCACCGTGCGCCAGCCCGAGGGCAGCATATTCACCGAATAGAAGCTACCGCCCAGGAAGGTCAACGGCGTCACCACCAGCAGCGGGATCGCCTGCAGCTTTTCGAAACTGTCGGCCCAGATGCCAATGATGAAACCGAACAGACTGAAGGTCACCGCCGTCAGTACCAAGAAGGTCAGCATCCATACCGGATGCAGGATGTGCAGCGGCACGAACAGGCCGGCGGTGCCGAGAATGATCAGCCCGAGAATGATCGACTTGGTGGCGGCAGCGCCGACATAGCCGATCACCACTTCGAAGGGAGAAACGGGCGCCGACAGCAGCTCATAAATCGTGCCGATGAATTTCGGGAAATAGATACCGAAGGACGCATTGGCGATGCTCTGCGTCAGCACCGACAGCATCACGAGGCCCGGCACGATGAAGGTGCCGTAGCTGACGCCCTCGACGCTGGCGATACGCGAGCCGATGGCAGCGCCGAACACCACGAAATACAGCGAGGTGGAAATCACCGGCGAGACGATGCTCTGCAGCAGCGTGCGCCAGGTGCGCGCCATTTCGAATTTGTAGATGGCGGCAATAGCCCGGTAATTCATGTTACTTCCTCACCAGGCTGACGAAGATTTCTTCCAGCGAATTTTGCTGCGTATCGAGATCGGCGAAGCGGATGCCGTTTTCGCGCAGGTCGCCGAGCAGGCTGGTGATGCCGGTTCGCTCACTCTTTGTGTCGTAAGTGTAGACCAATTCCATGCCGTCATTGCCGAGTTCGAGATTGTAGGGCGCGAGCGAGGCCGGCACTGCGTCGATCTTGCTCTGCAGATGCAGCTTCAGGCGCTTCTTGCCGAATTGCTGCATCAGCTTGGCTTTTTCCTCGAGCAGGATGATCTCGCCTTTGTTGATGACGCCGACGCGGTCGGCCATCTCCTCGGCTTCCTCGATGTAATGCGTGGTGAGCAGCACCGTGACGCCCTCGGCGCGCAGCTCGCGCACCACTTCCCACATGCCCTTGCGCAGCTCCACATCGACGCCCGCAGTGGGCTCGTCCAGGAACAGCACCTGCGGCTCATGCGACAGCGCTTTCGCGATCATCACGCGCCGCTTCATGCCGCCCGAGAGCTCCATGATCTTGTTGTCTTTCTTCTCCCACAGCGAGAGATCCTTGAGGATCTTCTCGATCAGTGCCGGGTTCTTCGGCTTGCCGAACAGGCCGCGGCTGAAGCTCACAGTCGCCCAGACGGTTTCGAAGGAATCCGTATGCAGCTCCTGCGGTACCAGTCCGATCAGCGAGCGCGCCGCGCGATATGACGTCTGCGTGTCATGGCCATCCACCGACACGGTGCCGGAGGTGGCATTGACGATGCCGCAGATGATGGAAATCAGCGTCGTCTTGCCGGCGCCATTGGGGCCGAGCAGGGCGAAGATCTCGCCGCGATTGATGTCGAGATCGATGCCCTTCAGCGCGGTAAAGCCGGAGGCATAGCTTTTGGTGAGGCCGGAAACGGAAATGATGGGTGACATGCAGGCAATCTGGCGCGGAGGCAGCGGGAACTGTGCGGCGGGATGACACAGATAGGAACGCGCCTGCTCCGCTGCAATCGCCGCAGAGAAGATTTTACTGCTAGTTTACCGGTTCATATTCGATCTCGGCGATCGTTGCCCCATCCGCGGCATCCGCAAAGGCCGGGTCGGCGCTCAACTCGTCGATCGTCCGCGACTTCGGTAGCGTGGTCGAGCCGTCGGCATTGACCCAGTTCTCGGCGACGTCTTCCAGTGTCTCGACGGCTTCATCGATGGCTTCGTCCAGCGTGTCGCCGGAGGTGGCGAGGCCGGGGAGGTCGGGGAAGGTGACGCGAAAGCATCCTTCCGCATCCTTTCGGATCACAGCGAGATAGACCGGCATGATCAGGCCCGCTCCACGAAACTGTCGACGACCTTTTTCTCGCCGGCCTTGTCGAATTCGATGGTCAGCTTGTTGCCATCGATTTTGGTGACATGGCCGTAGCCGAATTTCTGATGGAAGACACGGTCGTCCAATGAGAAGTCGGATTCGGTGCCGGTGGATTTCGCCACCAGCTCGCCTTCGATCACCATCGGCCGCTTGCGCGACGAACCGCCACCACCGAAGGATGAGAAGGGCGACTGGTTCTCGTTGAAACCGCCACCGCCGCTGCGGCCGCGCTGCTGCTGCGCGCGCTGCCAGCCTGGCGTCGAATAGCTGGACCCGAAGGCTTCGAGATTGTCGAAACGCGACGAGCCGTAACCGCCGGCGCCGCCCCAGCCGGAGCCGCCTTTGGATTCCGTGATCTCCACATTCGCCGCCGGCAGCTCATCGAGGAAGCGCGACGGGATCGTCGTGCTCCAGGTGCCGTGAATGCGGCGGTTGGTGGCGAAATAGAGCTTTGCGCGCTTGCGGGCGCGCGTGATGCCCACATGGGCGAGGCGGCGTTCTTCCTCGAGGCCCGCGCGGCCCTGTTCATCCAGAGCGCGCTGATGCGGGAACAGGCCTTCCTCCCAGCCGGGCAGGAACACATTGTCGAATTCGAGACCCTTGGCCGAATGCAGCGTCATGACCGACACGGCGTCTTCATCCGCTGCGCCTTCGCGGTCCATCACCAGCGAGATGTGTTCGAGGAAGCCCTGCAGGTTCTCGAATTCCTCCATGGAGCGCACCAGCTCCTTGAGGTTTTCGAGCCGGCCGGCGGCATCGGCTGAACGGTCCTTCTGCCACATCTCGGTATAGCCGCTCTCGTCGAGCACGATTTCGGCGAGGCGCGTATGCGGCTCCACCTCCATCTGCTTGCGCCAGCGCTCGAAGCTCAGCATCAGGTCGCGTAGCGAGCCGCGCGCCTTCGGCTTCATCTCGTCGGTCTCGATCACCTGCCGCGCAGCTTCGGAAAGCGGAATGCGGCGGCGGCGCGCATGATCATGCAGCATCTGCACGGTGGCATCGCCAAGGCCACGCTTCGGCACATTGACGATGCGTTCGAAAGCGAGATCGTCGGCCGGCGAGTTGATCACGCGCAGATAGGCAAGGGCATCGCGGATTTCCGCACGCTCATAGAAGCGCGGCCCGCCGATCACGCGATAAGGCAGGCCCAAGGTCACGAACCGGTCTTCGAATTCGCGCATCTGGAACGAGGCGCGCACCAGGATCGCGATGTCGTTGAGCTTGTGGCCTTCGCGCTGCAGCTGCTCGATCTCCTCGCCGATGCCGCGGGCTTCCTCCTCGGAATCCCATGCGCCGGTGACGGTGACCTTCTCGCCGTCCTCATCCTCGGTGCGCAGCGTCTTGCCGAGCCGGCCTTCGTTATGCGCGATCAGATGTGAGGCGGCAGCGAGGATATGGCCCGTCGAGCGATAATTGCGCTCCAGCCGGATCACCTTGGCGCCGGGAAAGTCGTGCTCGAAACGCAGGATGTTGTCCACCTCGGCGCCACGCCAGCCGTAGATCGACTGGTCGTCATCGCCCACGCAGCAGATGTTGCGTGTGGCTGCGGTTTGCGTGGCGATCGCATTGTCCTCGCCCGGTGCCGGCGCGCGCGCGGCGCCCTGCGAGAGCAGCCGCAGCCACAGATACTGCGCGACATTCGTGTCCTGATACTCGTCCACCAGGATGTATTTGAAACGCGCCTGATAGGATTTCAGCACATCCGGCTGTTCACGGAACAGGCGGATACATTCGAGCAAGAGGTCACCGAAATCGGCGGCGTTGAGTGTCTTCAGCCGCTCCTGATAATCCTTGTAGAGCTTGCCGCCCTTGCCATTGCCGAACACCGCGGCTTCACCTGCCGGCACCTGCGCCGGCGTGAGGCCGCGATTCTTCCAGCCGTCGATCAGGCCCGCAAGCATGCGCGCCGGCCAGCGCTTGTCATCGATGTTCTCGGCGGACAAAAGCTGCTTGAGCAGGCGGATCTGGTCGTCGGTGTCGAGCACCGTGAAATTCGACTTGAGCTGCACCAGCTCCGCATGGCTGCGCAGGATGCGCCCGCCGATGGAGTGGAAGGTGCCGAGCCACGGCATGCCCTCGACCGCCTGGCCGAGCATGATGCCGAGACGGTGCTTCATCTCGCGTGCGGCCTTGTTGGTGAAGGTCACCGACAGGATTTCGCCCGGCCGTGCGCGGCCGGTGGACAGGATATGCGCGATGCGCGAGGTCAGCACCTTGGTCTTGCCAGTGCCTGCGCCGGCGAGCACGAGCACGGGCCCGTCGAGCGTCTCGACGGCGTCGCGCTGCTCTGGATTGAGATTGTTCAGGTAGGACGGCGCGGGTGCGGCGGCGGCCCGGGCGCGCGCAGCAATGCCGCCCGCCGCGGGCTGATAGGCGGGGAGGTCGTTGGCGGGCATCTTGCGAGCGTCGGTCATGCGAATCGTCATCCGCCCACACTGGCACGGTGGGCCTCGAAAGGGAGCCTTGTTAACAGGGATCGGGCTCATATAGGGGCAAGGGAGGGGCTGCGGTAGAGTTTTCCCCGCATGAGACCGTCCCGCGCGTTACGCATTCGGCTACCGTGCGCATCCGACAGCCTTGACTTGGCGCCCCGATCGGCTAGGCAACAGGCGCGCGGGACGACCCGCGCCTGCGAAGACCATTCCGGGACGGCCCGGCCCATTCAGAGGGGCCGGCGATGGCCGATCCGATCCAGCAATTCGACATCAAGCCTCTCATCCGCCTCGGCAATATCGCCGGGCACGAGATCGTCTTCACGAACTCATCCGCTTTCATGCTGCTGGTGGCGGCCCTGGCCGCCGGCTTCGTCCTGTTCGGTAGCCGGAACCGGGCGCTGGTTCCCGGCCGCTGGCAATCGCTGGTCGAACTGCAGCACGAATTCGTCCTGAAGACACTGCGTGACATCACCGGAGACCACGGACTGCGGTTTTTCCCCCTGGTGTTCTCGCTATTCGTCTTCATCCTGTTCGCCAATCTCATCGGCATGCTGCCTTATTCGTTCACGGTCACCAGCCATCTGATCGTGACCTTCGCGATGGCCGCTCTGGTCTTCGCCGTCGTCACGATCTACGGGCTCGCGAAGCATGGTCTGTGTTTCTTCCGCCTGTTCATGCCGTCGGACGTGCCGCTGGCGCTTGCGCCGTTCATCGTGCCGATTGAGATCATTTCCTATCTGTCGCGCCCGGTCAGTCATTCGGTGCGCCTGTTCGCTGTCATGCTCGGCGGCCACATCACACTGAAGGTCTTTGCGGGCTTCGTCGTCAGCCTGTCCGGCATCGGCGCCATCGGCGTCGCTGCAGCGATCCTGCCTCTGCTGATGACGGTAGCGATCACGGCGCTGGAAATCCTGATGGCCTTCATTCAGGCCTATGTCTTCACGATGCTGACCTGCATGTACTTGAATGACGCGCTGCATCCGGGCCATTGATCGTCCGTCAGCGATATAAAAGCCGAAGGGGACGACCTTTTCGGGTTTTCCAAAGTCCAGGACGGCCTGGCTAAATGGAGATTCATCATTATGGCTTGGGTTTATCTGTTCATCGCAGGAGTGCTCGAAATCGGCTGGGCCTATTCGATGAAGAAGTCGGATGGCTTCACCATCCTCGTGCCGAGCGTCATCACCATTGTGGCGATGATTGCCAGCTTCGCATTGCTCTCCATCGCCATGAAGACCCTGCCGTTGGGAACGGCCTATACGATCTGGACCGGTATCGGCGCCGTCGGCGCGTTCGTGGTTGGCATCACCGTACTCGGTGAATCCGCCAATGCGATGCGTCTCCTGGCAGGTACGCTGATCGTCGCCGGCATCGTGATGATGAAGCTGTCCACGGCCGACTAGGCCTTGATCTTTCGTGTCCCGGACGCGAAGCAGCGCAAGCGCACAGCATTGCGCACGGGACACAGCGACGTTAACCCTCTCATTTCCGTGATGATCGCCGGTATTTCACCCGGAACTTTCACTTGACACGCGGCTTGTCTTGACATCCAGCGCGACGTCAGAACTCGCGCAGTGAAAGACCAATCGAACAACCGTAACTGAGGTACGTGTCATGCTGAGCTGGGTCGTTACATTCCTCGTTATCGCGCTGATCGCCGGTGTTCTCGGCTTCGGCGGCGTCGCTGGCGCTTCGGTCGAAATCGCCAAGGCGATCTTCTTTATCGCCGTCGTCCTGTTCCTGATCTCGGCCGTCGTTGGCCTCGTCCGCGGTCGCGGTAACAGTCTCTAACGCATTGGCGATAGTCGATAGGACTCTCAGGGTGGAGCATCCAGTAATCAGGCTGGATCGCTTCGCCCTGTTCCGTTTGGAGCTCGCGTAGCTCCCTCGATTATCCGTTTCGTCGTTGCTTCTGCGCGCAGCCACTCCATCACCGTTTGCATGGCCACATGCGGCGTGCGGTCCGCTCGCCTTACGAGATGATAAGTGTGGCCGGGAACGGCCGGGCCGAATGGCTGTACCAGCTGACCAGCAGTGAGTTCATCTCTCAGCAAAGCCAGACTCAGTAGCGCGATCCCCTGGCCGGCGACGGCGGCCTGGATGGCATGGCTTTCGTCTGAAAAACGAAGCTGCGGGCGCGAGGCCGACCATGGGAGGCCTGATGCAGCGAACCAGCTCTCCCACGTGGGATTCAGCGGATCTATGCGCCGCCACTGGAAATGAATGAGTGGGGCTTTGGTTAGATCCTGCTGCGTCACGATCCCAAGCCGCGGATTGACCACCGGCGCAAAATCATCCGCAAACATGATGTCCGCTTCGAGTCCCGGATACGGCCCGCGGCCATAACGGATAGCAAGGTCGATGCCGTTCTCCGTGAGATCGACGGAATTGTCGGAAGCATGAAGCTGGAGGTCGATATCAGGATGAAGCGTCTGGAAACCTGAGACCCGTGGCACCAGCCATTTGGCCGTGAAGGCCGTCGTGGCCGAGATGGTCACCTGCGGGCGCCGCGTCTTCGGAGTAAGGCGTTCGATCGCGGTTTCGAAGGCGTCGAACCCGTTGCGCAGCACCGGATAGAGTCCGGCGCCGGCTTCTGTCAGGACCACCTTGCGCACCTGCCGTTCAAACACGGGCAAGCCGATGTGGTCTTCGAGCGAGCGGATCTGATGGCTGACGGCCGTCGGGGTCACCGCCAGCTCGCTGGCGGCCAGCTTGAAGCTGCCATGCCGCGCCGCTGCCTCGAAGGCGCGCAAAGCGGACAGGGGCGGCAATCGGCGCATCAAGCCTCAGATGAAATGAATTCATCTAATGACTGATAATTCGGAGTTTGTCGAGGTTAATACAAGGAAATAGGTCTTCGTTGTCGATGAGATGAACTTATTCATCCATCAGAACGGAGATATCCGATGCTGGAACGCGTTGTCACCCATCCCGACAATTACGAGCCCTACCTGCTGTCGCAAGGGATCAAGTTCGGCAACCTGCTCTTCATCTCCGGCCAGGCTGGCGCCGGCGATGACGGCAAGATCGTCAGCGGTGGTTTCCGGGCGCAGGGCGAGCAGGCCTTCGCCAATCTTCGCAGGGCGCTGGAGGCCGGCGGTTCGAGCCTGAAGGACGTCATCAAGGTGACGATCTTCGTCACCGATATGGGCCATTTCTCCGAAGTCGTGGCGCTGCGCCGCAAGTTCTTCTCGGCGCCATATCCGGCCGACACCATCGCCGAAATCAAGGCGCTTTACGACCCCGCAGCCATGATCGAGATCGAGGCGATCGCTGCGATCAGCGCAAGCGGGGAGAAGTGAGATGTCCGCATTCCCCGAGCTGTTTGCTCCGCTGACCATCGGCAGGCTGAGCTTGCCGAACCGCTTGGCCGTTGCGCCGATGACTCGTGTCAGCGCGGAGTCCGATGGTCGTCCGCCCCGGCGCATGGTGGACTACTATTCATCGTTCGCCGCAGGCGGCTTCGGCCTTGTGATCACCGAGGGAATCTATACCGACAAGGCTTTTGCACAAGGCTATCTGTTTCAGCCTGGCCTCACCGATGCGCTCCAACGCGATGCATGGCGAAGCGTCGTCGATGCCGTGCATGAACGCGGCGGGCGTATCATTGCCCAACTAATGCATGCGGGCGCGCTGTCCCAAGGCAATCCGCATCGCAGCGGCGCCGTGGGTCCGTCAGCGGTTCGCCCGAAGGGGCAGCAGATGGCCTTCTATCGCGGCAGTGGCGAATATCCGCTGCCCTCGGCAATGTCCGCTTCGGATATCACCTATGCCAAGGAAGGTTTTATGCGGGCGGCGTTCTACGCCCGCGAGGCCGGCTTCGACGGTGTCGAGATCCACGGTGCGAACGGCTATCTGCTCGATCAGTTTCTGAGCGAGGGGATCAATCATCGCGATGATCTTTACGGCGGTACGGTCGAGAACAGGCTGCGCTTAACGCAGGAAGTGGTGCTAGCCGTGCGTGCGGTCGTCGGTCCGGACATCGTCGTTGGCGTCCGTGCTTCGCAGGGCAAGGTCAATGACTTCGTTCACAAGTGGCGTGGCGCGGAAGAGGCGGCGGCGATCTTCACTGTGCTCGGGCAGTTGCCGGTCGACTATATCCACACCACCGAATTCGAGGCGTGGAAGCCGGCCTTTGCCGAAGGGGAAAGTCTCGCGGCTTTTGCAAAGCGATATTCCGGCCGTCCCGTGATCGCCAATGGCTCGCTGCATGATCCGCAATCGGCCGCCGACATGATCGAGCGCGGGGAGGCCGATATCGTCTCGCTCGGGCGCGGTGCGCTCACACATGCGGATTGGCCGCTGCGGGTTCTCAGCAATGCGCCAATTGATGAGTTCGACCGAAACATCCTGTCGCCGCTTGCCGACCTGGCTAATCAGGACAGGGTCCAGACAGGATAATCGCCGTCATGGCGAGGGCCCTTGCGACGAAGCAATCCAGAAAGCCAGGAACTGGATTGCTTCGTCGCGGAATTCACCATCGGGGCGGTGAAGCCGGATCGGGTAGCCTCTCGCAATGAGATGCTGCGTCAGGTCACGTAGGCAATCGGTTGCCTGCGCCGGATGCGATAGACCGAGGCTGGCGGGACGTTGAGCGCGGTTCGGCCGACGAGGCTTGCTTTTAGGCCCAGACGGTCAAGAATGGGCCGTGGAATCGGGCAGCCCATGCCATAGGTGAACTGATAGAATGTGCCGCCATCCTTCATATGGCGGAACGCGCCGTTCAGGATCGCCATCACCTTGCGCGGTGACATCGACAGCAGGGGAAGCCCGCTGACCACGGCGCCGGCGGGAGCCATGAAGTGATTGTATTGCGCGAGCTGCGCGGCATCCATCCATAGGACGCGTGCATTCGGAAAGCGTTGCTGCAACAGCCGCATGAAATCCGAGCCATATTCGATGAGTAGTATGTCCACTTCTGCTACGCCGCGCTGAAGGATGGCCTTCGTAAAGACACCTGTGCCCGGTCCCAGTTCGATAACCGGCCCATCGCCTGGTTTGATTTCACTGGTGATCAGGCGCGCCAAGGTTTGCCCGGATGGAGCGATGGCAGCCACGCGTCGCGGATTGGCGATCCAGGCGCGAAAGAAACCGACGAAATCGTTGCATGTGGATGTGGTGGCGCTCATGGCGTTGCCCTGTCTTTCGTGAATCTAGAATTCGTAGCGAAGGGATGTGATGCGCTCGAGTTCGTAGAACAGTGCGTGCGATGCTGCTGCGTCCTCGGCGATCGGCGCGGTCCTCGCCTCGATCGGATGACCACGTAGCTCCCTCTCGGCGAAAGCAGCCACGGACTGCGGATCGGAGAGATCGAACTGGCCCGTGCGCACATCGGCATTGCGTACGATTTCACGGATACGACGCGCGGCATCCTCGGCTTTGGTCATGTTGCGCGATGCGATGGTGACGTTTCCGCCGGCGCGGGCGAGCTCCAGCGCCGCATGCCAGCCGATGCCGCTATTGGCGCCGGTCACGATGATGCGTTTCCCGGCTTGCGATGGGATGTCCTTTGTCGTCCACGCGTTACTCACAGGGGCTACTTTCGTTTGATCTTTTCTGGGGGCGCGAAACGCGCGGCGAGAAGTGCGACACGCTGTTCGAACAGCTCTGCACTGGGCTCGTCAGCGAAAAGGCCATCGAGCGCGAGAAGAAAAACTTCAGCCGCTGCTCTATCGCCCAGGATCGCAGCAACGCATTCGCAAGCCACGCCGTGATGCTGCGCGGCGATCTCGGGATCGAGCCGTTCGCAGGCGTCGTAGAATTCGCTCGCCATCGGCGCGCCGACCATCTCGCGCCATGGTTCAATGGCCATCAGGCGGCAGACATTCATCAATCGCACATAGGCGCTGTCAGAGGATACGGCAGCCGCACGCGCAGCCGGCTGGGTAGCAACCAGCCAATGCGCGAACACCGCGCTGAAGATATCCTCTTTGTCCTTGTAGGTTTTGTAGAGCAGCGTGCGCGAAATACGAGCGCGCTTCGCGATGTCGTCGAGCGACGTCTTGGCAAATCCGAAATTGAGAAAGCACCAGCGGGCGGCCTGCAGGATCTTCTCCTTGCGTGCGGCCAATTCGGCTTCTGTTAGTTTGATCACCATAAGATCATAATGACAAAAATAGTTTTTATTGTCAATATGTCGGCGTGATGAGGCCTTTCCGCGGGGTCATCTCAATTGAATCAATCTCTTAGCTGCTGCAGGCTAGATCTTTTTCACCGGCATCGCGATGCTGCGCCCGATGCCCTCCGGCCGTTCCAGCTTGGAATGGGCCTGCGCGAGCGCCTGGACATTGGCGTTGATGTCCGGCGGGAATGCCGCCACTTTCCGTGCCGCCATGTCCATATGCAGCGTCATGTTCTCGGATGTCGCCGACAACCAACCCTCGGTGGCGTGGCGCAATTCCTTGTAGGTATGGATCCGTTTCTCGTCGGCCGCGACAACAAGGATGGAGACCTGCGCGGGATCGCCGAGGTGAATTTCCCTGATATAGCGGACATGGCATTCGGCGGTGAAAGACGAATTATTCCGCTCTTTCAAATAGTCCGGTCCCATCCCGATCTGCAGCCAGAGCTCGTCCACGGCCCGGTCGAATAACACGTTGTAATAGGCCATGTTGAGATGGCCGTTATAGTCGATCCATTGAGGCTCGATCTGCATGATCGAGGACTTGAACACGGCCGGGCGGCGCAGCAATTCGTTGATCTCGGTCATTCCCATCCCATTTCCACATCACGTCTCTTGACCGCTTATACAAGCTTTGCGACGGTCGCGCCCCGTTGAAAGGGACAACCGTGGGTAACATCGAATCGAATCTGAAGCGCCCCGAGCCCAAGGCTCTGGCGGCTGCACTCGAGGCGCTGACGGCGCGCTTCGGCAACAAGCTCGTGACCTCGCAGGCAGTCCGCGAACAGCACGGCCACACCACGACATGGCTGGCGAACCAGCCGCCGGATGGCGTCGTGTTCGCGCAGGAGACGGCGGACATCCAGGATGTTGTGCGCATCTGCGCCGCCAACAAGGTCCCGGTGATCCCGTTCGGGACAGGGACGTCGCTCGAAGGGCAGGTGAACGCGCCCGCCGGCGGCATCTGCATCGATCTCCGCGACATGAACAAGATACTCGCGGTGCATCCCGAGGATCTCGATTGCGTCATTCAGCCCGGCGTCACCCGCAAGGCGCTCAATGAGAACCTGCGCGACCAGGGCCTGTTTTTCCCGATCGACCCCGGCGCCGATGCCTCGCTCGGCGGCATGGCCTCGACCCGCGCCTCCGGCACCAATGCGGTGCGTTATGGCACCATGCGCGAAAACGTGCTGGCACTGAAAGTCGTGCGCGCCGATGGCGAGATCATCACCACGGGCACGCGCGCCAAGAAGTCCTCGGCCGGCTATGACCTGACGCATCTGTTCATCGGCGCCGAAGGCACGCTCGGCATCATCAGCGAGCTCACCATCAAGCTGCGCGGCATTCCCGAGACGATTGCCGCCGCGTCGTGCTCGTTCGAGAGCGTGCGCGGTGCGTGCCAGGCAGTGATCCTCGCGATCCAGACCGGCATTCCCGTCGCCCGCATCGAACTTCTCAATGAAGCGCAGGTGCGCGCCAGCAATGCCTATTCGAAACTGACGCTGCCCGAGACGCCGCTGCTGCTGCTCGAATTCCACGGCAGTGAGGCCGATGTCGCCGAACAGTCGAGGAATTTCCGCGACATCGCCCTCGAATGCGGCGGCGGCGATTTCGCCTGGACCACCAAGCCCGAGGACCGCACCAAGCTCTGGCAGGCCCGTCACGATGCCTACTGGTCGGCCAAGGCCCTGCGCCCCGGTTCGGACGTTGCCGCTACCGACGTCTGCGTCCCGATCTCCCGTCTCGCCGATTGCGTCGGTGAGACCGAGGAAGACCTCGTGCGCTTCAATCTGCTGTCACCGATCGTCGGCCATGTCGGCGATGGCAATTTCCATTGCTCGCTGGTCTGCGACCGCAACAATGCCGCCGAAGTCGAGCGGGCCGAGGAATTCATGCATCGCCTGGTCAAGCGTGCCCAGGCCATGGGTGGCACCTGCACCGGCGAGCATGGCATCGGCCAAGGCAAGCAGAAGTACATGAAGGACGAATTGGGGTCCGAAGCGCTCGATGCCATGCGGGCGATCAAGCGCGCGATGGACCCGGACAACATCCTGAACCCCGGCAAGATTCTGCCGCAGGCCTGACGCAAGGCGACCGCAGCCTTTTGCGCAATTCGGTGCGCAAAACGCTGCTTTCGTCGCATGGACGAATGGTCTCTAAACACCTATAAGGTGCGATAGGTAAATTTGCCTGTAAAAATTGTGTCTGTAGCTCCGCTGCGGGCATTGGAAATTCGACGCCTTGCCGTCTAACGGTCTTGGCGTCCAAGAAAAAGGCATCGGCCAATGCGGCTGCCGTTCTTTTATGGCTGGGTGATCGTTGCCGTCACCTTCGTGACGATGGCGATCGGGGTGAATGCCCGGACGTCGTTTTCTTTGCTCTTTCCACCGATCATCTCCGAATTCGGCTGGGACCGTGGTGTCACCGCGGGGGCCTTCTCTTTCGGCTTTCTCGTTTCCGCGATCATGAGTCCGCTGATGGGGCGGCTGATGGACCGCGGCGGTCCGCGCGCGGTGATGGAACTCGGAACCGTGTTGATGGGGGCGGGGCTTCTGCTCGCGCCGCTGACGACCCAGCCCTGGCATCTCTATATGACCATCGGTGTTCTCGTCGGCGCCGGAAGCATCTGCCTCGGCTATTCCGGGCAATCGCTGTTTCTGCCGAACTGGTTCAGCCGCAAGCGCGGCCTGGCCATCGGCCTTGCCTTCGCCGGCGTCGGCATCGGCTCGGTGACGGTGCTGCCATGGGTGCAGTTCACGATCGAGCAGACCGGCTGGCGTACGGCCTGCACCGCCGTCGGTCTCGTCGTTCTGATCGTGCTGGTGCCGATCAATCTTTTGCTACGCAAGCGGCCGCAGGATATGGGGCTGCTGCCCGACGGCGATGCCGCGCCGCATCCGTCGGCCAACCCTGTGTCCAACATCGTCGATCCCGCCTGGGCCAGTATCGACTGGACACTCGGACGTGCGATTCGCACGGCGCGGTTCTGGTGGCTGGCGCTCGGATTGTTTGGCGGTCTGTATGCCTGGTACGCGGTCCAGGTCCACCAGACCAAGTATCTGCTCGATGTCGGCTTCTCGCCGGCCGTCGCGGCTTGGGCGCTCGCCATGGTCAGCCTGTTCGGCGTACCCGGGCAGATTTTTCTCGGTTACCTGTCGGATCGCATCGGCCGCGAATGGATCTGGACGGTTAGCGGAGTCGGCTTCGCCATCTGTTTCGCGACGCTAATCGCGCTCGAATATATGCCGAGCACTACGCTCGTTTATGTGATGGTGATTTCGCAGGGCCTGCTCGGCTATGGGGTAACCTCCGTCATGGGCGCGGTGGTGCTCGAAATCTTCCATGGCGAGCATTTCGGCAGCATTTTCGGTACGCTGACCTTGGCCGGATTGGCAGGTGGAGCGGCCGGACCGCTGGTGACCGGCGTGCTGCACGACCACTATGGCACCTACACGCTTGCCTTTGCGCTTGGCATTGCGGTGTGCATGCTCGCGACCGCCGCGATCTGGATGGCGGCGCCCCGCAAGGTCAGGGTCGTCGCTGGTCGCCTGCATCGTGCCCAGGTTGCGCGCGATGCGCTGGAACAGGCTTCGCGCGGCTGAGCGCGAACGGCGGTCGATTTGCCGCAACGCTTCCGTGCAATCGCGTCTGCGGGTTATGCTGTGACTTCGCCACAGTTCCTTTTATAGATAGGGCGAATTCCGGCGCGTCCCGGATCGTAGAGCCGGCACGCGGATGCCGCGGGGCCGCTGAAGGGGAGATTCCGTGCAGACCACGCTGCTCGGCCTCGCGATAGCATTCATCCTGGCGCTGGTGGCTGCTCTCGTCGGGCCGTTCTTCATCGATTGGAGCCAGTTCCGCCCGCAATTCGAAGCGGAAGCGACACGTATCGTCGGCGCGCCCGTGCGGGTGGTCGGCGCGCTCGATGCGCGGTTGTTGCCCGCGCCATCGCTGCGGTTGCACGGCATCACCATCGGTGACGCCAATGATCTCGGCCGCTTCCGTGCTGAAAAACTCGATGTCGAATTCAGCCTCGGCTCTCTGCTGCGCGGTGAATGGCGCGCCACGGAATTGACTGTCGATGGCGCAGTCGTAGATCTCGGTCTCAATGCTCAAGGTCGCCTCGATCTGCCAGTATCGACCGGCCCTTTCAATCTCGGCGCCCTCGCGATCGACCGGTTGAACGTCACTGGCCGCTTGAATCTGCATGATGCCGCGAGCCGCTCGACGCTCGAACTCAGCGATATCGTCTTCAGCGGCGATGTCCGCTCGCTGGCGGCGGGCGCCATGCGCGGCGACGGCAACTTTACCCGTGCCGGCACGCGTTATCCGTTCCGCATCTCGTCGGGCCAGACCGGCGATGGCAGCGGCACACGTCTGCGCCTCGTCGTGGACGCCAGCGAGAAATCGCCCGGTATCGATCTCGACGGCATTCTGAGCTTCGACAATCGTACGCCCGGCTTCGACGGTACGATGACCATCGCCAATGCGTCGAGCAGGGCCGACAACAATTTGTCGAATGCGCCGTGGCGTATCGTCAGCAAGGTGAGGGCCGATCCGTCCCAGGCACAGTTCGAAACCCTCGATGTGAGTTACGGCACCGACGACGGAGGTCTGAAACTGACAGGCGTTGCCGACCTTCGCTTCGGCGCGTCGCCTCTGCTGCACGCAGTCTTGTCGGCGAAGCAGCTCGATGCAGATCGGTTGCTCGCCAAGCAGGATGGTAGCGACAGCGCCACCCCGATCGCTGCGCTGCGCCGGCTGGCGGCCATTATTCCGCAGCCAGCGCTACGGACGCAGATCGAAATCGGCGCCGAGCAGATCATGCTTGGCGGGCGGCCGGTGCAAAACATCGGAGCCGATCTGCACGGCGACAAGACGTCCTGGGTGGTCGAGCGGCTTGAATTCCGTGCACCGGGCGCGACGCGCGTCGTTGCGAGTGGTGCAGCTGAACCTGACGCCAAAGGCTTCGCCGGCGCGATCAATATTGAATCCGCCAATCCTGATGTCCTTGCCAGTTGGCTCAAGGGGCGCAGTGACGCACGGCTGGGTGATCAGAAGCCCCTGCGCATTCGCGGCAATTTCACCTCGCATGCGGATCGTCTTTCGCTTGCAAGCTTGAAAGCGGAGATCGATGGTGGGACGCTGGAAGGGCGCATCGCGCTCAACTATCCATCGTCATCGGGAGGATCGCGGATCGCTGCCGACCTGCGCGCTGATCGTCTCGACCTCGATGCGACGATGGCGCTGGTTCGCTCGCTCGGCGGGCCGCAGGCGGAATGGCCCGAAGCAGGGCAGCTGTCGCTCGATATCGGACGCGCGATCTCCGCAGGTCAGGAAATGCGTCCGTTTGCGGTGCAGCTCGCTTACAGCCCGAAGACGATCATTCTCGATCACTTCAAGGTTGGAGAAGCCGCGGGCCTGATGCTTGATGGCAGCGGTGCATTCGACCGCGTCGAGGCCACCGGAAAATTGGCGCTGTATGCGCGCGCACCGTCGCTTGCATACATCAGCAAGACGATCGCGTCCTTTGCGCCGGCTGCAGCGACACGCCTCGATGAACTGCCCGCTGCGCCCGGGGCTGCTAAGCTGAAGCTCGTGCTCGATGTCACCCGACCGCAGGCGTCGTCCGATCGTGCCGATGCGCGGATTTCGCTCGATATCGATGCGCCGCAGATCAAGGGAGCGCTGAGGATTACGGCTGCGCCCACACTGGTTGCCATGCGCGGGTTCGATAGCGATGCGCTGTCGCGCAGCGAGCTATCGCTCGATTCCAGACTGACGGGGCAGGGTGGCGCATTGATCGCGCTGCTCGGGCTGAACAAGGTATTCGCGGTGAGCGATACGCCGCTGATCCTTGAAGCCAATGCCACCGGTGCATGGCGTGCGCCGATGCGCGCGAAGGCGAAACTCTCGGGCGACGATCTCGATGCGGATGTGCAAGGAAGTGTCGAACCCTTCGCGTCGACGCCGAAAGCGGCGCTGACACTGACGGTACGCAGTGCCAATGCGGCGCCGCTGCTCGGCCTCAAGAGTGCCGATCCTTTTGCGAAGGTGAGTCTGTCCTCTCGCGTTGCGCTCAATGGCGACAAGCTCAATCTCGAGGATATCGACAGCACCATCGCGGGATCGAGGCTGCGCGGCCGTCTTGCCGCGACATTCGGATCCGAGACGTCCATCGACGGCCGGCTCGGCGCGGACAACATCGATCTGGCTCCCGCATTCGGCTGGATGATCGGCGCGCGCGGGCATGACGGCACCGACCCGCTTGGCGGCGGCATGTCCCAAGGCTGGCGCGGTCAGCTCGCCTTCCAGACGCAGCGAGCAAGCCTGCCCGGTGGCGTCGAACTCCAACCATTGAACGGAGCGATTAAAAGCGACGGCCGTGCGCTGACCATCGATACGATCAAAGGCAAACTCGGTGGCGGTGATCTCGTCGCCGATATCGATTTGAAGCCTGCAGCTGCGACGGGCTATGCGCTCAGGGCACGCATCGAGGTGACCGGCGTGGAAGGCAGTGCGCTGCGCTATCGCGGTCTCGCGATGCCCGCCGGCAAGACCTCGCTGAAGATGAGCATCGCATCGCAGGGACGCAGCGCCTCGGCGCTGGAAGGCGCGCTGTCGGGCGACGGTCTCGTCACCATCGATGGACTGCGCATCGCCGGGCTCGATCCGCGCGTGTTCGACGTCGCGATCGGCGCCAGCGATAGCGGGCAGGCGATCAATGATGCCAAGCTCAAGCAGATCGTGCAGCAGGCGCTGGGGCGAGGCGAGTTTGCGACGGCCTCCGCGCAGATCCCGTTCAGCGTCAAGGACAGCCGACTGCGCGTCGGCACCACCACGCTGGATGCCGAAGGCGCACGCGCCATCGTCTCGGGCGGTTACGATATTGTCGCCGATCAGATCGACATTCGCGCCAGCCTGCTCGGCGCCGCAAACGCGAGTTCGAATGCGCGGCCGGAAGTCCAGCTGTTCCTGATGGGACCGCCTGACAGGCTGGATCGGACTATCGATGTCGCTTCGCTCTCGTCATGGCTCGCGGTGCGCGCCATCGATCGCGAAACGCGGCGGCTCGATCTCTTGGAACGTGGAGCATCACAGCCGCCCGCGCCAGTGCCGGCCGCGCTTCCGCCGCCGCGTACCACGCCAACAGTGGAGGCACCTGCGGCAGGTGATGTGCCAATATCGTCGGCGCCGGCATTGCCGGATGTTCCGTTGCCGCGTAGGGCGCCGCCCAGAGCCGCTACGCCGCGCCCGGTAATCGCGCCGCCGCCTGTAGTGCCGCCCGTGGTCAGCCAGCAGGTTGCACCGCTGCCGGCGCCGATCGAGATTCGTCCGGCACCGGGCTCCATGCGCGCGCAGCCTAAGCAGCGACCGGCGCCACCACTCTTGCTCACGCCGCCTGCAGCTATGCCGTCCGCTCGGCCGACCTTCTAACGATGTCAGGAATGGTGCACGATGCCTGGTCCGTTCTCAACGGATCGACTGCTGCGTGCTGTCGTCGATCAATCATCGTTTCGGGAGCCGTCAACGGCTTCCGAAACACATGTTTATCGAAAGCGGCGAATGAGCCGCTGCCCGATCGATCAGGCGGACAGGTTCGTGTTGCTCTCGAGACCACGCTGCGGCGGTGCCGCGCGGGTACGGAAGTAATCGAGCACGAATAGCCGAATCGCCGATGACAGGTTGCCCTGCTGACGATTGGTGTCGATCTCTCCCACAAGTTCGGAAAGCGTCATGTCGCGGAGATTGGAAATCTCCTTCATGCCGTTCCAGAACGCCTCTTCGAGGCTCACGCTGGTTTTGTGTCCAGCAACGACGATCGATCTCTTAACTACGGGCGACTTCATGATGCGCTCTCGCCATCGATTTTGTGCTGGTCAAGCATGGTGTTCGCACGGGCAGTGCGCTGCTCCTGTATAATACGTTCGGATTTTGTGCGCCCGGAACGCGCACGATTGATGTCCGCTTGTCGGGAAGCTTCGTCGCGCGCTGCGCGCTTTCTGAAGCGATTGAGATTGATCAGGTCACCCATGATCGCTCCTGTCGTTCAAAGAAATGATGAAGCGCGAAACACAAACTCTGCCGTCAGGTATTGATACGAGGCGGGGGCGAGGTGCGTTTCGTCGTTCATCCAAAAAATACACTCCGTATTCTCAAAAAGGCAAAAGCTACAATCTAACTTAGTCCTAGTTAACAACGGCGCCGAACCTTCGAAGCCGGCCTGCTGAGGTCGTTCATGCTGAGGCAGCTCGAATGGAGTTGACTCATCAAGTTCTTGTCTCAAGTCGGCTTCGCAGTATGGCAGCAACGGTTAGAAATGATAGTCGATCATTCTAACCAATTCAGCGGTATGAATTATAACTATTTCGCTTTTGGGATATTCTCAACAAGCTGTGAGTAAAAAAATTGACTCCGCAGTAAGTACTCACCCCGGTTGTATCATTTTGACCGGCTGCACGAGACGATCGAACTCCTTTGCGTCGACAAGACCCAAGCGCAACGCTTCTTCCTTGAGAGTAGTTCCGTTTGCATGCGCAGTCTTCGCAACCTTCGCTGCGTTGTCGTAGCCGATCTTGGGCGCCAGCGCAGTGACAAGCATCAGCGAGCGTTCCGTCAATTCATGGATACGTTTCTCGTCGGCGCGGATGCCATCGATGCAGTGCTCAGTGAAGGATCGCGCAACGTCCGCGATTAATTGGATGGACTGCATCATACAATGCGCCATCACCGGCTTGTAGACGTTCAGCTCGAAATGCCCTTGGCTGCCGGCCACCGTGATGGCCGTATGGTTCCCGAATACCTGACAGCATACCATTGTCATTGCTTCACATTGTGTCGGATTCACCTTGCCGGGCATGATCGACGAGCCGGGCTCGTTCTCCGGAAGGATGAGTTCGCCAAGTCCCGAGCGTGGGCCGGAGCCGAGCAAACGAATATCGTTTGCAATCTTGAATAGTCCTGTTGCGACAGAATTTATCGCACCGTGTGCAAACACATAGGCGTCGTTAGAGGCCAGCGCTTCGAATTTATTCGCTGCGCTCGTGAACGGCAGCTTTGTGATCTTCTGCACATTCTTCGCAAACAGTTTGGCGAAACCAGGCTTTGAATTCAGGCCGGTGCCGACCGCCGTGCCCCCCTGTGCTAGCGGATGCAGGTCCTTCACTGCAGTACGCAGCCGCGCGATGCCGCTCTCGACTTGCGATGCGTAGCCGGAGAATTCCTGGCCCAGTGTGAGCGGCGTCGCGTCCTGTGTATGCGTGCGGCCGATCTTCACGATCTTGGCGAACGCCTTTTCCTTCTTGCGCAGCGCAACAAGTAGTTGGCTCAAAGCGGGGATGAGATCGTGCGTAATGCCCTGAGTCGCAGCGATATGCATCGCCGTCGGAAACGAGTCGTTCGAGGACTGACTCATGTTGACATGGTCGTTGGGGTGCACCGGCTTCTTGGTGCCGCGTTCGCCTCCAAGCAGTTCGTTGGCGCGATTGGCGATCACCTCGTTGAGGTTCATATTGGTCTGCGTACCTGAGCCGGTCTGCCAGACGACGAGTGGGAAGTGATCGTCGAGCTTGCCGTCGATGACTTCGCCGGCGGCCTGCACGATCGCCTTGGCGAGCTTTGGCGGCAGCACCCCGAGCTCACGATTGGTCTCCGCGGCGGCGAGCTTGACGATGCCGAGCGCATGCACCAGCGGCATCGGCATGCGGTCATGGCCGATGCGGAAATTTTGCCGCGAGCGTTCCGTCTGCGCGCCCCAATAGCGGTCGGCAGCGACAGCGATCGGGCCGAAGCTGTCGGTCTCGGTGCGGGTGGATGCGGCTGATGTCTTCTTCGACGATTTGGCCATGATGGGCTTCCTGCATTGCAGCGCCGAAGGACGCGGCGCAAAACGAAAAGGGCCGCATCGCTGCGGCCCGATCACTCTACACGCTCTCGCGTTTATTTTTTTCGGAAGCGGTCTAAACGGACGACTTCTGCGCCTTCGCCGGTTTTCGGCACTTCGCTTTCGGTCGGGGCGTCATGTGATGCGGGCGGGGAGGGGAGCGCCTGAGCCGGCGTCGCCGCCGCGGGCGTGCTCGCAGCCGGCGCCTCGGCGGCGGCAGCTTCGGTCTCGAAGCTCAGGCCGAATTGCACTGACGGATCGTAAAAACTCTTGATCGCTGCAAACGGCACGACCAGGCGCTCGGGGATTCCGTTGAAAGACAGGCCTACTTCGAAGCGGTCCTCGGTGACCGTGAGATCCCAGAACTGATGTTGCAGGATCACGGTCATCTCTTCCGGATATTGCGCCAGCAGGCGCGGCGACAGCTTCACGCCGTCCGCCTTGGACACGAAGGTGATGAAGAAGTGGTGTTCGCCCGGCAAGCCATGTTCGGCGGCATCGATCAGCACCTTGCGTAGCACGCCGCGGAGGGCGTCCCGGGCCAGTACGTCGTAGCGAATATGATCGGTCGGCATCGTTCGGCCCCGTCGCTTTCGTTCGATAGAGAATGTGTCGGCAATTGTGGCGATGTCGGGAAGCCGACTCGCGCCATCTTTCCACTTCATACGCCGGCGTGCACCCGCGGTCAGCAGCCTTGAAGGTTGGCAGCCCCCGGGCGGACGGATGCACTCTATATATAAGTGTGATGTGTCGCGAAACAGACTGGACGCCTCCGGAGCCGATATCGGCGCAAAAACCATGTAAAAATTGTTTGGCGCGGCCCCATCATCGGCCTAAATCGGGACTATGCCCGCCACGTTGCCCCCACTCATGGCTGAAAGCTCCGGAAATACAACCCGCGCGCCTGTCGGATTGGGGACGCTGTTTATCGCTTTTGCGAAGATGTCGCTGGCCGGATTCGGTGGCGTGCTCGTCTGGGCCCGCCGGGCCATTGTCGAACAACATCGCTGGATGACGGCGGAGGAGTTCAACGAGACCTTTGCGCTCTGCCATTTCCTGCCGGGGCCGAACATCGTCAATCTGTCGGTCGTGTTCGGTGCCCGTATCCGCGGCATTCCCGGCGCCGTCGCCGCTTTCGCCGGGCTGCTCGGTCCGCCGGTGGTGATCGTGACCATTCTCGCTGTTCTTTATGCGCGCTATGGCGATCTGGAATCGCTGCGCCGCACACTGGCCGGAGTTTCCTGTGTTGCGGTCGGGCTGCTGTTTGCGGTGATCGCAAGAATGATGTTGCCACTTCTCAAAAAACGAGAACCGTTCAGCCTGCTGATGATGCTGGTCGTGTTTGTTGCGGTGGGCCTGATGCGCTGGCCGCTGCCAACGGTGCTGCTGATTTCGGTCCCGGTCAGCATTCTGCTCACCATAATGATGCGGCGCAGGAGCAGGGCGTGAACCAGATTGGTGCCGGCACGCTCTGGACTGTCGCCTGGACCTTCGGGCTGATGTCGCTGTTTGCTGTCGGCGGTGCCAATTCGGCAATTCCGGAGATTCACCGCATTGCGGTAGACGTCAATCACTGGCTCACGGACAAGCAATTCGCCGACATCTTTGCTATCTCCCAGCTCTCGCCAGGCCCCAATGTCCTGATCGTTACGCTGATTGGCTATCAGGTCGCCGGTATTCTCGGCGCCTTGGTTGCCACCTTGTCGATGTGCGGTCCGACAGCTGTCGTCGCCTATTATGTCAGCGGTTTTCTTGTACGTTCGACCCATGCGACGTGGCCAGGAATTGTGCAGGCGGCACTTGTCCCATTATCCATTGGTCTAATGAGCGCGAGTGGTCTCGTCGTGATGATGTCCGCCGACACTTCCATAACAGCGTATTCCGTCACTGCGGTTGCAGCCGTTCTGGCCTTTGCAACGCGCCTCAACCCGCTCTGGTTGTTAGTTGGCGGCGGATTACTTGGTTTCGCTGGCATTCTCTGACGAAAGTGGCTAGCAAGCTTGCCACCGGGGCCGTTGGGCGGCTCCGACTGACTTGAGCTGTCAGACGCTTCGACGACAAGACCTGGGCTATAAGCTCGTGACTAGAGGGACGTACCAATGAGTGATGCGCCGAGCCACGCGCCGGAGAAATCAATTTTACCTAGCTGGGTCAAAGGCCCGCAGGATTTTATCGGCGGCATCGCCCTGATGGCGATTGCTGCATTTGCGTTGTGGGCATCGAGTGATCTGCAAGGCATGCATGGCTTCTCGTTCGGCGCAGGTACCGCGCCACGGATGTTCGGCATTCTGCTGCTCGCTCTCGGTGCCGCGGTGACGGTGGTCGGCATCTTCACTGAGGGGCCAGCACTTCAGCAGTTTCACTGGCGCGGCCCATTCTTCGTCATGCTGGCGATCCTGTCCTTCGCTCTCTGCATTCGTCCGATGGGCATGGTCTTCTCGGCGATGTCGAGCTTCCTCATCGCGGCGCTCGGTTCGACCGAGACGCGCTGGGTCGAAACGGCCATTGTCGGCGCCTGTCTGACGACGTTCTGCGCCTTGCTATTCCCGTATGCGCTGGGTCTGCCGCTGCAGATGTGGCCGACTTTCCTGATGCGCTGAGGACGAGGGCGTTATGGGCGATCTTTTTTCCAATCTCGGTCTCGGCTTCGCGACCGTCTTCCAGTTCGTACAGTGGACACCTTCGTTCCTTGGCGGGATGAGCATCCCTCTGCCGATGAACATCCTGCTGTGTCTGATCGGTGCGCTGGTTGGTACGCTGGTCGGCGTTCTGCCAGGTATTGGCACCATCGCCACTGTGGCGATGCTGCTGCCAATCACCTTCGGTCTGCCGCCCGTCGGCGCGCTGATCATGCTCGCCGGCATTTATTACGGCGCACAATATGGTGGTTCGACCACGTCGATCCTGGTCAACATTCCTGGTGAAGCCGGCTCGGTGGTCACCGCGCTCGACGGCTTCCAGATGGCCAAGCAGGGCCGCGCCGGCCCGGCGCTCGCCATTGCGGCCATCGGCTCGTTCTTCGCCGGCTGCGTCGCCACCGTGCTGATCGCGATCCTTGGTGCGCCGCTGACCAAGCTCGCGCTGGCTTTTGGTCCGGCGGAATACTTCTCGCTGATGGTGCTCGGCCTGATCTTCGCGGTCGTGCTCGCCAAAGGCTCGGTGCTGAAGGCGATCGCGATGATCGTGTTCGGCCTGCTGCTCTCGATGGTGGGCTCGGACATCGAAACCGGCGCGTCGCGTATGTCATTCAACATTCCTGAACTCGCTGACGGCCTCGGCTTCGCCACCGTTGCGATGGGTCTGTTCGGTTTCGCTGAAATCATCCGCAACCTCGACGCCGGCAGCGAAGAGGATCGTCAGCTGGTGCAGTCCAAGGTCACCGGCTTGATGCCGACCAAGGAGGATCTGAAGGCATCGACGCCGCCGATCCTGCGCGGCACGGTGCTCGGCTCGATCCTCGGCATTCTGCCGGGCGGCGGTGCGGTCATCGCGTCCTTCGCGGCCTATACGCTCGAGAAGAAGCTGTCGAAGAACCCGAAGAAGTTCGGTCGCGGTGCGATCGAAGGCGTGGCGGCGCCGGAAAGCGCCAACAACGCTGCAGCGCAAACCTCGTTCATCCCGCTGCTCACCCTCGGCATTCCGCCGAATGCGGTGATGGCGTTGATGGTCGGCGCGATGACCATTCACGGCATCGTTCCGGGTCCACAGGTGATGCAGAAGCAGCCCGATCTCGTCTGGGGCATGATCGCCTCCATGTGGGTCGGCAATCTGATGCTCCTCGTCATCAACCTGCCGATGGTCGGTCTGTGGGTACGGCTCCTTCGCGTGCCGTATCGCCTGATGTTCCCGTCGATCGTGGTGTTCTGCAGTATCGGTATCTACTCGGTGAACAACGCACCGATGGACGTCATCCTTGCAGGCGTGTTCGGCCTGATCGGCTACTGGTTGATCAAGCACGACTTCGAGCCGGCCCCGCTGCTGCTCGGCATGGTGCTCGGCCCGCTGATGGAAGAGAACCTGCGTCGTGCACTGCTCATCTCGCGTGGCGATGCGACGGTGTTCTTCACCCGTCCGCTGTCGGCCACGCTGATGGCGATCTCGGCCTTCCTGCTCATCCTTGCCGTGCTTCCCGCACTGCGAAGAAAGCGCGACGAAGTCTTCGTCGAGTCCGAGAGCTAGCACGCTCTATTAAATTACTGCGTCACTCCGCCGCGGCCCGAAGTCGAGTGGACTTCGGGCCGTTGCTTGTATTCAGTCCCGCGCAATACGTCGTATCGGCGGATATTTCGCTCTGGGAGGCACAAACATGAAATCATTTAACCGCATGCTTGCTATCGGTGGTCTGGCGACGCTTGCCGGTCTCGCGGTCGTTTCGACGAAGGCGCAGGCGCAGGACTATCCGACCCGCGCCATCACCATGATCGTGCCATTCGCGGCAGGCGGCCCGACCGACGTCATCGCGCGCATCGTTGCGTCCGAGATGTCGAAGACCCTCGGCCAGCAGATCATCATCGAGAACGTCGTTGGTGCCGGCGGCACGACCGGCGCGACCCGCGCCGCGCGCGCAACCAATGACGGCTATACCATCATCACCGGCCACATGGGCACCCATGCCGCCTCGGTGCCGCTGTATCCGAAGCTCGCTTATCATCCCGAGAAAGATTTCGAGCCGGTCGCGCTGCTTGCCGGCACGCCGATCCTCATCCTCGCCAAGAAGGACTTTGCGCCGAAGGACCTCAAGGAATTCGTCACCTATGTGAAGGCGAATAACGAGAAGCTGAACATGGCCCATGCCGGCGTCGGCTCGGTGTCGTACTCGTCGTGCGAACTGCTCTCGTCGGTGCTCGACATCAAGCCGATCGGCGTGCCGTTCAACGGCACCGGCCCGGCAATGAACGCGCTGGTCGGTGGCCAGGTTGATTACATGTGCGACCAGATCGTCAACGCCGTGCCGCAGATCAAGGGCGGCACCATCAAGGCCTATGCGGTCGCGACTCCCGAGCGCAACCCGTCGCTGCCGGACCTGCCGACCACCACCGAAGCCGGTCTGCCGAAGTATCAGGCCTCGGCCTGGAACGCGATCTTCGCGCCGAAGGGCACGCCCGCCGCGATCACCGCCAAGTTGAACGCTGCTGCCGCCAAGGCGCTGGACGACGAGAACGTCAAGAAGCGTCTGCTCGACCTCGGCTCGGACATTCCGAAGCCGGAAGCCCGCACCCAGGCCGCCCTTGGCGCGTTGGTGAAGAGCGAAGTCGCCAAGTGGTCGGCGGTGCTGAAGCCCGCCCAGTAAGCGGGAACCGCCTAACGGTCTGATTCAGGGCCGGATCCTTCGTGGATCCGGCCCTTGTCGTTTGCGGGGAAGGATCACAGATTTCCGGGTATAATCAGGGAATCGGCGTGTCCCGAGTCCGGCCGGGGCGATAAGTTCGCCGCCTCACAGCCCGCAAGATCGACCATGAACCAGTATCACGACCTGCTCGAACGCATCCTCAGCGACGGTGTGGAGAAACATGACCGCACCGGCACCGGCACGCTGTCCGTGTTCGGCCACCAGATGCGCTTCAAGCTCAGCGACGGCTTTCCGGTGCTGACCACGAAGAAGCTGTCGCTCAAGGCGATCATCCACGAGCTGCTCTGGTTCCTCGCGGGCGACACCAACATCAAGTATCTCAAGGACCACGGCGTCTCGATCTGGGACGAATGGGCCGACGCCAATGGCGATCTCGGTCCGGTCTATGGTTCGCAGTGGCGTTCATGGCCGGCGCCGGATGGCCGCAGCATCGATCAGATCGCGAATGTGGTCGATATGATCCGGCGCAATCCGGATTCGCGTCGCCTGATCGTCTCCGCATGGAATCCGGCCGAGATCGAGAAGATGGCGCTGCCGCCATGCCACTGCCTATTTCAGTTCTATGTCGCCAATGGCAAGCTGTCGTGCCAGCTTTATCAGCGCTCCGCGGACGTATTTCTCGGTGTGCCGTTCAACATCGCATCCTACTCCCTGCTGACGATGATGATCGCACAGGTGACAGGTCTCAAATCTGGCGACTTCGTGCACACGCTCGGCGATGCGCATCTCTACTCCAATCATCTGGAACAGGCGCGCCTGCAGCTCACGCGTGAAACGCGCAAGCTGCCTGTGATGAAGATCAATCCGGATGTGAAGGACATCTTCGCCTTCCGCTATGAGGACTTCACGCTGGAAGGCTACGACCCGCATCCGCATATCAAGGCCGAGGTTGCGGTTTGACCACGAAGGTCAAGCCCGAGATTGTCCTTGTCTATGCCGTCGCCGAGAACGGCGTGATCGGCAATGACAACAGCATCCCGTGGCGGCTGAAATCCGACATGCAGCGCTTCAAGGCGCTGACCATGGGCAAGCCCATCGTGATGGGCCGCAAGACCTTCGAGTCATTCCCGCGCCGGCCATTGCCCGGCCGCACCAATATCGTGATCACCCGCAATACCGACTACACGGCGGCCGGCGCCGTTGTCGCGACGTCGCTCGCCGAAGCCTACGCCGTCGCCACGGGCGACGCGTTGCGGCGCTCGGCGAGCGAGATCGCCGTGATCGGCGGCGCGGAGATTTACGCGCAATGGATGCCCCGCGCGGATCGCCTCGAGGTCACCGAGGTGCATGCGCGCCCGGCCGGAGATACGATGCTGCCGCCCGTCGATCTCACTGTATGGGAAGAGACTGCCCGCGTCAGGCATCCCGCGGCGGGCGAGGACAGCGTCGATTTCTCCTATGTGACATATTGCCGGCGGGCCCCGAACTAGCCTCGTTTTTCGTCCGTTAACATTGAAAAACATGGCGTTACGCTTAGCTGAAACGGCCAGGCGCCCCGCGTTGTAAGAGCCGGGGCGGTCCCCTATAAAGCCATGCAGACGTGGCGAGACCGGTATGCCCGGCCGCGCAGAGGAGAGTTTGAATGCCGTGGAAGAATCAAGGCGGTGGCCCATGGGGGCCCGGCCCGAAAGGACCCTGGGGATCGGGTCCGCAGTCGTCCGGACCGAGGCCGCCTGATCTTGAGGATCTTCTGCGCAAGGGGCAGGACCGTCTGCAGTCGATGCTGCCCGGCGGTTTCATCAGCGGCATGGGCATCTTCCTGGTGCTGGTCGTTGCCGCGGCGATCTGGGGCCTGTCCGGCTTCTTCCGCGTGCAGTCTGAAGAACTCGGCGTCGTGCTGCGCTTCGGCAAGCATGTCCGCACGGTTCAGCCCGGTCTGAACTACCATCTGCCTTATCCGATCGAGACCGTGCTGCTGCCGAAGGCGCTGCGCGTGTCGACGCTGTCGGTCGGCATGTCGATCCTCGAAGACACCAGTCGCCGTGGTCGCACCATGCGCGACGTGCCGGAAGAGAGCCTGATGCTCACCGGCGACGAGAACATCGTCGATGTGGATTTCACCGTGCTCTGGCGCATCAAGCCGGATGGCGTGGGCAACTTCCTGTTCAACATCCAGAATCCGGAAGGCACCGTGAAGGCCGTCGCCGAGAGCGTGATGCGTGAAGTCGTCGGCCGCGCCAACATCCAGCCGATCCTCACCGGCGCACGCACCACCACTGAAACGCAGGTGCAGGAGCTGATGCAGAAGACGCTCGACGGCTATGGCGCCGGCGTGCTGATCCAGCAGGTGCAGTTGCAGAAGGTCGATCCGCCGGCGCAGGTCATCGACGCGTTCCGCGACGTGCAGGCAGCGCAGGCCGACGCCCAGCGTCTGCAGAACGAGGCGCAGACCTATACCAACCGCATCGTCCCCGATGCCCGCGGCCGCGCCGCTCAGATCCTGCAGGTCGCGGAAGGTTATCGCGAACAGGCGATCGCCGAAGCCAAGGGTCAGAGCGCGCGCTTCCTGAAGGTCTATGAAGAATACAAGAAGGCGCCGGACGTGACCCGTCAGCGTCTCTATCTCGAAACCATGGAAAAGATCCTCCATGGCGCCGAGAAGCTGATCAGCGATCCCGGTTCGGGCGCAGGCTCGCAGGGCGTCGTACCTTATCTTCCCTTGAACGAACTGACGCCGCGACGTCAGCCACCGGCGACATCTGGTCAGCCTCAGCAGAGTGGGGGCAACCGATGAAATCCGGTATCTCAGGTATCGTCGCGCTGATTGTCATCTTGGTGCTGGTCATTCTCGGCTTCGGCTCGCTCTACACCGTGCGGCAGACCGAACAGGCGCTCGTGGTTCGCCTCGGTGAACCCGTGCGTGTGGTCACCGAGCCCGGTCTGAACTTCAAGTGGCCGTTCGTCGATAGCGTGATCACCATCGACAAGCGCATTCTCGATCTCGAGAATCCCGCGCAGGAAGTCATCGCCAACGACCAGCGTCGTCTGGTCGTGGATGCCTTCGCGCGCTATCGCATCAAGAACGCGCTGCGCTTCTATCAGAGCATCGGCACCATCCAGGCCGCCAACATCCAGCTCACCACGCTGCTGAACGCGGCCATGCGCCGCGTGCTCGGCGAGGTGAACTTCATCCAGATCGTTCGTGACGACCGCGAAGGCCTGATGAACAAGATCCGCGACCAGCTCGACCGCGAGGCCGATGGTTACGGCATCCAGGTTATCGACGTCCGCATTCGCCGTGCCGATCTGCCGGAGGCCAACAGCCAGGCGGTGTACCAGCGCATGCAGACCGAACGTCAGCGTGAAGCTGCCGAGTTCCGCGCGCAGGGCGGCCAGAAGGCACAGGAAATCCGCTCGAAGGCTGATCGCGAGGCGACGGTCATCATCGCGGATGCCAACTCGCAGGCCGAACAGGTCCGTGGTGACGGCGACGGCGAGCGCAACCGTCTGTTCGCGGATGCCTATGGCAAGGACGCCGACTTCTTCGCGTTCTACCGCTCGATGACGGCCTATGAGAACGGGTTGAAGCAGAACGATACCCGCTACCTGCTGCGACCGGATTCGGAGTTCTTCCGCTTCTTCGCCAATCCGACCGGTAAGCCCGCCGCGGCAAAACCATAACGACAGGCGGCGGCGCGCAAACGGCATGTCCGTTTTGCGTTCGCGGCAAGTCTGATCTAAGGATGAGGCGCATCGTCACACGGTGCGCCTCATTTGCTTTTCAGAAGACTGCGCCAAGAAACGTCAGGGTGCGAAAGTTGGGAGTTGATACCGGTGGGGTCCATAGCGTTGACCGACTTCCTCATCGGTTTGGGGATACTGCTTGTGTTTGAGGGCATTCTGTTTCTCGGTTTTCCCGGTTGGATGCGGCGCGCCATGAAGAGCGCGCTGGCCTCGCCCGACAGCGTGCTGCGGCTGGCCGGCATCATCTCCGCCGTGGGCGGCCTGATCCTGATCTGGTTCGTGAGGCGCTAGGCGAGCTCCGCGTCCTGTGCCCAAAAGCGCAGCGCGATCAAGGTGATCGCAACTGACCTATCTGCATTCCGCCGCAATCTGCGGCTCAAATAGCGTGACCGAGACCGCCGCCCCAGGTTCCCCCGAGGCTTGCGTAACCGCGTGGTTCGGGCGCACTCTGCATGCAAATCGCCGACTCTCGTCAGGAGACGTTACCCCTATGTCCATCGCGACCTCCGATCACACGTCACCGCGCCGCGTGCGCAAATACGGCCTGCGTCCGTTGATGGCGGCGATTGCCGTCGGCACGCTGGTCGGCGTCTCCGCGCTGCCGCTAGCTGCGTCTGCACGCGGTCCCGATGGAATTGCCGATGTCGCCGAAAAGGTGATCGACTCGGTTGTCAACATCTCCACCACCTCGACGGTGGAAGCGAAGAATAGCGGCGAGGGCGGCAATCGCGGTGCGATGCCTCAATTGCCGCCGGGCTCCCCGTTCGAGGAGTTCTTCGAGGACTTCTTCAAGAACCGCGGCGGCCGCGGTGGCGGCGAGAAGGGCGGCGGCGTGCAGCCGCGCAAAACCAATTCGCTTGGTTCCGGCTTCATCATCGATGCGTCGGGCCTCGTGGTCACCAACAATCACGTCATCGACGGTGCCGACGAGATCACGGTGATCCAGAACGACGGCACCAAGATCAAGGCGGAGCTCATCGGCGTCGACAAGAAGACCGATCTTGCGCTGCTGAAATTCACGCCGGTGAAGCCGGTGACGGCTGTGAAGTTCGGCGACAGCGACAAGCTGCGTCTCGGCGAATGGGTGATCGCCATCGGCAACCCGTTCTCGCTGGGCGGCAGCGTCACCGCGGGCATCGTCTCGGCGCGTAACCGCGATATCAACAACGGCCCCTATGACAGCTACATCCAGACCGATGCCTCGATCAATCGCGGCAATTCGGGTGGCCCGCTGTTCAATCTCGATGGCGAAGTCGTGGGCGTCAACACGCTGATCATCTCGCCCACCGGCGGCTCCATTGGCCTCGGCTTTGCGGTGCCATCGAAGACGGTGGCGGGCGTGATTGATCAGCTCCGTGAATACAAGGAAGTGCGCCGTGGCTGGCTCGGTGTCCGCATTCAGCCGGTCACCGACGAGATCGCCGAAAGCCTCAACATCAAGCCCGCTCGCGGTGCGCTGATCGCGGGGATCGACGACAAGGGCCCTGCCAAGCCGGCCGGCCTGGAGACGGGCGACGTCGTAGTGAAATTTGACGGCAAGGACGTCAAGGAGCCGAAGGATCTCTCGCGCGCCGTCGCGGCCACCGCGGTCGGCAAGGCCGTGGACGTGCTGATCATCCGCAAGGGCAAGGAGGAGACCAGGAAGGTGACCCTCGGCCGCCTTGAGGACGACAAGCCGGTGCAGGCTTCGCTGAAGGCGGCGCCGGAAGCCGAGAAGCCTGCGACGCAGAAGGCGCTCGGTCTTGATCTGACCGGGCTCAGCAAGGAGCTGCGCACCAAGTACAAGATCAAGGACAGCGTGAAGGGCGTGGTCGTCACCGGCGTGGACAGCGGCTCGGATGCCGCCGACAAGCGCCTCTCGGCCGGCGACGTCATCGTCGAAGTCGCGCAGGAAGCGGTGACCAATGCCGCAGACGTCAAGAAGCGTATCGATGCCGTGAAGAAAGATGGCAAGAAGTCGGTGCTGCTGCTGGTCTCGAACGGCGAAGGCGAGCTGCGTTTCGTTGCGTTGAGCGTGCAGTAAGGTCCGACACGCGTCGTCTGTCATCCCTGCGAAAGCAGGGATCCAGTAGACACTGGCGCTGAGGTTCTATCGCTGACGCCGGTGTTTACTGGATCGCCCGGTCAAGCCGGGCGACGACAAGGACGCTTAACTGAAGTTCAACTCACAAACTCGCCGCGCTTATACCCCTGCGCAAACAACAGCGCGCTGAGATCGCCGAAATCGATCCGTCCATGCGCTGCCGCAGCCACGGCCGGCTTGGCGTGATAGGCGACACCGAGCCCCGCATCCTGGATCATCGCCAGATCGTTGGCGCCGTCGCCGACGGCCAGCGTATCGAGATTGTCGAGATCGAAACTCTCGCGCAGCTCCACCAATGCCGCGAGCTTGGCGGCCTTGCCGAGGATTGGCTCGGCGACGGTGCCGGTGAGCTTGCCGTCCTGCACATGCAGTTCGTTGGCGCGGTTCTCCTGAAAGCCGACCAGCTCCGCCACCTTGGCGGTGAACAGCGTGAAACCGCCGGAGACGAGGCAGGTATAGGCGCCATTGGCGCGCATGGTCTGCACCAGGGCGCGGCCGCCCGGCGTCAGCGTGATCCGCTCGGCCAGGACCTCGTCGACCACCGTGACGGGCAGGTCTTTCAGCAGCGCCACGCGCTCGCGCAGCGCCGGCTCGAATTCGATCTCGCCGCGCATGGCGCGTTCGGTGATCGCGGCCACATGGGCCTTGAGGCCGGCGAAATCGGCGAGTTCGTCGATGCATTCCTGGCCGATCATGGTGGAATCCATGTCGGCGAGAAAAAGCTTCTTGCGCCGATCGAGCACAGGCTGCACCACCACATCGATCGGCATGTCGCCCCGCGCGGCGCGCAGGCGGTCGGCAAAGATGATCTGGTCGGTGGTGCTGTTGTTCTCGGGAGCGAACAGGATGTCGGCGGCGACGCCGTCGTCCAGCCAGTGCACTTCGGTATCGCCCGGCAGGATCGCGCGCAGACCGTCGAGTACCGTGCTATCGAGAGCGGGACCCGAGGGATTGCAGATCAGGGTGGCGACGAGAGACATGACGTGAGTTCCAGGCCGGATAACAGAGCGCTGCTTATCGCAGGGCCGACCGCGAGCGGCAAGTCGGCGCTGGCGCTGGCCGTGGCGCGCGCGCAGGACGGCGTGGTCATCAATACCGACAGCATGCAGGTCTATCGCGACCTCTCCGTGCTCACCGCCCGACCGACCCCGGAGGAGGAGGCGCAGGCCCCGCACCGCCTCTATGGCACCGTGGATGCGGCGGTGAATTTTTCCGCCGGCGCATGGGTGGATGCGGCGCGCGACGTGCTGAATGAGGTGAGGGCGGCGGGCAAGCTGCCGATCTTCATCGGCGGCTCCGGCCTCTATTTCAAGGCGCTGACGCGCGGTCTCTCCGCGGTACCGCCGGTGCCTGATGCCGTGCGCGACGATGTTCGCACGCGCCTTGAACGTATTGGCCCGGAAGCGCTGCATGCGGAGCTCGCGACACGCGATCCCGTCTCCGCCGCTAAACTCAATCTGCGCGACCGCACCCGCATCGCCCGTGCGCTGGAAGTGATCGAAGCCACCGGCCGCGCGCTAACGGACTGGCACAATGATGCGCTACCGCCGCTGCTGCCACCGGATGGCACCACCGCTGTGTTCCTCGCGCCGGATCGCGACGAGTTGTACGCCCGCATCGACGCCCGCTTCGTGCGGATGCTGGACGAGGGCGCGCTCGATGAAGTCGAGGCGCTGGCCGCCCGCGGTCTCGATCCGTTGCTGCCGGCCATGAAAGCCCATGGCGTGCCGGCATTGATCAATTACCTACGCGGCGAGATGTCGCGCGAGGAGGCTTGTGCGATAGGGCAGGCCGATACGCGTCACTATGCGAAGCGACAGTTCACATGGTTCCGGCATCAGTTGCCGGAGTTCGAATGGATGACGCCGGAGGAGGCGAAGGCTGCGTTATAGGAGGATATGGCACAACTCGAAATTTACGTTCGGTTATGATTGAAAACGGGCGTTCTCGCTTTTAGGTTGTTTGTCGGGGGGCTGGAATGCTGCTCATGAAATTCGTTGGCTGTTTGCTGGTCGCGATGTGGAGCTTGCTGGGAGCAGCCTGCGCCGAAGACCCTAACGCTGCCATGGCGCGGCTTCTGAAAGGCAAATCCGTTACGTTGATTATGCCGGTTTTCAGTCAGTTGGTGCGAACCAGCTATCCCGACGGCTTTGTACCTGGTTTCGAGAAAGCCCAGCCGCCACATTATGTGCTCGAACTCGTGCCCTCGGGTGAGAACGTTAATAACTGGACGCAGATGTTCACAGTGAGCGGTGTCAAGGGTCTTGCTTCTCAGCCGCAGGTCACACCCAAGCTATTCCTTGATCGCGTGGCTGACGGTTTCAAACGAGCATGTCCTTCGTCCTTCAGCTCACAGGTTGTCAGCGAAGACAAGATCAGTGGCTTCGATGCGTTCGCGGCTGTGATATCCTGCGGGGTGTCGCCCAGCACTGGCGGAAAGACGAGCGAAACCGCGCTGATCGTCGCCATCAAGGGGCAGGCGGACCTCTATACGATCCAATGGGCCCAGCGAGCGTCCCCATCACCAGCACCAATTCTGATCGATCCGAAGAAATGGACTGCCCTCTATAAGAAAATGGGACCGATCACGCTCTGTCCTATCATTACCGGCGAAAAGGCGCCTTATCCGAGTTGCACCGGATCTGGCACAAAAGCTGCGGGATGACGGGTGCATGGCAGCCTCTGCGATTTTGGTTGTCGCTCTTTGTCTCTGGCCGACATAGCCTCCCGAAAGCATGAACCTGCCGGCAAGCCTTGACTTCCCGTTTTTGCCCGCTATGTTCCGCGCAAGTTTCGAACTCAAACGACCAAGTCATGCGCAATAAAGTTACAAGCCTCCTTATTATCGTGGTACCCTGGCGCATCGCCGGGGGTAGCTGACGGCTACCCACGATCCGAGCGGTGCGCACAGGGGTCCTCAACGGGGCCCTTTTTTATTTCAGGATGACTCCAGTACCGCACTTTGCTGGACTACGCCACAGCCATATACAGCAAGTTTATCAATGACTTAGGCGAGTTCAACATATGCCGGTGCTTTCTGAAACTTGACCCGGCTTCCCTTCTACTGGCTCCTACGAGGCTCCTGGGAATCGGGTCTTTCCGAGGAGTCATCATGGCTAAGATCAAGCTCACCAAGTCCGCAGTAGATGCGGCACAACCCCAAGCGCAAGCCATCGAGCTGCGCGATACCCTTGTTCCCGGCTTCCTGTGCAAGATTACGCCGGCCGGTCGCAAGGTGTTCATGCTCCAGTACCGAACCAACGCCGGCGAGCGACGCAAGCCGGCCCTGGGCCTGTTCGGCGAGCTGACCGTTGAACAGGCCCGCTCGCTGGCGCAGGAATGGCTGGCCCAGGTGCGCCGGGGCGGCGATCCGGCAGCGGACAAGGCCGAGGCACGCCAGGCACCCACCGTTGAGGAATTGTGCAAGAAGTTCATGGAGGACTACTCCAAGAAGCGCAACAAGCCCAGCACCCGAGTCGGCTATCAAGGCGTCATCGACCGCTGCATCATCCCGCTGCTGGGCCGCAAGAAGGTTCACGACGTGAAGCGGCCGGACGTTGCCGGGCTGATGGAGAAACTTTCATACAAGCAGACCGAGGCGAACAAGGCGTTCAGCATCCTGCGCAAGATGTTCAACATGGCGGAGGTGTGGGGCTATCGGCCAGACGGCACCAATCCTTGCCGCCATGTCCCGATGTTCCCTGCCGGCAAGTCCACCCATCTCATCAGCGACGACGACATGGGCAAGCTGTTCCGGCAGCTCGACAAGATCGAGGTCGAAGGGCTTGAGAACTACGTCATCCCTCTGGCGATTCGCCTGCAATTCGAGTTCGCCGCCCGCCGCTCCGAAATCGTCACGCTCGAATGGGAATGGGTCGATCTGGAGAATCGGCGCGTCGTCTGGCCCGACAGCAAGACCGGCGGCATGTCCAAGCCCATGAGCGAGGAAGCCTACCGGCTGCTTTCGACGGCACCGAGACAGGAAGGCAATCCCTATGTGCTGCCGTCGCCACGCCATCCGGCGCAGCACCTGACCACAGGCGAATATTACGGCGGCTGGTGCCGCGTGCTCAAGGCGGCGGGTGCGACGCACGTGGGGACGCATGGCATCCGCCATCGCTCTGCGACCGACATTGCCAATTCAGGTATCCCGGTCAAGGTCGGCATGGCGCTGACGGCGCACAAGACCGTCGTGATGTTCATGCGCTATGTCCACACCGAGGACGATCCAGTGCGCGAGGCGGCCGAACTGGTGGCGAACCGGCGCAAGGCGATTACCGGCGCCAAGCAGCCTCCTGCGGAGGCGACAGCATGACCAGGCGCCGGTCATCCGTGGCATCGCCCGCAGCGCCGTCGGCGCTGCTGGGCGACATTCGGGTACTGATTGAGGCGGCGCGGCAACGCGCCGCCTCGACGGTGAATAGCGAGCTGACGATGCTCTACTGGCGCATCGGCCAGCGCATCCACACGCAGGTGCGTATTCCACGCGATGGCGGACACGATTCCATGCTGATGGCGGACAGTGTTCCAGCGTGATGGCGGACAGTGTTCCACGCTGAAGGCGGACAGCATTCCAAACTGATGGCGGACACCTGCGGGGTGTTCTGAGTGACCCGAACGCGGCATACGCTGCCCGGTTTTTTGACCGGAACCAGCGATGCCCACACCCAGGGTCACCATGAGCAAACTACGACACACACTGCAACTGCTGCACCGCGGGGCCTTGAGCACCCGTCAAATCGGTGCCGCCCTCGGCATCTCCAAATCCACTGTCAGCGAGATAGCCAGCTACGCGCGCGTGGCCGGCGTGGACTGGGCACTGGCCCAGAGCCTGAACGACGACGAACTCCAGGCCCGGCTCTACAAGCCACCCGTGGCGCGCGAGTCCCGGCACCTTGAACCCGACCACGCCCACATCCACCGCGAACTGCGCCGACCTGGCGTGACGCTGCAGTTGCTTTGGGAGGAATACCAGCAACAGCACAGCGGGCAGGCGTACAAGTACAGCGCCTTCTGCGAGAAGTACAAGGCCTGGGCCCGGCGCCTGCAGCGCTCCATGCGCCAGACCCACACGGGCGGTGACAAGCTCTTTGTGGACTACGCCGGCCAGACCGTTCCCGTGGTGGATGCCGACACTGGCGAGATACGCCAGGCCCAGGTCTTCGTGGCCGTGCTGGGCGCATCGAACTACACCTACGCCTGCGCCACCGCCAGCCAGAAGGCCACCGACTGGGTGGCCAGCATCATTAGCGCGCTGGAGTTCATCGGCGGCGTGCCCCGCCTGCTGGTGCCTGACCAGCCGCGCGCCCTCATGGCCCGACCCGACCGTTACGAGCCCACCGCGCACCGCCTGCTCGAAGAGCTCTGTGCGCACTACAGCCTGGCCGTGATGCCCGCGCGCCCGGCCAAGCCACGCGACAAACCCAAGGTGGAGGTCGCTGTGCAGGTGGTCGAGCGCTGGATTCTGGCCAGGCTGCGCCACCAGACCTTCTTCAGCCTGGCCGAGCTCAACCGGGCGATTGCCGCCTTGCTGGTGGACTTGAACCAGCGCGCGTTCAAGAAGCTGCCGGGCAACCGCACTAGCGCCTTCGCCGAACTCGACCGGCCAGCCCTGCGCCCCCTGCCGCCGGTGCGCATGCCCATCGCGCGCTTCAAACCCGCCCGCGTCAACATCGATTACCACGTTGAGCTCGATGGCCACTACTACTCGGTGCCCCACGCCCTGGTGGGTGAGCCGGTGGAGTTGCGCATCACGGCCGGCACGCTCGAAGTCCTGCACGGCAGCAAACGCGTGGCCGCCCACGCCCTCAATCCCCGACGGGGTGCACACACCACCACGCCCGAGCACATGCCGGCCTCGCACCGGGCGCACCTGCAGTGGACGCCGGCCAAGCTCATCGCCTGGGGTGAGCGCGTGGGCGCGGCCACCGCCGCCGTGGTGCGCTGGCAGATGGAGCACCGCCAGCATCCCGAGCAGGGTTACCGCTCCTGTCTGGGCCTCATGCGCCTGGGCCGTGAGTACGGGGCTGACCGGCTGGAGGCCGCCTGTGCGCGGGCGCAGTCGATTCGCTCACCGTCCTACAAGAGCATCGCCTCCATCCTGGGCTGCGGCCTGGACCAGCGGCCGCTGGATGCGCCGATGGCCGCACAGGCGAACCTGCCGCTGCACGAGAACGTGCGCGGGCCGGGCTACTACCACTGAACTCCAACGTGCAAGCAAACCTAACAAGGAAGAACCATGCTCAACGAACAGACCTTGAACCAACTGCGCGCCCTGCGCCTGGACGGCATGGTGGCCGCCCTCAGCGACGCGGCCACCCACATCACGGCCAGCGAGCTGCCCTTTGAACAACGCCTGGCGCTGCTGGTGCAGCGCGAGGTGGACTGGCGTGACAGCAAGCGCCTGGAGCGCCTGTTGAAGGCGGCCCGCCTGAAGGTCTCCAGTGCCTGCCTGGAGGACATCGACTGGCGCGCCAGCCGGGGCCTGAGCCGAGAGGTCATCACCAGCCTGGCCGGCGGGGACTGGCTGCGCCATGGCCACAACGTGCTGCTCACCGGCGCCACCGGGTGCGGCAAGACGTGGCTCGCCTGCGCACTGGGGCAGCAGGCCGCGCGCCTGGGCTTCTCGGTGCTCTACACCCGCGCGCCACGGCTGCTGCAGGAGCTGCACGTGGCCCACGGCGATGGCAGCCTGGGCAAACGGCTGGCGCAACTGGCGCGGCTGGACCTGCTCATCCTGGACGACTTCGGCATCGCGCCGATTGCCGCGCACGAGCGAAACGACCTGCTGGAATTGCTGGACGACCGGGTGGGCACGCGCTCGACGCTCATCACCAGCCAGTTGCCGGTGACGGCCTGGCACGCCTGGCTGGACGAGCCCACGCTGGCCGACGCCATCCTGGACCGCATCGTGCACGGCTCGCACAAGATAGCCCTCAAGGGCGAGTCGATGCGCAAGCTCACCAAGGCCGTCTGAGCCGGCCGCGCCGACCGCCATTCCACGCTGATGGCGGACACTTCGGCTACGATTTGAGCGTCACTCAGGACACCCGCGCAACGTGTCCGCCATCGCCTGGAACGCTGTCCGCGATGGGAATGGAATCACTGTCCGCCATCAGTGGAATGCGCACGCAGGTCTTGGACGGGCGCCGGGGCGCTTATGGCAAGGAAGTCTTGCCTACCCTGGCGGCGCAGTTGGTGAAGGAGTACGGCAGCAGCTTTGCGGAGCAAAACCTGCGCCGCATGGTGCAGTTCGCCACCACCTTCCCCGACGAGCAGATTCTCGTATCACTGATACGAGAATTGAGCTGGACGCACTTCATTGCCCTGATCCCGCTGAAAGACCCGCTCCAGCGGGACTACTACGCGCAGATGGCGAGCGCCGAGCGCTGGAGCGTGCGCACGCTGCGCGAGCGCATCGACTCGATGCTGTACGAGCGCACGGTACTGTCCCAAAAGCCGGGCGAGACGATCGCGCAGGAGCTGGCGACGATGCGCGATGCGCAGCGCATGTCGCCCGCCCTGGTCATGCGTGACCCGTACATCCTCGACTTCCTGGGACTGCGGGACACATGACAGGAAGGCGACTTGGAGGCGGCGATCATCCGCGAAATGGAATCCTTCCTGTTGGAGCTGGGCGCAGGTTTCAGCTTCGTGGCTCGGCAGAAGCGCATCCAAATTGACGGCGAAGATTTCCACCTTGACTTGCTGTTCTACAACCGCAAACTGCGGCGGCTGGTGGCAGTGGAGTTGAAGGTCGGCGAGTTCAAGGCGGCTTTCAAGGGACAGATGGAGCTTTACCTTCGCTGGCTG
This sequence comes from Tardiphaga sp., assembly GCA_030147505.1. Classification (GTDB taxonomy): domain Bacteria; phylum Pseudomonadota; class Alphaproteobacteria; order Rhizobiales; family Xanthobacteraceae; genus Tardiphaga. The sequence goes on from JASBVG010000068.1 coordinate 103,469, forward strand.
GACAAGCACGAACGGGAGCCGGAGGAAGCCTCGCCGCTGGGAATCATCCTTTGCACCGGCAAAAAGCGCGAGCAGATCGAATTGCTGGAGCTGGACAAGTCGGGCATCCACGTCGCCGAGTACCTGACCGCCTTGCCGCCGAGGGGCGTGCTGGTGGAGCGGCTACAACAGGCAACGCAGCGGGCGCAGTTGCAGATCGAGCAGCGCAAGACCGACAACGAGTAGCCCTGCCCCAAGCAGTCGGGCGTCCCGGCGTGCCGCCGTCGGGTTCGCGGGCTGCGCCCCGCGCTTCGTGCCGAATCGCGGCCATCCGGCTTTGACCCCTGACGCCTCCGGCCCTGCCGGGCCTGCGTGCTTCGCTTGCCCAAAAGACGACAGTGTGCAGTGGGCGGGGTGTGGGCGGTCTTGCTGTTCCCTTCACCGTATCACGGCGTTCTCGCCGTCAAGGGCGGCGCGTGCCATGCACGCTTGCGTCCTGGCGGCCGTCTGCGACCCCTGACTGCTTGCGCTGCGCCGTGCTGGCCACGGTTCCGGGCAATTCCGCCCGAGCAACCGGAGCACGATCATGTCGCAACTGTCCTTTTCCTCGTTCGATGCCTCGCTGATGGTGCGCGATGCACAGGGCCGCTACCTGCTGGCGACGGCCGACCAAATTCTGGAGGCCGCGCGCCAGGCCATCGAGTACAAGATGCAGCGCGGTGCGTCGTTCAGTTCGCCGGTGGCGGTCAAGGAGTACCTGAGCGCCAAGTTGGCTGGTTTCGAGCATGAAGTCTTCGCTGTGCTGTTCTTGGATACGCAGCATCGCCTGATCGAATACAGCGAGCTTTTCCGAGGCACCATCGACAGTGCATCGGTGTATCCACGCGAGCTGGTCAAGGAGGCGCTGCGGCTCAATGCGGCAGCGGTCATCGTTTCGCACAACCATCCGAGCGGCAACCCCGAACCGAGCGGCGCCGACAAGGTACTGACCCAGCGGCTCAGGGAGGCGCTGGCGCTGGTGGATGTCCGCACGCTGGATCACATCATCGTGGCGGGTGGCAGCACCATATCCTTCGCCGAACGCGGTCTGATTTGACCGAGGGGGCTTCGGCCCCCATTTTGCTGCGATGGCGGCTCTCAGATCGCTGCTTGATTGACGCGCCGGCTCAGGGCTTCGGCGCTTTCCTTGCGTTCGCTGTAGCGATCTACCAGATATGGCGCCACGTCGCGCGTGAGCAGCGTGAACTTCATCAGCTCTTCCATCACATCCACGATGCGGTCGTAATAGGCCGAGGGCTTCATGCGTCCCGCTTCATCGAACTCCTGGTATGCCTTGGCGACCGAAGACTGGTTTGGGACGGTCAGCATCCGCATCCAGCGGCCCAACACGCGCATTTGGTTAACGGCGTTGAAGGACTGCGATCCACCCGACACCTGCATCACCGCCAACGTCTTGCCCTGTGTCGGGCGCACCGCGCCGACCGACAGAGGAATCCAGTCTATTTGGGTCTTCATCAAGCCGGTCATGGCACCGTGGCGCTCGGGCGAACTCCACACCATGCTTTCGGCCCATTGCACCAGTTCGTGCAGTTCCCTGACCTTTGGGTGATCGTGAGGCGCGTCATCCACCAACGGCAGGCCCGAGGGGTTGAACATCCGTGTCTCGCCGCCGAGCGCGCTCAGGATGTGTGCCGCTTCTTCAGCAGCCAGGCGGCTGAACGAGCGTTCGCGCAGCGAGCCATAGAGCAGCAGGAAGCGCGGCGCGTGGGTGGCACGCTCGGGTGCCATTAACCGCTGGGCATCGGGTTGCTGGAACAGCGCGGTGTCGATATTGGGTAGGTCGATTCTGGATTCAGACACGGCGGCCTTCCGCATTCACGACGGCTTCGCCGTCTTCCTTGCTGAATGCACCGCGCTGCGGCTGGGGCAGGATGCCCAGCACCGCTTCCGAAGGTCTGCACAGCAGTGCGCCCAGCGGCGAGACCACGATGGGGCGGTTGATGAGGATGGGGTGCTGGAGCATGAAGTCGATTAAATGTTCGTCGCTCCATTTGGAATCATCCAGGCCCAATTCCGCATAAGGTGTGCCTTTCTCGCGCAGCACCGCACGCACTGGCACACCCATCGCAGCGATCAGCGTTTTCAGCGTCTCGCGGTCGGGCGGTGTTTTCAAGTATTCGATGATGGTCGGCTCTTCGCCGCTGTTGCGAATCAAGCCCAGCACGTTGCGCGACGTACCGCAGTCGGGGTTGTGATAGATGGTGATCTGGCTCATGCCATTGCCTCGGTTCAGGGATTCGTGGGGTTGGCGGAATACATGCTGGCGCCCTTGAGCCGCCACCGGCGGCCCAACCGCAAGGCGACATGCACCAGCAGGATGAGCACCGGCACTTCCACCAGCGGCCCGATCACCGTGGTGAAGGCGACAGGCGAAGCCAGGCCGAACGACGCAATAGCCACGGCGATGGCCAGCTCGAAGTTGTTGCCTGCGGCAGTGAAGGCGATGGCGGTGGTGCGTGGGTAGTCGGCCTGGATCAGCCGGCCCATAAAGAAACTGATGAGGAACTGGATCACGAAGTAGAGTGTCAGCGGCACGGCAATCTTTAGCGCGTCCATCGGCAGGCGCACCACGTCGGCACCTTTGCCCCGCTCGCGGCCCACGCACGCCGCAGTGCTGGAACTGCACACCTTGCAGGCACTCGACGCGACCCTGGCGGGCGCGTCCTTGCGCGAGGTTGCCGAGGGGCTGTTCGGCGTTGATGCCGTCGCGGCCGATTGGCACAAAGACAGCGCCTTGCGTGCCCGCGTGCGGCGCTTGGTGCGCCGGGGCGATGCGCTGATGCGCGGCGGCTACCGCCGCCTGGCACAGCTTCCGCCGTTCCCGTCGCATTAGGAGGGGGGACGTTTCGCGCCCCCTGCAAATCGTCCCTTAGCAAGAAGCCTTGCTTTCTTGAAAGTGCCTCTATCCGGCCGCGTGGTGTGGCCGGGCTTGATGGAGGTACACCCCATGCGACCCTCTCCCTTGCGGCCTGCCGCCGCTACTGTCGCTGCGCCCTCGCAGCCCCAACGCTACCTGACCAACGACGAAGCCGCCGAGTATCTGCGCCTCAGTCCTCGCACGCTGGAGAAGCAGCGCGTGATCGGCGGTGGCCCGAAGTTCCGCAAGTTCGGTCGCCGCGTCATGTACGCAGTAAGCGACCTCGATGCCTGGGCCGACCAGCGCAGCTACGAGGCTACATCCGACCCGGAATACGCCGAACGCCACGCGGGTGACTACCGTGATGGCCGCTGATCGTCGGCGCGTGGGTGGCCTTCGCCATGTCCGGCCCTCCAGGGCAAGCCTTGCCGCAGTGCGAACAGCTCGACCTGTTCCGCGCGCTGCCGGGCGACATGGCGCCACGCGACAGCCAGGACTTGATGGCCTTTCCATTCTTCTCGCTGGCGAAGTCGCGGCGCATCGCGCCGATCGACTTCCGCAGCGGGAACATCACCATCCGCGTGGAAGGCACGGCCGAGCACGGCATCGCCACGATATGGGATGCCGACGTTTTGATTTGGGCGGCCTCGCAGATCGTGGAGGCACGCGACGCGGGCATTCGCCCGTCGCGCTGGATACACGCCACGCCCTACGAGATCCTGCGCTTCATCGGGCGCGGCACATCCCTCAACGACTACCTGCGCCTGAAAGCGGCGCTCGACCGGCTGCAATCGACCAGTGTGGCCACGTCCATCCGAGAAACCACGGGCAGGCGCTTGCATCGCTTTTCGTGGATCAACGAATGGCGCGAACTGGCCGATGCCAGCGGCACGCCGCTGGGCATCGAGCTGATCCTGCCGGACTGGTTCTATGCCGGCGTGCTCGACGCCGCCCTGGTGCTGACCATCGACCCGGCTTATTTCCGCTTGAAGGGCGGCATCGAACGCTGGCTGTACCGCTTGGTACGCAAGCACGGCGGGCGGCAGGAACACGGCTGGCAATTCGACTTCCGGCATCTGCATCGCAAATCCGGCAGCGCGGCTCGCTTCTCGGACTTCGCCTACGACCTGCGCGTGCTGGTGGCACGGCAGTCGTTACCCGGCTACGTCCTCGGCATCGAGCGCATGCCGGACGACAACACCGAACTGCTGACCTTCCGGCCCGTGCTGCATACGGCACGGGGATAACTGCGGGAAAAGCTGTGGACGGCCTCGTGCTATCAGGAGTACCCGGTATCGTGCTATCGGGAGTACGCCTATCGTGCTATCAGGAGTACGAAAACGCCGCAAAGCCAGTAATGGCGCGGGTTTTCAGCCTCTCTAACTTACCTAACTATAAATCTCTAACTTTTAGTAGAAGCGCACCGTTTCGGTGGACAACCGCCAAACGGCACAGCGAACAGCGTTTTGCAGGGCAGGCGAATCCCGGCTTTCCAGCATGGGAGGCCGCGTCATGATCTTCGCGCTTCTCAATCAGAAAGGCGGCGTCGGCAAGACCACGCTCGCCACGCACATCGCGGGCGAACTGGCGATGCGCGGTCTGCACGTCATCCTGCTGGATGCCGACCCGCAGGGTTCCTCACTGGACTGGACGCAGCGCAGAAGCCAGCAAGGCTTGCCACGGCTGTTCAGCGCCGTGGGCCTCGCACGCGAAACGCTGCACCAAGAGGCACCAGAACTCGCCAGGCGAGCA
>JASBVG010000092.1 GCA_030147505.1 Tardiphaga sp.
ACCGCGTGCGGAACGTCGGGCACTTCAATGCTCGATCATTCCGAAAGTCCTGATGTCTACCCTTGCGGACTACCGCATCGGCATCAGGCACCAAGGGTGCATCGGGCACCCGGCGTTCCGCACGCCCTCTTCCCAAGAGGGCGAGGTGGGAATGCTCACACCCCGGGCGCGTCAGCGTCGCGGGAATGCGGACGTGTGGGTTCAGGAATGGACGGGGCTGTTTGACATGTTGATCGGAAGCGACGCGCCGATGTGTGTGGTCTCCCTCCCCGGAGCGAAGCGAATGGGGAGGGTGGCGCGTAGCGCCGGGTGGGGGAGCCCCACGTGACGTCATCGCCTGTGGAGACACCCCACCCGTCTCGACCGCTGCGCGTTCGATCCACCCTCCCCGCGTGGCGCGGCTATGCCGCGCTAGGGGGAGGGAAAAGAAAGATCACCAGGTGGCGAGCACCGAGCCCTTGAACTTCTCCTCGATGAAGGCCTTCACCTCGGGCGACTGATAGCTTTCCACCAGCGTCTTCACCCAGGGCTTGTCCTTGTCAGCGGTGCGCACGGCGATGATGTTCGCATAAGGCCCCTTCGGATCCTCGCGCAGGATCGCATCCTTCACCGGATCCAGGCCGGCTTGCGATGCGTAATTGGTGTTGATCCCTGCGACATCCACGTCCGGCAGCGTGCGCGGCAGCTGGGCGGCGTCGACCTCGACGATCTTCAGCTTCTTCGGGTTCTCGGTAATGTCGAGCAGCGTCGGCTTGAAGCCGACGCCGTCCTTCAGCTTGATGATGCCCTTGTCGCGCAGCAGGATCAGCACGCGGCCGCCATTGGTCGGATCGTTCGGGATCGCCAGCGAGGCGCCGGACTTCACTTCGTCCCAGGTCTTCACCTTCTTCGAATAGATGCCCATCGGGAAATTGATGGTGTTGCCCACCGAGACCAGCTTGAACTTGCGATCGGCCACCTGGTTGTCGAGATAGGGTTGATGCTGGAACGAATTGGCCTGCAGGTCGCCAGCTTCCAGCGCCGCATTCGGCACCACATAGTCGGAGAATTCGACGATCTGGATGTCGAGGCCCTTCTTGGCGGCGACGGCCTTGGCGGCTTCGAGCACCTGCGCATGCGGGCCCGGCGTGACGCCGACCTTGATGGTCTCGGCGCTGACCGCGCTCGTGAAGGCGACGAGAGCAAAGGCAGATAGAATAAGACGACGGACAGACATCATGTTTTCCATTGTGAAGAAACGAACGAACAAAGCGCTCAGCCGCGCCTGCTCAGGATTTCCGCGTGCGCTTGTCGAGGCGGCGCGAGATGAAATCGCCAAGGCTCTGCACGCCCTGGACGAGGCAGATCAGCACGGCGACGACAGTCGCCATCACTTCCGGCATGAAGCGCTGATAGCCATAGCGGATGCCGAGATCGCCGAGCCCACCGCCGCCAACGGCGCCGACCATGGCGGAGTAGCCGATCAGGCTGACGGTCGCGAGGGTGAGCGCCAGCGTCACCGCCGGCATGGCTTCGGGCAGCAGCACCTTCCACACGATCTGCAGCGGCGACGCACCGAAGGCACGCGCGGCCTCGACGAGACCTTGATCGACTTCGCGGATGGCGCCTTCGATGACGCGGGCGATGAACGGTGTCGCGGCAATGGTCAGCGGCACCACCGCAGCGCTGGTGCCGATGGAGGTGCCGGCGATCAGGCGCGTCAGCGGCACGATGGCGACAACGAGAATGATGAAGGGCGTCGAGCGCGTGGCATTGACGACGAGACCGAGCAGACGATTGACGTTCGGCGCGGGAAACAGCTCACCTGCCCGGCTGGTGGCAAGGAAGATGCCGAGCGGCAGGCCGGCCAGCGTGCCGAAGATGCCGGCCAGCGCCACCATCACCAGCGTGTCCAGCGTGGACGCCGCGATCATGTTGATGAGTTCAGGCGACATAGCCGAGATGCTCCACAGTGTTGCGGGTAGCCCGAAGATCGGCGATCAGCTTCGCCTGCAGCTCCGGCTCGGCGGCGACGGACGCGATCAGCGTGCCGAACGGATGATCGGCGACATATTCGATCTGGCCATGCATGATGTTGAAGTCGACATTGTAGGCGCGCGTCAACCTGGAGAGGACGGGCTCGTCGGCATCGGCGCCGGTGAAGGCGATGCGGATGACGGCCTGGCGGCCCGGCGCATAATCGGCCAGCAGTTTTGCCTGCAGCCAGTCCGGGACATTGCCGCCAGTGACTTCGCCGACAAAACGCTTGGTGGTGGCGTGGGTGGGCTTGGAGAAAATCTCGTAGGTCGTGCCCTGCTCGATGATCCGGCCGCTCTCCATCACGGCGACCCGGTCGGCAAGCTTCTTCACCACACTCATTTCGTGGGTGATGAAGAGAATGGTGAGATTGAGCTCCGCATTGATCTGCCTGAGCAGCGCAATGATCGATGCTGTGGTTTCCGGATCGAGCGCCGAGGTAGCCTCGTCCGACAGCAGCACTTTCGGTCTGGTCGCAAGCGCACGCGCGATGCCGACGCGCTGCTTCTGGCCGCCGGAGAGTTCGGCCGGATAGCGGTCGCGCTTGTCGGCGAGGCCGACCATCTCGAGCAGCGGCTCGACGATGCCCCTGATCTCCCTGTGCTTTGTCCCGGCAATCTCCAGCGGCAGCGCAATATTGTCGAAGGCGGTGCGCGACGACAGCAGATTGAAGTGCTGGAAGATCATGCCGATGGAGCGACGCGCCTGGCGCAGCGCGCGCTCATCCAGCGAACCGATGTCGAGGCCGTCGACGGTGACCGTGCCCTTCGTCGGCAGTTCGAGCCCGTTGATGAGGCGAATGAGCGTCGACTTGCCGGCGCCGCTCTTGCCGATCACGCCGACGATGGCGCCTTCGGGCACGACAAGGTCGATATTGTCGCAAGCCTTCACCTCGGCGGAATCCTTCCGCGGCGGGAAAATCTTGCTGACGCCATCGAAGGAGATGATGGCTCGCCCCTCTTGCTCGAGATCTGGTTGATCTGGAACTGGCACGGGCGCTCCGACCGGATTGGACACGGGAGCGTTCATAGAATGATGTTTCTGCGCAGATGTGAAGCACGGGGCCGGCCTGCGTATCGCGGGCGCCGTTTGCCGCAAACTACTGATTTCGGGAAGCTTTTCAACCGCACTGCACAACAATGAAATATTCAGTGCCTGGAAGGGGTTATCGGGGCAAAACCATACCGGAAAGCGATCCGCCGCAGCGTGAATCGCCTCCCGGCAACCTGCCCGTGCTCAGGCGCCCTGTTTCCACTCCCAGACGATGTCCTTCACCTGGACCGGTCTCGGGATCAGGCCGAGCTTGTGGAAGCGGTCCGCGGTCTCCTGCTGGGTCGCGATGATCCTGTCGTTGATCGGCACCACCGTGTAGTCGGAGCGCTCCACCGCCCGCGTCACGGCCGCCTTGTCGACCGCCGTGGCCTCGTGCAGCCTTGCGGCAACTTCGGCCCGGTTGGCCCTGGCCCACTCCCCTTCCGCCGCAAAAGTCCTGTTCAGCAGCGCGACGATATCGCCATGCTTGCCGGTGAAATCCTTGTTGGCGAGGAAGAAGGAATTCGACTCCTGCACATCCTTCGAGAAAGCGATTACCCGCGCCTTGCCGTTTTCAGCGAGCGACAGATAGGGATCCCAGATCGACCATGCATCGATATTGCCGCTGGCAAACGCCGCCGCCGCATCTGCCGGATTGAGATAGACCGGCGTGATGTCCGACCATGCGAGCTTGGCCTTCTCCAGCGTGGCGACAAGCGTGTTGTGTGCGCTTGAGCCCTTGCCGAAACCAATCTTCTTGCCCTTCAGATCGGCGAGCGTCCTGATCGGAGAATTCTCGGGAACGACAATGCCCTGATTATAGCCGATGGACGGAACGGCCGCGACATAGAGCAGATTGGCGCGCGCGACCTGTGCGAAGATCGGCGGCGTATCGCCGGCATAGCCGAAATCCACATTGCCGGTATTGATCGCCTCGAGGATCGGCGGGCCGAACTGGAATTCAACCCATTTGATCGTAATACCTTGTTCCTTGAAGACTTTTTCCAGCGTGCCGCGCTGCTTCACCGCGGGAAAGATACCGGCCTTCTGAAAGCCGATGCGGATTTCCTTCGGCTGCTCCGCCGCCGGCGCCTTACCGGTGAATTGCGACAGCAGTAGCGTGGCGGCGACGGCCGCGAGGACAAGGCGTCTCGACTTCGACATGGATGTTCGTGCTCCGTATGCGTCTGCGCCCGATGCGCCGACGTGATGACGAAACGCTACGCGCGATCGTGAAGATTGTGCTTTCAAAGGTGAGCGGCGCTCGGCAACATTTGCGATCCGGCCCGCCACGCGAAGAGCAACTTTCATCTCCCGGGCCTGGCACCGTTGCCGCCCTACACATGCAGGCGAAATCGATGCGGAGAACGTTTCCGCTGCACGATGCGGGGACGGCAGAACGCCTGCATCGCCTGCCCTGCAACTACAGTTTCCCATTTCATTGACTGGAACCGCCGGCTCTCCCACCCTTTGCAGACCACGATTTATTACTTGCAGAACGGCATCATCATGCTCCCGATCCTTCTCTCGCATCTCCTCAACCGCTATCTGCGCCGCCACACCCGCGTGCTGCAAATGGCCGCTCTCGCGAGCATGCTGTCGACCTCCTTCGCTTGCGCGCAGACGCCGGACACGGTGCGCATCGGCTATCAGAAATCATCGACGCTCATCGCCGTGCTGAAGACCAATGGCGAACTGGAGAAGGCGCTGGCACCGCTTGGCGTGAAGATCGTCTGGCATGAATTCACCAGCGGCCTGCCGCTGCTCGAAGCCATCAATACCGGCAATGTCGATTTCGGTGCCGATGTCGCTGATACAGTTCCGCTGTTCGCGCAGGCCGCCGGCGCCAAGCTCGCTTATGTCGCCGAGGAAGCCGCCTCGCCCGCTGCGCAAGCGATCCTGGTTCCTGCGGAATCGCCGCTGAAGACTGTCGCCGATCTCAAGGGCAAGAAAGTCGCCGTGACCAAAGGCGCCGGCAGCCACTTCCTGTTGCTCGCGGCGCTCAGCAAGGCCGGCCTCGGCTTCAAGGACATCACGCCGGCCTATCTGCCACCCGCCGACGGCCGCATCGCCTTTGTCGGCGGCAATGTCGATGCCTGGGTGGCATGGGATCCCTTCCTCACCAGCGCGCAGCGCCAGAGCAATGCCCGCGTGCTCGCTGACGGCAGCAACGGCCTCGCCAGCTACAAACGGTACTACCTCTCATCCGCTGCCTATGCCGAGAAGCGCGGTGATGTATTGAACATCATCTTCAAGAAGCTCGATGAAACTGGCAGATGGGTCAAGGCCGAGCCGAAGGAAGCAGCAAAGCTGCTCTCTGGCCTGTGGGGCATCGACGCTGCCACCGTCGAGGAAGCCAACAGCCATCGCTCCTACAAGGTCGGCGCCGTCACCAAGCCCGGCCTGTCGGAACAGCAGAAAATCGCGGACGCCTTCTTCAACGAAAAGCTGATCCCCGTGAAGGTCGATGCAGCCGACGTAAAAATCTGGTCGCCGAAATAGTCTCCCCCACGAAAGCTGACATCATGAAGTCCCTGCTCTCGGCGCTTGCCGCCGCCGCCATCACGCTTGCCCCTCTCATCGGAGCGCACGCACAATCGCCCGCCAAAACAGAAATCAAGGTCGGCTTCGTGCCCGGCCCTTACATCGACGGCTTCAAGGCCGGCGTGGAGCCCGAGCTGAAGAAGAAGGGCTACACGGTCAAATACTACGAATTCTCCACCGGTCTCGAAGCCAACACGGCCGTGTTCAAGAACGACATCGACGCCAATGTGATGCAGCACACGGTCTTCCTCGACAGCTACAATGTCCGCCAGAAGACCGACCTCACCGGCATCATTACGGTGCCGACACCTCCGATGGGCCTCTACTCGACCAAGCACAAGAAAGCCGAAGACGTGAAAGCCGGCGCCACCGTGGTGGTGCCGAACGATCCCGTGAACCTGCAGCGCGCGCTGTGGATCCTGCGCGATCTCGGCTGGATCGAGATCAGGGACAACAACCCCGTCGATGTCACCGAGCTCGACGTGGTGAAGAACCCGAAAGGCATCAAGATCGTGCCGCTGGAAAACGCGCAGGCCCCGCGCGCCCTCGGCGACGCCGACTTCGCCGCCGTGCAGGGCAACTTTGCCATCTATAGCGGACTGAAGCTGACCGAGGCCTTCGCGCTGGAGAAGATGACCAAGCCGTACACGAACGTGGTCGCCGTCCGCCGCAGCAATGCGGAGGCACCATGGGCCAGGGACATCGTTGCAGCCTATCAGTCAGACACGTTCAAGACCGCGATCCGCAACGACAAGTTCTATGCGGGCTTTACGTTACCGGAATATTTCAACTGAGCATGGCAGACGGCAGGGCTCTGCCCTCGCCTACCGTTGAGCCGGCGTGATTTGACTCCGGGCACCGCTAGGATACGCTTCCTTCGGACATCATGAGATGTCCGCGGAAGCGAGGATATGAGTACCCGGATCGTCGTCGCATTGCTGGCCTTGTGCGCGTTCGCCCCATCGGCGACCGCCCAGACTGTCTCAACATCTGCGCCTTCAAGCTTCGAGATCGCCGCCCGCTCCCGCGGTACGCCGGACATTCCCGGCCTCAACATGGTCTGGCTGCGGCCCTGGACCGATCTCCGTCTCGCCCGCGACTGGCGCTACATCGTGGTGCATCAGTCGGAAGGCGCGGTCGGTTCGGCCTGGCGCAATGCCGTCACGCAGATGCAGAAGCCGGATCGTCGCGGCGTCGCCATCTGGGTCGAAACCGACGGCACGGTCTATTGGTCGACGCCGGAATGGGCGGTGCCCAAACATCTCAATCGCGGCAATCGCAACGACAACAAGTATATCGACAACAGCGGGACATATCAGCAGATCGACGATGAGAGCGCGATCGGCGTTGAATTCGTCGGCAACTACCCGAATGTCCGCAAACCGCCGACCGAAGCGCAGATCGCGGCATGGCGTGTCCTCGTGCGCGTATTGCAGGCACGTTACGACATCCCCAACGAGCGCGTCTTCGCGCATAACTGGATCGACTACAAGGATCGCCGCTATTGCGAGGGATGCGAGCTGGCGCGGATTGCGCGGACGCAGGGAGTGGAGACTGCGCAGCAGGTGGAGAAGGGGCAGTAGCCTTTCAGCCTTACTTGTCATCCCCGCGAAAGCGGGGATCCAGTAAACACAGGCAGTCTCGATCCATCGCCCCTACTCGTGTCTACTGGATCGCCCGGTCAAGCCGGGCGATGACAGCTGAGCTGAACTAAGTCCCCACCCGCAACGCCGCGCCGCGCTTGCGCAGCAGGGCAATCACCGACAATGCGGTGATGCGGCCGGTCTTCGGGTTTTCCGACGGGATGTTCTCGATCTGCATCGAGAAGCGTGCGGAATCGGAATCCACCTCGACGCGATGGACGTTGCGGGTCAGCGCCGGATCGGCCCAGATCTGCAACGTGGTCGCATCAGGCCCGAAGCCCGCCAACGACAGCGCGACGGCGACATTGAGATTGGCCGGAAAACCCTTCGCCGCCTCCCGTGCCGTGCCCTCAAAGATCTTCAGCGGCTCGGTGATATCCTCGATGTCGATCTTGTTCTCGACAATGTAAGGCGCCCCCGCGAGACCCTTCACAGGCTTGCGCGTCACCATCTTGACCGAATGGATCTTGCCCTCGGCCGCCGCCGTGACGGCATCGAGGCCGATCAGGGCGCCGGTCGGCACCACGATCTGGCCACCATAGGTCTTGGCGAGTGCTACGAGATCGTCGTTGAACAGCAGCGCGCCGGCGCTCAGCACGATGGCGGTCTTGCCCTTGGTGACGAAGGGCCGAACGATGTCCGGCAGGAGGTTGGCCGGTGCGCATTCAATCACGATGTCAGCAACGGCTTCGAGTTCAGAGATCGGCAGCACGGGCGGCGTCTTGCCGAGCTTTGACAAGAAGGCCGCATGCTTGTCCGGATTCTGCACGGAGATGGCCGCAAGTGAGAGACCGGCAATTCCCTGGTCGAGCGCCTCGACCACCTTCTGTCCGATCCCGCCCAGACCTACCACGGCAACGCGCGTCACCGACATCGCTTCCCTGCTCATCACTGCCATCCCGCTTCACGCTGACGTTATCGCTTCTCATGTTCTTTTTGTCGCAGTCGCAGCCGAAAGTCCAATGCAGCCATGCTGAGGCCTCATGTCCCCTGTCATTGCGGCGAGCCCGACGCTATTTCTCGGCCAGCCGCTACCACAGGAGTTGCAGTGTCCCATCGTTTCACGCGCCGTCATCTCGTCGGAGGCGCTGGCGCCCTCGCCGCAGGTCTCGCCATCTCGCCAGCAGAGGCACAGCAGACGGCAACTGCACAAGCAAATGGCAATTCCCGCGCCTTCCCGAAAAATTTCGTCTGGGGCACGGCGACTTCGTCCTATCAGATCGAGGGCGCCATCGATGCCGAAGGCCGCGGCCGCTCGATCTGGGACACCTATACGCGCCTGCCGAACAAGATCCGCGATCGCAGCAATGGCGACCGGGCTGTCGAGCATTTTACGCGCTACAAGGAAGACGTCGCCCTGATGAAGGAGCTGGGCACGACAGCGTATCGCTTTTCCATCGCCTGGCCGCGCGTGTTTCCCGATGGCACCGGCACGCCCAACCCGAAAGGTCTCGACTTCTACAACCGCCTGATCGACGAGCTGCTCGCCAATGGCATCACGCCCTATGCGACGCTGTATCACTGGGACATGCCGCAGGCGCTGCAGGATCGCTTCGGCGGCTGGGCTTCACGCGAGATGTCGAAAGCGCTCGGCGACTATGCGGGCCATGTCGCCAAGCACATCACCGACCGCGTGAAGCACATCTTCACCATCAATGAATGCGCGACCTTCGTGGATTTCGGCTATGGCATCGGTCCGATCGAACTCGCGCCTGGCATCAAGTCGACGCAGAAGGAGCTGAACCAGATCCGCCATCACGTGGCGCTCGGCCACGGGCTCGCGGTGCAGGCGATCCGCGCCAATGGCCGCGCCGGCACCGAAGTCGGACCTGCAGAGAATCTCGCCTCCTGCATCCCCGTGATTGAATCACCCGAGCATATTCGGGCCTCAGAAATCGCCACGCGCGAGATGAATGGCGGCTATCTCACGCCGATCATGGAAGGTCGCTACACCGATGCCTTCCTCGCCTATGCCGGAGCGAACGCACCGGTCTTCACCGACGAAGACCTGAAGATCATCGGCTCGCCCGTCGATTTCGTCGGCCTCAACATCTACATGCCGCAGCACTATGTGGCACAAGCCGCCGACACCAACGGCTTTGCGTTGATACCCACACCCGCGTCTTTCCCGCGGATGGACTCCGACTGGCTGCGCGTCGGGCCGGAGGCGATGTACTGGGCGCCGCGCAATGTCGCCAAACTCTGGAACGTGAAGAAGATTTTCATCACCGAGAATGGCGCATCGGCCGCCGACAAGCCGGCGCCGGACGGCCGCATCTTCGACCTCGACCGCATCATGTATCTGCGCGCCTATCTCGGGCAGTTGCAGCGTGCGACCTCCGAAGGCGTGCCCGTGACGGGCTATTTCCACTGGAGCCTGATGGACAATTTTGAATGGATCGATGGCTTCGAGAAACGGTTCGGGCTGTATCACGTCGATTTCCAGACGCAGAAGCGAACGCCGAAACTCAGCGCGGAGTTTTATCGCAAGGTGATTGCGGGGAACGCGTTGGTCTGACTCCCACCGTCATTCCGGGGCGTGCGCACCCTCGCGCACGAACCCGGAATGACACTGTGGGTTAACTACAGCAGTTTCCCATCCGCACCGAAGAACGGATGCGGCCCGTCGAATTCGCCGATCGGCACCTGATGGGTGACGAGATGGCCGCTCTCGCCATCCGGAAACCAGACATGGAGATGAAAGGCCGGCGGCTCGACGCGGAACGACGGCGGGCGGAGTTCGGCGAGATCGAGATCCACCGCATGGTTCGGTGCCGGGCAGATCGTTGCCGCGGTGCCGGCGAACGTCGTCAGCGTGGCGCGATGGACATGGCCGGCGGCGACAAAGCGCACACGCGGATGTTTTCGCACGATGGCGGCAAGCTCGGAGGCATTGTGCAGGTCCTGCACATCCATATGCTCGATACCGGTGCGGAATGGCGGGTGGTGCAGGAACAGCAGCGCCGGCCGATCCTTCGATGAGCCCAGCGTGGCATCGAGCCATTCCAGCGTCGCAACTTCCAGTGTGCCGTAGGGTTTGCCGGGCACATGGGAATCCAGCAGAACGACATCGAGCGGGCCCACCGTGCGTGCTTGATCGAGTGGGCCGGAGGCATGCGCATAGGCGAAGTCCGGAAATGCCGCGCGCATCATGTCGCGAGCGTCATGATTGCCGGGCACGCCGATGAAAGGGATTTTCAGCGGCGCCAGCAGGCGCCACAGATGCTCGTATTCGCCGGGCGTCGGCGTATCGACGAGATCGCCGGAGATGACGACGAGGTCGGGACGCGGATCGAGCGCATTGAGTTCGGCGATACAGCGCTCCAGCGCCTTCGCGGTATCGACCTTGTTATAGGCCAGTTCGCCCGGCGCCTTGATGTGTAGATCGGAAATCTGCGCGATGATCGTAGGCTTGGACATCAGTCTTCTTTCGGCAGCACGCGAATGGCGTCGGGCACGATCGATAAGCCGACGCGCTCCCCTGCCCGCACATTGATCCTGTTTGGCGCGTCCACCGTCAATGGCCGGTTCGCCGCACCGGTCACGATGACGCGCTGGCGGTCGCCGACGAAGCTCACGCTCTCGACAGTGCCGCGGAAAAAGGCATCGTCTTCGGCGACGATGCCGATGGTCTCGGGCCGGATCATCGCCACCGCCGCGGCATTGTCGGGCGCATCGTTCAGCGCGAGCCAGCCGCCGGGCAGCGTCAGCCGTCCGCCTGCAATCGGCCCCTCGGCGATATTGGCGGCACCGACGAATTCAGCGACAAAGCGGTTCTGCGGCTCGAAATAGACCTCGCGCGGCGTGCCGATCTGGGCGATGGCGCCCTTGCGCATCACCACGATGCGATCACCGAGTTCCATGGCTTCAGCCTGGTCGTGGGTGACATAGATCGCGGTGATGCCGAGCTCGCGTAGCAGGCGGTTGAGTTCACTACGGAGACGATCGCGCAGCGAGGCGTCGAGGGCTGTGAGCGGCTCGTCGAGCAGCAGCACGCGCGGACGAACGGCGACGGCTCGCGCCAGCGCCACGCGCTGACGCTGGCCGCCGGAGAGCTGGTCGATGCGGCGGTTTTCGAGCCCGCCGATATTGGTGAGGGCCACCATCTCGGCGACCCGCGCAGCGCGCTCCGCCTTACCGACGCTGCGGATCTTGAGGCCGTAGCCGATATTCTCGGCCACGGTCATGTTGGGAAACAGCGCATAGGACTGGAACACCATGCCCACATGGCGCTGCTCGATCGGCGTCGCCGTCACATCATTCTTGTCGAACAGGATGCGGCCGCCTGCGTCCGGCGTCTCAAGGCCGGCGATGATGCGCAGCATGGTTGTCTTACCGCAGCCGGAAGGGCCGAGCAGCACCAGCGTCTCACCAGCCACAATGTCCAGCGACGCGGGTGCCAGCGCCTGCGTGCCGTCCGGAAATGTCTTGCCGCAATTAACGACATGCACGGCGGCGCCATGCGAGGGAATCGCGGTCATTTCTTTTCGCCCTTGTCGGCAAATATCTGCATCGCCACCAGCAAGGGCACGATCATGATGAAGAAGATCAGCGTATAGGCGGAGGCCACTTCGAGCCGCATCGAGGCATAGCTGTCGGCGAGACCAACGGGCAGCGTCTTGGTCAGCGGCGTGTGCAGCATCCAGGTGAGATTGAATTCGCCGAGCGACAGCGTGATCACCATCAGCGATCCCGCGAGAATGCCGGGCATTGCATTGGGCACGATCACATTGCGAAAGCGCGTCCATGGCGAGGCGCCCAGCGAAGCGGCCCCCTCGTCCAGCGTCTTGATATCCACCGAGGCGAACACCGCCATCACCGAGCGCACCATGAAGGGCATGGTGAAGACGGCATGGCCGGCCAGGATGAACAGCCATGACTGACGGAAGGCGCCGAAGCCGCCATATGTGAGCAGCAACGCCAGCGCGATGGCGAGGCCGGGTATCGCCAGCGGCAGCGTGATGATCTCCTCGATCACCCGCGAAAGCCGCCCGCCCCGCACGTGCAGTGCATAGGCCGCGGGTACACCGACGACCAGCGTCACCGCAAGCGTCGCGAAGGCGATCAGGAAGGAAAGCCCGATCTCGCTCTTGTAAAGCCCCCAGACTTGCACGACCCATTGCAGCGTCACACCGGACTGGATGCCGCGGAAGTAATTGACGGTGACCCCGGCGGAGATCGACAGCATCACCGGGACGACGAGGAAGGCCGCGACAAGGAGCGTGAAGCCGAGCTGTCCTGCAAAGATCAGACGATCGCGCATGTCGTCATCCCGCCGCGGCGACAGTGCCGCCAGTCATCGTGCGTGCGAGCGCAAGGATCGCCCAGGCGATAACACCGAGGCCGATGGAGAGCGCCGCCGAGATGGCGAAGTTCGCGGCCAGCGTGAACTCGGTATAGATCAGCATCGGCAGCACGTCGATATTGGTCGCGAGCGTGAAGGCCGTGCCGAACGCGCCCATGGCGGTGGCAAAGGCGATCGCCCCCGAAGCGATGAAGGCCGGGACCAGCGCCGGCAGCACGACGTCGCGCTGCACTTCCCACGGACTGGCGCCGAGCGAGCGCGCGGCCTCTTCCAGCCCCATGTCGAGCTTCTGCACGGCCGCCATGATTGTAAGGATCACGCGCGGGATGGAGAAATAGAGATAGCCGAGAAACAGGCCGAAGATCGAATAGGCAAAGACGATCTTCTCGCCCGACAGCGCCTGCGTCAGCGAGCCGATGATGCCTTGGCGCCCGCCAAGCAGGATGATGAGGAAGCCGACCACGACGCCGGGAAAAGCCAGCGGGAATGTCAGCATCGCAATCAGAACGGTGCGGCCAGGAAAGCGATGGCGCTGCAGGAACAGGCCGGCGATGGTGGCGATGACGAGCGTGGCAATCGTCGTCGCCGCGGCGAGCACCACCGTATTGATCAGCGTAGCGCGATAGCGCGGCTCGGTGAGGATGGCGAGATAGGCACCGGCGCCGCGCGGGCCATCGGCACCGACGGCGACCAGTTGCGCCATCGGCAAAACGAAGAAGGCTCCCGTCACCACCACGAGCGGCAGCAGGCAGACCGAAATAAAGGTTCTGTGAGACATTGCGGGAAGTGGTGCCCCTGTTCAGGAGCACCATCATGCATCAACGGACTTCGGCCAGATAGCGGTCGCTGAAACCCTTCTGCGCCAATTCCATCTTGCCCCAGTCCACGCTCCTGGCGCGGGCATATTCGCTGTCGGGCAGGAACTTGGCCTTCACGGCTTCCGGCAGGTCGATCTTGCGGGCCGGACGCAGATAGGCATTGGTCCAGATCGCCTGGCCCTTATCAGACAACAGGTAGTCCATGACCTGCTTGGCCTTGTCCTTATGCGGCGCGTTCTTCACGAGCCCTACCACATAGGGAAACACCACCGTGCCCTCGCAGGGAATCACGAATTCGAAATTCCCCTTCTCGGAATACTTGGCGCGATAGGCATTGAAGTCGTAGTCGAGCAGGATGGGCATCTCGCCGGAGACGACGCGGGCGTAAGACGTCTGCTTCGGCACCATGGCGTCGTTCTTCTTCAGGTCCTTGAAGAAAGCGATAGCCGGATCGAAATTCGTCTCCGAACCGCCGAGCGCCAGATTGGCAGCGACGACGCCGACATAACCGACGGCAGCCGAGGTCGGATCGAGATAGCCGACCATGCCCTTGTAGTCAGACTTGGTGAGATCCTTCCAGCACTTCGGCACCGGCTTGCCGCCGAGCGCGTCCTTGTTGACGAAGAAGCCGAGCGTACCGGAATGGATCGTGGTCCAATAGCCTTCGGCATCCTTCAGGCCGGCATCGACCTGACCCCAGCCGGCGGGCTTGTAGGGCTCAAGCGCATCCTGCGTCTTCGCCTTCATGCCGAAGGTGACGCCGAAATAGCCGATATCGCCGACCGGATTGGCCTTCTCGGCCAGAATCTGCGCCAGCGCCTGGCCGGAATTCTTGTTGTCATGCGGCATGTCGATATTCAGATCGGCCTTCACCGCCTTGATCATCGACGCCCAGTCGGCCCATTCCGGCGGACAGTTGTAGCAGATCACGTCGGCAGCGCGGGCCGGCTGCGCAACGGCGACGAGCGCCAGCGCAGACAAGGCAAACAACAGGCGGGTGGGTTTCACGGCGATCGTCTCCATCCTGGCGCGGGCGTGACGCGCGCGCAGCAAAGGCATGAGGGGAATACGTGCCGCCCCACTATAGGCGGCCCATGAAACTTTTGCGACAAAGCTAACCCGCAGCGCGTTTGTGCACGGCCATGCTCGCTCGGCAGCCTGACGATACCTTCGCTATCGACATACCCGGCTGCGGATGGTCAGATCGTCCACCTGAACAAAAAGAGACTCAGCGTGAGCGAAACGACCGAACGCGACCGTGGGCTGCTGAGCCTGATCGATCGGCTGGTGAAACGGCCGGGCACCAGCGCCGCAACGAAGCCGTTTGACCTGTCCACCTCCATCGTCACCCCCGACGACGGAGCGCGCGAAGGTCTCGATCCTGTCGTTCCCGACGAGAAGGCGCCGGCTTCGCTCGAACCGCAAATCGCCATCGAAAGCACGCGGGACGTGACCCGCATCGAACTCGCCGACCTTATCATCAAGGCGCTCAAGGCCAGTGACGGATATCCGGACAGCGGCTTCGAGATCACCGTCTATGGCTCGCGCCCGTGGAACGCGATGTTACGCGTGACACCCGCTGCGGGAGCCGTCAATGCGGAAGCATGGCGCGCACGCCTTCAGGCGCTCGTTCTGTTGTTTCGCGACCGGTACGAGATCAAGGAAGACGCGGACGCCTGAGACGTCCGCTCTGTCATATCGACTGCTGATCTCGGTTGCTATTTGCCGCCGCCGATATTGCCCCCTTGGATATGGCCAAGTGAATTGTTGCCGAAGGCGGAATTGCCGTGGTTGCCCTGCATGGACGCACCGTAGCCGGGATAGTACGGCGTCCTGCGCATCATGCCGTAGGAGCCATAGGCCGGCCCGCGCTGATAGCCATGACCGCCGTAATAGTGGCTATGGTGATAAGCGTGGTGGCCACGCTTGATCTTTTTCGCCGACGCCACCGTCGTCGCGAAACTCGCGGCTAGCAGAATCGCCGATGTGATTGCCAATACTTTCTTCATGTGGGCACCTTTCCTTGACTGAAAGGAAACGCCCCATACGCCGTCCCGTTCCGGAACAGCCGGCCATGAGAGAACGGAGGACACAACATCTATTCCGGTCACCCTCAGATCGTCGCCTCGCGCTCCACCGCCCGTAGCCGAACGAAGGCAGCCCAGGCTGCGCGGAAGTCTGGCCCTGCAGCATCGATGGTCAGCAAGGCGCGCTCCGCGTTGCGGATATCGTCCACTGAAGGGCGCGCCTTCGACGTGCCGGCCTTGTGCTGGGCCCAGCGCTGCTCGACGTCCCTTGCCAATGCCAAAGCGTGGACATTGCTCAACTTCGGTCCCGCCTTGGACAGTTCGTGCTCCGGCGGAAAGGCCGGCCACGCCGCCGGTGGCTTGTCCTGCCGCCACTCGGTCTCATCGCCGATCACAGGCTTGGCCGAAGCAACTTTGAACGAACCGCCCTCCTGTCCGCCCGAAGGCGCCGTCTGCTGCCCGGAAAAATGCTGCAACTGCTGTTGCATGGTGCCGCTGACGCCGCCCGTGCTCGCATTGGAAGAGCCTCCCACGAGGTTCGACAACACGGTCGTGCTTGTCCCGGCACCGGGTAACGCCTTCTGGATCGTCTTCACGGCAGCGACTCCACCCGGCGAGCCGGACAGTCGCAATTGCGCGACGCGCTCTTCCTCCTCGGTCACCGGACAGATGCGATAGGCATCGTGCTTCTGCGCGATGGTGCCGTCGTCGTCGATGCGGGCGAAGTCGATGGCCACCGTGTAAACGAAGGCGCGATGCCCGGCATAGATGCCGGTGCGGTCCTTGGCGCGCACGCTGCCGCAGACATATTTCTTGCCGTCGGCTTCCACCGAACGCAGTCCGTCGAACTCTGCGGACGACGGATTGAGCAGCAGCCGCGACACCGCCGTACGGGCCTTGGACTGATTGGTGGTGAGCACCGCGTCCATCACCTTTTCCGGCTTGATGAAGGACGGTTGATAATAAAACACCGATGCAGCGGCGAAAAAGATGGTGCCGATGCCGCCTGCGATCGTGGCTGCTGCCAAATTCATCCGCGCCCCGCCCTGTCCTTCGGAGCGCAATGCTCCGACCTCGGCTTGCGTCCCGGGTCACCGAAAGATCCCCGCCAAAGTCATAGCTGACGTGTCTCTAGAGTTGGTTACCGCGATCACGACAATTGCGAGTTGGCGCTCTGTCAAACGCTGTTTGAGCGCGATGTTCGAAGACATTTCAATGACATGCGACGTCTAACAGCCAGTCGTTGGCGATCACCGTAACAATTTCCTCACCATAGAATTCAAATGGCACGGCGGTAGTCAGGTGCTAAGAGTTGATGGCGTATCACGCGCTGGCTCAGATCATTTCATTGCCTCGTATCATGTTTCTCGATCAGCACTCCCTTTTCATTGCCATCGGCGTGTCCTGCACGGCGCTTGCATTCACCTTGCTCGCGACCTGGATCGTTGCGCGGTCCGAGACCTATCTGCTGACCTGGTCCACGGGGCTGACGCTGACTGTTCTGGCACTGCTGTTTTATCTCGGCATCGAACGCTACGAGCCGACCTATCAACTCGTATCCTTCGTCCTGCTGATCTTGGGCTTCAGCCTGATCTATCGCGGCACCATCCAGTTCTGCACGCATCGTTCGAGCTGGACATTGACGATCGCAGTGACGGTGCTGGGGCTCGTGCCCACGACCCTCGCTTTCACCGCGGGCTATACCGGTATCGGCACCGCCGCCGCCAATTTCGCCATCGCTCTGCTGACGACACTCGCTGCGCATCAATATTGGAAAGCACGCTCAGAAGCGCCGTTGCTGATGATCACCAATGCGCTGCTCTATCTTGTCACGGCGCTGTCCTTTGCCGCATGCGGTTATGTGCTGCTTGCCAATGGCCAATATGTGCTGACCGCGCGTCCATCCAACTGGGCCGAGGAATTCAACTCGCTGATGGTGATTGTTGGCCTCACCGGCATCGGCGCGCTATCGCTCACCATCAATCAGATCCGCACCACCAACCGACACAAGTCGGATGCCATGACCGACCCGCTGACGGGCTTGCTCAACCGCCGCGCGCTGTTCCACGACCGAACGCAGGAAGTCCCGCAGAACACGGCGATCCTGTTGATGGACCTCGATCACTTCAAGGCGATCAACGACAAGTTCGGCCACGCCGCCGGCGACCGCGTGCTGCGCGTTTTCGCCGAGGTGATTTTCTCCAATATCCGCGCGCATGACATTGCAGCCCGCCTTGGCGGCGAGGAATTCTGTATCCTTCTGCCGTCGTCGAGCCCGAAATCCGCCTCGTCGGTCGCTGAGCGCATCCGGGCGACGCTGGAAGGATTGGCCTTCCAGACCCCGGAAGGCACCATCAAGGCCACGGTGAGTGTGGGCATCGCGATCCGTTCATCCGAACCGGAAACCCTGCAGGCCATGCTCAGCCGCGCCGACGCCGCGCTCTATCGCGCCAAAGCCGATGGCCGCAACCGCGTGCATATTTCGGACTTTCACCTGGCTGCCTGACAGACGTCGAGGATCGACAGCAATACCCGGTCTGTGCGGCATTTCCCGGTCGCCTGTCAGCCGACGGCCGGCAGGCGATCGATCAGCTTGTCGAGCGTGATCGGATAGTCGCGAACCCGTACACCAGTCGCATTGTATATAGCGTTCGCGACCGCCGCGCCGACGCCACAGATGCCAAGTTCTCCGACGCCCTTGGCCTTCATGGGCGACGACATCGGGTCGGTTTCGTCGAGGAAAATGACGTCCTGATGCGGGATGTCGGCGTGCACCGGAACTTCGTATCCGGCCAGGTCGTGATTGACGAACATGCCGAAGCGCTTATCCACGGCCAGTTCTTCCATTAAGGCAGCACCAACGCCCATGGTCATTGCACCGATGACCTGGCTGCGGGCGGATTTGGGATTGAGAATACGACCAGCAGCGCAGACCGCCAGCATACGGCGGACGCGAATCTCCGCCGTCGCGATATCGACACCCAGCTCGACAAAATGCGCACCGAAGGTGGATTGCTGGTGCGTCTTGGCAAGATCACCATATTCGATCGCATCTTCCGCCACGATCTCGCCGTCGCTTGCCGCCTGCGCAAGCGGCGCTCCGCGATTGCCGGACGTGACCTGCCCGTCGGCAAACGAGACGTCGGCTGAATTGAAGCCGAGCTTCTGCGCCACGGCCTCCCGCAGTTTGACGCAGGCCGCATAGACACCGGCCGTGGAATTATTGGCTCCCCACTGTCCGCCAGATCCCGCCGATACCGGAAATGACGAGTCACCCAGCCTGACGTCGATCCTGTCTAATGGGAGGCCCATCATTTCTGCAGCGGTTTGTGCGATGATGGTATAGGTGCCTGTTCCGATGTCGGTCATATCGGTTTCGACCGTCACCCGGCCATCTTGACTCAGACGTACACGCGCACCGGATTTCATCAGAAGATTGTTGCGGAACGCAGCAGCAACGCCCATGCCGACGAGCCAGCGCCCTTCCCTGCGCGATGCAGGCACGCTTTGCCGCTGGTCCCAACCAAATTTTTCAGCGCCAACACGCATGCATTCAATCAACTGGCGCTGCGAATACGGTCGCTGCGGATTTTCCGGATCGACCTGGGTGTCGTTCATGCGGCGGAATGCGATGGGATCCAGATGGAGTCGCTCGGCCATTTCGTCGATCGCAACTTCGAGCGCCATCATACCCGGCGCCTCGCCGGGCGCACGCATGGCATTGCCTTCCGGAAGATCGAGACTGGACAAGCGGAGGGCTGTCATGCGGTTTTCGCCCGCGTAGAGAAGCCGCGTCTGCTGCACGGCCGTCTCCGGTCCGCCGCCCGGCAGATTTCCGGACAGGCTTTCATGGGCGATGGCGGTGATCTTGCCCTCGCGCGTCGCGCCGATGCGAATGCGCTGGATCGTCGCCGGACGGTGTGTGGTGTTATTGAAGATGAAAGGCCGCGCCAGGGCCAGCTTCACCGGGCGATTTGCGGCCCTGGCGCCAAGAGCAGCCAGAACGGCGTCGGAGCGCAGGAACAGCTTGCCGCCAAACCCGCCGCCGATATAGGGCGAGATCAGCCGCACGTTCTTGCTGTCGATACCCAGCGTGATCGCCACGTCACGGACGCCCCACGCGATCATCTGGTTCGAGGTCCAGAGCGTCAGTTTTTCGCCATCCCACGCGGCGATCGAGGCGTGTGGCTCCATCATCGCATGGGCGTGATCCGGCGTCGTATAGGTCGCGTCCAGTTGCACCTGAGCTTGCGTGAATGCCCCGGCAAAGTCACCGACCCTTGTCTCCGGTTCACCGCCGACACCGCCCGCTCTCGGTTTGACCGCCTTGTCCCGGCTCGCGGCAAGATCGAAATTCCCTTGTTCCTGCGCATAGTCGATGCGCACGAGCCGCGCTGCCGCGCGCGCCTGCTCGAATGTCTCGGCAACCACGACGGCAACGGCTTGATGATAGTGCTCGATATCGGGGCCAGCGAGCAGCTTGGCAGCATTCCGTCCACCCTTGCCGAGCTTTCCGGCCGTCTCGGCCGTGACGATTGTCACGACCCCGGGAGCGGCCTTGGCCTGTGCGAGGTCGATCGAGATGATCCGTCCTTTGGCGATCGCGGAGCCGACGACATAGCCATAGGCCGTGTTGGCGATGTCATGATGCTCATAGGCATAGACAGCGGTACCGGTCGTCTTGCGGGGGCCGTCGATGCGATCTGTTGCATGACCGATGATCTTGAGCTGATCGATCGGATTGGTGGTGGCTGGGGTGTCGAATTTCATCGTTCAGCCTTTCGCCTCGTTGAGGACGGCAGCCAGTGTGCGCTCCGCGAGTGCCAGTTTGAATTTGTTGTCGTGGGTCGGCCTGGCACCATCGAGCAACCGATCCATTGTCGGCTTGGCGCCACGCGCCAATTCGCGTTCCGCCGCCTCGATCCGCCATGGTTTGTGCGCAACGCCGCCGAGGGCCACGCGTCCGCTGCCATCGCGCTGGACAACCGCGGCGACGGACACCAACGCAAACGCGTATGACGCGCGATCGCGAACCTTGCGATAGAGATGCACACCACCTACCGGCTTGGGCAATGTCACCGCCGTGATCAACTCGCCGCGCTCCAGGGCCGTCTCGCGCTCGGGCGCGTTGCCCGGCAGGCGATGGAAATCGGCAATCGGTATGGTCCGCGTCTTGCCGTCCGGCTTCACTGTCTCGACCTTGGCATCGAGAACACGCATGGCCACCGCCATGTCGCTTGGATGCGTGGCAATGCACGCTTCGCTGGCGCCGATCACAGCAAGCGACCGGGTCACTCCGCCGATCGCGGAGCAACCGGAGCCAGGCTTGCGTTTGTTGCAAGCCATATTGGTGTCGTAGAAATACGGGCAGCGCGTCCGCTGCAGCAGATTTCCCGCGGTCGTGGCCTTGTTCCTCAGCTGCCCCGAAGCGCCGGCGAGCAGCGCCCGCGACAGCACGCCGTAGTCACGGCGAATACGAGCATCTGCGGCCAGCGCGGTATTCCGAACCATGGCTCCGATGCGAAGCCCTCCGTCCGGGGTTGGCTCGATCTTGTCGAAAGCCAGCCCGTTCACATCGATCAGATGTGCCGGCGTTTCAATCTCCAACTTCATCAAATCGAGCAGATTGGTTCCGCCCGCGATGAACTTCGCGTTGTCGCTCTTCGCCGCTGCCGCGGCGGCTGCCGCCGGAGATGCGGCGCGCTCATAGGTAAATGGCTTCATGCTCGGCTCCCGGCAACTTCCGTCATGGCATCGACGATGTTGGAATAGGCGCCGCAGCGACAGATATTGCCGCTCATGCGTTCGCGCATTTCCAGAGCCGTCGCCTGCGGTTCGGCATTGAGATCGTCACTGACATGGCTCGGAACGCCGGCCTTGATCTCGTCCAGCACCGCAACGGCGGAACAGATCTGGCCCGGCGTGCAATATCCGCACTGATAGCCGTCGTGCTTGACGAAGGCCGCCTGCATCGGATGCAGGTTTTCCGGCGTCCCCAGACCTTCGATCGTCGTGACCTTGGCCCCCTCGTGCATCACCGCAAGGGTCAGACACGAATTGATGCGCTGACCATCGACCATCACCGTGCAGGCGCCACATTGCCCGTGATCGCACCCCTTCTTCGTACCTGTCAGATGCAGGTGTTCACGCAGTGCATCGAGCAGCGTGGTCCGGGTATCGAGCATCAGATCCCGCACCGAACCGTTAATCTGCAGGGAGACTTTCGCCGAATGAACCGGAGGTGGCGTGGAAGGGGCGACCGGCTTCACGGCAGGAGCCGCAACTGCATCGTGGCAGAACGGGGAAGCCCCGACGGCTGCTGAGGCCCCCGCGACGATCAGGAGATGGCGCCGCGAGATATCGGTTGGGTCTGCTTTCGTCATCCGTCGTCACTCCATATGCAGCATCGATCAACAGGCGCCAGAAGACTTCTGGCCGGGTGCTTACGGCAGCCCGCACACATTGTCGTGCTCCTGCGATTTCGAGACGGGTGGTGGTATTGATACGGGCTGTCCCGCCCGATTAGCTCTATTCAACGACATTCTGCCGGATCGGTTTCACCGAATGCCACTGCAGAAAACTCCGAGAGCACCTTCATGCGATCACAGATGGGTGAGTCCTCGCTCCGTTACGGGGACCCGTATTGCTTGTCCTCGACCTGCTCCATCCAGTCGACGTTCTTCTCTTCCGCGAAGTAGGTCATCGCGTAGTGGCTCATCGGACTCGTTGCCGTCGCGCCATGCCAATGCTTCACTTCCGCCGGAATCCAAACGACATCGCCGGCATTGATCGTGCGCCGCTCCTGTCCCTCCTGTTGCAACCATCCCTGCCCGCTCGAGACGATCAGGAGCTGACCGGCCGGATGCGTGTGCCAGGCGGTTCGCGCCCCCGGGGAGAACGTCACCAGGCCCAAACTTGCTTTCGTTGTCGGGTTCGGTGGCAGCAATGGCGTGACAACGGCATGACCACCGAAATATTGCGACGATCCCGGCGCCGACTTCGGCGATCCGTTTGCGACGATCTCGATCGTCTGCGCGCCGGCCGGAGCGGCGCTGAGGACACCCAGCGTCGCGGCAACGATTGTCCTGTTCATCGGGTCCTCACCGAAATCATTTGTCGGCGCGCTTCGCCAGCACGTCTTTCACAACCGGCAGCGCAGAGAATGCCTTCGGCCACCCCGCATAAAACGCAAGATGAGCGAGTATCTCGCCGGCCTCGGCGTGCGTCAGCCCGTTATCCATCGCCCGGTTGAGATGATAGGTGATCTGGGCGACCTGCCCCGAGGCAATCAGCGCGCTGACCGTGACCAAGCTTCGATCTCGCGGAGCCAATCCGGGCCTCAGCCACAAATCCCGGAACAGGACGTCGGTCGTGTATTTCAGAAGTCCGGGAGCGACAGCGCCAAACATATCGTCATTACGCCTTGCACGTTCGGCTTCCGATGCTTCGTTCAGTGGCAGTGGATTGGCGCCCGCTTGCAGCGCGGCTGCGGTGATCCCGCGCGCCTTGAACACCTCGGCTGCGACCGCGACGGCATCCATCGCATTGCCAGATCCCGAATAGAACGCAAGATGCGTGATGATCTCGGAGATCTCAGACGGCTTCACTCCGTTGTCGAGCGCCATCTCCATGTAGTGCCGCAATTCGATTGTCTGGTCGCGCGCAATCAGCGCCGATACGGTCACGATGCCGCGATCGCGCGGTGAAAGATGCGGGCGTTTCCAGAGATCGCCGAGCACGATGTCATCGCGATATTTCGCCAGATCGGGAGCGACTGCCTGCAAATCCATCTGTCTTGATCCTTCGTCACGCGCCGACGCGCCGGTCCCGGTGAAGGTCGCGGCGGTCAGGCAGAGTGACGCCAGTGCTCTTGCAGTCGCTCGGCATCCGCGATCCTCCGCCACCATCATCGATGTCCGGAAGACTAGTCACTCGCCATCTCTGCCATTAGATGGGATAAACAGGATAGATTGTTGCAGGACATTCAGGAATGGAACGACAGGACGCCAGCGATCTCGTTGCATTCCTCGCCGTCGCGCGTGCGGCCAGCTTCACTGCGGCCTCGGTCAAGCTCGGCATCTCCTCCTCCGCTCTCAGCCATCTCATTCGATCGTTGGAGGAGCGGCTCGGTGTGAGACTGCTGAACCGCACGACACGCAGCGTTGCCCCGACGGAGGCCGGGCAAAAGCTCATTGCCACGATCGGAAGCAGGTTCGACGAAATCGATCTCGCGATGGAAGCGCTCGGCGAATTGCGCGACAAGCCTGCGGGGAACCTTCGGATCACGGCAACCGAATATGCGTCGCAGGCCATCCTGTTGCCGGCACTCAAGAAGTTCCTGCCGAAATATCCCGACATCAAGGTCGAGGTCGTCGTGGACTACGGTCTGTCCAACATCGTGGCGGACCAGTACGACGCAGGCATCCGTCCCGGCGAACTCGTGGACAAGGACATGATTGCCGTGCGGATCAGTCCCGATCTGCGAATGGCGATCGTGGGATCGCCGGAATACTTCGCGGACAGGAAGAAGCCAAAAACGCCGCGGGACCTGACGGAGCACAACTGCCTCAATCTCCGCCTGCCTACGCATGGAGGCATCTACGCGTGGGAGTTCGAGAAGGCCGGTCGCCCCCTGAACGTCAAAGTGGACGGCCAATTGATCTTCAACAGTGCAAGCGCGTTGCTTGCCGGAGCGCTTCAGGGCTTCGGCCTCGCTTACTTGCAGGAAGGTCAGGTCCGCCCGCATCTGGCCGACGGCCGCCTCATCCGCGTGCTCGCCGACTGGTGCGAGCCATATGCCGGCTATCACCTCTATTATCCCAGCAGACGGCAGCTTTCTCCGGCGTTCGGACTGCTCGTCGATGCGCTGCGATATCGACCTAGGTCCGCAAGGTGACTTTCCGCGCGGGGCGGCGCAAAGCGTGTCAGATGAATATCAGATCATCGCTTGCGCAGCGCCGATCAGACCAAAAATTTGTCTAGGGAAATCAGCATGGTGGGGGAGGCAGGACTCGAACCTGCGAAGCCATAAGGCGGCTGATTTACAGTCAGCTCCCTTTGCCACTCGGGACACTCCCCCGCTCGACGCCATCGCACCATCCGCCCAAAAAGGGCATGCACCCGGACGAGTGCTGGACGGCCTTGGATGACGTGGAAACGCGCACCCGCTCAGCGGGCTCCCGGCGGCGCTGGTTATCGGGAAGCCGACGCCCAAAGTCAACCGATCATGACGGATTTATCCGCCCCTTCCCGCATCATTGTTCCCACCGGAAAATTGCCATTCCCCGGCCCCCATGAGACAAGCCGGCATGAGCGATCGAGACCGCAAGCAGCGATTCCAGCAAGGCCCGCGAAAGGGCCGCGATTCCGGCCGGAATCAGGACCGCCGGCAGGACAGGGGCCAGGGCAGCCCCGACCGCGAGCATGGCCGGCGCCCGCCGCGCCGAGGCCGCGATGGCGGCGGCGACGGGCCCGCGATTCTCTATGGCTGGCACCCCGTCACCCTCGCGCTGGCCAATCCGAACCGGACGATTCGCAAACTGTGGCTGACCGAGAACGCCGCGCGCCGCCTCGCCGAGGAGAACATCACCACCCGCGTCGCGCCGGAACTGGTACGCCCGGACATGATCGACCGCCGGCTCGGCCCGGATGCGGTGCATCAGGGCATGCTGGCCGAGGTCGATCCGCTCGACGCCCCCGATCTCGCCGACCTGCCCCGGGACGGCATGGTGCTGGTGCTCGACCAGATCACCGATCCGCACAATGTCGGCGCCATCCTGCGCTCGGCCGCCGCCTTCAAGGTCAATGCCGTGATCACCACCAACAGGCACAGCCCGGAAGCCACCGGCGTGCTGGCGAAATCCGCCTCGGGCGCGCTGGAGCTGGTGCCGATCGTCGCGGTGCCCAATCTCGCCCGCGCGCTGAACGAGCTCAACGACCAGGGTTTCATGACCGTCGGTCTCGACAGCGAAGGCGCTGAGAATATCAGCGCGGTGCCGCTGAGCGCCCCCCTGGCCCTCGTGCTCGGCGCAGAGGGCCAGGGGCTGCGGCGGCTGACACGCGAGACCTGCAGCGTCGTGGCGCGGCTCGACATGCCCGGCGCAATCAAGAGCCTCAACGTGTCGAACGCCGCCGTGCTCGCGCTCTATATCGGCGCCAGCAAGCTCGGCCTGATGAACTGAACTCGCTTCGCCGCGCATGATCTGATCCGAAAACCGGTCTCCATCTTTCGAGATCATGCGCAAACGCAAAACGCCCGCCTGCATCGCTGCAGGCGGGCGTCGATGTTTGATGCGCTCGACTCAGTAAGGGCGGCGCAGCGGGCGCTGCTGATGATGATAGCCATGGCGCGGCGCATAGCCGTGACGCGATCCGTAGATCACGCGCGGCTGGTTGTAGCGATGTCCGTAATAGCTGCGCTGGGCGTAACGCACGCGCGGACGCATGCTATAACCATAGCGATAGCTCGGGCGACCGTAATACGACAGACGCGGCGTGAACACGACCGGGCCTCGGGCCACCGGCGCATAACCATAGCCATACCCGTAGCTGTAGTGATCGTAAGGATTGGCATAGGGGCCGCCGTCATAGCGCGGATAGCCGCGCCAGCCGATGGCGGTTTCCTGATAGGTCGGGACCGGTGCAAACTGGCCGGGGCCGCCATAGGTCGGGCCCTGATTGGCGTAGTAGTACTGACGCGTCACCGGCACCGGATCCGGCAACTGCACATAGCCGGCATAGCCGTAGCCCGTACCGTAATAGCTGTAGGTGCCATAGCCCCCGCCGCAGGGCGAGCAGCCGCCAGCATAGAAGCCACCGCCGGCCATCGCGGGCGATGCCGCCGCGCTGACGGCAGCGACGGCAAAAGCCGCAGCCCATTTTGAAATCGTGATACGCATAACGCACTCCTGTCGGTGTTTTCTTGTTTGGTAATGGAAATTCGTGTCAGCGCCGCTCCAGCGGTGGCGCCACGATGACCGGTGGCGGGGTCATCGGAACGTCGTTGTGCCCCATCGGCGCCGATTGGGCCGACCAGTGTTCGGAGAAGGTCGGCGCAGGCTCCGGCAGCTTGCGATTGGCCGGCGGCTCGATTTCGAGCCGCCCATAACCCGGCGTGCGGCCGAGGCTGGGATAATAGTGACCGACATTCGGCACCGGATCGATCGGCCGGCCGCCATAGATCGTCGGCTGCACATGGATACGGTTCTGCAGTCCCCTGTCGCCCTCGATCACGCGATAGGATGCATCGACGCCGTTGATGATGACGGGCACGCCGGGCCTTCCGGGAATGACGATGTTGAATCCATCGGCCGCCGCAGCCGGTAGCGTGGTGGCGATGGTGAGCAGCAGTGCCGGAATGACCCGCATGATGGTGTCCTGCATTGATGGCGGTAGAATAATCGAAGCCCCGGCAGGATGGGTTAAAGGCGCGGTCCAAACTGCCGGTAAGCCTAACGCGCAAGCCTGCAATCGAGTTCAAATGCCCGGAATCGTAAGGCGATTTCGTTAACGCATGCGACGCGGCGATGGCCTCCACGCAGCGATCAAACTGGACCGGAACGATGTCGCATCTTGCGGATTGCTGCCCGCACATGGTCTGATCCATGCGCACCGAAGTCCGTTTCGCCCCTATCGCTTCCGGAGAGTTCTCATGAAGATCCTCAGCGCCGCCATCATCCTCTCGACGCTGGTCGCCACGCCCGCTTTCGCCAGGCATTGGAAGCACCACCGGCACCACCACCACCACGCCGAGACCTTCGTGTTCGCCGCCCCCGGCCAGCCCTACCGGATCAGCTATCAGCACAATTATGGCCCGGGTCTGACGCCCGGCACCTTCGCC
Source organism: Tardiphaga sp. (assembly GCA_030147505.1). Lineage (GTDB taxonomy): Bacteria > Pseudomonadota > Alphaproteobacteria > Rhizobiales > Xanthobacteraceae > Tardiphaga. Next base: position 27,225 of record JASBVG010000092.1, read on the forward strand.
TATTATGACGGCTCGCTATCCCGGCGCTGCAAACAGTCCGCCGCCGCCTATCGCGGCCAGGACGGCCGCGCCTATCCGTGCTTCTGACCGAAGCGGCACGTACCGCAGTTGAGACGCCGCAAACAAAACCCCGGTGCTGAGAGCAGCATCGGGGTTTTTGATATCAGGATGCCTGCGTGTGTCCTGTACCCGGCTTCAAAGGCACGCTCGTAGCGTCCACATCGCCCGACGCGCGCTTGATCGGCAGTGCTTTCGCCTGCGGCCTGAGACTGACTTTCTCGAACAGGATCGCAAGGATCAGCGTCGCCACGCAGAAGACAATCAGGTTGGCCGGGAACGACATCGCCTTCAGCGCCTCTTGGCGCAGCAGGAAATCGTGCACGAGATAGATCTGCAGCGCGGTGCCGGCGAGCAGCGTGACGAGGCCGCTCAGGTGATTGGCGATGAACTGCTCGAGCGCCGGGTAACGCGCGAAGCGGAACGCAAAGATGAGGAAGGCGAGCGCGGGAATGCGATCGACGATCTGCACCTCGAACGGCGTGATCCGCCCCAGCGAGCCGACGAACAGATAGAAGCCGGCGATCGACATCAACAGCCATAGGAGGTCGGAAAGCTTGCCTCTGGTGTCGGCATGGAATCTGGCGGCGTAGACGCCCATCACCATGGTGGCGAAATAGAAGATGATGCGCAGCGGCAGCGTGACCTCCGTCTGCACATCATAATGCTCGGTCAGCCAGCTCGTCTTCTCCGCGAAGATCGCGAACAGCAGGATATAGGCGAGCGCCAGCGCGCCGAAGAGCCAGGCATAGGCCCGCTTCGTCTCCATCTTCGCCATGATGAAGTAGATGGGAACATAGCAACCGACGATGGTCGGCAGGAACCAGAACTGCAGCGGGACGATGTAGAGGAAGAAGAAATCGGAGAAGCTGCGGATATGCGCGTCGCCGACCAGAACGAGGAAGGTGGCGACAACGAAGAGCGGCTCATAGACGCGCGTCAGCCGCCGCTTCAGCCAGCTGCCGATCGCCTCCCTGCTCGCCTGATAACCGAGATAGAGCCCATAGCCCGAAATGAAGAAGAACAGCTCATTGCCGAACACCCCGCCGGTGCCGAGCTGGGGGATCGGATAGACTTCATCGAGATGCGAATTAACCACCAGCACGATGGCGACGGCGCGCAACAGATCCAGATAGGAGGTCGGGTGAACGGGTCTGTTTACGGTCATGATGTGCGGGATCTCTGACTGGACGCATCGGTGGTCGGCAGCCCGGTATCATCGGACGCGCGGCTTACCAATCATTTGTCCAATATGAAGCGTATCGCGGCTTCGGAATTTACCCGCCGTTAGGCATGAGGCCGCGTCTAGCCGGAAACGTTACGGGAGATGGTGGAGGCGACCAAACTGAAACTGGCCGGATGCTTAATCGGGGCGAGAAATCTTCGCCTTCTCAGTCACGATCGAACGCCAGATGTCGAGGACACCAGACTGGATCATCTTATCGATCGTCTTGTCACTGAAATGATCCAGAAAAACCGCCTTATCCAGATCGAGCCGAAGCGAGAACTCTCTGGCCGAGCGCTCAGGGCGCCCACGCGGCCGAGCTGGACGCTCCACAAAATCGACAACCACACACTTGGTATTCTCGCTCCACCAACGCGCCTTCACGCATTGAACATTTGGTCCCAGCGAGAACCTTTGGTCGGCTAACATAATCTCCGTCATGACACTGTCCGAGCGCTGTTTCAGAAGATCAGGTGCATCGCCTTAATCCATGACTTATCGATTTTTCCCCCCGCCCGTTCGCCCCTAAGGTAATACAATGATTTTTTGCAACCTTAACAAGCTCTTTTCAAAAACCAGAGCGATCCAAAATCCGCCGAAACAAGGATGAGGGGCGAAGAAAATGAGAGCGCGACAGGCGCAAAGCACCAAGACTGGCACATCTTTAGAAGGCTAATGGTGCCGGCAGAGAGGATTGAACTCCCGACCTTCGGTTTACAAAACCGCTGCTCTACCGCTGAGCTATGCCGGCTGCAGGATCAATGACTTAGCGCCGATGCATACCCTTTTGCAGGGCGCCGGCGGCAGGTCGAACCTGTGTTGCGCCGTCACTTACCAGAGTTGTCCGCACAGGGCTACTGGTCGGCGCAACCTTCTCAATTTCCCACAGCGGACTTGCGGCCGCCGGGCACGCTTACAGCCGCCCGCAAAGCAACAACACATTGACCGCGCAGGCGGCCAGAAGGGCGACGGCAAGCGCCGTCTGAACCCCGTTACACCAGATATGGTCGATCATTCTCATTGCCTGATGACCATCGGGCGATTCTAGGCAAGGAGTCTCGCGGCTTATTTTTTCAAGGATTTAGGACTCGTTTACCTTCGATTCCGCCCTGCCCCGGCCTGCTCCAAGGCAAACAAAAAGGCCGGCATGATGCCGGCCTTTCCGCTGAACCGGGAGACCCGATTCGTATTCGCTGTTCGCTCAGTACTTGGCGACCATCGGACCACCCCAGCCGAAGCGATAGTTCAGGCCGGCCTTGATGGTGTGCTCGTCATTGTTGAAGCTCGTCGAGCCCGCCGGGAATGCGGTCGAGGTGAGCGTGGTATTGCCGAAGTTGTAGTACTGATATTCGATCTTGCCCGACCAGTTCGGCGTGAACATGTATTCGAGACCGCCGCCGACAGTGTAGCCGCTCTTGCTGTTGCCATCGATGCCGACCGGGGTCGCCGGCACAAGGCTGGTCACCGTCAGATCGTTATTGCCGCGCCAAGCGTAACCACCCTTGGCGTAAAGCATCGTCGGCCCCCAGGTGTAGCCGAGGCGGCCGGTGACCGAACCCAGCTCATTGCTGTTGCCCGTGACGGTGGTTCCGTTCGGATACACGAAGCCGGTATTGTTGCTGCCCATCCAGCTGTAATTGGCCTCGATGCCGAGCACCCAGTTGGTGGCGAACTGATAGTCGAAGCCGCCCTGCACGCCGCCCATGAAACGGCCGCTGTCGCCGACCAGGCTGTTGCTGTCGCCGAAGGCGCCGCCGACGTGACCGCCAATATAGAAACCGGTCCAGTTATAGACCACCGCCGGAGCGGTATAGGCCGGTGCCTTGGTATAGGTGCGCGCCGGAAGATCGGCAGCGAAAGCCGAGGTGGATGCGGCAGCGGCAGCGACGATCGCCGACGCGCTCAGCAGAAACTTTTTCATGTGAAGTCCCCTGTGTGTTGCGTTGTGACGGTCAGAAAACAACGTGGCGGGAGTTTGGTTGCTTCGCGGCGTTCCCCATCACAGTGATCTTTCTTGAGTGCGACAAATCAGCCACACATGGCCTATTCATCTTGGTCTGGGTTCGAAGGGATTCGGTTCAAGGCGCGCGACAGTGAGGCACGCAATGCCGCCGTGCTGCCGCAAGAAAGCCGCAAGATCTGCGCGGCAGACCGTCCTGGAGGCTCGATTTTCCAGCGGCATTCTGGCGGCAGACTTGCGGCACCATGTGGCAGCGGACGCGGTTACCGCGTCATCTTTTCCATCTCGGGGAACGGCTGGTAAGTGGCGCCGGCACACAGTTCCGTGCTGTTCTCCACCACGCGATCGAGCCGGCCATCGACGAAGGCGACGCCACGTTCCTGCACCGGCGTGTAGCGGCTGTTGAAATCCTTCGCCGAGTAACGAACGCAAGCCACATAGCGCATATTGCCGCCGACAGTCCGCTGCACCGGCTCGGCGAGGGTTGCACCGCGCACCCCGACGGGATCGTTGAGATAGGTGCGCATGAAGGCAAGCAGATCGGCGCGATAGTTGGTCGGGAACGGCTGCGGCCCGCTGGCGCTTTCGGTGAAGGCAATGCTGCCGCTCGGACCCGCGCAGGCGCTCAAACCGAAGGACAACAGCAACCCGGCTGCGCGCATCGCATTCTGCAGATTCAATGTCATTCCCGCCTGCTTCTCCAAACTCCGCCATCTCCTAGACGGTTCGCGCGCGGAAGGGAATTCGCAACTCGGTGACGATGACACTCACGAGATTGGCAGATACGGGCCTACCCCGCCACTCCTGGGGACGCGGGAATGGCGAGGCGACCGTCAATCTCCGCGGCCGCAGCAGGGCAATGAGAACGCCACGACCACGGAGCTCCTCAACCGTGTTTGTGCACGGTTTTGGCTGTGATGCCGGAATGCCTGAAGGTCTTGTGGTGACCGAACTTCTTGTGAAGATTGAAGTGCGATCGCACGCCATGGTGATGCTTGATGTGACCACGATGCATCTGCGCCTTCGCATCGAGCGGATGGGAATGTTGCCCGCGGCTGGCATGGCCCAGGCCACCGGCGAATGCCGGCGAGGCGAGCACGGAGACAGCGATCAGCGCGGCGGAAACGGTCTTCAACATGGTCTTCTCCTGTCGATCTCGATCAAGAAGGTGACCGGTCGGAATGGCCGGGCTTATCGATCATGCAGCGACCTTAGTTGGCCGGCGCTGAACCCATGCTGACGCGCCTATGCAGGCACCGTTCATCTGGATGACATGCTCGTCATGCGGGCGGGATTGCAGCACCGCTGCACATCAGGCGGGAATGAACGGCCATCCCCGGTGTTCATTCCGTGTTCACAACCCCTGGCTTCCGTGCCAGACTGATCCGGCTGCAAACAGGAGCGCCGCCATGACCAAGTCTTCGAGGACTTCTTCTCTGATCCGGCTGACGACACTTGCACTGCTCTCGGCCGTTATCGCCGCCTCGCCTTCCGCCCTCACCACCGCATTCGCTGCCGGCGGCGACACCCCCTCCTCGCCGCCGCCTTCGTCCGATTCGAAGAAGGGCACCAAGGACAAGAAGCACAACGAGACCCAACCCGACGACCGCGCGTTCCTCGACGGCTATCGTGCCGCCTATGCGACGATCTACGACAAGCACGACTACACGACTGCGATCGAACAGCTGAAGGCCCTGAAGCAGGACGACCGTGCCGACGTTGCCAATCTGATCGGCTATTCCTATCGCAAGCTCGGCGACTACAAGGTCTCGCAGGCTTATTACGAACGCGCGCTGAAGGCCGATCCGAACCATGCCCGCACCTGGCAGTATTACGGCCTGTGGCAGATCGAACAGGGCAACCGCGATCAGGCGCAGTATCATTTGAACAAGCTGGCCTTGCTCACCGGCAAGAATTCGGCCGAATACAAATCGCTCGCGGACGCGCTCGCGCAGGCGCCAGGCACCGGCCTCACCTACTGATCCCGTTCGAGGATCGGTTCAAAGCCGGCGAGACCCAGCGGGCCGCGCCGGCTTTTTGCTGCGATCGACCTGCTCGCCGGTAACCATCCGGCCGCCGCCCTCTCGACAGATCGCCTCAAACTGCCGTTAAGTGCAACTCGACAACCGGAAGCCCGGTCGATACAGACCACGGCACAAGAATAAAACCCAAGTTCGAGCCCGAGGCCCGCGATCTCCGCCATGACCCCGTCCAAGCGCCTCGACCGGATCGCCTTCGTCGCCAGCAACAGCGCGGAAGCGCAGGCTGCCCACGAGCAGCTGGTGCAGATCTACGGCAATGACGATCCGCACAAGGCCGACGTCATCGTCGCGCTCGGCGGCGACGGTCTGATGCTGAAGACGCTGCACGACCATATGCGCACCGGCAAGCCGATCTACGGCATGCATCGCGGCACGGTCGGCTTCCTGATGAACGAGTTCTCGACGCACGACCTGCATGCGCGCCTTGCCGCCGCCCGCGAAACGCTGATCAATCCCCTGCTGATGCGCGCCACCGACGTGCATGGCAAAGTGCATATCCATCACGCCATCAACGAAGTCTCGCTGTTCCGCCAGACGCATCAGGCAGCGCGGCTGCGCATCCTGATCGATGAGCAGGAGCGGATGGCCGAGTTGATCGCCGACGGCATTCTTGTCGCCACACCCGCCGGCTCCACCGCCTACAATCTGTCGGCACAGGGACCTATCCTCCCCATCAATGCCGCCCTCCTCGCACTGACGCCGATCAGCGCTTTCCGTCCGCGCCGCTGGCGCGGCGCACTGCTGCCGAATAAGGCATTCGTCGTCATCGAAGTGCTGGAAGGCGACAAGCGCCCGGTGGCAGCCGTTGCCGATCATGACGAGGCGCGCGATGTTCACCGCGTCGAGGTGATCGCCGACAGGACGATCTCGATGCGCATGCTGTTCGATCCCGGCCACAGCCTGGAAGAGCGCATCATCAGCGAGCAGTTCAGTTATTGAGGGATCGGCGGTGCGGCGGCGCGCCTGAAGGTCTCAAGCCGCTTCCAGCCGCGCAAGCTCGTTGGCAAAATCGAAGCGCAACTGCTCGGCCTCGCGATCCGGCAGCCAGTTCGCCATCTGCGGGAACACCGTGCGGTAGAACGCGACCTTGGATGGCTCCCAGGGCAGCGTGCGCGCCGCACGCGCTTCTGCAAGGATGGCAAGCAGCTCGGCGCGCACCTCATTAGGATCGGCACGATAGACCGGCGTCGGCGCATCTTCGTCGAACAGATCGGATTGCGGATCGGGACCGAACAGGTCGGGCTGATCGGTGTGAGCCATTGCCTACCTCTTTTCGCTCTTCATCGCCTCAACGATCGCCATGGTCTCCACGCTGACGCGGGTGACGCGCATCAGGAGGTCAACGACCTTCTCTTTGTGATCGGCGAAGCGATAGGTGTTGAACTTTTCGCGGATGGTCGGGTCCTTCGGGGTCTTTTCCTTGTACTGATCGAGAATCCATTCCAGCGCCGAGCGGTTGCCGAGCCGATAGGTCCAGGCCAGCGCGGGAATGCCGGTCAATTGCGTCTCGGAATCCAGCACGATAACGCCGTTGTCCTTGTCGGCTTTTAATGACGGTTTCGGAGCGAGCTTCGCCTTTTGAGACTTTTCGTCAGGCACATCGACGCGCTCCAGCTTCCAGGGCTTCACCGTCTCGTAGCCGATATGCAGCGCCATCAGCGCCTCGCCCCACTCTGCCCATTTCCAGAAGTCGGCGTAAAACGGAATTCGCGGAAATTCACGCTTGAGGTTTTGCGCGTACTTCTCGCGGTAGATCGGATCGTGGAGCACGGCGTAGACATAATGAAAAATGGCATCTCGAGTAATGGTTCGTTTGGCCTTTTTCTCTGATCGATAGTGAGCTTTGAACTGATTGAAGGCCCAGTCAGTAACATTTTGGATTCTTTCCCCTGTTTTCGCGAATTGCGATTCTGGAAGCGAATAGACAGGGTCAAGCGAGAGAAGCGAATAGCTAACCGGGCGATCCACGGCGAATGATGTGAAGGGAAGGCGACTTCCAAATACAATGAGTATCGATCGATTTATCTGCCCTAGGTGCGACCCAAACATTCTGAAATGGAGTTCTGTCAGACGATCGCTGAAAGACCTATTTGAAAAGTAGAACTTTCTAACAAAGGGCCTCCAGATGGCTTCGACAAAATCTTTGTCAGTAAGCTCTTGCTTCAGTTTAACGGCCTTTAGACCACTACTCCATTTTATAGAATAGTCGAGCTTGCCAGCATCACTAAGTCCCCGCTTCAACTGCACATTGAAGCGCTCGACTAATAATGCAGATCTTCGCTTCAACTCCGAAAGATCGAAGTCAAATACCCAGTCATCGCGATTTGTCTTGATTGCGTTAGCGCCTAGAGCGAAGATTTTGTTCTTCACTTTCCCGGCGATGGGGATAAATTCGTCAAAATCATTATCCGTTAAGTTCAGCCAATTTGCTTTTTCGTCAGGGCGCACGCTCTCCATCTGCAAAGTAGATAATTGCGTTCGGTCCAACCATTCGAGCTTTTGCTCAGCAGTATCCATCTCCGGCCGGCGTGCATAGTGAACTGCACAGCTGTGCTTTTCGCCCTTCTTCCGTCGCTGTTTGACAAGAAATGAAATTGCAACGCCAGTCTGGATGCCAAACACGTTGTTCTTTGTACCGGACAATTTCGGATTGGCGCGCACGTCACCGCCGAGATCGACCACATAGATATCGGAGTATTCCGTCGCCACCGCGCGGCGGAATCCGTCCATAGTGCGACTGTCGATGAAATTTCGGTTGGTGATGAACGCTAAGATTCCGTCGTCATGCAGCCGATCAGAAGCCCAACGAAAGAACCGCGTATACATATCATACGCCTTCGTCTTCTGCGCCGTGCTGAGTTCTATGTAAGTATCAGCGATCCGCTCGTCGATACGCGGATAGACGCGATTTTTGTTGTTGTCGTTTTCGTTCTGCTGGTTGGCATTGTAGGGCGGATTTCCGATCACTACGGAAATTTTTCGAGCATTCTGGCGCTTGATGCGGGCGACGTTCTCCTCCGACATTGCGCCGAAGAGATCGTGCTGATGGCCCGAACGGATACCTAAACCGGCAACATTATCTAACGTATCGACGAAGCAAAGATTGGGAAATTCGGCATACTGACCGGTGATGGCCGCATAGGTCGCCTCTATGTTGAGATTGGCGACATAGTACGGCAGGATCGCCACTTCGTTGGCGTGCAGCTCTTCCTTATATTTGTGCGCGAGCTTTTCCTTCTGACCGCGAAAATGCTCAAGCAATTCGCAGATGAAGGTGCCGGTGCCGGTGGCCGGATCGAGAATCTGGACGTCACGATCGATCAGCGACTTGTCGAAGTGCTTCTGGCACAGCCAGTCGGTGCTCTCGACCATAAACTTGACGATTTCGTGTGGCGTGTAGACGACGCCGAGCCGGTCGGCCGCCTTCTTGTTGTAGACCTTGTAAAACCCCTCATAAATCACCTTAAGGAAGGTCTGCTTCTCCGTGTGAGTGGCGATCTGATGCGCGGTAGTGCGGATGGCATTGTAATAGGGCTCAAGGCCCTTCAGCGTGGTCTTCTTCAGCGCGCCGGTGAAAAACAAGTTCTCGAGCGTATAGAGCTCCTTCGCCACGTTGTTCTGGCGATGAAAGTCGTCCTCGTCGAACACTTTGGAAAAAATTTCCTCGGTGAGAATGTGCTGGATCAGCATTTCGCGCACGTCCTCCGCGGTGACGACAGGATTGATCGTCTCCTGGGCGTGCTTAAGAAATTTTGTAGCGGCCTTGCGAAACGGCGCGCTGTCCTTCTGCGCCTTTTCGATCATCGACCGGAGGTCTTTGAGAATGTTCGGCAGGTCGGTCTGGAACTGGACCACGGCCTTGCGAAAATCCGCAACCTCGGGCCGCTCGTATTTGAAGAACAGATCGAGCAAATGGGAGAGCTTGGCCGTATCATCGACCGGACAGCGCATTACTTCATTGCCGTGCTGCATCAGCACGGCGGTGCGGGAATCCTCAAAGATTATATTATCGCGTGGATATCCGCGCCGGAGCTTCCTTGCGATCTCCGCGTCTAGATCGTCCTCCTCATCCTTCGCCTCCCAGTAACCGAACGGGACCCGAAGATCGTACACGAGTGCACCGTCCACAATTCGGCGATGGCCGTCCTGTCGGGGTAATTCGTACTGCGGGAGGAAGATCAGATCATGGGACCTCGCATAGCCCTTGAGAAGGTCTTTGAACGCTTCGCTGACAACGCTTTCCCGTGTAGACCCCGATGCCTTACGCAAATCGGACAAGTCGTTCAGATAATGACCGATAAGAAGTTGATTCATATGACGATTGGCCTCCCCAAGCCGCTGTCAGACTTACGCGAAATGGACGAGGCTTACAATTGGCGCCACGGGGGTTTCACCCAATCAACATCTTCTAGATCAGTGTCTTCCGAGCAAAATGTAACCAAGACGACACACGCCCCTCAACGGTCGTCGCGCTTCAACCCTTCGTTAACCGCCGCCCCGCTATGGTTAACGCGAGGTAACCGCCCGGCCGAGCGCGTCCATGTATCGTATCGACTTCAACAAGCTTCGCTTCCTGATCTGCGACGACAATCCGCATATGCGGCGCATCCTGCGCACGCTGCTGCATTCGTTCGGCGCGCGCGAAGTCTATGAGGCCGAGGACGGCGCCACCGCGCTGGAAATGTACAGCCACTATGTGCCGGACATCGTGATCGCCGACTGGGCGATGCCGATCTTCGACGGCCTCGAATTGACGCAGATGATCCGGCAGCCGGATTCCAAGGGCAATCCCTATGCGCCGATCATCATGCTGACAGCCCATTCCGAGAAGCGCCGCGTCACCATGGCGCGCGATGCCGGCGTCACCGAATTTCTCGCCAAGCCGATCTCGGCGAAAGCCCTGTATCAGCGCATCATGAGCGTGGTGGCGCATCCACGTCCCTTCATCAAGACGCGCAACTATTTCGGCCCCGATCGTCGCCGCAACACCACGGTGGCCTATATCGGACCGGAGCGCCGCAATGGCGGTGAAGCGGAGATTCTGCAGCAGCCGTCGCTGCTGGATAAAGCCCGCGTCAGCAGCTAGTTTTTGGAGAATTCCCGATGGTCAAGGACAAGCAGCACGCGGCGATGATCCAGACCTTTGCCGATCATGCCGTGATCACGCCGCACAACACGCTGAAACACGCGATCCGCTCGACCCCGGAGCGTGAACTCGACGACCCCGTGGCGCGCGCCGAAGCGGCGCTGGCCAATCTCTCCAGCGAGTTCAAGACCTGGATGCGCGCCGAATGCGATCGCCTCGCCGCGGCGCATGCCGCGGTGGTCGCCAAGGGCTTTACCGATGCGACGCGCGGCGAATTGTTTCGCGCAGCGCATGACATCAAGGGCGATGCACCGACCTTCGGTTTCCCGGCAGCGGGCGCCGCCGCGGAGAGCCTGTGCCGCATCATCGAGCATGCGCCCGATCTCGACGCCCTGCCGACGGATCTGATCCGGCATCATGTCGATGCGGTGCATGCCATCGTGCGCGAGCACAACACCATCGAGAAGGCCGGTGTGGCCCATGAGCTATCCAGCCGCCTGCGCGCGGTCGCCGATGACTATCTGAAAGTGGCGAACAAGGATCGGCCGGAGCATCTCGATGCCCTGGCGGCGCCGAGCATCGTTCCGGTCTAGACCATCACGCCGCTACGCTGCGATCGCCTCATACGCGTATTCACCTTCATCGACATACATCCCCTGCTCTGCGAGTTCGTCGCAGAACAGGCGCGCTTCCTCGCGGGCGGATTCCGTGGCGAAACGGCGCAGCAGGATCAGCAGCGGCCCCGAAGCCGCTTCGTCGGTTTCGCATGCGGTCAGCACGCGCTCGACCATGCGGCGACGCAGACGCACCGCACCGCCGACCGAACCAACGAATCCGACCTCGCTCCGCGCCGCGAGCGCCGCGCGGAATGCCGGGAATGTCGATTGCGGCAGGCCCGCGCGCGTCAGCAGCGCGTTGACACTGTTCTCCGCGCCATCATCGACCAGCGCCGCCACACGGCTCTCCGGCAGGCCGGAGAGAACCACCAACGCCTGATCGAACAGGTCCTGGTTACCGGACAGCAGTGCGCGCAAGATAAGCCCGGCCGTGAGCAGGCCGGTTTCGCGCAGGTGATGCACGAGATCGCGCATTTCCTCGCCGCGCGACCGCGAGGCGATATTCACGGTAGAGCGCGCCATGGCCTCGTCGGCTACACGGTCGGCGCGATCCTGCGACAGCCAGTTGCGGGCAACGACGAAGCGCGTCAGCGTATCGGAGAGCTTGGCAACCAGTGCATGGCGTGTCTTCGCTGGCAGGCCATCGAGCGTGAGCATCGCCTCGCGGATCGCCGCGAGATGGCCATGCCGTTCGACTATGCGGTCCCATGAGAATGGCGCGAGCTCGGCATAGGGATTTTCGATCAGCTCGAGCGCGGCGGCCGCGGAGCCGACTTCGGCGATGGCCGCGCAGACCGAAGCCGGCAGCGTGATGCGGCGGGCGACCGCGCATTGCCGTTCGCTGTCGCCGGTGGCGATGATGTCCACCAGATCAGCATCCACCAGCAGCGGCGAGTGTTCGAGCACCGGCAACGCCACGCAGGCCTGATCGACCGCGAGCGCCTGCACGATGGCGGGCGGCGCCATCGGTGCCCGCGCGAAGACCTGCGCCATCGCCTGCCGCACCAAGGGCGAGGCATCGTCGAGCAGCATCAGCAGCGCGCCTTCGGCGGCTGCGCGATCGTCGTCAGATAAATCGGAAAAGAGAAAGGCCCGCGCCAGTGAGCGCGTCGCTTCAGCACGTTCGCTCGGAGGAGCGGTACGAACCCAACTGATAAACTGCCGAACGATCATGCTACAGCCGGCCTACGCAACACGACACCGGAACGCGATGCCACAGTCAGGGAAAATAAACCATGGCACTTAACAAAGGGTTCACCATAACTGGCTGGTGTTGTTGAGGTTTTATTAACCCCACCCTCATCCTGAGGAGCCGCATAGCGGCGTCTCGAAGGATGGCCGCAAGCTGCGTGCCAAGTCATCTCATGGTACGAGACGCCGGTAGGCCTCTTCGCCATGAGGGGCGGAGTTTAACTGCTGAACGTCCCGAACCGGTCGCTGAACAGGTCCAGCGGCTTTGGCGTCCCGACGTCCGGCGTCTTCGGCATGGCGTTCGATGTCAGCGACGCCTTGTTGCCCCACAGCTCCTGGACCGCCGGCGAGATCGGCTGGCTGCGCTCGCCGCCCTGGAACAGCGAGCGGAACATCGGGGGCTCCTGCATGGTCGATGAGGTGCCGTCCGCGAAGCTCGCGACCTTCGCGGTGGCGAGATCAGGGAAGCGCGACAGGAACGTGGCGTTCGACGATGTCGATGCCGCCACCGGGGAAACTGCCTGCGCCAAGGTGACGCCGGATACCGCAAGCGGGCCACCCGCAGCGGCCATAGCGTTGCGGGTGACGCTCGAACCGGCCGCAGTATCGTAGCGCGACGACAACACCGAATAGACCTGCGAGACGCTGCGCGCAGCACCGCTCTGATCATAGAAGATCGAGCGATTGGCAGCGGCGGCATTGGGGAAGAGCGCCGCGCCCGGAATGTTGGGATTGTTGGTTGCGTTGTTGATCAGCTTCGATGCGCCGGCGACCCCCATGAAATGCGCCATATAAAGCTCAGCGTCATTGGGGCGTCGACCGATTTCGCCGGTGAGCTTGAAGCTGTTGGACTGCGTGAGCACGCCGGCCATGGCCGAGCTGGCGACCGGATCGTCGCGCAGCTTCAGAATCGCTGCTTTGGCCTGCGGATCGCTGACCGAATAGGCGCCGGACGGGGATTTGGTGATGGCGTCGGCATACTGGCTGTAGCCGAGCTGGCTTCCGGCTTCCTTCACCGTGCCGAGCCAGGTCTGCTCGATGAACTGGAACAGGCCCTTGGCGGAGGATGTCGTAGCGGTTGCCTTGGGATCGAAATTCGATTCCATCTTGGCGGTGGCAAGCAGATATTCGAAACTGGTGCCGGTGACGCCCGCAGCATTCCTGATCGCGCCAGCCACTTGGCTGCGCGTCGAATTCACTGCGAAGAGATTGATCGCCTCGACCGCCATGCCCTGCCCCGCTCCCGCAGAGGCGGCTCCCGACATCCGGGCGCCGTCAGCCACGCCGAAGCTACGGACACAGTGCAGCAATCATGGTTAATTGAATATTAAGTCGAGAGGACTGCGCTCGATCGCCCGCTTTCAGATCTTCCAAGGTCAGGCTGAAAGCAGACGATAATTCCACTCTCAATTGAATAATTGATCCGACATTAACGCCTGAACGTTTCCATCGGTACCGGCACAACCGCCGATTCGGAGACAGCCATGGTCGCGATCAGCAACGGGATGAGCGGCGCTATCGCGCGTGATGCCGGCGGCAAAGACAAAGACAGTCTTGCCGCCAAAGGCGTACGGAGCCCTGCAACCTCTCTCTCACCCGCCGGCACCGCGTCGGCAACGATGATCGAACTCTCCGATCGCGCCAAATCGATCATCGCCAAGGCACAGGCCGACCAGGATGCGACCCGCAACCTGACGAAGTCGTTCGACGAGATGCTGACCGAGCGCACCGACGCGCTGGGCAAGCGGCTGTCCGAGGCCTTTTCCAGCCTCAATGTGCCGCCTGAATTTGCTACGCATCTGAAGGTGGACAAATTCGGCAACGTAACCGCCGAAGGGCCGTGGAAAGCGAAGATCGAAAAGATGTTCAGCGACGATCCCGCTCTTGCCAAGGAGCTGAAGGAGGTCGCGGGCCTGAACGCGATGAAGGCTGCACAGGCATCGCTCGACCTCTATACCGAGCAAAAGAAATCAACGAACGACGAGAAGAAGCAGGCCGCAGCCTGGACGAACTACAACATCCGCGCGCTCAACATCCAAACGCTGTCCGGCGTGATGACCGTGAAAGACGGCAAACTACGATCTGCGGCGGTCGATTACATGGACATGATTGCCGACCCGACCGGAATCAATTCCGGCAAATCGCGGCAGGACGTGGCGGATCGGCTGGTTTAGGCCCGGATCGAACGCCGACATCCGGACAACGGACTATTTATAGACCGCCGCCGGATCGAACACCTTCTTCGCATCAACGAACGCTACGTTCGCCGCGCCATCCTTGCCCTTGGTGATCGCGCGATAGAAGCAGGAGCGGCGGCCAGTGTGGCAGGCGGCGCCGCCAATCTGTTCGACCTTGATCCAGATTGCATCCTGATCGCAGTCCATCCGCATCTCGGCGACGCGCTGGGTCTTGCCGGAGCTCTCACCCTTCCGCCACAGCACCTTGCGCGAGCGGCTGTAATACCAGGCATCGCCCGTTTCGATGGTCTTGCGCAGCGCCTCGTCGTTCATATGCGCGACCATCAGCACGTCGCCATTTGCAACATCCGTTACCACGGCGGTGACGAGACCGTTGGCGTCGAATTTCGGCGTGAGCGCGAGACCTTCTTCAAGGTCGTGATCGTGGGACACGGGTGGTCTCTCAATTCGGAGCGAGGTTGCCACCTTCTTCCCGCTTACGGGAAGAGGTTAGAACAATCACCGCGACATCGCCTGGATCATCGACATGAACCGCGCCTGCTCGGCCGGATTGTCGCGGAAATTGCCGGTGAAGCGGGTGGTGAAAGTGCGCGAACCTTCTTTGCGGATGCCGCGGGCAGACATGCAAGTGTGCTCGGCCTCTACCATCACAGCGACACCGCGCGGCTTCAGCACCTCGTCCACCGCTGCTGCGAGCTGTGCGGTGAGATGTTCCTGGGTCTGCAGGCGATGGCCGAAGATATCGACCAGACGCGCCAGCTTGGAGAGGCCGACCACGCGCTCGACGGGCGTATAGGCGATGTGGGCCTTGCCATAGAACGGCATCATGTGATGCTCGCAATGGGAGACGAAACCCATGTCGCGGATCAGCACGAAATCGTCATAGCCGGCGGTCTCGCCAAAGGTCTTGTTCAGCACTTCGGCAGGCGACTGGTGATAGCCCTGAAATACTTCGTCATAGGCCTCGACGACGCGGCGCGGCGTGTCGAGCAACCCCTCGCGCTGCGGGTTCTCGCCAATGTAAGCGAGCAGCGTCTGCACGGCCCGTTCGGCTTCGGCGCGCGAAGGGCGGTTCTGTTCGGGATCGACCGCTGCGGCGAGGAATTCGGCAGGGTCGAGCTGCGCGGGACGGAATTCCTTCTTGCCGTCGCCAGCTTTGGCGCCGTCAGCGGCGTTGCGAATGGGTTTGATCACAGCGTCCATCTTCTCTCCGTTCGACCGGCCAGTATTGGGAGGCCGGAGGTGTCACCGGGCAGACGAGGCGGAAACCGCCGGACGCCTGAATCCGTCAAAACATAACGTTGCCAGCGCCGAATGGAATTCTCAAATTCCGGCGATCCAACGACCGGCCAGCGTTCTTTCGCCGGGCCGCATCCCTATATAAGGTTCCTCCCCACCCCCGCCAAGGGCAACGCCCGGCCGCGAAATCTGGAATCGGAGGCAGAGTTAAGGTCCATGAGATGCTGAACGACATCTATAACAAGCGCATCATCGAACTTGCCGGTAATATTCCGCGCCTTGGTCGCTTGCCCTCACCCGACGCCAGCGCCACCGCTCACTCGAAATTGTGCGGCTCGACGGTGAAGATCGACCTCGCCATGAATGGCGATGTGGTCACCGACTTCGCCCACGATGTGAAGGCCTGCGCGCTCGGCCAGGCATCGTCCTCGATCATGGCGCGGCATGTGGTCGGCTCCACGGCTGGCGAGCTGCGCGCGCTACGCGAGACCGTGCGGAAGATGCTGAAGGAGAACGGAGCGCCGCCGACCGATGCAAAATGGGCCGACATCGCCGCCCTGGAGCCGGTGCGCGATTACAAGGCACGGCATGCCTCGACGCTGCTGACCTTCGACGCGGTGGTCGATGCCATCGGGCAGATTGAGGCGAAAACCGGCAAGACGGAAAGCGCGCCGGCATAAAGCTCGTACGGATCTCGTAGGTTGGGTTGAGCGGGGCGATACCCATCCCTGCAAACGCCTAGCTGAAATGAGTATCGCTCCGGCGCCATGCGCCTGCGCTCAACCCATCCCAGAAGCGTATCACTTCGCCGGCGCAGCGCCGCCAGTCGGGGCCTGAACTTCTGCGGTCTTGGTGGTCGAGACCGTCGATGCCACCGGCTGCTTTTCATGCTCCGCGCCGCTGACGAAGCGATCCTGGATCGTCTTCGGCGCCAGCGAGGCCACAGGTGTCGCCTCCGGCGCGCGCTCCTGCGGCAACACGTCATCGACCTGATGTGTCGTAACAAGGTTGGAGAGTTTCAGCTCATCCGTCGTCAGGCGGTGCAGATCTTCCCATGGCGGCACGCTCAGCGAGAGCGAGATCAGATCGCCGGAGCCACCCATCTCCATCGTATATTTGGCGAGACGGCCGACATCGCGCTGCACGATCATCAGATCCTGCGCCGTATAGCTTGCCGCCTTCGGATCGTCGGCGCGGTCGCCCATCCAGATCTGATGCACGCGGACATGCGCTTCGTCCGGCACATAACGGGTCTTGCCCGACAGCAGCAGAAACACGCACATGGATTCGCAATAGGCCTGCGGCAGCACCGCCGGCTTCGTTACGCCCGACGACGACTGCAACTCGATCGAAGCCCCCACCGTGGTGCGCAGGCCGAGCTTGCGCCAGCGACGGCCGATCGCGATCGCGTCATTGACCGAGCCGCCGGAGGAATCCAGTACGACGGTAGCGCCGCTCAGGTCATGATCCCGCGCGAATTCGTCGAAATCTTTCTGCGTATCCCCGGTGACGATGCCCACGGCCGTGAACCAGCCACGGCAATTCGGCTCGCAGGCGACCCAGGTGAAGCGCATCGGCAACTTGCGTTCTTCCATGACGGCCGCGGAAGCGGCGGTAACCGAGAATGCGGCCCCGAAGCCCGGCAGTGCGATGCAAACGGCAATCGCACGCAGCAGCGCCGACCCACTCGAACGAAACGACCGCATCAAGCTCAACCCGGTTCCTTTCCCGCGCTCACATGAGAGCTGGCTACTGAGCAATGGCCACACCGAACGCTCATGATTCCGTCACACGGGCGTTATCAAAAACCTATCCTGCCCGCGTCCCGCGTCCAGTTACTTTTGCTGCACCGCATGCGATAAACCGGCAGGTGTGACCCCTGTGCATAAGCGCTGCGGTTCCCTGCCATGAAACCCGGCAAATCTTGACCGATCCGATAGCAAGCAGATCATGAATCACTCATCCGCATGCCCGCATTGCATCGGTATCATCCGACGGTCCCCACGGAATCTTGGCCGAGGTGCGATCTGGCTTTACCGCCACAGCTTCTCGCCGCTGGTCGGCTTCAATTGCCGTCACATCCCGTCGTGTTCAATCTATGGCGACGAGGCGATCGAACGCTACGGGCTGTGGGCCGGAGGCTGGATGACATTGGCACGCCTGCTGCGCTGCCAGCCCTGGGGAACATCCGGCATCGACAATGTGCCGGCAACGGCGCCCGCCGACGCGCGCTGGTATTTGCCTTGGCGCTATGCGCGCTGGCGCGGCGTCAATGATGCCGCAGGTGCAGAATAGAACTCACATCGCAACGTGCGTTGCGAGACGCCGGCTCCACAGGATTGCCGACAAGGCGGTGGCGAGAAAAGCCATCGCGACAAAGCCAGATGCGTGGAAGTGACCGCCGGCGAACAGCAGGCCGCCGATGCCCGATCCGATGGCCTGGCCGACATAGAGCATCGAGGTATTGAGCGACACGGCTGCTGCGCCCGCGGCCGGCGCGGCCATGATCAGGCGCACCTGCTGCATCGAGGTGATGGCGCCGAACCCGAGGCCCCAGATCGCAACGCCCAGCGCCATCACGGCGAGATGGCCGGCACCGACGGTCCACACCGACATCCCCGCCAGCACGAGCGAAGTCGAGAGGATGGAGGTTCGAAGCGGTCCCCAATTGTCGACGATGCGCGTCGCCGTCATGATGCCGAGGAAACCACAGACACCGTAGATCGCGAACACGGAGGCCGCTGCATCGTGCCCTGCTCCGGCCAGGCGTTCGAGTAGCGGCGCCATGAAGGTGAAGATCGAGAACTGTCCAGCGATCTGCAGGGTGGTGATCAAGAGCAGTAGCAGCACGAGCCGGTTGCGCGCCAGCGCAGACCATGTGGAGAGATCGACCGGCGCGCCGAACAGACCGCGCGGAATCCGCCACATCAGCAGCGCAAGGCTGATGCAGCTCATCGCGCCGACGACGCCATACACTTCGCGCCAGCCGAACCGGCTCGCAATGAATGTCACCAGCGGGAGGCCGACCGCCGCGGCGAGTGTCCAGCCGAGAAAGACGTAAGCGACGCTGCTGGCGCGCTTTTCCGGCGGCACCAGCATGCCGACGACACCCGCCGCCTGCGGCGTGTAGGGCGCAGCCGCGATGCACATGACGAGGCGTATGGCGAGCAGGACGGTGTAATTCGGCGCAAAGGCCGATGCCAGATTGCACACAGCGACGACCGCGATCACCCCGATCAGCATGTACCGGCGCTCGACGCGGCTGGTCAGCCAGGACATCAGCGGCGAGCAGATGCACAGCATCACCGCGCCGAAGGTGATGAGAAGTCCTGCTTCCCGGATGGTGACGCCGAGCCCGGCCGACAACTCGCCAAGCATCGCCGTCGGCCCCAGCAAGCCAATGCCGGTGACGAAATTGCCGATCATGAGCGCGGTGGGAGCGAAGGGGCGAGCTTGGGACAAGATGCGGTACTTTAGTGATGCAACCGTGACCGCGTCAAACCATGCCAGCCCCTGCCGCAGCGGTGTTGCATCACCCGAATCGCCTGCTATACCGCTGTTCCCGCTTACCTGCGCCCGTGTGCAGGAGTGAGCCACAGGAGAAAGACATGTCAGACAACTACAAGCCGCCGTCCGATTTCCAGTTCGGACTTGCCAACCTCGCCCCCGTACCCAGCAGCAATGTCAGCCTCACCTTCCCGGACGGCGCCGTGCGCCAGTATCCGACGGGCACAACGGGCTTCGACATCGCCAAGGGCATCTCGCCCTCGCTCGCCAAGCGCACCGTCGCGATGGCGCTGGATGGCGTGGTCACCGACCTCAACGATCCCATCACCGCCGACGCCAGGCTCGAGCTGATCAATCGCGACGACCCGCGCGCGCTGGAGCTGATCCGGCATGACGCTGCGCATGTGCTCGCCGAGGCCGTGCAGACGCTGTGGCCCTCGACGCAGGTGACCATCGGTCCCGTGATCGAGAACGGTTTCTACTACGACTTCTATCGCGAGGAGCCGTTCACGCCGGAAGATTTCGCCGCCATCGAGAAGAAGATGCGCGAGCTGATCGCGGGCGACAAGCCCTTCACCAAGGAAGTGTGGGACCGCGAAAAGACCAAGCAGGTGTTCCGCGACAAGGGTGAAGCCTTCAAGGTTGAGCTGGTCGACGCCATTCCCGGCACCGAGCCGATCAAGATCTATTACCAGGGCGACTGGTTCGACCTCTGCCGCGGCCCGCATATGACGTCCACCGGCAAGATCGGCAACGCGTTCAAGCTGATGAAGGTGGCCGGCGCCTATTGGCGCGGCGACAGCAACAATCCGATGCTGACGCGCATCTACGGCACCGCCTTCGCCAAGCAGGAAGACCTCGACGCCTATCTCAAGCAGATCGAGGAGGCGGAGAAGCGCGACCACCGCAAGCTCGGCCGCGAGCTCGACCTCTTCCACTTCCAGGAAGAAGGCCCGGGCGTCGTGTTCTGGCATCCGAAGGGCTGGACCATCTTCCAGGCGCTGATCGCCTATATGCGCCGCCGCCTCACCGGCGACTATCAGGAGGTCAATGCACCGCAGATCCTCGACAAGGGCCTGTGGGAGACCTCGGGCCACTGGGGCTGGTACCGCGAAAACATGTTCGCGGCGCAGTCGGCTGGTGATGAAGCCGAAGACAAGCGCTGGTTCGCGCTCAAGCCGATGAACTGCCCGGGCCATGTGCAGATCTTCAAGCACGGGCTGAAGAGCTATCGCGACCTGCCGCTGCGTCTCGCCGAATTCGGCGTGGTGCATCGCTATGAGGCCTCGGGCGCCATGCACGGCCTGATGCGCGTGCGCGGCTTCACCCAGGACGACGCGCATGTGTTCTGCACCGAGGACCAGCTCGCCGACGAATGTCTCAAGATCAACGACCTGATCCTGTCGACCTACTCCGACTTCGACTTCGGCGACATCGTGGTGAAACTCTCCACGCGGCCGGAGAAGCGTGTCGGTACCGACGAGATGTGGGATCACGCCGAGCGCGTGATGGCCACCGTGCTG
The DNA here is from genome assembly GCA_030147505.1 of Tardiphaga sp. Classification (GTDB taxonomy): domain Bacteria; phylum Pseudomonadota; class Alphaproteobacteria; order Rhizobiales; family Xanthobacteraceae; genus Tardiphaga. The sequence goes on from JASBVG010000092.1 coordinate 47,870, forward strand.
TCGATGATCGAGAGCCAATCGGGCGGCCGCATCAAGACCGAGATCTCGCCGGGCGAAGGCGCGTTTTACGGGCCAAAATTCGAATATGTGCTGCGCGACGCGATCGGCCGCGACTGGCAGTGCGGCACGACGCAGGTCGACTTCAACTTGCCGGAACGTTTCGGCGCGTTCTATATCGATGCTGACGGATCAAAGAAGGCACCGGTGATGGTGCATCGCGCGATCTGCGGCTCGATGGAGCGCTTCATCGGTATCCTGATCGAGCACTATGCCGGCAACTTCCCGCTCTGGCTCTCGCCGACGCAGGTGGTGGTCACCACGATCACGTCGGAAGGCGACGAATACGCCAAGGTCGTCGCTGCGGCTGCCCGCAAGGCTGGCCTCCGCGTCGAGATCGACCTGCGCAACGAGAAAATCAACTACAAGGTCCGCGAGCACTCGCTGGCCAAGATCCCTGCTCTTCTCGTGGTCGGCAAGAAGGAAGCCGAGACGCATTCGGTCTCCGTCCGCCGCCTCGGCAGTGAAGGCCAGAAGGTGTTGTCTACCGAGGAAGCCATCGCCGCGCTGGTCGAGGAAGCGACCCCGCCGGATATCAAGCGGGCCAAAGCGAGCTGAGCCATGAGCGATGATGACGAGATCGAGATCGAAGCCTTCCCGCTGCGGTCCTATCAGCTGATCCCGGACCCGAACCGGCCGGACGTGGTGGCGCTCGCGCTCGAGACCGAGCGCGGCCACAGCCTCTATCTGGCATCGCGTGCGGTGCTGGAGGATCTCGGCCGCGATCTCCTCGATCGCGCCGCGAAGATGCCGGAACACAAGACGGCAACCTAGCGCCCGGCAGGCGATCACAATCCGTCTAAAAGACAAGGGCCCGCCTCAACGCGGGCCTTTGTGCGTGGTATGCGATCAATCAAACTGCATCGCCCACTTGCGAGACATTGCCCGTGACCGACACGATCGAATTCCTGAAGACCCGCCGCTCTGTCAAGCCGCGCGAAATGTCGGGCAAAGGCCCCTCCTCCGCCGAGCTTGAAACCATCCTGACCATCGGCGCGCGGGTGCCGGATCACGGTAAGCTCGCTCCGTGGCGCTTCATCGTGTTCGAGGCCGATGCCCGCAAGCGCGCCGGCAATGTGATCGCCACGGTGTTCGCCCGCAAGAATCCGGATGCACCGCATGAGACGGTCGAAGCGGAGAAACAGCGTCTCACCGAAGCGCCGCTGGTGATCGCGGTGGTCTCCTCGCTGAAGCAGCATCCGAAGGTGCCGGCCTGGGAGCAGGAACTGTCGGCCGGCGCGAGCTGCATGAACATCGTCGCGGCCGCCTCGGCGCTCGGTTATGGCGCCAACTGGCTCACTGGCTGGTTTGCCTTCGACCGGGACGTGCTGGCAGGGCTGGGCCTGACTGCCGACGAAAAGCTTGCCGGCTTCATTCATATCGGTGGCAAGCCGGACAGGGCGATCGAGGATCGTCCGCGACCGGATTTGAAAGATCTGGTGACGCGGTTCTGAACCGCGTCCCCTACGCCGCCTGCGACGCCCGGCTGCCGAATTTCTGCAGCAACACGTTGAGTTCGGCCGCCGGCTTCGCGGCGCTGAACAGATAGCCCTGCACTTCGTTGCAGCCTTCCGCGCGCAGGCGCTCGAGCTGTTCCCTTGTCTCCACGCCCTCGGCCGTCGTGGTGATATTCATGCTGCGGCCGAGACCGGAGATCGCACGCACGATCGCCATGCAGTCCGGGCGCTCGACCAGATCCTTCACGAAGGAGCGGTCGATCTTGATCTTGTCGAACGGGAAACTGCGGAGATAGCTTAGCGACGAATAACCGGTGCCGAAATCATCCATGGAAATACGGACCCCGAGCGTACGGAGTTGATGCAGCGTCGCGATATTCGCTTCGGTCTCGGCGAGGAACACGCTTTCGGTGATTTCCAGCTCCAGCCGGTGCGGCGACAGGCCGGAATAAGCAAGCGCTGCCACGACAACCTGCACGAGGTTGCGGCTGCGGAACTGGACCGGTGAAAGATTGACGGCCACCTTCACATCGTCAGACCACTTCGCAGCTTCCGCGCAGGCAGTGCGCAGCACCCATTCGCCGAGCGCGACGATCAGGCCGATATCCTCGGCCACCGGGATGAAATCGGCCGGCGAGATCATGCCCTTGTCGGGATGTCTCCAGCGCAGCAAGGCCTCGAAGCCGACAATGCGGTCGGCAGCGATATCGACCAGCGGCTGATAGTGTAGTTCGAATTCACCATCTGCATAGGCACTGCGCAGATCGAGTTCCATATCGCGGCGTTTCTGCGCTTGACGATCCATCTCCCGCTCGAAGAAATGATGCACATTGCCGCCTTCGGCCTTGGCGCGATACAGCGCCATGTCGGCGTTGCGCATCAGCTCTTCGCTCGTCATTCCGTCGCCCGGCGACAGCGCGATGCCGATGCTGGCACCTATCACCACTTCGATGTCATCGCCCATGTCATATGGCGCGCTGATGATCGCGATCATGCGCGCGGCAAATTCATTGACCTCGTTGAGCGTGACGTCAGAGGTCAGGACGACCGCGAATTCATCGCCGCCCAATCGCGCCACCAGATTGCTGCCACGGACCTCGTTGCGCATCCGCACGGCAACTTGCTTGAGCAAGCGATCGCCAGTCGGATGACCAAAGGAGTCGTTGACGTTCTTGAACAGATCGAGGTCGATGCACAGAACAGCTACGTGCCGCTCGGGATCGTTGTGATCGAGTGCTTGCGCCAGCCGCTCCTGGTAGAAGACGCGGTTCGGCAAATCGGTGAGAGCATCGTGATGCGCCATATGGGCAACCCGCGCCTCGGCCTTGCGGCGCTCGGTGATATCGACGATGGCAACAAGGAAGCCGTCGCGACCGTCGAACACCACCCGGCGACCATAGGTCAGAACCTGAATTTCGGTGCCATCGGCCTTGATGTGCCGCCAGTTCTGATCGGACTGATAGCTGTCGCCGAGCTGGGTAAGCGCGCGCGTATGCGCCTCCCATTCGTCGCGTGGCCAGATCTCTTTCAACTCCATGCGCAGGAAGGATTCGCGCTCATAACCGTAATGCGCCACAGCAGCATCGTTGACGCTGAGAAAGCGCATGGTCTCGGCGTCGAACACCCACATGGGCATCGGATTGCCATCGAACAGCAATCTGAACGAAGCATCGCGACGCTTGATTTCGGTGATGTCGGAGACGGTCAGCGAGACCAGATCTCCGAACGCGGTGGCGGTAAGACGCAGATTACGCTCGTCGCTATCGATCTCGAGGCGGCCACTGGCTTCCGAGCCGTTCGTCTTTTTGGCGATCATCGACAGCAGCCAGCGCGTGACATCGGGAAGACACAGCGCATGTCCGCCTTCGCTCAGACGTCGCCATTGCAGCTCGGGCGCCGCGACTTTCAGGAGGCGAGCTGCACCCTGATTGTGATGGACAATCTGGAAATCGAAGGCATGGTTTGCCGAATTACGGATCGCGGCGAGTGAGACGATACCCTCGTCGGTGGAGGAAAAGATCGCATCCACCAGATTATAGCGCGGCCCCTGCTCGTTGATATAAGCGCCCACCAATTTGACGCCCCAGCGCGATGCGGTTGGCAGGGCCAGAATGTCATAGGTCTGCACCAAACCGTCGCGCACGCAATGCGCCGAGGCGAGATGCGGCCGACCCGTTTGCAGCGCGCAATTGGCGGCCTCGGTCAGCGCCCTTGCACAATCCGGCGGCAGGACATCGAGCGGGATATCCCAACGCTCGTCGCCCAGCCATTGCTGGACATAACGCCCGCTGCGGGAGACCTCGTAACTGTCGCCGCGAGATTTCAGCAGCACGATGTGATCTGCCATACGACCGAGGCTACCGAGCATCACCTCTTCATAACCGGGAAGGATCTGCCCCGGCCGCACGGCCGCTTGCCACTTGCGCTGCAGAGCAGGAATGTCGTCGAAAACTTTGACGTCCGCATTGGCGGATAACTTCTTGGCCGCGATCACGACACATCCTTGCGAAACTTGTACCGGTATCCGCTATTCAGGCTTGCTCGCTTAATGCCGTGTAAACGTTTTGCGGCCGAAGGCCTCCACGTCCTCATGCCACAGCTCAAACTCGCGCGATGGTTAGTTCGCGATTCACAACAATGACAAGGGGATGACAGTTCGATCGCATTCGATGCGAATGCGCTGATATCGCAGCAACTAGCGTGCGACCACTTCAATTTCACCATCAACGCCATTCACGACGTTGAACGGCTTCTCGAACACCTTGCCCTCGTTCTTGGCGATGGCGCGATATTCGCCCTCGGCAAGGGTCACTTTCGGGAAAGCGCCGATGGATTCCTTGATAACGTCACCGGCCGGCGTGATCACGGACCACGCAGTGTTGGCCAGTGCCTCGCCACCCTTGTCGCTCACCAGCTTCATGGTGATGACAGCGGCACGATGAGTGACGGTGACATCGGTGAGCTTGCTCGCCTGCACACGGATGTCCGACCGCACGACCGAATTGGCGTCGCCGTAATTCGAGATGATGTAGTAAGTGCCTTCCGGCAGCATCACGACGTCGCCGGCAGCGACACTCGGCACCAATGGGGTGCGTTCGCCGCCATCGAATTGGCTGCCCTTGTAGATGCCGAAGGAAATCTGGTTGGGCGCAATCTTGCTGCTGCCGACACGTCCTTCAATTCGCAGTCCGCCAGCCGGAAGCAGAAAGGCTTCGCGATCGACATCTGACTTGATCTTGACGGGCCTGACCGCACTGACAAGGCCAAGCGCCACATGCACCACGTAGCTGCCAGGCGGGAGCGGGATGTTCGGGGTTGCGGTGCGGTCCTCGCGCAGCAGCTTGAAGGCGCCGGTCTCATCGGGGCGATCGGAGTAAACGCGCCAGACCAGCCCGCCATTGATGGACGGCAGATCCTTGCCATAGCGCGCGCTGAGGGCCAGCGTACCCTGGGCGGGCGTTACTGGCGTCTGCGCCAGCGACGGCGCCGGGGGCGCGACATTGGCGATAGGCGGCTGCAGCAACGGCGCTGGGAGCGCGGGCGCGGCTGCCGGCCCGGAAGGCGGCGCCAGGCTAATGGCCGGGCCTGATGGCACGTCAGGGATATTCGCGGGCGGAACAGGCGCCGGGCGGTCGCTGAGGAACTGCGCGGAAGCAGATCGGGTAAACAAGGCGCCATGCGCCAGCACAAGCACCAGCGCTACGGCCAGCCGCCCGAACCGGCCGGATGTTTGCAAATCAGGACCCCACGTCGTCATTGACATGCTTTTCAACGAAAACACGGCAAATTCAAGCCTTGACGAAGATACCGCGACATTCGGCGCGGGACTGCCCACAGCGCTATGGCGGTCTGCCGTGAAAGTCCTCCGGCCGTCGACATGCAGTCATATTCGACGCCTAAGTGTCGGCTACACCGCGTAAATGATGAATGGCCGATCGTCTGGCATGATGGCGTTGTTGCGCCTAGAATGCCCGGCAGCGTTGGGAGTTTTCGTTTGCTGGAGTTATTGATGGGGCGCAGCCAGAGCGGCGCGAACGGTCGTGACAAACCGGGACTTGGCAGCGTTCGCCGTCCGGTGGTCGGGCTGGCGCTCGGCGGTGGTGCGGCCCGCGGATTCGCCCATATTGGCGTGCTGCGCACCCTTCTCGCCCATGGCATCGTCCCCAATGTGGTGGTCGGCACATCCATCGGCGCCGTGGTCGGCGGCTGCTACGCCACCGGCCATCTCGATACATTCGAGGAATGGGCACGCGGGCTGCAGCCACGCAACATTTTCGGCTATCTTGACATCCGCCTAAATGGCTCCGGCCTGATCGGCGGTAACAAGCTGGCCGCCCAGCTCGAGGCCTCCATCGGCGCGCAACTGATTGAAGACCTGCCCGTGAAATTCGCCACTGTGGCCACGGAAGTGCGCACCGGCCACGAAATCTGGCTCACCCATGGCCGCGTCGTGGACGCCATGCGCGCTTCCTACGCCCTGCCCGGCATTTTCTCGCCTATTCTGGTCGGCGATCGCTGGCTGGTGGATGGCGCGCTGGTCAATCCGGTTCCGGTTTCCGCTGCCCGCGCGCTTGGCGCCGAGATCGTCATTGCCGTCAATCTCAGCAACGACGTGTTCGGGCATTCGATCACGATCTTCGACCATGGCAGCAGCGCAGAGGCGGTCGAGCCCGTGGTCGAACCGGAAGCCCCGGCGAAGCCGAAGCGCAGCTTCACCAGCTTCTTCTCGGCCGAGCGCACCGTCAAACGTGAATTCTTCGGCAGCAGCGAGCGGCCCGGCATTTCCACGGTGATGGTCGACGCCTTCAACATCATGCAGGACCGCATCACCCGCGCCCGGCTTGCCGGCGATCCGCCGGACATGCATATCGCGCCGCGCGTCGGCCAGTTTGGCCTGTTCGATTTTCATCGCGCCGACGACATGATCAAGCATGGCTCCCGCGCGACCGAACGGGCCATCGAAGGTATTCAGGAAGCCATCGAGATGCTGGTCCCCGAAGCGGCCAGATCGCCCGCGCCTGCCGTGGCGCAGAAGAAGCCGGCCGCCTCGCAGGACCAGTGATCGCGAACACGGAGGTCAAGCCGTCCCGATATATTCGCGCAGCGCTTCTTGCTCGTTCTCGTATTCGCTGACGCGCGACTTGACGACGTCGCCGATCGAGATCAGCCCGACCACGCGGCCGTCATCGAGCACCGGCAGATGGCGGAATTTGCCATTGGTCATGCGTTCCATGATCCAGCCCACCGTATCGGAGGGCGAACAGGTCACGACCTTCCGCGTCATCACCGCACCGACTTCCTCATCCAGTGCGCCAGCGCCGCGCTCGGCAATCACACGCACGATGTCACGTTCGGAAATAATGCCGTCAATCTCATGCTTCGTCATCACCAGCACGGCGCCGATCTTGCGCTCGGTGAGCAGCTTGACCACCGACGACACCGTGTCGCTCGGTGCGACGCTGACGATGTGATGGCCCTTACCGTCGAGAATTGCACTAACCAGCATTTGTCGCCTCCTCACTGACCAAGCCCTTCAGATGAGCGCGGTCTTTCCTTCTTGTTTCCAACAAGCGGTTACGGAGGCGAAGCTCGATGGTCGTGCAGATGGTGATCGAGCCTGACCACCGCTCACCCAGAACGGATTCGGCCTCGAGAGCCGAACCAGCCGGCGTGAGTCACCTGTCTAATCTGTAATGATGGGGGAAGTGCACTGCACCCGCAAGGCGGGAACGCGCGCTCAGTGCAAGTCCGGCATGTCCGACGAGGATGGCTCGGAATCTGTGCGCTGCACCCGCGGGATGGGATCGAACAGCGAAAACAGCAGCAGACCGGCGAAAAAGCCGCCGATATGCGCCTGCCAGGCAACAGTTGCCCCCTCGCTGCCGACCGCGATCGAGCCCACGCCGAAGATGATGTTGACCCCGAACCAGACGGCGAGGAAGCCGATCACACGCGGATCGCGCAGCGCGCGGAACAGCGGCAACGCCGGCACCCGCGCAGCCTGATCGGCATCGCCGCGATTGAACGAGAGGAAACTGCCGCGCACGAAAGCAAAACGGATCGCCGCCGCCATCGCACCGGAGACCGAGGCCGAGGCGCCGATCATTGGTGCAAGTTCATGCTCATGGGTGGCCAGATGCGCAGCCGCTCCGGCAATCGCCGTTACCGCCATGAACAGGAAAAACCGCACTGCGCCGAAGCGGCGCGCCAACGCGCTGCCGAACGGGAGCAGCCACAAAATGTTGAAGCCGATATGGCTGAGATTGGCGTGCAGCAGCGAGTAGGTAACGAAGGTCCAAATCTCCGCCCCGGTACCGCCCGGAAACGGCATTGACAGCAGCGTCTGGTCGTAGCGCTTGGGGATGAAGCCGAACAGCTCAATGGTCCAGTAGTCCCAATCGACCGGCAGCAGCACGCGGATGACATGAATGACCGCGAGCAGACTGACATAGGCCGTCAGCGCGCCCGGCAGGGTCAGGATCGGTTCGCGCGGGGGATTTTCTGAGGGGTCCAAGGCGGCACGGTCTGTAACGGCTCTGGCGAGCGATGCTCCAGATAGGCGGGTTTTGTGCCGCGATGCAAGATGGGGGTATCAACATCCGCCGCCCGGATGAAGCCGAATGCGCATCACGCAATCCGCCGGCTCCATCCGGGCCGTACGGCCATCGGTCCTAGGACTTGTCGTCCCATCACTTGGCCGGTTTGACAACGTCGCCGGACGCAGGATCGATGCGGATCTCTATCTCAGCGCCGTTGCGGTCGAAGCCTTCGATCTCCCAGCATCCCCTGCTACGCTTGGCCTTCTTGATCGCATAGCCCAGCGCTTCGGCTTTTTCGATCGCCTTGTCGATCGACACGCCTTGTTCAGTTGCAGTTGGCTTGCAGACAACGTCATCGGCGCGCGCGATGCTTGCAGCGAGGCCGAGAGAGGCAGCAATCAAGGCAATGGGGGCGTATTGCATGACAATTCCTTTCAATGTGTTGGGCGGCCGTGATGCCATATCGCGCCCGACGGCTTCCTGACATGGCCTGTCAGGAAGCCGTCAGCGAGGCATCGGTAGGTTCGGGACATGTTCAACCACCGGAGATGTCCCATGCTGCCCGCCATGTTCCTGATTGCCGTCACCCTGCCCCTGATGGCTGCGGTGGAATTGCGTTTCGACACTTTCGTGATCCTGATGATTCTGGTCTGCGCGGTGGCCGGCTTGACGGCACCGGCGGGCGGAGGTCACCCTGCATCGAATGCACGCCGGCCGATGGGCGCGCCAAACGATCCTGCCAGCGAGACCGATGACAAGCCACTCCAGAAACCGGCAAAGCATATGCGCGAATCCGCGCTGGCTGGGTGAGCCTTGAGACGCGATGACCCGGAGCACGCGATGACAATGCGCGCCAGCGCAATCACCCGCAACGGCATCCTGATCGGCACCGTTCTCGCCGCTCTCATCGCCGTTAGCGCCACGGTGCCGATGGCCGTTGCCAGGGATGACAAGTCTGACTGCAAACGCGCGCAGGACTGTGCCTTGCAAGCACTCAAGGGTGGAGAGATTCGTCCTTTAACCGACGTGCTGGCGGTCGCTCGCGACAAGCTGCCCGGCGAGGTTATCAAGGTCGAACTCGATCGCGACGATGGAATCTGGATCTATGAGATCAAGGTGCTCACAGAATCCGGGAAACGACGGAAGATCGAGATTAATGCGCAGACCCTTGCTGTCATCAAGATCGATTGAGCCATGCGCATCCTGGTCGTAGAGGACGAACCGCGCATCACCGCAGATATCCGCCACGGGTTGGAAGCTGCGAATTACGCGGTGGAGACAGTCGCAGACGGCAACGAGGCTTGGTTCAAGGGCGAGACTGAAGATTACGATGCCATCGTGCTCGATCTCGGTCTGCCCAAGCTCGATGGACTCTCGGTACTGCGCCGACTGCGCGAGGCAGGCATCGCGACACCGGTGCTGGTGCTCACCGCACGCGACGGCTGGCGCGACAAGGTGGAAGGCATCGACGCCGGGGCTGACGACTATCTGGCGAAGCCGTTCCGGATGGAAGAGTTGCTAGCCCGGTTGCGTGCAATCACGCGCCGTGCGGCCGGGCAAGCATCTGCGTTGATCAAGGCTGGCCCGCTCGAACTCGATACGCGCTCCCAGACCGCCACCATCGATGGCCGCTCACTCGCACTCACGGCGATGGAATATCGCCTGCTCGCTTATCTACTGCTGCATCGCGGGCGCACCATGTCGCAGGGCGAATTGCTCGAACACATCCATGCCGGCGACACCGATCGCGACATCAACGCCATCGAAGCCATTGTCGCGCGGCTTCGCAAAAAGCTCGGCATTCCCCTGATCGAAACGCATCGCGGTCGCGGCTATTGCATTCCGGCAGAGCCATCGTGAACACGCGCTCCCTTGCGTTCCGATTGAGTTGCGCGGCCGCGCTGGCGATTGCCATCGCACTCGGCCTCGCTGCATTCGGGCTTCGCACCATCTTCAATCAGGAGATTGAACGCCGCGCCGCAGCCGAACTCGGCCAGATCGTGGTGGCGCTCGCAGGTCAGGTCAAAATCGACGCAAGCGGCACGCCCTCGCTGGAAGCCCCGATGTCCGATCCGCGCTTCGAGAAGCCTTATGGCGGCCTCTATTGGCAGATCAGTCAGGGCGAGAATCGTGTGCGCTCGCGCTCGCTCTGGGACTTCTCGCTCACCGTCCCCGAAGCACAGCATGGCGACGCCCGCTGGGCCACCGATCTCGCCGGCCCCGATCATGCAAATCTGCTGGCCGTCGTGCAGACCATCACGGTGACATCACTGTCGGGACCGGATGCGCGTCTGCAGATCGTGGCCGCATTGGAGCGAACCGATCTCGCCGCCTCCCAGCAATATCTATTCAGATTGCTGGTGCTATCGCTGAGCGCCCTCGGCCTCATCCTCATCGTCGCGATGTCGATTTTCATCCGCCTCGCTCTACGTCCATTCGATGCATTAGGGCGCGGGCTGCGGCGCATCCACGCCGGTACCAGCCGCACGCTTGGCGGCCGCTTCCCGGACGAAGTGCAGCCAGTGGTGAACGATCTCAATCGGCTGATCGCCTTTCAGGATGCCGCCTTGGAGCGCGCCAAGACGCACGCCGCCGATCTCGCCCACGGATTGAAGACGCCGCTGGCGATTCTCGGCGCCGTCGCCAGACAGGCGCGACACGACGACCGGAACAAACTCGCCGACCCCATCGACGAGCAGATCATGCTGATGGGCAAACAGGTTGATCGCGTCCTCGCGCGGGCGCGGGCCGGTGTCTCGGCTGCACTGAGCCGCGGCGCCATTCCGGTGGGGCCTGTGGCCGACAAGATCGTTCGCGCCTTGCGCCGCCTGCCCGACGATCGTGGTCTGCAATGGCAGTGCGATATCGCTCGCGACGCCAGCTTCCCCGGCGACGAGGGCGACCTCACCGAGATCTTGGCCAATCTGCTCGACAATGCCCGCAAATGGGCCACAACGCGTGTGCACCTCATTGTGACACAAAGCGCCGATCATACCGTGCTGCGCGTCGAGGACGACGGCCCAGGCATGCAACCCGACCAGATGCAGCAGATCGGACGCGGATTGCGCTGGGACGAGACGCTGCCCGGCACCGGCTTCGGCCTCGCGATTACGCGCGATCTTGCCGAGGCCTATCGGGGACGGATCGAGCTGGAGCGGTCGCCACTAGGCGGACTGACGGTCGCCGTGATCGTCCCGAGGCCGGTCTGACGGTTCCGCGCAACGAAAAAGGGAGAGCCCCTGAGAAAGGCTCTCCCTGGTCTGATCGATCTTCTCGCGCCGGGCGACATGCCATCGGCCGAAAGGCCGACACCCCCACCCCTCCCCGCGCGGTGACCGTCTTGTTTGACGACAACCCTGTGTAAGCGCACGGACCGGGCCGCTGGAGACAGCCCGCTCCGCTCTGGAGTGAGAGCAGAATACCCGTTGTCCCCCGATCCGCAAGAATATGGTGAAGATAACGTTAACGCCGGAAAGCCAAGCCGACTCAGTGGAAAACACGGTTTCCGGCATGGACGCTGCAATGACCCGTCTGCACAACATGTAGCGGTCGGCAATGGATGGATTCGGGACAGATTTGTCCCTGATCGCCAGCTGACCGGGTCAGGATCAGCGCGCATGAAACATCCTTCGAACCGGAAGTTTTTCGCCTATTGGGACGAAAAGCGCGGTTTTGCGCGTGCGCCCGATCGCAGCGAGATCGAGCCCGGACCGATGCGCGAGCTGCTCGGCGACATCTTCGTGCTGGGCTACGACAAGACCGCCAATTTCCCGTTTCGCGTCGCCGGTACCAGAGTTTGTGCCCTGCTCGGCCGCGACCTGAAGAACAAGCCGTTTCCCGAACTGTTCGCCCTCGCCGGCCGCGGCGAGATGGAAGAGATGATCACCGTCGTCTCGGAAGAACAGCTGGTCGCTGTGGCCGGCGTCACGGCCCACACCGAGTTCGGCGACAAGGCGCATCTGGAACTGCTGCTGCTGCCCTTCGCGGCACGCGCGCATACGCCCATCAGCCTGACCGGCCTCCTGGCGCCGATGACGCCGTTCAACGGCCGGCTCGGTCCCATGCAGGTCACGTCCTACCGTTATCTTGCACATCAGCCACAGCGCTTTGCGCCGCGCGTGATGCGCAAGCTGCAGGCTGCACGCGGCCTTATGGTCTATGAAGGCGTGAGCTGACGATTTCCGCACGACCTCAGTTCAGCGCGACCCGAATGGTCGCGCAAAAGTGGTATATGTAACGCCGCATTAACCTTGCCCGCCTTACGGTCGGTACGAAATTCTCCGCAGGACCGGCCTGACACCGATGGCGCTCGCCCAGACCAAATCGATTCTTCCCTCCGCAGAAGAACGGCGACGCTTCCAGCGCGTAAAAGTCCACCTGCTCGGCCGCTACATGCTGCCGGACCGCCGCGAATTCCCGTGCCAGGTCATCAACATGTCCCCCGGCGGCCTGGCGCTGCTCGGCCCGGGCATCGGTCAGGTCGGCGACCGCGTCATCGCCTATCTCGACCATATCGGCCGCGTCGAAGGCAAGATTGCCCGTATCATCGACAACGGTTTTGCGATGACCGTCGGCGCGACGCCGCGCAAGCGCGACAAGCTGGCGGCGCAGCTCACCTGGCTCGCCAACCGCGACATCCTCAATCTGCCGGAAGACCGCCGGCACGATCGTATCGTGCCGCGTAATCCGATTGCCGTGCTCACCCTGGAAGACGGCATCCAGATGAATGGCCGCATCATCGACCTGTCGCTGTCCGGCGCCGCCATCGCGGCGGAGAAACGTCCGCCGCTGAATGCCCAGGTCATGCTGGGCCGCATCCCCTCGCGCGTGGTCCGTCACCTCGAAGACGGCTTTGCGCTGGAGTTCGCGCACGAGCAGTCGCCGGATACGTTGGAAGACAGCGTCAACGCGCGGTAAACGCGAAAGCGCACCAAGTCGCTTTTTTGCAGTGTTATGAGAGCGCTATCTGCAGCAGCAGATACTGCGCGCCGTCGGCAGGTTAACCGCTGCGGTTAACGCGCAGGGCGCGACATGCGCTCCCCTCCTGATTTCGCAGTACTTCTGCGATTAACGCGCCAAATTTGATGCAAACCCGATTGCATCAAATTTGAATCAACCTTGCCCCGTGTTTGAATTGTAGTCGTCTCAATTGCACTTCGCCGACTTAGCGGCGACGAAAATCCTTCCTGCCAAGGTGGTCCCAACAAAAACGGGGGCCACAATGGCTGGTAACAAGGGGCGTATCACGGGAGTTGTCGTTGCGGCGATCCTGTGCGGACTGACTGCGTCGGCGCATGCCGCTGGCGAAAAGCTTTATGCAAGTCTCGGCGACACCACACGTGCGCCGATCGGATGGGTCGAATTCTGTTCGGAAACCCCGGGCGAATGCCGCGGCGGCGCCACGCAGCCCCGCGACATCGTCATCACGCAGACAGCGTGGAAGGATCTGGTGCGAGTCAATCGTTGGGTCAACGAGACGATCAAGCCGATCACCGACATGGATCATTGGGGCGTGATCGAGAAGTGGTCGCTGCCCGACGATGGCTACGGCGACTGCGAGGATTACGTGCTGCTCAAGCGCAAGATGCTGATCGAGGCCGGCTGGCCGCGTGAAGCATTGCTCATCACCGTGGTGCGCGACAAGAAGGGCGACGGCCATGCCGTGCTCACCGTGAAGACCGACAAGGGCGAATACGTGCTCGATAATCAGAACGAGAACGTGCTGGCCTGGACCGAGACAGGCTACCGCTTCGTCAAGCGCCAGTCGCAGAGCGATCCGAATGTATGGGTCTCGCTCGGCGACAACCGCCCGGCCGTTGCGACCGCCAGCGCTCGCTGATCACGACAGGAATTTGGAGACACGCGACCCGGTCACATCCCCACCCCTCCCCGTCCCAGACCGGATCGCGCGCGGCCGAGCCTCCCCCAAGGCTCGGCCGCAACTTTCTTGTGGACATGCACGACGGTTCGTCGAGCACGCCGACGCGTCGCGCAGATCGCAAGTGAGTTTAGTTGCGGCGTATTCTGTCGGGATCGAGGGTACCATCAGCACGATAGCCGAAACGCGCCAACGCGGCCGCGGCAAAGCGCGCGCCGAAACGACGCTCAAGCTCGCAGAACATCCAGACGAATGCCATGGCGAGCGCGCAGACCGTTGCTACGAAAAAGAGCGTGAGATGGGAGATGTCGAGGGTCATGACCATGTGCTCGGACTTGCAAATCGGAACTCGCAACTGACGAACCAGCCGACCGGGCGTCCCCCTCTCGCAGATCGGTTGCACTGCCCCGAACCACGCGCGCTCTGAATTACCGCCGACAAGCCCGGATACGACTTTAGTAGCATGAAATCGCCGGGCACGTAACCGCCCGGCGCGAAGCACTCCTCTACGCAAAACGCATGGATCTCGCCGCGCCTGGCGGTAACGCAGGACTATTCGCAGACTTCGACCTTACGAATTCGCCAACCCTTTGATGTGCGAACACGCTGGTTGGCGAGGCGGCAGCCGCCCAGGTCCTCGTAGCGGTAGATCGAGGGGTAGCCATAGCCGTATCCGTAATACGGGCCATAACCGTAATAAGGGCCGTAGCCATAATAGCCCGGATATCCCAGACCAAATCCAAAGCCGAAACCACCGCCGCGATAAAAGCCGCCACGGTGGAAGCCACCGCCATGAAAGCCGCCGCCGTGAAATCCTCCACCATGGAAACCACCGCCATGGAAACCACCGCCATGGAAGCCGCCACCGCCACGGGCCGAGGCCGCGGTTGGGGCTGCGAGCGCCAGAGTCGCGATCGCCATGACCCCGAATATTGCCTTGCGTAGCATTGCCACTCTCCGTCCGGCGCCTCATGCGCCGCGATCGGTGCTTATGTAGCTATCGCGCACGGATTGCGAAATTCACTCGACCTCAATTGTTCGCGACCGATCTAGTGCGTGTCAGCAGCCCTTGCAGATGTTCTTCACCTTGCGATCGACATCACGGTCCTGTCTGTCGACCTGCGGATCGCCAGTGGTCGGTTTGCCGTCATAGGATGGCTGGCCCGTTCCGCTTGCCCCAGTCGTAATGCCAGCCGGCGCACGGCCGCCACTCGCATTGGCGGTCCCGGCGCTATTGGTGCCCGCAGCGCCGCCCGTTGCACCACCGCCCGCGCTGCCGCTCTGCGCGAACACAGCGGTCGATAACAACAGTAGAACGGCTGCAGTGCCGACGATGAATTTCGATGCGTGAGCCATGGTGTTCTCCCTTTTCAAGGGCAACAACGGCTGGACGGACCTGTTCCCGCATCCGGAACGAATCCGGAGCGCAAAGCTTGATCACGCGGTTGAATGGAATCGTGTCATGCGGAAATTGATCAGCTTCAAAGACGAAACACTGGACAAGCTTACACAGCTCAGCCGCGATCGCATGGCGACCATCCAGGAGTTGGCCGACGAAGCCTTTGCCGATCTGTTGAAGAAGCACGGCGTGCCGATCGATTTGAAAGATGCGTTGCGCAAGAGCGTGAAGGACGCGGGCCAAACGACATCGCCGCGCCCGACTGCGGCGCGTGCGAGCAATCCCTCGCCAGCAAGGAAGCGACTACATGGCAAACGAGACGCAAAGAGATCCATTCGTCGAGGGTGAACGCGCTGCGCAGCAGAGCATACCTGCAGAGACCAATCCCTATCAGGAAGGTACGGAAGAGTTTGCGCTGTGGAGCGCCGGCCACGAGCGCGTGGCCAGCGCAATGGAAGCGCAGGAGTCGGAAGGCACCTAGCCTCCCGGCCTTGATCGGCCTCAGCCGATCTTCTTCATGCCCTGCTTGAAGCGCGGGCCGTTGGCCGCATAGAAGCGCGCCGCGCTGCCCATGGCCGTCACCTGCTCGGGCGACAGCGTGCGGATGACGCGTGCGGGCGAGCCGATGATCAGCGAATTCTCCGGATATTCCTTGCCCTCGGTGATGACCGAACCGGCACCAACAATGCTGTTCTTGCCGATGCGCGCACCGTTCATCACGATCGACCCCATGCCGATCAGCGCGCCATCCTCGATGGTGCAGCCGTGCAGGATCACATTGTGACCGACGGTGCAGTTCTTGCCGATGGTGAGCGGGAAACCCTTGTCAGTGTGGCAGGTGCAGTTGTCCTGCACGTTCGAGCCTTCGCCAATCTCGATCCATTCATTGTCACCGCGCAGCACGGCACCGAACCAGACGCTGGCTTGCGATTTCAGACGAATCTTGCCGATCACATCGGCGGTGTCGGCGATGAAGTAATTTCCGTCGGCTGGAAGGTCCGGGCCCTGCCCGTCAAGTTCGTAGATTGCCATGAGTGTGTAGTCTCCCTGTGAGGATCACACTGCCATGAAGCGGCAGGCGGAGACCAGTGCGCACTCGGCCGAAACCTATGCGCCGGCGATAATGCCGAGAGCCTGCAGCGTCAGCACGATGAAGGTGCCCGACATCAGGCTCCAGAAACCGGCAATCACGGTGGCGATCATCACGAACTGAAAGCGATGGGGCTCCGGCGCGCCGGAACGCAACGTGTTGCGCATGATGATGAAGGGCGCGGTGAAGACCAGCAGCGGCACGGCGGCAAAACCTTCCGGCGTCGGCCCCCGCTGCAGCAGCGCGAAACTCGGCGGCCGGCTGGCAAAGGTCTGATAGGCGCTGGCTACCGCGCCGGCGATGGCAAAGCCAATGGCGATCTGAATGAAACAGTTGAGGGCAATCGGAGACATAAGCGAGGCTTCTTGGGCAATTAGGTCTACTCGCCTGCAATGTACCGACATTGCGACGGAACGCCACGATAACCTTAAGAAAGCGTTAACGTGAGACCTGTCGTCGCAAGGGTGCACGGTGATGCGCAGGCTCCGCCCAGCGAACAGCGAGCCGTTAACCATTCAAGGGCATGGTCGACCAGCTGATTCGCCTGCGGAGAAACCGTGGGCTCGTTGAGTGGTAGTTGCTTACGCGCGCATGTCCCTGCTGTTCCCGACCCATCCGACGACGCGGCCACGCCGCCGCCAGCGCCGTCACAGCCATCTTGTGCCGATCCTGTTTGGTCTGGGCCTCGCCGCTCCCGCCGTCGCGGTGGTCGCCTATCTCCTGTGGCCGACATGGCAGAGCCAGAAGCCCGGCGATCCCGACCGTATCCCGGTGAGTGTCGGCTCCACATTGTTCAACGTTCCGACCCATGCCTTCCGCCGCAAGGTGCAGAAGCATTCCGGTCCGCAGGAGCGCGTCGATCTCAGCTATGTCTACCCGTCGCTGGAAGCGAGCGAAGCGCCACGTCATGTGACGATGGAAAACTTCGACGAGCACGTGCAGCCCATTGATCGCATCTTCCTGTCGATCTCGGCGCATCACAATGCGACGTCGCCGGATACACGTCTGCGCACGATCTATCCGCTCTATGCGGCCGAGGCGTCGCGCAGCGCAAACGGGCTGACCGTTCAACCCTTCCACGACTACACGCCCTATGCGAGTGAGGATCTGTTTCTTGGCAGCGCGCCCACATTGGTCGCGCGCTGCACGCGGGATGCCGCTACGCCCGGCATGTGCATGAGCGAACGCCGCATCGGCGGCGCCGACCTCATCTTCCGCTTCCCGCGCGCCTGGCTCGACGACTGGCGCACGGTCGGTGATGCGATGGACCGTCTGTCGGCCCAGCTCGGCGGACAGTAGAACGCCTTACTCGCTGTCGGCGAGATCCTCTTCCAGAATCGCCATCTGGAACTGGAAGGAGCGATCGTCGTCTTCATCGTCGACGAACAGCACGCCGACGAATTCTTCGCCGATATAGACTTCCGCAGAGTCGTCCTTCTTCGGGCGCGGCACGACGCGAATCTTCGGATTGCCGAATACGCGCTTGAGATAGGCGTCGAGTTTTCTGACTTCCTGAACGTCCACAGGCGTCTCCAATGCAGGTGATGTAGGATGAGCTGATGGAGAACGTTTAATCCCAGATGGCGCGCGCGGCTAGGCCGTCGAGCGAAAATTCACGTCATCCACCGTGCGCACACAGTCGAAAATAAAATGCGTTGCCATCGCTCGCGACAGCGGGAGGTGGCAATCGAAGCGGATCGTCGCGATGCTTAGAGGCCGAGCGCGTTGAGCATCTGGTTCATCGTGCGCGATGGTTCCGAACAGCCGGCCTCGCCGACGATTTTCGCCGGCACACCTGCCACGGTGACATTGTGCGGCACCGGCTTCACAACGACGGAGCCGGCGGCGATGCGCGCGCAATGGCCGACTTCGATATTGCCGAGAATCTTGGCGCCAGCACCGATGAGAACGCCGCGGCGAATCTTCGGATGACGATCCTCGTTCTCTTTGCCGGTGCCACCGAGCGTCACACCGTGCAGGATCGAAACATCGTCTTCAATGACCGCCGTCTCACCAACGACAAAACCCGTTGCGTGATCGAGGAAGATGCCGCGGCCGATCTTTGCGGCCGGATTGATATCGGTCTGGAAGGCCCCGGAGGCGCGACTCTGGAGATACCACGCAAAATCCTTGCGGCCCTTGTTGTAAAGCCAATGCGCAAGGCGGTGCGCCTGGATCGCGTGGAACCCCTTGAAATAGAGCAGCGGGTCAATGAAGCGCGACGTCGCGGGGTCGCGGTCGTAGACGGCGACCAGATCGGCACGGAAGGCATTGCCGATATCGGGATCGTCGCGCAGCGCTTCGTTATAGGTCTGACGGATCAGATCGCCGGACAGCGCCGCATGATCGAGACGCTCGGCGACGCGGTGCACCACCGAGTCTTCGAGACGATTGTGATGCAGAACCGTCGAATAGATGAAAGATGCAAGCTCTGGCTCGCGATGCACGATGTCCTCGGCCTCGCTGCGAATGCGGTCCCAGATCGGATCCAGGGTTGCGAGTTTCGCGGTGGTAAGATTGGTGCTCTGCACGGCCATGGCGGACTCGCAAATTCATCGACTGGGAAACGATTATAGCACGACACTCGCCGCTACGGTGGCGAGCCTCATGCCATCGTGAATCCCGGCTCGCCCGGCATCCGCATGCTAACTCATTGAATCAGCATGCGTTCCGGCGACAGAGCCGAGACGCCCAAGAACCGGGCGTGCGGAAGAAGTGGGCGATCCTGCGGTGAAAACAAGGCCCCTTCCATAACTGCCCGCGATGACGTGATCAGCTCTGTCGCGACAGGAAGTCGATCACGCCTTCCTTGTAGACGCGGTCGCCGACCGCACGCATGTGGTCGCGATTGGGGATATCGAGCACTTCCGAGCCCGGAATTACCTTTTCGAGATCGTGCGCGGAGCCGGCGACATCGTCGGTCGTTCCGACGGCGATCAGCACCGGCACTTTGATGGCACCAGCCTCCTCATAGGTCATCAATCGGCGCGAGCCGCGCAGGCAGGCAGCGAGGGCACGACGATCCGAACGCGTCTGGTCTGCGAAGGCACGGAAGGTCTTGCCCATGGGATCGGTGACGTCGTCGATCGATGCCGCTTCGAGTGCCGTCGCGACATTCTCGCCAGGACCGCCGCCCTTGATCAGGCCGATACCGATACCGCCGAGAATCGCGCAGCGCAGCACTTCCGGATGGCTGTAGGCGATATAGGCGGTGATGCGCCCGCCCATGGAATAGCCCATCATGTCGGTGCGTTCGATCTTCAGATGCTTCAACAGCGCGCGCACATCCGCAGCCATAGTGCCGATGCCGTATTGCTCGGAATCGTAGAGTTTGGTCGAGTCGCCATGGCCACGATTATCGAGCGCGATGACCCGGCGGCCGTGTTTCTTCAGCTCCGACACCCAGGTCGGATACACCCAGTTGACGTTCTTGCTCGACGCAAAGCCGTGCACGAGCACGATGGGCTCGCCTTCGCCTTCATCGAGATAAGAGATTTCGACTGCGCCGTTGTGAAAGCTCGGCATCCAGGATTCCGTCTGATTGTGAGATGCGATGTGGGTGGGAAGGAGCGAATTTAGCCCCGTATGAGGGCCGGCGCCAGTGCGGGAGATGACCCGTTCGAGCGTGCGGCCATGTTCTGCAGTAATGCATCCTGACGCGCGGCGAGTTCGCGCTCGATGCGGCGGGCCTTGGATCGCTGCAGGTAGGACCAGGTGATGCGCTCGGTGGTCGCCTTGATGAAAATGACGACACCGATCAGCATCCACAGCGCCCAGAACAGCCACATCCCGAGCTGAAAAGCGCCTGCCGCGAGCACCACAGCGCCGCGGCCGAACATCTTGATGATGGCGCGCGTCTGCCCGCCTTTCGCAGCCGCCAGCTTCGACGCGCGCGCCACATCTTTTGGGCCTTGGGCGATACGCAGCGTATCGAGCGCGCCGCGGGTGCCGGCCCTCTCGCCGACACGCCCGACATCCTTCGCAAAGCGCACGATGTCGCCCGCCTTCTCGGCACGAAATGCCGTCTTGATGGCCGTCGCCGTCTCTACCGGCCGGAGCACCGAGGCGTTCGCCATCGCCTCCTTCAGCACCGGCCCATCCACCATGCCGCGCGCCGAGCGTGCAGCCCAGGTGGTAAGTCCCTCGCCGATCCGCCCGACCTTTCGTGCATCTTTCACGAGAGTGAGCCCGGCGCGGACGGGGGCCGCGCCGCCAGCACTAACATATGTGGCGGCCGTGACCGCCAGGCCTGCCGCAGCAAGGCCGAGGATCAGATGGTCGGTTTCCTCGCCAAATGCGAGATGCTTGCCTTCGCGCACGGCATCACGGATATCGCCGAATACGAACAGGTCGCCCGCGACAGTGCCAGACAGCGTAGCGAGATCATCGGCATTGCCGGTGACGAAGCCGGTCGCGAAACGTTTGGCAAAACTGGACGCCGAGGCATCGGCGGTGACAACATCATTGATGCGCCGTGTGAGATCCTCCGGCAGTTTCACGCTCCTCGCCTCCGCGAGGTCGGCAAAGCTCTTGGCGAGATCGGCATCCTGATCTGCCAGCGCCGCCTCGGCCTGTTTGGCCAGCATGTCCGGATCGCGTCGCAGCGCGGCGCTCACCTGCGCATCCGCCAGCGCCACCGGATCGTCCTGCGCAAGCAGTACGGCGCCCGCGTCACGCGCCTGCGGCCACACGAGCAGGCCGACGGTCGCGCAGACCGCGATCCCCGTCAGAGCCGTATCGAGCCGAAACCGCATGCCACCCCTTATCCTTGCACCTCTTATCAAGTGGTGCGTCACGGTTCGGACACAACCGCCCCGACGAAAGAAGGGCTATCCCGTAGCGCCCAAACTGTGTCGAATTTGCAGGACTGAATGCCAGTTCCGCAGTCTAGGAATCAGCGTCCGGGGCCAGTATGGTGCGCCGCACTGAACGGCCGCGAGGCGCATAGCGCGCGACTGTTGCAAGCAAAGGTAGATACGATGTCCGACCATGTGGTTCCGCACTTTCACAATGACGCCGGCGTTCCGATCATCGAGATCGGCTCGAAGGAGTTTATGTGCGTGGGCGCCAACCCGCCGTTCGATCATCCGCACGTCTTCCTCGATCTCGGCGACGACAACGAGATCATCTGCCCCTATTGCTCGACCCTGTATCGCTACGCCTCCGATCTCGGTGCCGGCCAGGCCCGCCCGCCGGAATGCGTGGTGAAGGACAAGGCCGCCTGATCGTCTGACATGACGTCGTCGCGCACCATCGTCATCGCTGGTGCGGGTATCGGCGGGCTCACCGCAGCTCTGGCGCTGGCCGCCAGAGGTTTTCGCGTCACCATACTAGAAAAGGCCGAACTGCTTGAAGAAGTCGGCGCCGGCCTGCAGCTATCGCCCAATGCCAGCCGTATCCTGATTGATCTCGGTCTCGCGCCGAGGCTCGCAACCAAGGCGGTCACGCCTGAAACAGTAACCATCATGACCGCCCGCAGCGGCGGCGAGGTGGTACGCCTGTCACTCGCTTCGCCCGCCCGCCCCGATGCCCCCTACTGGCTGGTACACCGCGCCGATCTGCAGGGGGTCCTTCTGGCCGCTATACAGAGCCATCCGGACATCGACCTCCGCCTCGCCGCACCCGTGCAGGACATCGCGGCTGCCGCCGACACCATCCGTATCGGTGATTTCGAAGCCGCCGCTCTGATCGGCGCAGACGGCGCATGGTCCGCGGTGCGTGCAAAAGCCTTCCCGGCCATCCAGCCGCAATTCTCCGGCCTGATCGCATGGCGCGGCACCTGCGATGCCGCCAGCCTGCCCCCTGACCTGCGCCCGACCGGCGTTCAGCTATGGATGGGCCCGCGCGCGCACCTCGTCGTCTATCCAATGTCGGCGGGCACGCGGATCAATATGGTGGCCATCGTCCCCGGCGAGGCGCTTGCCCCCGGCTGGAATGCGCCCGGTACACATGATGACATAAACCTGCATTTCAGCAGGGCGCGCTGGCCGGCCAATGCGCGCGCCATGATCGCCGCGACAGACAATTGGGGCCGCTGGCCGCTGTACACGATGCCCGACGGCGGTGTCTGGCATCGCGGCCGCGTCGCGCTGCTCGGCGATGCCGCCCATGCCATGGTGCCCTTCGCCGCGCAAGGCGCCGGCATGGCGATCGAGGATGCCGCCGTATTGGCACAGTGTCTCGGTGAAACAACCAGCGACGACGAATTACCCGCGGCACTGGCACGCTATACCGCGCTGAGACAACCGCGCGTTACCCGCGTACAGCGGATGGCCCGTCAACAAGGGCAGATCTATCACCTGCGGGGACCGATGGCCTTCGCGCGCGATACGGTCATGCGTCTGCTCGGCCCCAACAGGCTGCAGGCGCGGCAGGACTGGATCTATCACTGGCGGCCGTAGGGCACGATCTCCGATCATGCTTCGACGGCGAAAGCGTACGATCAGTGTCCGCGCGAACGTTTACCGGGCGCGGCGGGCGGCGGTGCCGGTGGCGCCGAGGCGACGCATTTGTTCTTCTGCCATTGCTCGTCGGCGAGCTTCGCCTGGGCGCGGGTCGAGATGTAATCGTTGCGATAGGCGAGTTCGCCGACCACGCTGCCGGCCGTGCCGGTCTGCGCCTTGTCGATCAGTCCCTGCAATTCGGCCGTCCGCGTCTGCAACCGCTTGCGTTCGGCTTCGAGCTGCGGGCAGTCGGTCAGATCGTAGATCGACGGATCGACAAACGCCCCGGACAGCGCACCATCCCCCATGCTGGCGCATCCGCCGAGCTGGACGGCAAACAACAACACAGCAGCCGCAGCGACGCGGGACAACAAGTGAGAGCGAGGGGCGCGAGCGATCATCGGAACTTTCTAGGCGGGCTTTGTTGAGGTTGCGTAAAGCAGCGTCGGGTGGCCGGATTGAGGCCGATGGCCTTGGCAAATATCGGAATTGGCGCAGCGCCCATTTGCGGCTATGGAGACGCGGACTGCCCCCTTGATGGAATTGGTAGACATACAAGACTTAAAATCTTGAGTCCTCTGGGCGTGCCGGTTCGAGTCCGGCAGGGGGCACCAGATGGCCATCGCCGCGGTCCGCCATGGACGAAACGCCCGTCAGCGCCTAAATCTTGCTCATGAAAAATCAGGCACCCTGGGCTCAAAAGGTTTTCGACGAGCCGCGAGTCGGCTTCGTCGCCGAATATGGCTCGCAATTGCATCCGCTGGCGAAGCCACCGGAGCCGTCGCCGGCGCCGGGGCCATCGCCGCTCGACAAGATCATCGACGAAGACCGCCTCGGCTTTGCCGAAGCACAGCGCGCGGACGACACGCGGCGCGCTGCCATTGTTGCAAAGCTCCGCAGGCGGGGCCGCAAACCGCAGAGCACTTAGGATGGCCGGGCTGGTGTGAACCCGACCGATCCTGTCAGTTCTTCCCTACTTCTTCGCCGTCACCATCGGGCATGCGCTGGTTGAAAGCGGCGCGAAGGCTTCGTCCGCCTTCACCGTGGCGAGGATCTTCAGCACGTCATAGGGGTCCTTGACCTCGTTCTGCTTCTTCACTTCGGCCAGATACATGTCATGAACCATCAGATTGTCCGGACGCAGCTTGCCGTTGCGCAGGAAGGCGTCGTCGAAGGTGCGACCCTGCAGATCCTTCACCACCGCCGCCGGGTCCTTGCTGTTCACCGCTTCCACCGACTTGATGTAGTTCAGCGTCGATGAATAGACGCCGGCCTGCATCATGCTTGGCGGCTTGCCCATCTTGGCGGCGTAACGCTTCGAGAACTCGCGGGTACGGTCGTCCATGTTCCAGTAGAAGCCCGACGTCACCAGCAGGCCTGCGGCGCTCTTGAGGCCAACGCTGCGGATGTCGTTCACATCGAGCAGCAGCGCGATCATCTTCTGATCGCCGCCCATCAGGCCGAATTCTTCCGCCTGCTTGATGACGTTCTGCGTATCGCTGCCCGCATTGGCCACGGCAATGACCTTGGCACCCGATGATTTCGCCGTCAGCAGCTGCGAGGAGAAATCCGCCGTATTGATCGGATGCGGTGCTCGGCCGAGTGCCTTGCCGCCGCCCTTGACTGCCACCTCGGTCACGTCGCGCTCGAGCGCATGGCCGAAAGCATAGTCCGCGACAATGAAGAAGAAGGTGTTGTCGCCACGCTGGATCATCGCCTTGGCGGCGACATTAGCAAGCGCATAGGTGTTGTAGGTCCACTGGATGAAATTCGGCGAACAGAATTTTCCACTCAGATCCGCGGATCCGCCAGCGGACGTGATGAACATCTTGTTGCGTTCTTTGGCAAAGGTCTGCACGGCGATACAGACCGACGATACCGGCACGTCGAGAATGACATCGACGCCTTCCTGATCGTACCACTGGCGCGCGATATTGCCGCCGACATCGGGCTTGTTGAGATGGTCCGCGGAGATGATCTGAATCGGCTTGCCGAGCGCCTTGCCGCCGCATTCATCGATGGCGAGCTGTGCTGCCGTGACCGAGCCGGCACCGCCATTGTCGGCGAACAGTCCGGTCATGTCGGTGAGCACGCCGAATTTCAGCGGGCTGTCATTCGCTGCGCGGACGATGGCCGGCGACGCGATCAGGCCGAGACCCGTGGCCCCGACTCCGGCCAAGAACGTACGACGCTTCATGTTCGTTTTCTCCCTGTTTTGATTTTTGTTGGCCGGGAGATTGCGTTGCGATGCGCGACGACGCAAGACGCGGGCGCGGCTTTTCTGATCAAAGGCTTGCGAACTGAGACGATCGGACGCGAATTCACGTATGTGAATTGCTCGAGGACGTAAGATGGGTTGAGCGTAGCGATACCTATCACCAACTGCGGATGAGATGATGGGTATCGCTACGCTCAACCCATCTTACGGCGTCACTCGGCCACCACGACACGCGCACCACTCGCAGCAAACATCACACGCTGATTGTTCGCGGCATCGCCATCGGTCACCAGCGTCCAGTGCGGCGGCAGCGGCGCCCAGGCATCCTGTTCGGCGCGGCCGAGCTTGCCGGCATCTGCGAGGATGATCACGTCCTTCGCCTGCTGCATCATGAGCGACTTCAACGCGACCTGTTCGAGATCGGCCTCGCAGAGCCCGCGTCCGTTGACGACGCCGTCGGCACTCATGATCGCACGATCCGCCGTCATGCGGCGCAATGCCTCGGCCGCAAGCGGCCCCATGGTGCTCATGCTGGTGGCGCGGATAGCGCCGCCGAGCACAATGAGTTCGATCCCCGGCGCCTTGGCCAGGAAAGGCAACAGCGCGAGATTGTTGGTGATGATGCGCAGCTTGCGTTGCAGCAGCAGCCGGCCGAACGCGGCCACCGTGGAGCCGGCGTCGAGAATCAGCGTCTCGCCATCCTTGACGAGATCGGCTGCCGCGCGAGCGATCGCCTGCTTGGCCTTGCCTTGCACCGCGATACGCTGGTCGAGCGTGGCCTCCGCCACATGGCCGGTGAGGATGGCGCCACCATAGGTGCGGCGCACGTGGTTATTCTGCGACAGGAACTGGAGATCGCGGCGCACCGTCGAGGCGGAGACGTCGAAACGACGGGCGAGATCGTCGACATCGATCTCGCCGGCATTGAGCGCGTCGAGCAGGCGTGCACGTCGGTCCTTGCTGCGCATCGACATCGATTCCCGGCCCCACTTCCCTGTGCCCCGGACGCGACGCAGCACGAAGTGCTGCTTCGCAGAGCCGGGGCCGTCAAACACCGGCGCCTTGGCGGTCCCGGTTCTGCGAAGCAACGCAAAAGCGTTGCATCGCGCCCGGGACACGGATGGGTCAACGCGGACGAGGCGTCAAGCCGCCTTGGCGCCCGGCGCGAGATCGACGGCCTGGCGCAGCGCCTCGATCAGGCTGCGCTCGTCGGCAATGCCCTTACCGGCGATGTCGAACGCGGTACCGTGATCGACCGAGGTACGGATGACCGGCAGGCCGACGGTGATGTTCACGCCGGATTCGAGGCCGAGCACCTTGATCGGGCCATGGCCCTGATCGTGATACATGGCGACCACCATGTCGTAATCGCCGCGGCCGGCGAGGAAGAACAGCGTGTCGGCCGGCAGCGGGCCGCGCACGTCCCAGCCCTTGGCCTGGCACTTCTCGACAGCCGGCGTGATCTTCTCGGCTTCCTCGCCATAACCGAACAGGCCGTTCTCGCCGGCATGCGGATTGATGGCGCAGACGCCGATCTTCGGATTCGTGATGCCGGCCTTCACCAGCACGTCATGGCCACGCGTGATGACGCGCTCGACCAGACCCGGCTCGATCTTCCTGATGGCGTCGATCAAGCCGATATGCGTGGTCACGTGAATGACGCGCAGCTTCGGCGAGACCAGCATCATCGACACTTCCGGCGTGCCGGTGAGATGCGCGAGCAATTCGGTGTGACCGGGATATTTGTGGCCGGCCGCATGCAGCGCTTCCTTCGACAGCGGCGCGGTGCAGATACCCTGGGCGAGCCCGGCCTGCACTACCTGCACGGCCTTCTCGATATAGCGGTAGGCGGCCTCACCGGCGACCGGCGACATCTGACCGAACGGCAGATCTTCCGGAACGATCTTCAGATCGACACACTGGACATTCTTCGACGTGAAATTCGCGTCCTTCGCATCGGCCAGCGAATCCACCTGAAGCGCGCCGCCGACGATCTTGCCGGCCTGACGCAGGCGACCGGCGTCGCCGATCACCAGCATGTTGCACAACTCCTGCGCTTCTGGTTGCGCCAGCGCCTTCATGATCACTTCGGGGCCGATACCGGCCGGATCGCCCATGGTGATCGCAATGGTCGGACGGGTCATGCAAAGCTTCCTTTGGTTCGGACGGCGCGAAGACGTTCGCTGATACGGATGAGGCTCATCTCGTCACCGAAGGCACCGGCCTTGGTGGCGATGGGAACGGAGAGCTGGCCGAGAGTCTGACCGAGCGACACGCCAGGCTCGATCTCGTCGGCCAGACGGATGCCGTTGACACCGAAGCGCGACAGCAGCGCGGCCGCGGTCTCGCCGCCGGTGGCCGCAAAGGCGCCGATCGACGGCGCGACGCTTTCGAGCGTGACGGCAAGACCCTCGGCGAGCTTGGGGCCGAGCTCCATGTTGGGACGATCGTCCATCATGATCTCGACCAGCGCATCGCCGCCGGAGGCAAGATGTTTTGATACGTCAGCGGCGAGCGTTACGCGCTCGGGCACCGAGGCATCGAGCAGCGTCTCGGGCGCCACCGGAAAATGTTTTACGGTGCCGGTTTCATCAAGTTTTCTCGCAGCAGAACGGGAAGCACCGGCAAGCGAACCAACGACGATCAGCGTGCCCTGCTCGCTCGTGGGAATGCGCAGCGGCTCCACGGTCGTACCGGTATCGAGACCAGCGAGTGCATGGGCAAGGCCGGCACTGCCGATGAAGAACGTCGCCTTCGACGCATGCAGGCTCGCTTCAGCGATCAGATGCAGATCGTCATCGGTCTCGGCGTCGCACACCGCGACGACATCGCCTTCGGCAGCAAGTTTTGCGAAAACGGATTTGAGACCGCCGCCGCGAATGGTGGCAAGCGTCACTTTCTCGCCGCGAATGCCGGCGGTGGCCAGCACATCGACGAGATCGGCATTGGGATAGGTGTGATCGCGCTGCCAGACTTCCGCGTCTTCTAGCGGCTCACCCTTGACGAGAATCCGGCCATTGACCGTGGTGCGGCCGGTGGCCGGAAAGGCCGGCGCGAAGACACCGAAGCCGGCTCCGACGTTCTTTTTGAGGAAGTCGAGCGCCGCTTTGGTCTCTGCTGCGGGCTGGCCCCGCAGCGTCGAGTCGATTTTCTTGAACAATGTGCGACCCGGCTCGCACAAGCGAGCCAGGACATCTGCGTGGCGTTGAGCTGCGTCCGCGGCAGACATGCCGCGGCTCGCTGCATCATAGGCGAGGACTGGCAGCTGGTGATCCGATGCATCGGATACTTCGCCCCATGTCACTGCGGCGATGCTTCCCCGTCGCCCGAAGGCGATGGCGCAGTCCGCGGCACCGGTGAGATCGTCCGCAAGGATCAGCCAGCGATCAGTCATGTCAGTGTCCGGTTGCCGGGGCCGAGGATGCCGGTGCCTGAACGGGTGTAGCGGCTGTTTCTTCCGCCGGCTCCACGTCGCGGCCGACGATCTTCGCGGTCCATGCAGTGGCGATCGGCACCAGGATGGCAGTGACAACGACGCAGGCTGCAACGAGAATGGTCGCGGGTGCGGCGGCTTCTGCATAGGCCGGATTGGCGGCGGCAACGATAGCAGGCACTGCAGCAGCGTTGCCCGCGGTCGAAGCCGCGGCGACGCCGGCGACGCCGTTGCCGCCGATCAGACGGTCGGCGAAGAACAGCGGAATGCCGGTGAACACGACGACCGCGACGCCCATGCCGAGGCCGAGCAGACCGGCCTGCCAGACCTTGCTGAGATCGAGGCCCGCACCGAGCGCGAAGGCGAAGAACGGGATCATCACCGGGATCGCCTTGCTGAGAAATTCACGCATGTCGCGATCAAGATTGCCGATCAGCATGCCGACGGCGAGCGGCAGGATCGCGCCGACCAGCGTCTGCACCGGGAAAGCCGACAGACCGGCCACGCCGAGCGTGATCATGGTGAGGAACGGACCGCTTTCCAGCGACATGATCGTGTAGGCACCGACGTCGCGCGGGCGGCCGTACTGGCCCATCAGCGCCATGTAGAGACCGCCATTGGTGTCATTCATCGAGGCGACGATGGCGAGGGTCGAGAGACCAGCGAACATTCCGGCGGAAACCGGAGCTTCGGCGAAGCCGAGGACGCGACCGAAAACCAGGCCGAGGACCATGGCGGTTGCGACCTTCACGATCAGCAGCGTGCCGCCCTTTTTGACGATGTAGGGGGTCGCTTTGACGTCGATGCTGGCGCCCATGCAGACGTAGAACACCGCGAGAATGGTCAGGGCGCCCGAGAACAGCGCGCCGGTGAAGGAGCCGAAATATTTCGGGGTGCCCGGAAAGAAGGTGGCGATCAGCGCGCCGGCCAGAAGCGGAACCACCATCATACCGCCGGGAACTTTCTCGATCGCCCGCTTGATTGGAATTTGCATGTTTGAACTCCCCGTCTTCGCGCCTTGCGCCTTAATCGATTATTCTGCGCAATTCGCCCGTATGGCCCCAGCGCGGGCGGCGGTTTATGCGCGCTACACGCAAATGACAACCCCGTTTTGCGCAATTCGCGCATCTTTAAAGAATGCCTTAACGCATCGATATTGCGGATGACCGCCGCAAGAATGCTGCAAGAAGGCGCGAACGGACACCGACAGGGCACCGGACCCCGGTAATAAGAAACCTTTTTCCGCAAGGATGCCGCGGGCCTGCCGCTGGAATGACGCAACGGCCTCTGGTCTGCCGCAAGAAAAAGCGCCGGCCTGAGGGGCAGGCCGGCGCTTCCGCGTATTTTCGTGTGGCAGCAGTGAGGCAGGCTGCCGATCAGTCCTTCTTGTCGATGTTCCAGAACATCGGGATCGCCGCACCCGAGGTGACGCCGGTCAGCGACTTCCGCCACACGCTCGGCACCTTGTATTCGCCGAGCGGGATGTAGATCACCTTGTCATAGACTTCCTTCTGGATCTCGGTCGCGAGCTTCTTCTGCTCGTCCGCGTTGCTCGAACGCGCATATTTGTCGCGCAGCTCTTCGAGCTTGGCATCCTCGGTCCAGCCGAACCAGCCGCCATTGCTCTTGCCGCGACCGGAGGTCGAGACGTTGGCGACCGGGTTCAGAATGTCTGCAACGACCCAGTTGGTGAAGAACATGTTCCAGCCGCCCTCCTTCACGGGCTTCTGGCTGGCGCGGCGGGTGACGACGGTCTGCCAGTCGGTGGCCTGCACCTCGACCTTGAAGCCGGCATCGCGCAGCAACTGAGCGGCGACGATCGGCTGCGCCTTCAGCGTGGTCACGTCGGTCGGCGCCATGATCACCACGGGCGTGCCGTCATAGCCGGAGTCGGCGAGCGCCTTCTTGGCTTCGGCCATGCCGTCGCCCTTGACCAGCGTTTCCGAACCGACATCGGTGGCATTCGGCGTGCCGCAACCGAACACGGCACCGCAGACCTTGTAGTATTTGGGATCGCCAACCAGCGCGTCGAGCACCGGCTTCTGGCTCATGGCCAGGAATGCCGCGCGGCGGACTTTCGGATTATCGAAGGGCGGGTTGAGGAAGTTCATGCGGCCCAGCGTCTGGAAGCCGAGCGGATTGATCACCTCGACCTTCAGCTCCGGATCCTTCGACAGGATCGGCAGCAGATCGAACGGGCCGTTCTCCATGAAGTCGATGTCGCCGGACTGCAGCGCGTTCACCGCGGTCTGTGCGTCAGGCATGGTGATCCACTCGACGCGGTCGACCTTCACGACCTTGCCGCCAGCCTGCCAGTCGATCGGCTCGGAGCGCGGCTTGTACTCCTTGAACTTCTCGTAGACGACCTTCACGCCCGGCTGGAATTCCGATTGCACGAATTTGAACGGGCCCGAACCGATCTGCTCCGGAATCGACTTGTCCGGCGGCGTCTCGGCGAGGCGCTTCGGCATCATGAACGGCACCGCCGAGGACGGCTTGCCGATCGATTCCAGCACCAGGCCGTAGGGCTCCTTCAGCGTCAGCACGATGGTCTTGGCGTCGGGCGCCTCGATGCTCTTGGTGAAGTCCATGAGCTTCTGGCCCATGCCGTCGCGGGCCCCCCAGCGCTTCAGCGAGGCGACGCAGTCTTCCGCGGTGACGGGCTTGCCGTCATGCCACAAGAGGCCGTCGCGCAGGGTGAATGTGTAGACGAGCTTGTCGTCAGAGACCTTCCAGTCGGCCATCTGCGGCTTGATCTCGTATTTCGAGTTCATGCCGAGCAGCGTGTCGTAAACCATGTAGCCGTGGTCGCGGGTGATATAGGCAGTGGTAATGATCGGATCGATCACCCGCAAATCGGAATGCATCACCGCGGTGATGGTCTTGCCGGCCGCATCCGCAGGCGACGACATCATCGGTAGAGCCAGAGTCGCCGCAAGCGCGAGGCCTTTAAGACCAAGACTCGGCAGCGTCATTTTCGTGAAGGCCGCGGAGTGCCGCCAACGTGACATCATAGACATTCGATCTCTCCTGACTGGAATCTGGTCATAGGCCGATGATTGCTTATGCAACGCGATCCATTTTTGAGCGCTTCGCAACTTGTCTTTATGATTTAGACTTCAAAGACTTGCATCAAGCTCGATGCCCGTCAATCGCGATTTCGACGCGATGTTCGGACACGTCGCGGCGTGTGACGAGCGCCGGAGCTTTGCTGCTCATGGTTCGAGACACGCGCCTTTGGCGCGCTCCTCACCATGAGGGACTTGAGTGTGGGATTGATATGCGCAAAGCAGCCGCAAACCATTCCCCTCATCCTGAGGAGCCGCGCAGCGGCGTCTCGAAGGATGGCCGAAGAGCTCCGAGCGAAGAGCTCCGAGCCAAGCCATCTCATGGTTCGAGACGGCGCTTCGCACCTCCTCACCATGAGGGACTGAGCGGGACCGCTCCAACTCAGAAAACAAAAACGTTGGCCTGATCGCTCAGACCGACGTTCGATGAGTCCAAACGAACCGCAAGAACCAGGGCGGATGAGCTTTGCCTCATCCGCCCTACGGACTTCTATCAGTCCTTCTTGTCGACGTTCCAGAACATCGGAATGGCCGCGCCCTGGGTCATGCCGGTCAACGAGGTCCGCCACACGCTCGGCACCTTGTATTCGCCGAGCGGGATGTAGATGACCTTGTCGTAGATTTCCTTCTGGATCTCGACGGCGAGCTTCTTCTGCTCCTCCGGCGTGGTCGCCCGTGCATATTTGTCGCGCAGCGCTTCCAGCTCGGGATCTTCACTCCAGCCGAACCAGCCGCCATTGCTCTTGCCACGGCCGGAGGTCGCGACATTGCCGATGGGATTGAGAACGTCGGCGCCAACCCAGTTGGAGAAGAACATGTTCCAGCCGCCCTCCTTCACCGGCTTCTGGCTGGCACGGCGGCTCACCACGGTCTGCCAGTCGGTGGCCTGATATTCCACCTTGAAGCCGGCATCGCGGAGCAGCTGCGCGCCGACGACCGGCTGCGCCTTCAGCGTCGTCACATCGGTCGGCGCCATGATGACCACCGGGGTGCCGTCATAACCGGCCTCGGCGAGCAGCTTCTTGGCTTCTGCAACACCATTGCCCTTCACCAGGCTTTCCGAACCGACATCGGTCGCATTCGGCGTATCGCAGCCGAACACGGCGCCGCAGATCTTGTAATATTTGGGATCGCCGACCAGCGCGTCGAGCACCGGCTTCTGGTTCATCGCCAGAAACGCGGCACGGCGAATCTTCGGATTGTCGAAGGGCGGGTTGAGGAAGTTCATGCGCGTGAAGGTCTGGAAGCCCAGCGGATTGAGCACCTCGATCTTGAGCTCCGGATCCTTCGACAGCACCGGCAACAGGTCATACGGACCGTTTTCCATGAAATCGACGTCGCCGGACTGCAGCGCGTTCACCGCGGTCTGCGCGTCGGGCATGGTGATCCATTCCACGCGATCGACCTTCACCACCTTGCCGCCGGCCTGCCAATCCGCGGGTTCGGAACGCGGCTTGTACTCCTTGAACTTCTCATAGACCGCCTTCACGCCCGGCTGGAATTCCGACTGGACGAACTTGAACGGACCCGACCCGACCTGCTCGGGAATCGGCTTGTCGCTCGGCGTTTCGGCGAGGCGCTTCGGCATCATGAAGGGCACGGCCGACGACGGCTTGCCGATCGAATCCAGCACCAGCCCATAGGGCTCCTTCAGCGTCAGCACGATGGTCTTGGCGTCGGGCGCCTCGATGCTCTTGGTGAAGTCCATGAGCTTCTGGCCCATGCCGTCACGCGCGCCCCAGCGCTTCAGCGAGGCGACGCAGTCTTCCGCGGTCACCGGCTTGCCGTCATGCCACAAGAGGCCATCGCGCAGCGTGAACGTATAGACCAGCTTGTCATCGGAGACCTTCCAGTCGGCCATCTGCGGCTTGACCTCGTATTTCGAGTTCATGCCGAGCAGCGTGTCGTAAACCATGTAGCCGTGATCGCGGGTGATGTAGGCCGTGGTGATGATCGGATCGAGCACGCGCAAATCGGAATGCATCACTGCGGTGATGGTCTTGCCGCCAGCCTGCGCGGGCGACGACAGCACCGGCAGCGCAAGCGCAAGCGCAACGGCGACGGCCAGGCTCTTGAGGTCAAAATTCGGCCGCGCAGATTTCGTGACGGCCGCAGACTGCCGCCAACGTGACATATCAAACACTCAATCTTCTCCTGACTGGAATCTCATCATCGATCGACGATCGATTGTGCAGCGCGATAGAATTTTAGGCTGCTTCGCGCATTGCCTTTGTTATTTAGGCATCAAAGCCTTGCATCAAGCGCGATGCGGGTCAATCGTGTTTTCGACTGTATGCATTGACTCGTTCGAAACGGCGCATTTGACAGAATCTGTGCGCAACGAAATGTGACGGTGCCCATCGTTAATTTGCAAAGGCAATCGCGCTGCTGCAAGGTCGGGCATGAGCGCCCGCGACGTAGAGATCCAACGATCACCTTATGTCGCGCGTGATCATCGACGACGAAATTCTCACCCAAGAGGAATGACTTGATGAATCCCGCCGAACTCCCCTTCGATCTCGAAGACATGCTGAAAGGCTTGCGCGTCTGGGTCGAGTGCGAAAGCCCCACCTGGGATGCGAATGCCGTCAACAGCATGCTCGATCTCGCCGCACGCGACATGCAGATCATGGGTGCGACCATCGAGCGCATCGCGGGACGTCAGGGTTTCGGCGGCTGCATTCGCGCCCGCTTCCCGCATCCGAAATTCGGCGAGCCCGGCATTCTGATCGCCGGCCACATGGATACGGTGCATCCGGTCAGCACCATCGAGAAACTGAAATGGCGCCGGGACGGCGAACTCTGCTACGGCCCGGCGATCTGCGACATGAAGGGCGGCAATTATCTGTCGCTCGAAGCGATCCGCCAGCTCGCCAGGATTTCCTACACCACGCCGCTGCCGATCACCGTTCTGTTTACGCCGGATGAGGAAGTCGGCACCCCCTCCACCCGCGACGTCATCGAAGCCGAAGCCGCGCGCAACAAATATGTGCTGGTGCCGGAGCCCGGCAGCGCCAATAACGGCGTCACCTCGGGCCGCTACGCCATCGCCCGCTTCAATCTCGAAACCATCGGTCGCCCCAGCCATTCCGGCGCCGCGCTGTCGAACGGCCGCTCGGCGATCCGCGAAATGGCGAAGAAGATCGTGCAGATCGACGAGATGACCGGGCCGGATTGCACCTTCAGCGTCGGCATCGTGCATGGTGGGCAATGGGTCAACTGCGTTGCCTCATCCTGCACCGGCGAAGCGCTCAGCATGGCGAAGCGCCAGGAAGATCTCGACAAGGGCGTCGAGCGCATGCTCGCGCTGTCGGGCACCGAAAATGACGTCACGTTCAAGGTCACCCGCGGCGTCACCCGCCCGGTCTGGGAGCCCAGCGCAGCAACGATGGCCCTGTTCGAAAAGGCCAAGGCCATCAATGCCAGCCTCGGCCTGCCCGAGCTGACCCATGGCAGCAAGGGTGGCGGCTCGGATGGTAATTTCACCGGCGCCATGGGTATCCCGACACTTGACGGCCTCGGCGTGCATGGCGCCGACATGCACACGCTCAACGAATATATCGTGGCCCAGAGCCTGGTCGATCGCGGTCGCCTAATGGCGGGATTGCTGGCAACCCTCGATTAATGCACCCTCATACGGTCCGCGCATCGCATTCGGCTGCAAACTGCAGCCAGCGACGCGCGGACCAAAAGGTGGCACGGGACTTGCTCCCTTTTCGCTCAGTGAATTACGGGTTGAGGTGCATCGCAACTGTCTAACGATGAAGATCAATTGCTGTGCGCCCGTGACGTTTCCGGTTGACCGATACGGTCCAGTTACGTTCGATCAACACGACCAATAGGACAACGTTATGCTCGGATATCTCATTCGCCGAATTCTTGCGGCCATCCCCGTGATGGGCGTGGTGGCGCTGTTCGTGTTCCTGCTGTTGCGACTGACGCCCGGCGATCCCGCTGCGATCATCGCCGGCGACACGGCAACACCGGAACAGCTCGAGCGCATCCGCACGCAGCTCGGCCTCAACGAACCGCTCTATATCCAGTTCTTCACCTGGATCGGTCGCCTGCTGCATGGCGATCTCGGCACCTCGCTGATTTCAAATGTCCCGGTCCTGAAGATGATCGGCCAGCGCATGGAGCCTTCGATATCGATTGCACTCAGCGTGATGCTGGTGTCGATCCTCGTCGCCGTTCCGCTCGGCGTCATCGCCGCATGGAAGCATGGCACCTGGATCGATCGTTTCGTGATGGCACTGTCGGTGATCGGTTTCTCCGTCCCGGTCTTCGTGATCGGCTATGTGCTGATCCAGATCTTCGCGATCGAGCTGCGCTGGGTGCCGGTACAGGGCTTCCGCAGCATCTTTAAGGGCTTCGGTCCGTTCTTCGAACGCATGGTGCTGCCGACCTGCGCCCTCTCCTTCATCTATATCGCACTGATCGCCCGTATGACGCGCGCCGCGATGCTCAACGTGCTCGGCGAAGACTATGTGCGCACCGCACGCGCCAAGGGCATCACCGAGCGCGGCGTGCTGATGCGCCATGCCCTGCGTAACGCTGCCGTACCCGTCATCACCGTGATCGGCACCGGCCTGGCCTTGCTGATCTCCGGCGTCGTCGTCACCGAAAGCGTGTTCAACCTGCCGGGCATCGGCCGCCTCACCGTGGATGCGGTGCTGGCCCGCGACTATCCGGTGATCCAGGCCATGATCCTGCTCACCTCCGGCATCTATGTGACCATCAACTTGCTGATCGACCTCGCCTACTCGCTGCTCGATCCCCGTATTCGTTACTAGGACCCAGACAGATGGCGATCGATACTCTTCCCAATGCTGCCTTGCCGTCGCGCCGCGGGCCGTCCTTCGGCTTCCTCACCTCGTCGCCGATCATTGCGATCGCAACGATCTGCCTCATCGCTGTCGTGGCGTCAGCAGTCTTCGCGCCGTGGCTTACCTCGCATGATCCGCAGCAACTCGTACCGGCCAATCGGCTGAAGCCGGCCGGTGGCGAATTCCTGCTCGGCACCGACGCCTATGGCCGTGACCTGCTCGCACGTATTCTCTATGGCGGCCGCATCTCGCTGCTGATCGGCCTCGGCGCCGCCGTCGTCAGCATCGCCATCGGCCTGTT
Organism: Tardiphaga sp.; assembly: GCA_030147505.1. Lineage (GTDB taxonomy): Bacteria > Pseudomonadota > Alphaproteobacteria > Rhizobiales > Xanthobacteraceae > Tardiphaga. The sequence continues at coordinate 84,579 of JASBVG010000092.1, forward strand.
CATCGGCCTCGTCTCCGGCTTCTTCCGCTATGTCGATGCCATCATGATGCGCGTGATGGACGGCCTGATGGCGATCCCCAGCATCCTGCTCGCCATCGCCGTCGTGTCGCTCTCCGGCGCCAGCCTCGCCACCGTGCTGATCGCCATCACCATTCCGGAAATTCCACGCGTCGCGCGTCTGGTCCGCTCGGTGGTGCTCTCGGCGCGCGAAGAACCGTATGTGGAAGCTGCCATCTCGCTCGGCACCAGCATGCCGAAGATCATGTGGAAGCATCTGGTGCCGAACACCGTGGCGCCGCTGATCGTCCAGGGCACCTATGTGGCGGCATCGGCGATCCTCACCGAAGCGATCCTCAGCTTTTTGGGCGCCGGCATCTCGCCGGAGACGCCGAGCTGGGGCAACATCATGGCCGAAGGCCGCCAGTTCTTCCAGATCAAGCCCTCGCTGATCTTCTGGCCGGGCCTTCTGCTCTCCATCGCCATCCTCTCGGTCAACCTGATCGGCGACGCCGCACGCGACGCACTCGATCCCCGCATGAAACAGCGGGAGGCCGGCAAATGAACGCATCAGTGAGCATGTCCGTGAACGAACGTCCCATCGCCCTCGAAATCGAAAACCTCACTGTGGGCGTCGGCAAGACCGGCACCGGCAAGAAGATCATCGACGGCATCTCGCTGCAGGTGCGCGAAGGCGAAACGCTCTGCGTGGTCGGCGAAAGCGGCTCCGGCAAATCGGTGACGTCGCTCGCCACCATGGGCCTGCTGCCGAAGGATTCGCTGAAAGCCACCGGCGGCACCATCAAGCTGGTGGGCGAAGACGTGCTCAAGGCCAGCGACGGCCGCCTGCGCGACCTGCGCGCCACCACCATGGCAATGATCTTCCAGGAGCCGATGACCGCGCTGAACCCGGTCATCCCGGTCGGCAAGCAGATCGACGAAGTGCTGCGCACGCATACCGACCTGTCGGCGTCCGCGCGTCGCGCCAAGATTCTCGACATGATGGAGCAGGTTCGCCTGCCCGACGTGAAGCGGATCTATTCGTCCTATCCGCACCGCCTCTCGGGCGGCCAGCGTCAGCGCATCATGATCGCCATGGCGCTGGTGCTGGAGCCCAAGCTGCTGATCGCCGACGAGCCGACCACAGCGCTCGACGTGACGACGCAGGCGCAAATTCTGAAACTGATCCGCGACCTGCAAAAGGATCACGGCACCGCCGTGCTGTTCATCACCCACGACATGGGTGTGGTCGCCGATATCGCCGACCGCGTCGCGGTGATGCGTCACGGCCGGCTGGTGGAAACCGGACCGCTGAAGCAGATCCTCAGCGACCCCGAGATGGAATATACCCGCAACCTGCTGTCGTCGGTGCCGAGCCTGGTGCCGCGCGCAGCGCGCGAGGAATCCGGCTTCAATCCGGTGGTGCTGGAAGCCAACGAGCTCGGCAAGGTCTATCGCGAGCGCTCGTTCTTCGGCAAAGCGCGTGAGGTGCATGCGGCGAAAGATGTCACGCTGACACTGCGCAAGGGCCGCACGCTCGGCATCGTCGGCGAAAGCGGCTCGGGCAAGTCCACGGTCGCGCGCTGCATTGTCCGCCTGATCGATCCGACCTCCGGAGGCGTCCGCCTCGCCGGGCGTGAAATCTCCGACCTGTCGCGCCATGCGCTGCAGCCGCATCGCAAGAAGATCCAGATCGTCTTCCAGGACCCATATCGCTCGCTCAATCCGCGCATCACCATCGGTGAATCCATCATCGAGGGACCGATCAATTACGGCGTGAAGCGTTCGGCGGCCATGGCACGGGCGCGCGAGCTGCTCGAACTGGTCGATCTGCCCGCGGATGCGGTGTCGCGCTATCCGCACCAGTTCTCCGGCGGCCAGCGCCAGCGTATCGCGATCGCGCGCGCATTGGCGCTCGATCCCGAAGTTCTCGTGGCGGACGAAGCCGTGTCCGCCCTTGACGTCTCGGTGCAGGCGCAAGTTCTGAAACTGCTCGACGACATCCAGACCCGGCTGGGCATCGCCATCCTGTTCATCACCCATGATCTGCGCGTCGCCGCGCAGATCTGCGACGATGTGGCCGTGATGCAGCACGGCAAGGTGGTGGAACAGGGGCCGGCGGCCGATGTCCTTGCAAATCCGCAGCAGGCCTATACGCGCCAGCTGCTTGACGCGGCGCCCGGACGAGGATGGGATTTCGCCAAGTTCCGTCCGGTCGATGGCAACGCTGCCGTCGCCTCCGCCTAACGTCCCCTCCCCGTCATTGCGAGGAGCGTAGCGACGAAGCAATCCAGCTCTTGGTTCTGGATTGCTTCGCTTCGCTCGCAATGACGGCAAGAACCGAGTGCCTTCATGACCCGTATCGCCGTCGGCGGCTTCCTGCACGAGACCAACACCTTTGCGCCCACCGAGGCCACCTATGAGGCCTTCGTGCATGGCGGCGGCTGGCCGTCGATGACCCGCGGCGCCGATGTGCTGAAAGTGATGCGCGGCATCAATGTCGGCCTCGCCGGCTTCAACGAGGAAGCGACCGCGCGCGGCTGGGAGCTGGTCCCGACCATCGCCGCCGCAGCCAGCCCGTCCGCGCATGTGACGCAGGACGCGTTCGAGCGCATCGTCGGCGAGATGATCGCAGGCATCAAAGCCGCGCTACCGGTGGACGCCGTCTATCTCGACCTGCACGGCGCGATGGTGGCCGAACATTTCGACGATGGCGAGCGCGAGGTCACGCGCCGCGTGCGCGAGGTGATCGGGCCGGACATTCCGTTCGTCGTGAGCCTCGACCTGCACGGCAACATCTCGCGGGAGACCGTGGACAACACCGACGCGCTGATCGCCTATCGCACCTATCCGCATGTGGACATGGCCGACACCGGCCGCGCCTGCGCGCGTCACCTCGCGCTGCTGCTGGCCGGCAACCGCTTTGCCAAGGCGTTCCGGCAATTGCCGTTCCTGATCCCGATCAGTTGGCAATGCACCAACGACCAGCCGACCAAGAGCATCTATCAGATGCTCGCCGCGCTCGAAGACGACCAGGTGCCGACGCTGTCGTTCTGCCCGGGCTTTCCGGCGGCGGATTTCAAGGACTGCTGCCCGAGCGTGTTCGCCTATGGCGTGACGCAGGCGGATGCCGATGCCGCCGCAGACACCGTGGCCAAGCTGGTGATGGGCCATGAAGACGACTTCGACGGCAAGATCTGGCAGCCGGATGAGGGCGTGCTGCATGCGATGGAGCTGGCGAAGACGCTGACCAAGCCCGTCGTCATCGCCGACACCCAGGACAATCCCGGCGCCGGCGGCGACAGCGACACCACGGGCATGCTGCGCGCGCTGGTGAAGAACAAGGCGGTCAAGGCCGCCCATGGCGTGATCTATGACCCAGCCGCCGCCAAGGCCGCGCACGAAGCCGGCGAAGGCGCCACGGTGAAACTTTCCATCGGCGGCAAGTCCGGCATTCCCGGCGATGCGCCCTATGAGAACACGTTCGTGGTCGAGAAATTATCCGACGGCAAGTTCGTCGCGCCCGGTCCCTATTACGGCGGCCGCGACATGGATATGGGGCTCTCCGCCTGCCTGCGCATCGATGATGTGCGCGTGGTGATCTCCTCCTACAAGGCGCAGCTCGCCGATCAGGCAATGTATCGCTATGTCGGCATCGAGCCGACCGAGCAGAACATCCTCGTCAACAAGAGCTCGGTGCATTTCCGCGCCGACTTCGAGCCGATCGCAGGCCAGCTCATGATCTGCGCCGCGCCCGGTGCGATGCCTGCGGATACGTCGGTGCTGCCCTGGAAGCATCTGCGCCCCGGCATCAAGCTGAAGCCCAACGGCTTGCCTTTCACGCCTGAAACCTCATCCCCCGCCCTTGTCCCTTAACGGATCATCATCATGCCCACACTCGAACGCATTGACGCCTTCGCCGACGAACTCACCGCCATCCGCCGCGACCTGCATGCGCATCCGGAAATCGGCTTCGAGGAAGTTCGCACTTCCGGTATCGTCGCCGAGAAGCTTGCCTCATGGGGCGTGGAAGTGCATCGCGGCCTCGGCGGCACCGGCGTCGTCGGCACGCTGAAGGGCAAAGGCTCGGGCAGCAAGCGCATCGGCCTGCGCGCCGACATGGACGCGCTGCCGATGGAGGAGAACACCAATCTCGCCTGGCGCTCGACCATTCCCGGCCGCTTCCACGGCTGCGGCCATGACGGCCACACCACCATGCTGCTCGGCACCGCGCGCTATCTCGCCGAAACCCGCAATTTCGACGGCACCGTGCATTTCATCTTCCAGCCCGCCGAAGAAGGCCTCGGCGGCGCGCGCGCGATGATCAAGGACGGGCTGTTCAAGCTGTTCCCCTGCGACGAGATCTACGGCCTGCACAACGCGCCCGACATGAACCACGGCGAAGTCGGCATCTTCCCCGGCCCGGCGATGGCAGCGGCGGATTTCTTCGACATCCACATCAAGGGCTACGGCGCCCATGGCGCGATGCCGGAGCGCTCGAAGGATCCGGTGGTCATCGCCATGACCCTCGGCCAGGCGATGCAGTCCATCGTCAGCCGCAATGTCGATCCGTTCCAGTCGGCGGTGCTGTCGATCACGCAAATTCACTCGGGCTCGGCCTATAACGTCATCCCTGACGATGCGAAGCTGTGCGGCACCGTGCGCTGCTTCTCCGAGACCGTGCGCCAGCAGATCCGCGACCGCATGCACGCCCTCGCCAAGGGCATGGCAGCGGCGTTCGATGTCGAGATCAAGGTCGATATCCGCGATGGCTTCAGCGTGCTGGTCAATCAGGAAGAGCACAGCAAGGCCGTGGAGGATGTCGCCCGCACCATCGTCGGCGACGCCAATGTGATCACGCGCTCGAAGCCGAAGATGGGCTCGGAAGATTTCGCCGACATGCTGCATGCGGTGCCCGGCGCCTATTTCTGGGTCGGCCACGAAGGCTCGGTGCCCGTGCACAATCCCGGCTTCTATCTCGACGACAAGATCCTGCCGATCGGCGCCAGCATGTTCGCCCGCATCGTCGAAACGCGGCTGCCGGCGTAACTCGGCCGTCATTCCGGGGCGCGCGCATCTTCGCGTGCGAACCCGGAATCTGGCGATGGTTATTCCGCAGGATGGGTAGAGCAGAAGCGAAACCCATCGCCGCAATCGCTTGTGGTGATGGGTTTCGCTTCGCTCTCCCCATCCTACGCGCTACAGTCGGCGGCGAACGATCGCCCAACAAACAAAAAACGGGAGAGAAACCGACATGGCCTATGAGACCATTCTCTACAGCGTCGAGGAGCAGATCCTCACCATCACGCTGAACCGCCCCGACAAACTCAACGCCTATAACACCACCATGCAGGCGGAGCTGATCGACGCTTTCGACAAGGCAGATGCCGACGACAATGTACGCGCCATCATCATTACCGGCGCCGGCCGCGGTTTTTGCGCGGGCGCGGATCTTTCCTCCGGCGGCAATACATTCGACCGCGATGCGCGGCGCGGCCCGGTCCGCCGTCACGCCGATGGCAGTGTCGATTACAGCGACGAGATGGCGCGCGATGGCGGCGGCCAGGTGACGCTGCGCATGTTCAAGTGCCTGAAGCCTGTGATCGGCGCCATCAATGGCCCGGCGGTGGGCATCGGCGCCACCATGCAGCTCGCCATGGACATCCGCATCGCTTCGGAGAATGCACGCTTCGGTTTCGTGTTCTCCCAGCGCGGCATCGTGCCGGAAGCTGCATCGAGCTGGTTCCTGCCGCGCATCGTCGGCATCTCGCAGGCGCTCGAATGGTGCTATTCCGGCCGCGTGTTCCCGGCGCAGGAAGCCCTTGCCGGCCGCCTCGTCAGCCGTGTCGTGCCGCATGACGACCTGCTGCCGACCGCGCGTGCGCTGGCAAAAACCTTCATGGAGAAGACCGCGCCGGTGTCGGTGGCGCTTATCCGGCAGATGATGTGGCGGCTCTCCGCTACCGACGATCCGATGGAAGCCCACAAGATCGACAGCCGCGGCATCTATGCCCGCGGGCGCTCGGAGGACGTCAAGGAAGGCGTCGTCGCCTTCCTTGAAAAACGCCCCGCTGAGTTTAAGAACAAGGTCAGCAGCGACATGCCCGACTACTTCCCGTGGTGGACGGAGCGCGATTACAAATAGGACCTTGCAAGCGAGCTCATGACTTATTCGACGCCCTCCGATCGTCCATCCGAGGGCGTCGTTTTCCTGCACGGCATCAGCCGCTCGTTCCGCTCCCTGATCAGGATGCAGAAAGCGGTGGATGCCGCCGGCTTCGCCACCCGCAATATCGGCTATCCCAGCCGGCACAAGGCGCTGTCCGACCTGGCCGACGACATTCATCCAGCCATCACGCCCTTCGTCGAAGCCAATGAGGGCTGCACGCATTTCGTCTGCCACTCCATGGGCGGGCTGCTGGCGCGGGTGTATCTCGCGCGCCATCGCCCCGCCCGTCTCGGCCGCGTGGTGATGCTGGGCACGCCGAATGGCGGCAGCGAGATCGCCGACATGCTCCGGCACTGGTTGCCGTATCGCCTGTATTTCGGTCCGGCCGGTCAGCAGCTCGTGACCTCACGCGATGCCGAGACCGAAGCCCTGCTGCCTGCGGTGGACTATCCAGTCGGCGTCATCGCAGGCGACCGCTCGCTCGATCCCATCACCTCACGCTTCATGCTGCCCGGCGCAGATGACGGCCGCGTCACGGTGGCGCGCACGAAGCTCGACGGGATGGCGGATCATGTCGTGATCCCTGCATCCCATGCGTTCATGATGAAGAACAAGGAGGCGATCAGGCAGACGATTGCGTTTCTGAAGAACGGGCAGTTCACGACGGTTCGATAGCAGTTCCATACGCGATGCGCACAGGCATCTACGGGCAGATCGACTAACGCTTGCCTCAAGCCGCCTTGATCGCGGCCAGGAATCTCTCCACCTGATCGCGCATCTTGCCCGACTGCCGGGCGAGCTCATCCGAGGCCGCCAGCACCTCGCCTGCCGATGAACCGGTATCGCCGGCCATATCGGTGACACCGCTGATCGTACGCGAAATCTCGTTGGCGCCTTGCGCGGCATGCTGCACATTGCGCGCGATTTCCTGCGTCGCGGCGCTCTGCTCTTCCACCGCGCTGGCGATGGAGGATGCGATCTCGTTGATGGTGCCGATGGTGCCCTTGATGGCGCGGATGGCATCGACGGCATCGCCGGACGACGACTGGATCGCCGCGATCTGGGCGCGGATTTCCTCGGTAGCTTTCGCCGTCTGGCCGGCAAGGCTCTTCACCTCGGACGCCACCACCGAGAAGCCGCGGCCGGCATCGCCGGCACGGGCAGCCTCGATGGTCGCGTTCAGCGCCAGCAGATTGGTCTGGCTGGCGATCTCAGTGATCAGGTTGACGACATCGCCAATGCGCTCGGCCGCGGACGACAGCGCCATCACGGTGTCATTGGTGCGGCCGGCTTCCTCCACCGCTTTCTGGGCGATGGCGGCAGAATGCGAGACCTGACGGCCGATCTCGACCACCGAACTCGACAGCTCCTCCGCAGCCGCGGCGACCGTTTGCACATTGGTGGAGGTCTCGGTCGATGCCGCGGTCACGACGGTCGCCTGACGAATGGTTTCGCCCGCCGTGGTAGTCAGCGACTCCGCAGTGCCGTGAAGCTGCGACGATGCCGTCGTCAGCGCCGACAGCAAGGTGCCGATCTCCTCGTCGAACGTGCCGGTGAGTTCCGTCACGCGCGTGGTGCGCTGGCTGCGGCGATTGACCTCTTCGGCCTCGCGTGCGCTCAGCTCGTTGGTCCTGATCATATTGTCCTTGAAGAAGGCCACAGCGCGCGCCATGCCACCAATCTCGTCGCGGCGATCGGTGCCGCCGATCTCGGCGGTCACATCGCCATTGGCGAGATCGGTCATCGAGGCCGACAGCGCGCCGATCGGGCGCGTGATGCTGCGCGCCATGGCGAGTACCGCCGCGCCGCTGATCAGAAGCGCCAGCAGCATCAGCACCGAGGCGATGGTCAGCGCGTTGGCGGCATCGGCCTTCTTGGTCGCGACGGTCTTCGCGAGCTGATCGGCGAGACCGTCTTCCACTGCCTTCAGGAGATCGATGCGCGCGGTGCTGGCGTCGAACCACGTCTTGCTGTCGAGCGATTTGAAATCGCCGGTGAGGCCACCCTGCTCGATGGTCTTGCGCATGGCATCGACGCGCTCGATTGCCGGACCGGACATGGTGCGCATGAACAACTCCAGCGCCTGCGGCGTCGCCGAGGCGCGGAAGGCCGCGAAGAAACCTTCCTGGCCGGCAGCGAGGCCAATGCCGCGCGAAAAGGCGGACAGTTCGAACTTGCCGGCAGCGATGGCACCGGCATTGAGCGCACGCTCCTGCCCCGCCCGCTCCTTGCCTTCGATCAGATTGGCATAAGCGGAAACCGCCTTGGAGATATCGTCATCGGTGCTGAGCTTGGCGATGCCGGTAATGACGGCGATCTGCCTTGCGATGGTCTCGGTCAGACGACCGACGGCAGCAGGCGACGCGATGGAGAGGCCGTCCACTTCGGTGCGCAACGCGTCGAGCTTGCCGATCACGTCATTGGCGCGATCCGCGAACGTCGCGAGATCGCTCGCGGCCGCGCGCTTCAATTCGCCGAGCGCAGGGACAGCGACAGCGCGTTCTGCATCGGTGCGCTTGCGCTGCTCCGGCAATTCGCTGCGCATCTGCGCGCCCCTGCTGCTGAGGAAGGCGGAGGTCATGCCGCGCTCCTTCTGTAGTTCATGCACGAGGCGGCTGAGCTTGGTGACACCGGCGGCAACCGGCTCGAGCCGGTCCATCTCGGAATAGACGCGCGCCTTGTCGGCGATTTCATAAGCCGCCAAAGCGGCGACGATGATCAAGGGAAGAATGGCGGACAGAGCAATGCGATAGAGAATCCTGGTGTGCTTCAACATGGTCACCCTCACCTGTGACACACGTTGTACGCGTATATTCGTAAAGGAACCGCGTGATGGACGTGACCAAAATTTGGTCACTCCATCAGCAGCGCTACACGCCCAATTGCCTTTCGATCAGTCAACAAGCGCATTGCTTGTGCAACACTTGCGAGCGGCAGGCGATGCGAAACATTGGGTCGGATCTTGCCGGCCTCGGCCCATGCGAGCAGTGCCGCGATGCGCGCCTCGCCGATCCGGGGATCGCGCCGCGCCGCCTCGCCCGCACGAACGCCGAGCACGCTGGCGCCCTTGATCAGCACGAGATTCGTCTTCGCGACGCCGATGCCGCCGGTGAAGCCGATCACCAGCAGGCGCGCGCCCCAGGCAATACAGCGCAGACTCTGTTCGAAAATCTCGCCGCCGACGGGATCGAACACGACATCGGCACCCTTCCCCTCGGTGATGCGCTTCACGGCCTCCCTGAACGGCTCGGCATTGTAGAGGATGCCATGATCGGCGCCGCGGGCTTTTGCCACATCGAGCTTCTCCTGTGACGACGCTGCGGCGATCACGGTGGCGCCGAGCAGCTTGCCGATCTCGACGGCCGCGAGACCGACACCGCCACCGGCGCCATGCACGAGCAACACCTCGCCGGGCTTCAATTGACCGCGATCCACCAGCGCATGATGCGCGGTGCCATGAGCGGCGAGGAAGGTCGCGCCCTCCGCATAGTCGAAGGTCGATGGCAGCGGCGTGAGTTGCGATGGCGTGACGACGACTTCCTCAGCATAGCCGCCGAAGCGCAGCTTGACGATCACGCGGTCGCCAGTCTTGAAGCCCTTCACATCGTCAGCGATCTCGCTGATGTCGCCGGCGGCTTCCATGCCCGGCGTGAAAGGCAGCTCGGGCTTGAGCTGATATTCGCCGGCGGCCATCAGGATGTCCGGAAAATTGATGCCGGCAGCGCGGATGCGGACGCGGACCTGGCCGGGCTTCAGCGGCTGCGAGGAGAACTCCTCAAGGCACAGCGTTTCGGGCGGGCCGAGCTCGCGGCAGACAATGGCTTTCGGCATCAGGCGGCGCTCGCCTTGCGACGCTGCAGCGCCTCGCGGATCAGCGGCATCCGGTCATTGCCGAAATACATGTCGGTCTTGTCGAGATAGATGGTGGGCGAACCGAAGCCGCCACGTGCGATGACCTCATCGGTGTTGATCTTGAGCTGGTCCTTGACCTCCTGCGCAGCGATGCCGATGAAGAACAGCGCGGGATCGACGCCGCTGCGCTTGCAGACCTCGGTCAGCACCTCTTCCTTCGAAATGTCCTGATCCTCGCCCCAATAGATTTCGAACACCGCTCGCGCGAAGGGCACCACTTTCTCCGGCGCTTCGCGCTGCAGCCAGATGCAGCCGCGCATGGCCTTGACGCTGTTCACCGGAAACACGGTGGGCGGCATCTTGATGGCGAGGCCGGCGGAGCGCGCCCAGTCGCCAAGGTCCTTCTTCATGTAGCGCGCCTTGGCCGGTACCGGCGTTTCGCGCGAGGCATAGACCGAGGGATTGATCGTGTTGAAAATGCCGCCGACGAGGATCGGACGCCAGGAGATCTCGGCGTCGAAATCCTTGGCCAGCGGCTGGATGTTGTGGAAGGCGAGATAGGTCCAGGGACTGGAGCAGTCGAAGAAGAATTCGATCATCGGGTGTTTCCTCGTTTTGTTTTTATTGTTGCTGCTGCGCCTGCGCGTGCGACGGCGCATCGACGCCGAACATGATCTTTCTTGCCTGCTCGTCCATCGGCTTGCGCTCGGCCTTGCCGACCGCGAGCCCGGCCTGCACCTGCGGCCGCGCGCGGAGCAGCGCGTACCAGCGCTTCACGTTCGGGAATTCATCCAGCGTCAGGCCCTGCGCCTTGTGGGTCATGATCCACGGGAAGCAGGCCATGTCGGCGATGGAATAGTCGCCGGCGATGTAATCGCGGCCACCTTCGAGATGCGCATCCAGCACGCCATAGAGGCGCTTCGCCTCGCGGCTGTAGCGATCGATGGCATAGGGAATCTTCTCGGGCGCATAGAGCAGGAAATGGCCGTTCTGGCCGAGCATCGGGCCGAGCCCGCCCATCTGCCACATCACCCACTGCATCACATTGAACCGGCCGCGCTGGTCGGCCGGCATGAAGCGACCGGATTTTTCCGCGAGATAGATCAGGATGGCGCCACTCTCGAACATCGCGATCGGCTCGCCGCCATCGGCCGGCGCATGATCCACGATGGCGGGCATGCGGCCGTTCGGCGAGAGCTTCAGGAATTCGGGCGTGTGCTGGTCGCCGCGGCCGAGCTGCATCGACACCACCCGATAAGGCAGGCCGCATTCCTCCAGCATGATGGTGATCTTCCAGCCATTCGGCGTCGGCGCGTAATGCAGGTCGATCATCGGTTTCCTCGGCTTGTTTTCCGCGATCCTAGCCCTCGCCCGCCGATGCGCCAATCCCATATACGCGGAGGCCGGAACATGGCAGACAGGCGCCAGCAAAGACAATTCCGGGGAGCGAACAATGCTGTTTCCAACCACCATCGCCGGCTCGCTGCCGAAGCCCGAATGGCTCGCCGAGCCCAACAAATTGTGGCCGACCTGGCGCTCATCCGGCGAGGAACTGCAGCGCGCCAGGCGCGATGCCACGCTGCTGGCTGTGAAAGTGCAGGAGGATGCGGGGATCGACATCGTCACCGATGGCGAACTGGCGCGGCAGCATTTCGTCCATGGCTTCCTCGAAAAGGTCGAGGGCATCGACTTCAGGAACAAGGTCGAGATGGGCATCCGCAACGATCGCTACAAGGCAATGGTGCCGCAGGTGATCGCGCCGCTGAAACTTGCGGGACGTGTGCATGATTTCGAGGCGCAGGTCGTGCGGGCGCATACGAAGAACAAGTTCAAATTCACGCTGCCCGGCCCGATGACCATCATCGATACGCTGTCGAACAGCCACTACAGCGATCGCGTCGAGATGGCGTTCGCCTTTGCCGAGCTTCTCAATCAGGAAGCCCTCGCCCTGCAGGCCGATGGCGTCGACATGATCCAGTTCGACGAGCCGGCTTTCAACGTCTTCATGAAAGACGCTGCCGACTGGGGCGTGAAAGCGCTGGCGCGCGCCGCGCAGGGACTCACTTGTACGACGGTGGTTCACATCTGTTACGGCTACGGGATCAAGGCGAACACGGACTGGAAGGAAACGCTGGGCGGCGAGTGGCGGCAATATGAGGAGATCTTCCCGGCCATCGATGCCTCCGATATCCAGCAGGTCGCCATCGAATGCCGCAATTCGCGGGTACCGCTGGAATTGCTGGGGCTGCTGAAGAGCAAGACCGTGCAGGCCGGCGTCATCGACGTCGCCAGCGACGCGGTGGAGACGCCGGAGGATGTGGTCGCCACCATCGAGGCCATCATGAAGCACGTGCCGAAAGAGCGCATCGTCGCCACGACCAATTGCGGCATGGCGCCGATGCGGCGGGATATTTCGGAAGCCAAGTTGCGGGCGCTGGGTGCGGGGGCAAGGCTGGCGCAGGAGAAGTTGGGGTAAGACTCCACTCTCTCACTACGTCATGGCCGGGCTTGACCCGGCCATCCATCTCACTTCAGGCATTCGCCGCAAAGATGGATGCCCGGTCAGGCCCGGGCATGACGGAGTGCAACACGCTCGGTCCCTCATGGTGAGGAGGCGCGCGAAGCACGCCGTCTCGAACCATAAGTTGCTCGCGCTCCGTCACCATCCTTCGAGGCTCGCAAGAGCTCGCACCTCAGGATGAGGAGGGAGTGTGTGGGGACGCGCTGGAGTGGAGTACTGGGCTGTAGCCTGCACGAAAGGCGCGCAGTGTCGATGGCGGTGTGAGCAGTTGCGCATCTTCGGGAACGCCGGCGCTCTCCGTGTACCCCGCGAACGACCACCGCCACACACGCCCCTGTGCCACCAGATAGCTCTCGCCACGCACCTGCACCATCGCGCCGTCTGGTAATGTAGCGATCGCCCCATCGAACGGATGCAGCCGCTTGTTGCCGCCATCCAGTCGCTCCGCATGCAGCACGCGATCGATCTGCGTCGCCTTCATGCCGGCAACGCTGTTGCCCTGCTCCCATGCAGCGCGAAAACGGTTGGCGTCGTCGCGGCGGCAGTGGAAGCACGGACGATGACCAGCGGCGAAGGACGTCGCTTCGTCCAGGAAGAACAGCTCGGTCCAGCTTTGCCGCGCCATCACCTCGCGGTGGCGGCCCTGGAATTCGCAGACGCATGTGAGCCAGGCGGGGCTGGACCAGCGTTTGTTCAGCAGTGTTTTCGTGCGGGGATCGTGGATGATGCCGCGATTGCCGGTGAACATTCCACGTTCTGGCGTGGCAACGATGTCGCCGAGGGGGGTGACGCGGTTTTGCAGCGGCATGTCGCGCGTCTCCCAGCTTGGCTCTATCTGTCAGTTCTTACGCAGCCCCATCCCGCATCGGCGGCTGGAAGCTCAAACCCAGATCCCACGGGAAGAAGATCCACGTATCCTGCGACACTTCGGTGATGTAGGTGTCCACCAGCGGACGGCCCATCGGCTTCGCATAGACCGTGGCGAAATGTGCGTCCGGCAGCAACTCGCGCACCATGCGTGCGGTCTTGCCGGTATCGACGAGGTCGTCGACGATCAGGAGCCCCTTGCCGGTGCCCTTGCCCAACGTCGTCGTGGCGTCGGAAACGCCCTTCAGCACCTGCAAGTCGCCCTGCTTGTTGTGATCGTAGCTCGCAATGCACACCGTATCGATAACGCGCACGCCGAGTTCGCGCGCCACGATTGCCGCAGGCACCAGGCCGCCGCGGGTAATCGCCACGATGGCCTCAAACGGGCCATGACTGTTGAGCCGCCAGGTCAGCGCGCGGCAGTCGCGATGAAACTGATCCCACGACACCGGAAATGCCTTGCCTGCGCGCTCGTGTGCGCTCAGCTCCGGATGCAGTGCCATAATTCCAACTCCTCACAAAACGCTCGCCTGTTACTTTGTCGCGGCAAGCGCTGCAAGCATCTCCTTCACCGCATCCATGGCGGCATCGAGCTTGGCCTGATCGCGCGAGCGCACCACGAGATTGGTGTTCGGCTTGCCGTTTTCGTCCATGAAAGGATAGCTGCCGATGATCGTGTCGGGATGGGCTGCGGCGATCTCACGCAGCGGACCGCCGACATCGCCTTCCCGCGCATTGGCCTTCACGGTGTCGGACAGCATGCGCAGACCCGACTTCAGCTTCGGCGCAACGATGTCCATCATGGCCTGCATGATGCTGGGCACACCGGCCATCACGATCACATTCTCGATCTTGAAGCCCGGCGCGAGGATCGTCGCGCTCTGGATCAGATCGGCGCCGTCCGGGATGCGCGCCATCCGCAAGCGGGCCTCGTTGAGGTCGGCGCCGAAGCGCTCCTGGAAACGCGCCACCACTTCCGGATGGTGATCGATATTGACGCCGAACGCCTTGGCGACAGAGTCCGCCGTGATGTCGTCATGGGTCGGTCCGATGCCACCCGTGGTAAAAACGTAGTCGTAGCGTTTGCGCAGCGCATTGAGCGCTGCGACGATGTCCGCCTCGTCATCGGAGACGACGCGGACTTCCTTGAGGTCGATGCCGATATTGGTGAGGTATTCGGCGATATAGCCGATGTTCTTGTCCTTGGTCCGGCCGGAGAGAATTTCGTCGCCGATCACCAGAATGGACGCCGTCACGATCTCGGTCATGTCTCATTTCCTCGCCTGTACCGGGACCATGCGCAGGCGCGGCCTCGATGTCATCCGGTTATGCCGCCCAAACGTGCAGCGTCCAGCCGTTTTTTCGGGCAGCGCCCCGGCATCCCCTACGAATTGCTCGCCTGTAATGCATATCGCGCTGGCCCGCCCCTTGCTACCGTTACGTTCGGTCGTACAGTCTGGGACGGCTCGAACTCAGTCAGGGGGTATATGGCAGTCGCGTTCGACGAAATGAATGGGCTCGATGGCGCGCTCCGCCCGGCCTATGAGGAGCTTTCCCGCTGGCTCGCAGAGACGCCGCCGGACGCACTCGAACATCGCCGGCAAGAGGCCGAACTGCTGTTTCGCCGCATTGGTATTACCTTTGCCGTCTATGGCGAGGCGGAATCCACCGAACGACTGATCCCCTTCGACGTCATCCCTCGCATCATCTCCGGCAAGGAATGGGCCCGGCTGGAAAAGGGGCTGAAGCAGCGCACCCGCGCCATCAACATGTTCCTGAAGGACATCTATCACGGCCGCGACATTCTTCGCGCCGGAGTGGTGCCTGACGACCTCGTCTTTCAGAACCCGGTGTTCCGGCCGGAGATGAACGGGCAGGACGTCCCGCACGATGTCTATGTCCATATCGCCGGCATCGATGTCGTCCGCACCGATCCCGACGAATTCTACGTGCTCGAGGACAATGCCCGCACCCCCTCCGGCGTCTCCTATATGCTGGAGAACCGCGAGATCATGATGCGGCTGTTTCCCGACCTGTTTGCGCGCCATCGCGTCGCGCCCGTGGAGAAATACCCGGACGAGCTATTGTCCTGCCTGCGCTCGGTGGCGCCGCGCTCGGCTTCCACAGAGCCCACCGTCGCGCTGCTCACACCCGGCGTCTACAACTCCGCCTTCTACGAGCACTCGTTCCTGGCCGACAAGCTCGGCGTCGAACTGGTGGAGGGCCGCGACCTCATCGTCAAGAACGACGAAGTCTTCATGCGCACCACCGAAGGACTGAAGCGTGTGGATGTGCTGTATCGCCGGCTCGACGACGATTACATTGATCCCCTCACCTTCCGTCCGGATTCGGCGCTCGGTGTGCCCGGCCTGATGTCGGCTTACATGGCCGGCAACATCACGCTGGCCAATGCCGTGGGCACCGGCATTGCCGACGACAAGGCGATGTACAGCTACATGCCGGACATTGTGAAATTCTATCTCGGCGAAGAACCGATCCTGAAGAACGTGCCGACCTGGCGCTGCCGCGAGGCTGGCGATCTCGCCTACGTCCTCGACAATCTCGGAGACCTCGTCGTCAAGGAAGTGCATGGCTCCGGCGGCTACGGCATGCTGATCGGTCCCGCCGCCACCAAGGCGACGATCGAGGCCTTCCGCGACAAGCTGAAGCGTGAGCCGGAAGGCTTCATTGCCCAGCCGACGCTGGCGCTCTCGACGTGCCCGACCTGTACGGCGAGTGGATTGGCGCCACGCCATGTGGACCTCAGGCCGTTCGTGCTCACCGGCAGCAAGAACATCAATGTCGTTCCCGGTGGTCTCACGCGCGTGGCGCTCAAGGAGGGCTCGCTGGTAGTGAATTCGAGCCAGGGCGGCGGGACCAAGGATACGTGGATTCTGGATGAGTGAGATGAGCGCGTTTACCACACTCGTCATTCCGGGGCGTGGCCGGCCCTTGCCGGACACGAACCCGGAATCTTTTTCAGTGACTCTCATTTCCAGATTCCGGGTTCGTGCGCGCAAAGAGGCGCGCCCGCCCCGGAATGACGAGTTTTAATCCATGCTGTCGCGCACCGCTGAAAACCTGTACTGGCTGGCCCGCTATATCGAACGCGCGGAATATCTCGCGCGCACCATCGAGGCGACGCTGCGCGTCACCGCACTGCCGAGCGCCTATGTGGGCCAGACCAATGAATGGGACTCGGCACTGCAGACCGCGGGCATGAATTTCGGCTTTCACGACAAGCACGAGATGGCCGATGAAGAGAGCGTCGTCGAATATATCGCCTTCGCGCCGGACAACCCGTCATCGATCCGGAATTGCATCGAAGCGGCGCGCCTGAACGCGCGCTCGGTGCGCACAGCCCTCACCGGCGAGATGTGGGACACCATCAACGGTGCGTGGCTGGAATTGCAATCGGTCTGGAGCAACGGCGCCAAATCGCGCGAGCAGCTGGCGCGCTTTCTGCGCTTCGTGCAGGAGACGTCGCTGCGCTTCGACGGCTCGGCCTATCGGACCATGCTGCGCAACGACGCCTACTGGTTTTCGCGGCTCGGTCTGCATCTGGAACGCGCTGACAACACCGCGCGCATTCTAGATGTGAAGTATCATCTGCTGCTGCCGCAGGACGAACATGTCGGCGGGCCCCTCGATTATTATCAGTGGACCTCGATCCTGCGCTCGGTCTCGGCACTCACGGCCTATCACTGGGTCTATCGCGAGACGCTGAAACCGTGGCTGATCGCGGATCTTCTGATCCTCAACGACACATTGCCGCGTTCGCTGGCGAGCTGCTACGGCAATCTGGTGCGCAATCTCGACCAGATCGGCGTCGCCTATGGCCGCCAGGGCGCGGCCCAGCGCCATGCTCGCGGTATCCGCAACCGGCTTGAACACAGCCATATCGACGATATCTTCCAGCGTGGCCTGCATGAATTCATCCAGGAATTCATCGCCGACAACAACCGGCTGGGCGAAATCATCGGCAAGCAATATTTGATCTGACCATGCGCCTCCGCATCGCCCACTCCACCACCTATCGCTATGAGCCGCCGGCCTCCGGAGTCATCCAGATTCTGCGCATGACGCCCGGCAGCCACGACAGCCAATATGTGGCCGACTGGCAGATCGACGTCTCCACCGACTCGCGCCTCGACAAGCACGAAGATGCGTTCGGCAATATCACCCATGTGCTGACTCACGGGCCGCTCTCCGACCTCACCATCACCGTGGAAGGGCTGATCGAAACCCAGGACACCGGCGGCATCTTGCGCGGCACCGACGAACGCTTTCCACCAAGCCTGTTCCTGCGCCCGACCGACCTCACCGACCTCACGCCCGCGATGGAGGCTCTTGTACGCGAGCTGACTCCCTCGGCCGAAAGCGATCCACTCGGCTATCTGCATGCGCTGATGCTCGGCATCAACGCCCATATGACCTTCGACACCGATCCGACCAGCAGCGGCACCACCGCGAGCGAGGCCTTCTCGCTGAAGCGCGGCGTGTGCCAGGACTACGCGCATATCTTCATCGCCTGCGCCCGCATCGGCGGCATCCCGGCGCGCTTCGTCTCCGGCCATTTCTGGCGCGCGGACGGAGCGAATCAGCAAGAGGCCGGCCATGCCTGGGCCGAGGCCCATGTGCCCGGTCTGGGTTGGGTCGGCTTCGACCCGGCCAATGCCATCTGCACCACCGACGCCCATGCCCGCATCGCCATCGGGCTGGATTATCTCGGGGCTGCGCCGGTGCGCGGCACCCGCTATGGTGGCGGCATGGAGACGCTGACCGTGGCGGTACGCGTCGACAAGGTCTCGGATCGCGGCCAGTCCCAGTTCCAGAGCTGAAATGCAGGTGCCCATTTTCTAGCCTGACGAGGTTGCCCGTCCGCTCGTCGGCGCGTAAGACGCTTTCCAGGTTCAGGGATCAGGCGATGACTTACTGCTGCGGAATTCTGGTGAAAGACGGTCTGGTGATGATCGCAGACACACGCACCAATGCCGGGCTCGACAACGTCTCTACCTTCCGCAAGCTGCACATTTTCAACCAGCCGGGCGACCGCATCATGGCGATCGCCTCGGCCGGCAATCTCGCCATCAGCCAATCGGTGCTTTCCACCCTCAGCGAGGGCCTCGAGAATCCCGAGACCGGCGAGATCGAGACGCTGCTGAACGCGCCGACCATGTTTCAGGCCGCGAAGCGGATCGGCCGCGCAATCCGGCATGTGTCTTCCACCGAAGGCAAGGCGCTGCAGGCGGAGGATATCAGTTTTGACGTCTCCTTCCTGTTCGGCGGCCAGATCGCCGGCGCGAAGATGCGGCTGTTTATGATCTACCCGGCCGGCAATTTCATCGAATGCACGGTGGACACGCCTTATCTCCAGATCGGCGAGCACAAATATGGCAAGCCGGTACTGGACCGTGCGATGCATTACGATGTCGAGCTCTATGAGGCGCTCAAAACGGGGCTGATCTCGATGGATTCGACCATGCGCTCGAATATCGGCGTGGGCCTGCCCATCGACGTGCTGGTGGTGCGTGCCGATGTCTGCGACGCCGATCTCAACCATCGCATCGAAGCCGGCGAGCCCTATTTCCACGACCTGCGTTCGCGCTGGTCGGCGGCGCTGCGCGCGGCGCATCAGAATATTCCAAGGCCGCCTTACAAGCAGGACTAATCGTCGTATGGGATGAGCGCAGGCGCATGGCGCCGGAGCGAACCTTATCACTGCTGGCTCCGGAGCGTATGAATGATGGGTATCGCTGCGCTCAACTCATCCTACACTTGGCGCCCAATGACGGTTGGCGATCTACCCGCCGTCAAAGCCCTCGCCGATATCATCCACCCCGCCTTCCCCGAAGGCGACGCCATCTTCGCCAATCGCCTCGCGCTGCATCCCGGAGGCTGCGAGGTGCTGGACGGCGATGACGGGCTCAAGGGCTACGTACTCAGCCATCCATGGCTCGACCGTTCACCGCCTCCGCTCAACGCAGTGCTCACGCCGGTCACGACGCCCACGACCTATTACATCCACGACCTCGCATTGCTGCCTGAGACCCGTGGCACCGGTGCCGGCAAGGCCGTTGTCGGCCTGCTCGCCGCCCGCGCACACACGCTGCATCTCCCCAATATGACCCTTGTTGCCGTCAACAATTCAGTCCACTTTTGGCGGCGGCAGGGCTTCACCGTCACCGATGACCCCGTGCTGGAAGCCAAGCTTGCGAGCTATGGCGATCAGGCGCATTTCATGACGCGGGACCTCACCTAAAACACGTCACTTCAAGAACCAGGGAAGAAACCAATGACCGCCAAGATCGCCATCGTCACCGGAGCCGGCACCGGCGTCGGCCGCGCCGCCTCGCTCGCGCTGATGAATGCCGGCTTCACCGTCGTGCTCGCGGGCCGCCGTCTGGAGCTGCTGCAGGAGACGCAGAAGCTCGGCGCCGCGAGTGGCGGCAAGAGCCTGCCCGTTGTCGCCGACATGCAGGACCCCGCCTCGATCGCCGCGCTGTTCGCCAAGACCGCGCAGGAATTCGGCCGGCTCGACGTGCTGTTCAACAATGCCGGCATGGGCGCTTCGGCGATCCCGTTCGAGGATCTTGGCCTGGAGCAGTGGAAGGCGGTGGTGGACACCAATCTCACCGCGCCGTTCCTGTGCACCCAGCATGCCTTCCGTATCATGAAGGACCAGACCCCGCGTGGCGGTCGCATCATCAATAACGGCTCGATCTCGGCCCATGCGCCGCGCCCGTTCTCGGCCGCCTATACCTCGACCAAGCACGCCATCACCGGCCTCACCAAGGCCAGCAATCTCGACGGCCGCGCCTATGACATCGCGGTCGGCCAGATCGATATCGGCAATGCGGCCACCCCGATGACCGACCGCATGGTCAACGGCCCCGGCGTGCTGCAGCCCGACGGTACCTCGAAGCAGGAGCCGCGCATGGATGCCAAGGCCGTGGGCGATGCCGTCGCCTATATGGCTGGCCTGCCGCTCGATGCGAATGTGCTGACCATGACCGTAATGGCGACGAAGATGCCGTTTGTCGGACGAGGCTGACCTCTCTCAAGACGACCTAGCGGCACTGACATTGCATGACATCCACTGCCGCGGCATCATTGCCGCGGTTTCGGGGGATTTATGCTTCAGCTTCAGTCGGCATTCGGCGTCATCGCATTGCTCGGTCTTGCCTGGTTGTGCGGCGAAAATCGTAACAAGGTGTCGTTGCGCAAGGCCGCGATCGGACTAGCCGTGACGGTCGCAACTGCTGTCGTCCTTCTGAAGCTCCCGATCGTGACGCGCGCCTTCGGAGCGATCAACGATGCAGTCTCCACCATCGCTGCCGCATCGCGCGCGGGCACGTCCTTCGTGTTCGGCTATCTCGGCGGCGGCACGCTGCCCTTCGACCTCAAGTCGCCCGGCGCCGATTTCGTGCTCGCGCTGCAGGCCCTGCCAGTAGTGCTCGTCATCAGCGTGCTGACGACACTGCTGTTCTACTGGCGCATCCTGCCGCCGATCGTGCGTGGCATGGCGTGGCTGCTGGAGCGCACGCTCGGCATCGGCGGCGCGGTCGGCCTCTCCACCGCCGCCAATATCTTTCTCGGCATGGTCGAGGCGCCGCTCTTCATCCGCCCCTATATCGCGCAGCTCACACGCAGCGAATTGTTTCTGGTGATGACCGGCGGCATGGCGGGCATTGCCGGGACGGTGCTGGTTCTCTACGCTACGCTGACGGCACCGCTGCTTCCGGATGCTTCGGCGCATTTTGTCATCGCCTCGGTGCTGTCGGCGCCCGCCGCGATCCTCGTCAGCCTGGTCATGGTGCCGGAAACGGAAGATCGCCGCACCGGCGGCCTGCTGGCCAATCCGGAAACCTCCGCCAGCAGCACCATGGATGCCATCGTGAAAGGCACGACGGCCGGCATTGAGCT
The DNA here is from genome assembly GCA_030147505.1 of Tardiphaga sp. Lineage (GTDB taxonomy): Bacteria > Pseudomonadota > Alphaproteobacteria > Rhizobiales > Xanthobacteraceae > Tardiphaga. The sequence goes on from JASBVG010000092.1 coordinate 105,911, forward strand.
GCTCGTCAACATCGTCGCGCTGCTGCTGGTGTTCGTCGCCTTGATGTATCTGATGAATGCCATCCTGATGCTGCTGCCCACCGCGAGCGGCACGCCGCTCACCGGCCAGCGGATCGTCGGCTATGCGATGGCGCCGGTCTGCTGGCTGATGGGCGTGCCATGGGAACAGGCACTCACTGCGGGATCGCTGATGGGCGTCAAGACGATCCTCAACGAGCTGATCGCCTATGTGCAGATGTCGAAGCTCGGCCCGGATGCGCTCGATCCGCGCTCGCGCCTGATCATGCTCTACGCGCTGTGCGGCTTCGCCAATTTCGCCAGCCTGGGCATCATGATCGGCGGACTCGGCACCATGGCGCCGGAACGACGTGACGAGATCAATGCGCTCGGCCTGAAATCGATCCTGTCCGGCACGCTGACGACCTGCCTGATGGGCGCGATCGTCGGCGTGCTGAACTGATGCTTCAGCCCTTCACTTCCACCGTTCTGAACTGCGACGGCAGGATCACTTCGAGCAGTTCGCAATTGTCGGAATAGTCGCGAATCAGGTGCTTGATGCGCGGCGGCTGCGTCCAGCACGAGCCCTGCCGCATGGTCTGCTCGCCGACGCCGTCCATATAGGTTTTCACCCAGCCATTCAGCACATAGACGAGCTGAAACTCGGCGTCGTGATAGTGCAGCTTGGAGACTTCGTTGGGATCGCACGGCCCGATCAGGCGGATCACATGCGCCTGCGCGAGCCCGTCAGTGGCCGCGGCAACGCCAAGATCGCGATACTTCGCATAAGCGCGCAGGCCGCCGGCGAAATCCTCTTCGCGATAATGGCTGACGGCCGGCCGCTGCCTGCGTCGTTTACCTGACACTGGCGGAGTGGCTGCTTTGCTGGCTGCAGCTTTGGTCGGCTTGGCAGGAGCTGTCTTCCTGGCAGCTTTCACTGCGGCAGGCTTGCGTGCAGCGGCCTTTGCTACGGACTTTTTCGCCGTTTTACCGGCGTTGGTCTTCGACGCCCGCTTCTGCTTGGCCATGATGTACTTCCCACGCATCCATCGAACAGCGATCGACGCGGCGCGCAAGCTAACTGTAGTTCCGCGGGGCAGCAATTCGTCAAAACTGTTGAGCAATCAACGCCTGCAACCGGAGGACGCGCACTCGCAGTTTCGATTGAGCTGCACATGACGCGATTTGTCCTGCACTTGGTGTCGCACTTTGTATAGACAAGACAATAAGCCTATCGCACGGTCTTTCGGCCTCACGGACCGCTCAACGCTGCACGCTGGCGCCAGCCTCTCCTTAACCAATCTTGGCACCCGTCACATTTGAGTGCCAAATAATTTGATAGATACCCTTGCCCGTCGGGAACGATCGGCCTATCTCCGCACCAGTCGCGCTGGCACTTCAGGCCCGCGACTGCCAATTCCTTAAAATTGGCGAGCAATCGCAGAAACTTAGGAGGACTGCATGAAATTCCGTCCGCTTCACGACCGCGTCGTGGTCAAGCGCATCGACGCCGAAGAGAAGTCTGCTGGCGGCATCATCATCCCGGACAGCGCCAAAGAGAAGCCCTCCCAGGGCGA
>JASBVG010000097.1 GCA_030147505.1 Tardiphaga sp.
GTCGACGACAAGGGATTCCGGGAGCGCTGGGCTGGCGACCGTCACCAGTTCCGCTTCATCGTTTCGGCTGAGGATGGCACGGAGTACGAGGATCTCAAGCCTCTGACCCGGCGGCTGATGGCGCGGGTCGAAGAAGATCTCGGGACCAAGCTCGACTGGGTTGCTATCGACCATTTCAACACCGGCCACCCGCACACCCATATCGTCGTGCGCGGCAAGGACCAGTTCGGCGCCGATCTCATCATCGCGCGGGACTATCTGACGAGCGGCATGCGTGAGCGGGCGTGCGAGCTGGTCGATCTCGATCTCGGGCCGCGCTCGGCGCGTGAAATCGAAGCCAGCCTGCGCGCCGAAGTGGAACAGGAACGGCTGACCTCGCTTGACCGGTCGTTGCTGCGCGATGCGCAGGCCGGGATCGTGTCGACCGCCCGGGGCGACGCGTTCGATCAGGCGCTCCGCGCCGGGCGGCTCGCCAAGCTGAGGCGGCTTGGCCTGGCTGAGCCGGTTGGTGGGACGAGCTGGCGTCTCGCGCCCGGACTGGACGCCACGCTTCGGCGCCTGGCCGAGCGTGGCGACATCGTTCGCACGATGCAGCGCGAGTTCACGCGCCGCGGGTTGGACCGAGCAGGCACTGACCAGGCGATCTATGATCCGTCAGCGCCAGACGCGCGTCCGCTGGTGGGTCGCCTCATTGGCCGAGGCCTTGCCGACGAGCATGCCGATCATCACTATCTGATCGTCGACGGGATCGACGGGCGCAGCCATTACGTGGCGATCGGCAAGGGCGCGGGCCTCGATATCGTGCCTGAGGGCGCGGTGATTCGGATCGACCCGCAGCGCGCGGATGCGCGTGCGGTCGATCGCACCGTTGCTGCCGTCGCTACGGCCAATGCCGGGCGCTACGATATCGACGCGCATCTCCTTCACGATCCGAGCGCGACCCAGGCGTTCGCTGAAGCGCACGTCCGCCGGCTCGAGGCGATGCGGCGGCTGAGCGGAAATGTGACTCGTGAACCCTCCGGACAATGGATCATCGCCGAGGACCATCTCGAGCGCGCCGCGGCGCATGAGGCGAGGCTGCTGCGGGACCGGCCTGTGGCGGTCGAGATCCTGTCCTCGCAGCCACTGTCCAGACTGGTAGTGGCGGATGCCGCAACCTGGCTCGATCGAAGCTTGGTCACAGCAGAACCCTTGGCGCTGCGCGAAACGGGATTCGGCTCCGAGGTTCGCGACGCGCAGAATCGCCGCCGGCAATGGCTGATCGCGCAAGGCCTGGCCGCGCCAGCGGGAGGCGCAACGAGCTATCGTCCCGACCTTCTCTCGACCCTGCAGCGGCGCGAGCTCCTGCGGGTTGCTGGACAGCTGTCGGAGGAGCTCGGCCTATCGTTTGCCGATCCCGCGCCGGGTGCGCGGATTGAGGGCGTGGTGCGACGCCGGCTCGACTTGGTCAGCGGGCGGTTTGCGCTGATCGAGAAGTCGCGCGAATTCACGCTGGTGCCTTGGCGGCCGGTGTTGGAGCGGCAGATCGGCAAGCCGGTGTCGGGGATCATGCGTGGTGACGGTGTCAGCTGGTCGTTCGGGCGGGGGCGCAATGGCCCAGCGATCGAGTAACCGGACGCCCGGATCGGGTCGATCCGCGGGGCTGACAGTCAGCTGCGGAATCACGAGCTCAATTTAGGGTCGCGCCAAGTCCGGCGCAGCTTTGGAAACAAGGACTCAATCTATGAAGATCAAACCTCAACGCAGCAGCGGCGACGGCAATGGCGGGGGCGGCAAGGCGCCTGCTGATGGCGACAATGGCAACCCACCCAACCGCGGTGTGATTGCGGTAGGCGTGCTGCGTTCGACCGGACAGCAGATCGTCGTGCGCAAGCGCTGACGAGAACCAGTGGGCCGCACATCGGGCTTCCGGTGTGCGGCTTCCGCGCTGGAGGAAGGGGCGGACTATCTTGGTGGCGCCCTGAACAGGAAGCTGTCCATCGACTTTTCGCTCACCGCGCGGAACGGACTACTTTTTGAAAGCCGTTCTTCCATCCCGGGGTCCGGTTGCCAGGGCATGTCGATCAGGCACCAATCGATCTGGAAATACTCACCGTCTCGCGAAATTAGGATGCCGATGCCCTTCGAACTTTTCGCGGAATACTTAGCTGCGCGGGTAAAGTTCTGGAGCCCCGTGATCCGCACTTTCTCGCCCTCCGGGCCGGCGGCCGGAAGGTCGGGATCGAGCGGTGCGATCATGAATGTGCAATCGGTCTCCGGGAAGGTCAGCCGGAACGGCAGTGTGAACTTTGCATCCCGGACCGCATCCAGAGATTTCATGAAGCGGAGCTTGACCTCTCGCCACACCGAGCGCGGTACCTGTGCGAACTCCTGCAGAATGCGGTAGTAGTCATAGGGCCGGTCCGTGCGGTTGATGTGATCATGTATTTCTCGGAGAAGCCCGGACAGATCGAACGCATCGAGATCCTGGACAAGATAGTGCAAGCTCTCATGTGACCGCGGGGTCGGTATCTCCTCCTCATTAAGGAAAGCGCCCATGATATCGGCTTCGCTCAGCTCGATACCTGCCGCTTTGAGGGCTGGAGCCACCTCCTCCCGATAGGTGAAATATCGAGCGATATCCTCAGGCACGCGCAGCTTCTCGAGGATCCCGAGATAGTCGCTCGCCGAAAGAATATGAATGAAGCCGGCCGTTTGGCTCACATGATAGCGTGTCTGCCTGGAATCTTCGGGCAATGCTGGGCCGGGCAGGAAAACGATGATCTTCGTGATCTCGGCTAAGGCGTCGCGCCGTATTTCGAAACGATGCCCGCGTTGGTTGGTGATCCGGATTTCCGGATTCTCTTGGAGAAAGCGAAGGGAGTCCCGGATCTGGCTGGTCGCCTTCCCAAGCACCTTCTTTTGAAACCAGGTCCTTTCGACGGCGGGATCGTCCGTCGGGTCTTCCCGCTGCTTCAGCTGCAGGATGTATGCACGTACCCCGAACCAGACCAGATTGTCGGCCAGTTCGAGTTCTCTGCCCGGCTGCGGCGAGAATTTATTCTGTGCGAATGTGAACTCGCGCCAAAATGCCAAGCCATTCAGATGAGCGATGTATTCTTCAAGGGTCATTGTACTAGCCTAGTCGTGCAAAAAGAGACCGCCTAGGCCGCTCTTGCCGTTCACCTACCAAGTGGCTCGACATCTGGCGGATTCATATAGGCGCGGAAATGGGCGAGATCCTCGTCGCTTGGATTCTCCGCCTGTGGGATGAAGCGGATTGTCTCGGCGATGTCGCGACGCGACACGAACCCAATGATCGCGCCGCCGTTGCTCAACTCATATTCCATCGAGCCGCAATAACGGTTCATGAGCGCCAGGCCCGGCGCGAAGGCGATGGGCTTCTTCGATCCCTTCTTGCTGACCTCGTGCTTGGCAAGCGCGACGCGAATGAACTCCAGGTGAGTAAAACCCATTTCCGTTCGCCGGAGATCAACCCGCATCTGCTCCACCAACTCGGGCCGCTCCTGCGCGTCGCGCAGCTGCTGGGCGCGTAGCTCCCGGTCGTAATGGCGGTAGCCAAGATCCCGTTCGAGATGAGAAGCCTTGAGATCGAAGCCCGCATTCTCGGCCAGCTTAATGACCTCCTCGCAGCGCTGACGCCATGTCCGCAGCAATTCATAGGCCCCGAAGATCCACATAGGCGACAGAGCTGCCAGCAACGCGATCTTTCCGCGCGGCGGTATCTCGTCGAAGCGATGACGCATCGCTTCCTGTTCCATGCCGTTTAGGACATTGTCGACCAGGCAGAGCTGGCTTGCCTGCATGGCCAGAAATGGATTCTCTCTGAATCCCGCCAAGGTCATCAGCGCTTCATAGAGGTCGCTCTTTCCGATCTCTGCAACATCACGGAAGCGGGGCTCATCTCCCGGCTCGCCGTCGAATTGATCGCTGTGATCCATTGGCCCCCTCCGCATTGCGATTCATTCTACCCAATAAGGTGGGTCGGTCAGCGCCATCGGCAGGGGATCGGCCAAGCCCCAAAATCGCGTGGTCGCCCAGATGTAGCGGATGAGATCGTTCCGGTGGATGCGCAGATGCTCGCTCGGTATCGGCTGGCCTGCCAATAGATCGTGATAGTCGGACGCACCGCTGTCCCAGAACGATGGCGCCAGCGCTCGCAGTTTTTCGCAGGACTCGCCCTCGCCATGACGGACCACATTGGCGACCACGAACATTTGCGTCAGGTTCGCTTCCAGGCTTTCCGCGACGAGATCGATTCCGGCTTGCTCAGCGCATGCGGCGAGATGTTGTTGAAAGCCCCGCAGCTTCGACATGTCGGCCGATCCTGTTGCGTGGATCGCCCGGGCCCAGATACTCAACTGGCGCTCGAACACCGCGGCGAGCGTGAGCGTAAAGGCCTTGGCCGCCTCGTTGGCCGTGTAGTTGTCGACTTGGGCTGCAGCGCGATCGAGGAACTGGTCCAGGCTCGTCGCCTCGCCCTGTTCGAGGTGGTCGTGAACGGTGAGCACGTCCATGCCCGGCAGGATCACGCGATCGAACAGCCGCGCGAGGTTGGCTTGGAAGATGCGTGGTAGCTGGTCCCTGGTTGGCAACATTCACCCGGCCTCCTCTCGTGCTATTGATTTGGTATCTGAAGAATTGCGCATTCGGATGCGCATCGGGGGAAGCAATGACGAAGTCGGCAGTGGACGATCGTCGAAAGGCGACGAAAAAGCCATATAATGAGCGGTCCGACTTGGAGAAACTTCGTGCACAGTGGACGAAGTTATCCGGCCTTCATCAGCGAGACGAGCCCTCTGCCGCGATCGTGCGATGCGCAACTGCCGCGGAAGTCGCTGCGAACTATGCCATCAGAGCCGAATGGTCCCGCAGGACCGATTTCAATGCAGCCGTCATCGACCATTTTCTGCGATGGGCAAACGGTCTTCAGCTCAAGATCACAAAGCTGTTCGTGCCGGTGCATTTTCCCAATCCCGCCAGAAACCCCACCGCCAAGGCGCTGATCAATTCGGCTGAGAAGATCAACGCGGTCCGCAATGCCGTCGTGCACCAAGGCTCATTCAGCAATACCGAAGAGGCCCAAGCCGCGATCGAGGAAGCAAAGGCGTTCATCAACATGATCGTCGGCCTGTCGATCCCCGACTTCGACATCGGCGCGCAAACCGAATCGGGGAAATAGCTCCAATCGAAGGAATGAAGATGGCGGACGATGCCCAGACCGACGCCCGCGACCCGCGGTGGGGGATGACCGGTCATCCGAGTGTCCGGCGGCCCCGGAAGTTGAGAACCGCTTGAGAGCGTGCGCCCGTTGGGGCCATCCGACGCCGCCGAACGAACTCTGTCTACTGATCAAACGATTGTGGTGCCAACCCGCGCTTGCCATTCCGCCCGCGCTCGCCGAAGATTCCCTTGATGAAGAATGACGTGGATCATCTGCCTGAAGTTCAACGGGGCGAGCTGGAGCGTGTCCAGCGCGTCCTGATGGAGGAGTTTGCGGAGGCTATCGCCCAAGCTACAACGCCGAGCCGTAAGAATGGCAAGATCCTCAAGATCATCCTGTTCGGATCGTATTCGCGCGACGATTGGGTCGATGATCCCAAGAGCGGCTACCAGTCAGATTTCGATCTGCTGGTGATCGTCAATCACGACGATCTTACCGATATCGCGCACTACTGGTACGTGGCCGAGGATCGCATCCTGCGCGATGCGGCGATCGCGCGGCCGGTCAACATCGTCGTCCATTCGCTCGATGAAGTGAACCGGTCGCTGAAGCGCGGCGAGTATTTCTGGGTCGATATCGCCCGGGATGGGATCGTCCTGTACGAACTGCCGTGTCATCCGCTGGCGACACCGATGCCGCTCACACCTGCGGACGCCTATCAGATGGCGAAAGCCTACTTTGAAGAATGGCTCCCAAGCATCGAGCGCGCGCTAGACACTGCCGAAGGGCAGGTTGAAAAAGGAACGGACGATCTTGGCTGGCGCAAAGATGCAGCATTTTCGCTCCATCAGGCCACCGAGCGAGCCTATATCTGCTTCCTGCTCGTTCGGACTCTGTACTTTCCAAAATCTCACAACATCAAGTTCCTGCGCTCGCTGGCAGAAGACATCGAATCTCGATTGATTGATGCTTGGCCGCGCGACAAGCGCATCGATCGGCGGCGCTTCCAGCTGCTCAAGCGCGCCTATGTCGAGGCCCGCTACTCGACTGCTTATCAGATTGGCATCGAGGACCTGAACGCGATCCTGATCTGCGTGCGGGCGCTTCGCGATGTCATCGAGCAGGTCGGGCAGGAGCGTCTTGAGCAACTACGCGCGGCGGCACAAAAAGGTTAGGCTAGTCAATCGAGCGCTTCCTGTCAGGTACGGTTCCGTCTCCGAATAGTCGACGTCGCGCGCCGCTCGGCGAACTCCGCTTCCACAACCTCGCTCGGGATATCGGGTCGATCGTCCATCAACGCTTCGCGGATTTTGGTACCAAACCAGGAATCATAGGTCTGACGGCGGCGCATCGCGTCAGTCCGCGACCGCTTCTGGCGCCGAGATCAGCCACTGCCCGGCAATCCGCTCGAAATCGACATACGGGATACGATCCGGATCGAATTCGAGTGTCGCCGCGATCTCCGGCAGAGATTCGAGAAAGGCCTGATAGATTCTCTGCACCCGATCTGCACTCGGCAGTTCGCGGCGGGATACGTTGGCGAGCCAGTCCCGGGTCTCGCGAAGGGCGCGTAGCGGGTCGCCGTCATGCCCGTGGATGTCCATCCCGGCTAGATCCGAGATGAACCGCTGATAGCGGTGCTGCTCCACATCGAGGATCAGCACCCGCTTCAGTTTCTGCGTCTTGTTGCCGAAGCGTTTCGCCCCAAGGAACAGGCCGAGTTCGAGCGGCATATTGAAGCGCGGCAGGTTGTTGACGGCATCCAGCTCGGTTCTGGAAAGGTCATGGATGCCGTAGCGACACGCTTCGATCAGGCCATAGATCTTGTCGATACGGGTCTGGCCGCCGTCGTCGAGCTCGCGTGCTGAGCGCGGACGGAAGCCGCACGACATGATCGCGAACAGGAGCGCCCGAAAGCTTGGCGCAAATTCATCGTCGAACGGACAATTGATGAAGACGTCGTCCACCGACGCCTCAACCGCCATCAACGCTTATTTCTTCTTGGACAGCGCGGATTTGACCGCGGCCTCGATGCGCTGCACGGATACCGTCCCTTTCTTAGTGACGGCTGGCGCCAGCACGACTCGTCCCGTCGCGGCGCTGCGGCCAAGCACGACGGCCTTGGGCTTCTTGGGCGCTACGGTTTCGGGGTTCGTTGCCATGCCTGCAATTTGGGCGAAACGGCCGATAAATACAAGTCGCCGCGGTCATCCACGTCTATCTCCAGCGCGTTCCATCGGCAGAATCGAAGCTGATCGCGTCCGCGAAGGGGCGTAGCACCTCGCTTGGAATCGCATAGGTGATCGGGAGGCTGACTCCTTCCGCGGTTGTCAGGCCGCTCGTGACCATCCCCAGCACGGCGCCGGTCCGGGCATCGCACACCACTCCGCCGCTGATCCCGCCAAGCGCCACCGAGCTGATCTGGAAGAGCCGGGTTTCGCCGGGCCGGATCGCTGGGATGACTGCGCTGATGATGCCGTCGAAAAACGAAGGCTGGATGAGCCCCTTGTTGCTCATGTTGGAGAAGAACATGCTCTTCCCGAGTGGAAAGCCGCCAATGAGCACGCGGTCGCCAACCCCGACCCGGGTCGAATCCCCCCAGGTTACCAGCGGGACCTCATATGGGGCTTCGTCAGTGCTGATCGCGGGGGAGAGGAGAACGCCGGCGTCGACACCCGGTCCGCCATCTTCGAACCGCATGTCGTAGAACCGCATGCTGGCCGTGATCCTGTAGGGTCGCAGCGCCTCGATCCCATTGAGGCGGCTGTTTCCATAGATGTGCGCATCGCCGCCAGCGACGTCCAGCGCCTCGGCCACATGCCAGGCCGTCATCAATTTCCCGCGGCCGACCTGAAACGCCGTGCCGTCGATATCCATCGTCCAGTCTTCATGCTCGGCTGCCTGGATCGGCATTGAAAGGGACAGATCTCCCTCCGGAAGGCCCGCCCTATTACCGACCGGCAATAGCGACCGCGCGAGCCGTGCGATCGGCGTTTCCCGACCGCGGGATGCCCAGGGGACACGCTCCAGTGCAGCTTTCAAATCGGGCGCCTTTTTGTCGCCTGTCCTCTTCATCTTCGCTCGTTCCGTTTCGCCGATATGCTGTGTGGCGGCATCGCAGGAGCGGGGCAAGGCTGGGATAGAACCGCTTCTGAATGAAGGGATGGCCGCAATAAGCTCTACAGCGCCGCTGGGCACCATGTAATTTCCGGCTCGGTTGGAAGAGTCATTGCCCGTCGGGATTTCCCCCGGCGGGAGCCTCTTCGTGACCCCCACCAAACTGCTGATCGGACAGATCCTTATCGTCTTCGCGATCGTGATCGCGGGGCTGTGGGCGGCGACGCAATGGGCGGCGGCGATGCTGGCCTATCAGCCCGAACTGGGCCGGCCCTGGCTGATCGTCGGTGATGTCCCGGTCTACCGGCCCTGGGCGCTGTTCTCCTGGTGGTATCACTATGACGCCTATGCGCCGCACGTCTTCGACAAGGCGGGGATGCTCGCCGGCGCCTCGGGCTTTCTCGGCTGCGGCGCGGCGATAGGCGGGTCGCTGTGGCGCGCGCGGCAGCGCAGCAACGTCACCACCTATGGCTCGGCACGTTGGGCAAAGCCCCAGGAGATCGAGCGCGCGGGGCTGTACCGCGACCGCGGCGTGCTGCTCGGTCGGCTCGGCGGCCAGTATCTGCGCCATGATGGCCCCGAGCACGTCATGGCGTTTGCGCCGACCCGGTCGGGCAAGGGCGTTGGTCTGGTCGTGCCGACTCTGCTGTCCTGGACCGGCTCGACGGTGATCCACGACATTAAGGGCGAGAATTGGATGCTGACCGCCGGCTGGCGGTCGCGCTTCTCGCATTGCCTGCTGTTCAACCCGACCGACCCGCGCTCGGCGCGCTACAATCCGCTGCTCGAGGTCCGCCGCGGTGCCGACGAAGTGCGCGACGTCCAGAACATCGCCGACATCCTGGTGGATCCTGAGGGGGCGCTCGAACGCCGCAACCATTGGGAGAAGACCAGCCATTCACTGCTGGTCGGGACGATCCTTCATATCCTCTATGCCGAGGAGGAGAAGACGCTCGCTCGTGTCGCGACTTTCCTGTCCGATCCGCAGCGCAGCTTCGTCGCGACGCTTCGGCGGATGATGTCGACCAACCATCTCGGCACCCCGGAGGCGCCGCGCGTCCATCCGGTCGTCGCCTCGGCCGCGCGCGAGCTGCTCAACAAGAGCGAGAATGAGCGCTCGGGCGTGTTGTCGACCGCGATGTCGTTCCTCGGCCTCTACCGCGACCCGACAGTTGCCGAGGTCACTTCACGTTGCGACTGGCGAATCGCCGACCTGATCGAGGGCGAGCGGCCGGTCTCGCTGTACCTGGTCATTCCGCCCTCGGACATCAGCCGCACCAAGCCACTCGTCCGCCTCGTGCTCAACCAGATCGGCCGCCGTCTGACCGAGCGGCTCGAGCAGCGTGACGCTACGACACGCCGGCACCAGCTGCTGATGATGCTCGACGAGTTCCCGGCGCTCGGACGGCTCGACTTCTTCGAGACGAGTCTCGCCTTCATGGCCGGCTACGGCATCCGCGCCTTCCTGATCGCCCAGAGCCTCAATCAGATCGAGAAGGCCTATGGCGAGCACAATTCGATCCTCGACAATTGCCATGTCCGCGTCGCCTTCGCGACCAACGACGAGCGCACCGCCAAGCGTATTTCCGACGCGCTCGGTACCGCCACCGAGCAGCGCGCGATGCGCAACTATGCTGGCCATCGGCTCGCACCCTGGCTCGCGCACGTCATGGTCAGCCGCCAGGAAACCGCCCGTGCGCTGCTGACCCCCGGCGAGGTCATGCAGCTGCCGGCGACCGATGAGCTGGTGTTGCTCTCCGGGCTCGCGCCGATTCGCGCGACCAAACTGCGCTATTTCGAGGACCGCAATTTCAGCGGTCGGGTGCTGTCGGCGCCGGTTCTCGCCGATGGTGTCTATGGCGACCGCCCCCGCCAGCGATCGAACGACTGGGGCCGGTTCGCGCGGCTCCCCGACGCGCGGCTCGAACCCGCCGCGGATCTGACCGATGCCGGAGATGATGGCGGCATGCAGCAACAGCGGCATCCCGGTCTCACCCAGGAGGGCACGGCCCATTCTGCCGAGGCGGACCAGACCACGCAGGTCGCGCCGGACGACGACGACAATGTCGCCGCGGACAAGCGCGCGATGGAACAGGCGCAGGGACTGACCCCGGCGGCGCGCGCCTATGGCATCAACGAGGGCGCGCATCGCGACCTCATTCCGGGGCTCTGACGATGAAGGTCCGCCAGAACCTCTATATTGATCGCGAGCTGAGCGAAGCGCTCGAAGCGCTCGCCGCCAGTCCCGGCGCGAACAAGTCGCGGCTGGTCAACGACGCATTGGCGGGCTGGCTCGCGCGGCACGGTTCAAAGGAGGTCGATGACCTGCTCAAGGTCCGGCTCGACCGCATGTCGCGCGAGATCGGTTTGGTCCGCCGCGACATCGACGTGGTGCTTGAGAGCCTTGCGCTGTTCGTCCGCTACCAGTTGCTGGTCACGGCGCCCTTGCCCGAGGCCGATAGCGCGGCGCTCGCGATCGGGCTTGAGCGGTTCGAGAAATTTGTCGGCCAGGTCGGACGCCAACTTGCCAGCGGCAGGCGCACCCTCGGCCCCACCGAGCCAATGGAGAAGGAGTCGTGAGCGGCGCGGCCGATACCGTGTCGGAAGGCCGGCGCCGCGCGATGCTGCGCACTGCGATGGGGCCAGCTATCGCCGCAGCCCTCGCCGACCCGCTCGTACTCGAAGTGATGATCAACCCGGATGGCGCGCTGCGGCTCGATCGGCTGGGTGAAGGGCGGACCGATACCGGCACCCGCTTCGAGCCGGCCCAGGTCGAGCGCATTATTCGGCTCGTCGCCAGCCACGCCCGTACCGAGGTGCATGCCGCGTCGCCGATCGTCTCGGCCGAGCTGCCGCCGCATGGCGAAGGCGCTGGGGAGCGGTTCGAAGGCGTGCTGCCCCCGGTCAGCCTCGCGCCCTGCTTCTCGATCCGCAAGCCGGCGATTCGCATCTACACGCTGCTCGACTATGTCGCCGACGGGATCATGTCGGCCGAGATGGCGCGTCTGCTGTCGCTGGCTGTGGTCGAGCGCCGCAACATCCTCGTCGCCGGCGGCACCAGTTCGGGCAAGACGACGCTGGCCAACGCGCTGCTCGCCGAAATGGCGCATCTCGACGAGCGCGTGATTCTGATCGAGGACACGCGCGAGTTGCAGTCGCCGGCGCCCGATACCGTCGCGCTGCGCACCCGCGCCAGCCATGTCACGATGGCAGATTTGGTCCGCTCGACACTGCGCCTGCGCCCCGACCGCATCATCGTCGGCGAGGTGCGCGGCGGCGAGGCGCTCGACATGCTCAAGGCCTGGAATACCGGCCATCCCGGTGGGATTGCTACCGTCCATGCCAATAGCGCAGCCTCCGCGCTGCTGCGCATCGAGCAACTGATCCAGGAAGCCGTGGTCACCGTGCCCCGCCGGCTGATCGCCGATGCGATCGATCTGGTCGTGTTCATCGCCGGGCGGGGTTCGGCTCGCCGGGTGGACACGCTCGCACGCGTCGCCGGCCTCGATCCGGACGGCGACTACGCCCTTTTCGACTTCCCCCTCGATTTCGCCCGCGCGCCTCAAGGAGATTGACCATGCGCCTGTCCGTATCTTGCCGCCCTCCGCTCCCCTTGGCCGCGCTTGCCTTCGGGCTGGCGATCGCCGTTTCCGCGCCGGCCCTCGCGAGTGGCTCGGGCATGCCCTGGGAGCAGCCGCTCCAGCAGGTGCTCGAATCGGTCCAGGGGCCGGTCGCCAAGATCATCGCGGTGATGGTGATCATCACCACCGGACTGACGCTCGCGTTCGGCGAGACCTCGGGCGGCTTCCGCCGGCTCATCCAGATCGTGTTCGGCCTGTCGATCGCGTTCGCCGCCTCCTCCTTCTTCCTGAGCTTCTTCAGCTTCGGCGGTGGGGCGCTGGTCTGATGTCGACCCGCGCCGGCCATCACATCGAAGGGTTCGAGGCAGCGATCCATGGCAGCCTCGGGCAGCCCATCCTGCTCGGCGGCGCGCCGCGCGGGCTGGCGATCGTCAACGGCACGATCGCCGCAGCGGTCGGGCTGGGCCTCCAGCAATGGCTGGTCGGCCTGGTTCTCTGGGCGGTCGGGCACAGCGTCGCGGTGTTCGCAGCGCGCCGCGACCCGGACTTCGCGCCGGTCCTGCTCCGCCATCTCCGCCAAAGGAGCTATCTCGCATGCTGAGCTTGCGCGAATATCGCCAGCGCGCCGACCGGCTCGCCGATCATCTCCCTTGGGCAGCCCTCGTCGCACCGGGCGTAGTGCTCAACAAGGACGGCAGCTTTCAGCGCACGCTCCGCTTCCGCGGGCCGGATCTGGAAAGCGCGACCGAGGCCGAGCTGGTCGGCGCCTGCGCCCGTGCCAACAATGTGCTCAAGCGGTTCGGATCGGGCTGGGCCTTGTTCTTCGAGGCCGAGCGTGTCGAGGCGCTCGGCTATCCGGCGAGCGCCTTTCCCGATGCCGCTTCCTGGCTGGTCGAAGAGGAGCGCCGCGGCGCGTTCGAAGCAGAGGGCGCGCACTACGAGAGCCACTATCATCTGACGCTCACCTTCCTGCCGCCGGCCGATGCGAGCGATGCTGCCGGCCGGTCGCTGGTCGAGCGCAACGAGGAGGTCGATGGTCGCGACTGGCGCACGGCGCTGGCCGGCTTCATCGCGGAGACCGACCGTGTGCTCGACCTCTTCGCGGGCTTCATGCCCGAGGTGCGTGGGCTCTCCTCCGATGAGACGCTTGCCTATCTCCATGCCTGCATCTCGACCCGCCGCCAGCCGGTCGCGGTGCCCGAGACGCCGATGTATCTCGACGGGCTGCTCGCCGATACGCCACTGGTCGGTGGCCTCGAGCCGAAGCTCGGGGACCGGCACCTGCGCACCATCACGGTGCTCGGCTTCCCCAATTTGAGCCGTCCGGGAATCCTCGACGCGCTGAACGCCTCGGACTTCGGCTATCGCTGGGTCACCCGCTTCATCGCGCTCGACAAGACCGACGCGACCAAGGCGCTGACCAGGATCAGGCGCCAATGGTTCAACAAGCGCAAGTCGATCACCGCGATGCTGCGCGAGGTGATGTATAACCAGCCGGCGCAACTGCTCGACAGCGATGCCGACAACAAGGTCGTCGATGCCGACCAGGCGCTGCAGGCCCTCGGCGCAGATTATGTCGCGTTCGGCTATCTGACCGTCACGATCACCATCTCGGACGTGGACCGTATGCGCGCCGACGAGAAGGTCCGCGCGGTCGAGCGGATCGTCAACGGCCTCGGCTTCACCTGCGTGCGCGAGGGCGTCAACGCGGTTGAGGCATGGCTGTCCTCACTGCCCGGCCACGCCTATGCCAATGTCCGGCAGCCGCTGGTCCATACCCTCAACCTTGCCCATCTGATGCCGCTCTCGGCGATCTGGGCGGGGCCGGTCACCAATGCCCATCTTGGCGGGCCGCCGCTGCTGGTCGCTCAGACCGCGGGCACGACGCCGTTCCGGCTGTCGACCCATGTCGGGGATGTCGGCCATATGCTGGTGGTGGGGCCGACCGGCGCGGGCAAGTCGGTGTTGCTGGCGCTGATCGCGCTGCAGTTCCGGCGCTATCCGAGTGCCCAGCTCTACATCTTCGACAAGGGCTTTTCCGCACGCGCCGCGGTGCTTGCTATGGGCGGCGCGCATCATGCGCTCGGCTTGGGAAGCGGCGCAGGGAAGGACGGAGGAAGTGGACTCGCCTTTCAGCCGCTGCGGAAGGTCGACGATACCGATGAGCGTAGCTGGGCGGCGGAGTGGATTGCAGCGCTGCTCGCGCACGAGAAGGTCCTCGTCACCCCGGAGGTCAAGGAAGCGGTCTGGTCGGCGCTGGGCTCGCTCGCCTCAGCACCGGTCGAGGAGCGGACGCTG
>JASBVG010000110.1 GCA_030147505.1 Tardiphaga sp.
ACCGCTCAAGACTTCGTTGCCGGGGACCTGCGGACTTTCGTGACACTTCTGAGCGTCCGCACCTCTCCAGCAGCTTGCACCTCCCCACCGACTCTCCACAGGACCACCCCCAATGCGGGAAATGAAACTTCAAGACCTCAAAGCCAAGACGCCAGCCGAGCTCGTCTCGTTTGCGGAAGAGCTGGGGGTCGAAAATGCCAGCACCATGCGCAAGCAGGAACTGATGTTCGCCTGCCTCAAGCAACTGGCATTGCAGGAAACCGACATCATCGGCGAAGGCGTCGTCGAGGTACTTCCGGACGGCTTCGGCTTCCTCCGCTCGTCGGATGCCAACTATCTTCCAGGTCCGGACGACATCTATGTGTCGCCCTCGCAGATCCGCCGTTTCGGCTTGCGCACCGGCGATACCGTCGAAGGCCATATCCGGAGCCCGAAGGAAGGCGAACGCTATTTCGCGCTGCTGAAGGTCAACACGCTGAACTTCGAAGATCCCGAGAAGTCCAAGCACAAGGTCAATTTCGACAACCTGACCCCGCTGTTCCCGAACGAGCGCTTCCGCCTCGAACTGGAAGACCCGACCCGTAAGGATCTGTCGCCGCGCGTCATCGACATCGTGGCGCCGATCGGCAAGGGACAGCGCGCTTTGATCGTCGCGCCGCCGCGCACGGGCAAGACCGTGCTGATGCAGAACATCGCGCATTCGATCACGGCCAATCATCCGGAATGCTACCTGATCGTTCTCCTGATCGACGAGCGTCCGGAAGAAGTCACCGACATGCAGCGCTCGGTGAAGGGCGAGGTCGTGTCCTCGACCTTCGACGAGCCCGCCACCCGCCACGTCCAGGTCGCCGAAATGGTGATCGAAAAAGCGAAGCGTCTGGTCGAGCACGGTCGGGATGTCGTCATCCTGCTGGATTCGATCACCCGCCTTGGCCGCGCCTACAACACCGTCGTTCCATCGTCGGGCAAGGTGTTGACCGGCGGTGTTGATGCCAATGCGTTGCAGCGCCCCAAGCGCTTCTTCGGTGCTGCGCGTAATGTCGAAGAGGGGGGCTCGCTCACGATCATCGCCACCGCGCTGGTCGATACCGGCAGCCGCATGGACGAAGTGATCTTCGAAGAATTCAAGGGCACCGGTAACTCGGAGCTCATTCTGGACCGCAAGGTCTCGGACAAGCGCACCTTCCCGGCGATCGACATCTCGCGGTCGGGCACGCGCAAGGAAGAGCTCATCACCGATCCGCAGGTGCTCAAGAAGATGTACGTCCTCCGCCGCATCCTCAATCCGATGGGCACCATGGACGCCATCGACTTCCTGCTCGACAAGCTCCGCAACACGAAGAGTAATTCGGAATTCTTCGATTCGATGAACACGTAAGATTTGTCACGGCACAAATAGAGAAGGCGTCGCTGGAAGCAGCGGCGCCTTTTTTGTCTGTTGCCACAGACTCTCACTGTCATCGCCCGCGAAAGCGGGCGATCCAGTAAACACCGGTCGTCGGGTTGATCATTGACGTTGGTGTCTACTGGATCGCCCGGTCAAGCCGGGCGATGATAATGGGAGAGTGTCGGGCGCCGCGAGAATCCCGTTGCGCCGTATCCCCGCCATCGTCAAATAGGCGATGCATCCGCGCGACCAGACCATCTATGCACTCTCCTCCGGACGGCCGCCGACCGCGATTGCCATCGTGCGTGTCTCCGGCCCGCGCGCCGGACTGGCGCTCGAGCGGCTTGCCGGGAAATTGCCGGTGCCGCGCATCGCCGCGCATGTGCTGCTTACCGACGAGACGCTCGGACCGATCGATGATGCCGTCGTGCTGTGGTTTCCCGGTCCGGCCAGCGCGACCGGCGAGGACACCGCCGAATTTCACATCCATGGCGGGCGCGCGGTGCTGGCGTCGCTGTTCGACGCCCTGTCGGCCATTGACGGATTACGACCGGCCGAGCCCGGCGAATTCACCCGCCGCGGATTCGAGAACGGTAAGCTCGATCTCACGGAAGCCGAAGGCCTCGACGATCTCATCCACGCCGACACCGACCGCCAGCGCAGACAGGCACTGCGCCAACTCAAGGGCCTGCTCGGCGACAAGGCCCGCAACTGGCGTCAGCAGATCATCGAGGCATTGGCGCTGGTGGAAGTCGGCATCGATTTTTCCGACGAAGGCGATGTTTCGGCCGAACTGATGGCGCCAGCGCTGGAGAAGGCCGATACGCTTCGTCGCGAGATCGAGCAGGTGCTGGCAACGGAGGGCCGCAGCGAAAGATTGCGCGATGGCTTGGTCGTGGCCATTGCCGGTCAGCCCAATGTCGGCAAGTCCACGCTGATGAATCAGCTCGCGCGCCGCGATGTCGCGATCGTTTCGCCGCATGCGGGAACGACGCGCGATGTCATCGAAGTCCAGCTCGATCTCGACGGTTATCCCGTTACCGTCATCGACACCGCCGGCATTCGCGAGACCGTCGATCCCGTGGAGGAGGAAGGCGTTCGTCGCGCCCGCGCACGGGCGGGCGAGGCGGACCTGGTTCTGTGGCTGGTGGATTCGGCAGACGCCGCACGGCCGGAAGGGTGGCTGACGGGGAGTGACGTGCCGGTCTGGATCATCAGTACCAAGACCGATGTGATCGCCACGGGATCTGCCGATGCCGCTTTGTCGATTTCCGCCGAGCGCGGCGACGGCATGAGTGAGCTAATGTCGGCTTTGGTCGATTTCGCAGCCCAGTATTTCGGGCAAAGCGAGGCAGGCTTTATCACCCGCGACCGCCAGCGTGATTTACTGCGACGCACAACGGATTTGCTGCGGCATGTCGCAATATCGGCGCAGCAAGGCGACGAGCTCGTCGCCGAAGATTTGCGGGCCGCGGCGCATCAGCTCGGGCGTTTGCTGGGACGTGTGGATGTCGAGGACGTGCTCGACAGTATCTTTAGGGATTTTTGTATAGGAAAGTAATTATTCCTATATCTGAAACTTCACGGGAAACACCGGCCTTTAGGATGGGTTAGCGGAGGCGCGCAGCGCCGGAGCGTAAACCATCGGCCGAGTCGGCCGCACGGACAGACAGCATGGGTTTCGCTTCGCTCAACCCATCCTACGGCACCTGAGCTCGTCACGATGTTTCACGTGAAACAACCCGTATCCGGACTTCTCAGCACCGTTGTGATCCATCCCCTGCCAACCCCGGCCCACGAATCGTGCTGCTGTTTCACGTGAAATACCTCCTTCGAATTTCCCTTCAAACTTGTTCACAGGCGCGGTAGAAGCTGCGTCCATGGAGGACAAGTTCGACGTCATCGTCATCGGTGGGGGCCACGCCGGCTGCGAAGCCGCGGCTGCTGCTGCGCGCATGGGCGCGCGTACCGCGCTGGTCACCCATAGATTCGCGACCATCGGCGCCATGTCCTGCAACCCGGCGATCGGCGGTCTCGGCAAGGGCCATCTCGTTCGCGAGGTCGATGCGCTGGACGGGCTGATGGGCCGCGTCGCCGATGCCGGCGGCATCCAGTTCCGCATGCTCAATCGCAAGAAGGGTCCGGCCGTCCGTGGACCGCGGACTCAGGCTGACCGCAAGCTCTACGCCGCTGCGATGCAGGCCGCGATCACGTCCACCGAGAATCTCAGTGTGATCGAAGGCGAGGCCGACGATCTCCTCACGGCCAACGGCCGCGTGACCGGCATCCGCCTGGCCGATGGTCGCGAACTCCATGCCGGTGCCGTGGTCATCACAACCGGCACTTTCCTCCGCGGCCTGATCCATCTCGGCGAAAAGAACTGGCCCGCAGGCCGAATCGACGAGGCGCCGGCGCTCGGCCTGTCCGGGGCTTTTCAACGTATCGGCTTCACTCTCGGCCGCCTCAAGACCGGCACGCCGCCGCGCCTTGATGGCAAGACCATCGATTGGTCCGCCGTCGAGATGCAGTCGGCCGACAATCCGCCAGAACCGTTCTCGGTGATGACCGATCGCATCACCACGCCGCAGATCCAGTGCGGCATCACCCGCACCACGCCGGCCACCCATGAGGTGATCCGCGCCAATGTGCACCGCTCGCCGATGTATTCCGGCCAGATCAAGAGCTCCGGCCCGCGCTATTGCCCGTCCATCGAGGACAAGATCGTCCGCTTCGGTGATCGCGACGGCCACCAGATCTTTTTGGAGCCTGAAGGGCTCGACGACGACACCGTCTATCCCAACGGCATCTCTACCTCGCTTCCTGAGGAGGTTCAGGCCGCGATCCTGACTTCGATCCCCGGTCTCGAGCGGGTCAAAATGATCCGGCCCGGCTATGCCATCGAATACGATCATGTCGATCCCCGTGAACTCGAACCGACCCTTCAGGCCAAGCGGATGCCGGGCCTGTTTATGGCCGGCCAGATCAATGGCACCACGGGCTATGAAGAAGCTGCGGCTCAGGGACTGGTGGCCGGTCTGAATGCCGCGCTTGCTGCATCCGGCTCAGCGCCGGCTCTGTTCGATCGCGCGGATGGCTATCTCGGGGTGATGATCGACGATCTCGTCACCCGCGGCATCTCCGAACCCTATCGGATGTTCACGTCGCGGGCCGAATATCGCCTGACTCTTCGTGCCGATAATGCGGATCAGCGTCTGACCGATAAGGGTATCGCCCTCGGCTGCGTCGGCAGCGAGCGTATTGCTCGCCATAGGACGAAGATGGATGCGCTGGCCGCCGGCAAGGCACTGGCGAAGGCGCTGTCGATCACCCCGAACGGGGCGGCGAAGCACGGTCTGTCCCTTAATCACGATGGCCAGCGCCGCACTGCTTTCGATCTCCTGTCCTATCCGGAGACCGAATGGGCCACCGTGATCCGGATCTGGCCCGAACTCTCGGCCATTGACCCAGCCATCGGCACCCATATCGAGATCGACGCGAAGTACGATGTCTATCTGAAGCGTCAGACCGCCGATGTGGAAGCTTTCCGGCGGGACGAGGGGCTGGCGCTGACCGATGTCGATTACGATGTCGTTCCTGGCCTCTCGAATGAGGCCCGGGCGAAGCTGAAGGCGGCTCAGCCCCGCACCGTGGGGCAGGCTGGCCGTCTGGACGGTATGACCCCGGCTGCGCTCGCGATCCTGACGGCTTATCTGCGCCGGGAAGCCCGCCGGACCGTGAGCGTCGGCGCCGCCTGACCTGTTTCACGTGAAACGGTGGCGCCCGATAGCGCTAGCCTGCCTTTAATGTTGTTAGACAATCTTGATCATTGTTCCGGTCGCTTCCGGCCTGGCCAGAACGCTGCGACAGCGACCGCTGCCGTAAACAGAATTACTGCGACGATCACTTGAACGACATCGAAGTTCAGCGCGTCTCGGGAGACGAAGAGCGCCGTAATAGGTGCCGCGAGTAGCAGGAACAGTCGAACGATCGGGTTCATGGTCATCCTCCAGCGATTGTTCCATCATCGCTCGTTGGAAATGCCGCGCCCTGATATCGGTCAATATAGGGAAGATCAGGGATCTGCCGCGGATCTTTTCACATGAAACACTATCGCTGCTTTTTCCCCGACGTCGGTCGCGCGTGGCGCCAGGCCATCTCCAGCGCTGCAGCCAGATCGTCCCGACTGAGCTTTTCCAGCACGCAAGTGGTCCAGCCTTGCTGACCCCAGGCATTCAGAACCGGAGAAAAGGCCTCCGGCAGGACCTCACACTTCAAAGCCTGCTCATCCGGGGTGAATTTGAAGTTGGCGGTGAGCCCATCACCGGCCAGCGTGACGAAGATGCGCTTCACCTTGAACGCTGTGCGATCAAAATGCGGAGCGGAGCTGACACCCTCAAGCGCGAGCGCCAGTTTGCGGAGTGTCGATCCATCGGTCATGGGGCCATCGATCCTACAGTTCGGCTATGCCGGCGATTAGCACAGCCAGGTCGGTGTCAGACTTTCCGTACAGTTCGATCAGAGCTTCATAAGGATCGCCGGATAATCCAAGCACGATGGCGAAGGCCGGCTCGGTCTTCACTCCAGTCTCGCGCAGCGCCATGACTTGATGCCTGAGAGCGAAGCCACCCAGGTCCAGTAGCCGCCGCTCCACCTCGAAATGCTGCCAGCCGGTCTGATCCTGAACGAGCTCGGCGCTGGCAAATATCTCGAATGGCCATCCCTCGGCATCGAAGCGCGCGATGAGGGGTCGGCCTCTGGCCGACCATTGATACATGGCGAAGCCGGGAGCTGATCCGAACTTTGCCCAGATCAGTTCGGCGATCGCGGCGCGGTCGGGTGCGTGGCAGATGAGATCGATGTCGCTGTCGGGGAGGGCGATGCCCAGCGGGAGGGTGCCGACCACATGAGGGTCGAACGGCGCCAGCAGGTCAAGAATGCGGGCCCGGCGGATGGCGTCTGCGTATGTTGGCGACGTCATGTCGGCTCCATGGTTCGAGACGGCGCTATCGCGCCTCCTCACCATGATGGCGGAGGAGGAGGCTGCTAATCACACTCGCGGCAACGCCGAGTGGACCACAAAGCCACACCCGCATGAGAGAGGCCATATCGAACTCTCCCCGTCACCCGCGCTACCGTCATCCCGAGGTGCGACCGCTTGGCCGTCTCGAAGGATGGCCCAAGCAGCGCTGTGCGCGCCATTTCGATAGCCGCCGTCATGGACTCGGAGTATGAGAAACCATCCCTCTGTCTAGCACGCTGAAATCGCATTCCATGGCGCAACGTTCACAGCCATCCGCTCCCGCTCCTCAACTCGATCGCGACAAGGCCGCGGCGCTTCGCCTGACGCCTGTTTCACGTGAAACGGAAGCGCGGCTCGATCGCTACGTTGAGCTGTTGCTGCAGTGGCAAGCCAAGACCAATCTCGTCTCGCCGGCCACGCTTCCAACTCTCTGGACGCGTCATATCTCGGATTCACTGCAACTCTTGAAGCTCGCGCCCGGTGCGCGCATCTGGCTCGACTTCGGCAGTGGCGGTGGCTTTCCCGGTGTGGTGCTGGCCTGTGCCATGGGCGATGTCGGCGGTCACGTTCATCTGGTCGAGCGTAACGCCAGGAAGGCGGCGTTCCTCCGCGAAGCGCTGCGCGTGACGCAAGCCCCGGGTTCGGTGCACCTCGCTGACATCGGGGATAATGTGGATAGTTTCCCGGAGCGCGTCGATTGCATCACCGCACGCGCTGTGGCGTCGCTAGAAATCATTCTCGGTTTCGCAGCTCCCCTAATGAAAGACGGCACCAAGGCGATGTTTTTGAAGGGTCAAGATGTAGACGCGGAATTGACCGAAGCTACTAAATATTGGAATATAAGCCCACGCCTGCATCCGAGCCTCACCGGCGGAGGCTGGATCGTTGAACTGGACCAGATCGCGCGGCGCGAACCGTCCGCAAACACACGCATGGCTGACGCAAAATGACCGTCATTGATCAGGAATTTCAAGAGGATAGCTCGAAAACACTGCCTGGCCATCCGCGCATCTTGGCGCTGGCCAATCAGAAGGGCGGCGTCGGCAAGACAACCACCGCGATCAATCTCGGCACCGCACTCGCGGCGATCGGCGAGCGCGTACTGATCGTCGATCTCGACCCGCAGGGCAATGCGTCCACCGGCCTCGGCATCGATCGACGCGATCGCGCCTGCTCGACCTATGATGTGCTGACCGGCGATGCGCCGCTGCGCGATGCGGTCGTGGTCACAGCGGTGCCGCGTCTGCATATCGCGTCGTCCACCATGGATCTCTCCGGTCTCGAACTCGAAATTGGCTCGGCCCGCGATCGCGCCTTCCGTCTGCGCGATGCCATAGGTGAGCTTAACAACAATGTCTCGCCGGGCTCGGACTACACTTACGTGCTGATCGACTGCCCGCCGTCGCTCAATCTTCTCACCGTCAATGCGATGGCCGCCTCGGACGCGATCCTCGTTCCATTGCAGTGTGAGTTCTTCGCGCTCGAAGGTCTATCGCAGCTGCTGCAGACGGTGGAGCAGGTGCGCTCGACGCTGAACCCGAACCTGACCATCCACGGCATCGTCATGACCATGTTCGATGCGCGCAACAACCTGTCGAACCAGGTCGTCGCCGACGTCCGCGAATTCATGGGCAACAAGGTCTATGAGACCATGATCCCGCGCAATGTCCGCATTTCGGAAGCGCCGTCCTACGGCAAGCCGGTGCTGGTCTATGACCTGAAGTGCGCCGGCAGTGAAGCCTATCTGCGCCTCGCCACCGAAGTGATCCAGCGCGAGCGCGACATCCGCGCGGCGCCGGGCGACGCGGCGTAACGCGAAGCATCGTTCGTAGGATGGCTAGAGCGAAGCGAAACCCGAAACCCATCGGCGGAGTTTGCCGTGATCACGGACTGATGGGGTTCGCTCCGACGCTGCGCGTCTCCGCTCCACCCATCCTACGAGTACCGAATACTGAGTTTTGGTTTCTGGAGTGACCCATGAGTTCAAGGGGATTGGCGATGGCCGATGAAGCGCGTTCGCGGTTGGGCCGCGGTCTGGCAAGTCTGATCGGCGACGTCGGCGGCGAAGCCGCGCAGGTCGAGCGGCCGGCGCGCGCGCAGCGCAAGGTGCCGATCGAATTCATCAAGCCCAATCCGCGCAACCCGCGCCGCGCTTTTGCCGATGCGGAGCTGAACGAGCTCGCTGCTTCGATCAAGCAGCATGGCGTGATCCAGCCGATCGTGGTGCGTCCGGTGAAGGGCGCGCATGACCGCTTCGAGATCATCGCCGGCGAGCGTCGCTGGCGTGCGTCGCAACTGGCCGGTCTGCATGAAGTGCCGATCGTGCCGGTGGATGTCACCGATGCCGCGGCGATGGAAATCGCCATCATCGAGAACGTGCAGCGCGAAGATCTCAATCCGATGGAAGAGGCGCAGGGCTATCACGCGCTCGCCGAGACCTACAAACACAGCCAGGACGACATCGCCAAGATCGTCGGCAAGAGCCGCAGCCATGTCGCCAACATGATGCGTCTCACCAAACTGCCGGAAGACGTGCAGGCGCTGATCGCGTCGAACCAGCTTTCCAACGGGCATGCCCGCGCGCTGATCTCGCTGCCCGATCCGTCCGCCGCCGCGAAGCGTGTGATCGCCGAAGGCCTCAATGTGCGCCAGACCGAGGCGCTCGCCCATGAGGAAGGTGTGCCCGAGCGCGCGCCGCAGAAGCCGCGCGCCGGCTCGGCGCCGAGGGCTGCCAAGGATGCCGACACGATCGCGCTGGAAAAGCGCGTGAGCGATGCGCTCGGGCTGAAAGTGAGCGTCGATCATCGCGACCCCGGCGGCACGGTGATGATCAAGTATCGAGATCTCGATCAGCTCGACGAGATTTTGAAGCGACTGGACAAGTAACAGTCTCTGTCCTGGCCGGGCCTGACCCGGCCATCCAGCTTCCTTCGGAATCTGCCGCAAAGATGGATGCCCGGGCCAAGCCCGGCCAGGACGGCGAAGAGGTCTCAACCGCGGCGCCGCGCATTCACGGCAATCGACATTAACGCCCTCTGTGCGATCACCGCACCGAGGGCGTTTTGTTTGCGCACGTCGAGGGCGGCCAACGCGAGTTGATCGATGATCGCTGCCAGCCGCCGTGCGGTAAAGTTGCGCAGCGCCGCTTCCACGGCGCCCTTGCGGGAAAAATGCAGCCGCGGAAAACCACTCTCCGCGGCGGCCGATGCCGGCGTGCCCGCTTCCACCAGCAGGCTTGCTTTATGCAGCGCCGCGGCCTGCCGCTGCGCCGCCATCACGATCATGCCGGGATAGGTGCCAGCGATCATCGCCTTGTTGAATTCGGTTTCGACCAGCGCCGGATTGCCGGCGAAGGCGCCGTCCACGATCGGATCGATCTTCAGCTCTGACGCGTCTGCCACACAGGCCATCACGTCGTCGAGGGTCACTTCGCCGGTGCCATGAGCATAAAGCATCAGCTTGCGCAGCTCGTTGCGCGAGGCCTGACGATCGCCGCCGAGCAGCGACATCAAGGTCGCGCGTGCATCGTTCGCCATCCGCAGCCCTGCGAGCTGCAGCTCGTCATTGATCAGCTTGGTCAGATCGCGTTCGGTGTCCGGATAGCAGGCAATTGCGACGGCGGTCTTGGCCTTTTCGCATACCTTGCGCAGCGGGGATTCCGGCCGCAATTCGCCCGCTTCGATCACGATGCGACAATCGCGGATTGTCATCTCGCTGAGGGTATCGACGCCGCTGGAAAAATTCTTCGAACCGGCACGCACGCGAATGGCGCGGCGTCCGCCGAACATCGGGATCGTCATCGCTTCCTCGACCAGGCGGGACGGTTCGGCCGCGAGGTCGTCGCCATCCATGCGCACCAGTGAGAACGGATCGTTGGGATCGTCGACCGCGGATTTCGCCAGCGCTTCGGCGCGCTCGCGCACGAGGCCCGCATCGGGACCGTAGAGCAGGATGATCGGCCGGGTGGCGTCCGGCCGGCTCAGGAATATATTGATGTCTTTTCCGCGAAGGGCGACCAAGGTGATGTCCCGGGCTTCAACCGACTCAGTCCCTCATGGTGAGGAGCGCGCCTTTGCGCGCGTCTCGAACCATGAGCTGTCTGGCACTGGTGCGTGTCGCCATCCTTCGAGACGCCGCTTCGCGGCTCCTCAGGATGAGGGTAGGAGGTGTGGCTGCTCAGCTGCCCTTGTAGAAGAATGACGCCAGGCGCGTATTGATATTGTCCGCGATCTCACCCGCTGCGCGATTCTCGGCATCGCGCGCGGCGCGGGTGCGCGCGAAACGCTGTTGCTGGCCGGGAATGTCGTAGGTGACACGCGCGAAAGTCGAACCCGTCAGTACCTGATTGCCGGTGGCAATCTCGATCAGGCCATAAGTCGCGTCGATGCCGTAATTCTCCGAGGTCGGCAGCGCGGTGTTGGGATCGACGATCAGCGAGCTGCGGCTCGGATTGATCCGGATCTTCAGCGTGTAAAGCGGCGGCATGCCGGTAGCGGCGCCATACATCTTGAACATCAGCGCGTTGCGGATCTCGACACCGACACGCGCCTGCGGCGAGGCGTTCGGATATTCGAGCGGCGGCACGTCAACTGCCGAAAGCTTCTCGCGCAGGGCCGAGGAGCCGTCGGCGGTCTTGGCGGCATACATCGGCTGGAAGCAGCCGGCCGTGAGCGCGCCGAGGGCGACGATCGCCGTCAGGCGGGCGGCAATACGGAGCTTAGCCGACAACATTCACGATCCTTTGCGGCACCACGATAATCTTCTTGGGCGGCTTGCCGTCCAGCGCGTATTTTACAGCATCGAGGGCCAGAGCGGCAGCCTCAATTTCGGAACTCGGCGCTTCCCGCGGAACTGTGACTTCTCCGCGCTTCTTGCCGTTGACCTGAACGGGCAGGGTTATGCTGTCCTCGACCAGCAGATCGGCCTCGACCTGCGGCCAGGAAGCCTCGGAGACCAGACCCGACTGGCCCAGCACCACCCAGCATTCTTCCGCCAGATGCGGCATCATCGGGGCGAAAAGCTGCACGAGAATCACGGCTGCCTCATTCAGCGCCCAGCACATGTCCGGCGCGGGTGTTCCCGGCTTGGCCAGCGCCTCGCCGAAAGCATTTGCGAATTCCCGGATGTAAGCGAGGCAGACGTTGAACTGCAGCCGCTCGACACCGGTCGAAACCTTGTCGAGCGCGCCATGGGCGGCCTTGCGGACGGCCAGCGCCTCGGGGCCGAAGGTCGCAGGCTTCTCGACCGGTGCATTTTTCCCATGCGCCGCGGCATCATTCACCATGCGCCACAGCCGCTGCACGAAGCGCGAAGCGCCTTTGACGCCTTCCTCGCTCCAGATCACGTCGCGATCCGGCGGCGAGTCCGACAGCATGAACCAGCGTGCGGTGTCGGCACCATAGGTGCCGATGATGTCGTCGGGGTCGACGGTGTTGCGCTTCGACTTCGACATCTTCTCGATGGAGCCGATCTCCACCGGTGAATTGTCAGTCAGCAAGGTCGCCGAACGTGTGGTGCCGTCGCCAGTAATATTGATCTCGGCCGGCGACGCGAAGGTGCCGTCCTGCTTCTTGTAGGTCTCGTGGACCACCATGCCCTGGGTGAACATGCCGGCGAACGGCTCGTCCATCGCCACATGGCCGGTCGTCTTCATCGCGCGGGTGAAGAAACGGCTATACAGCAGATGCAAAATCGCATGCTCGACGCCGCCGATATACTGGTCCACGGGCATCATGCGGTTGGCGACATCCGGCGTGGTGGGCGCATCAGCATTCCATGGATCGGTGAAGCGCGCGAAGTACCATGACGAGTCCACGAAGGTGTCCATCGTGTCGGTCTCGCGCCGCGCCTTGCCGCCACATTGCGGGCAGGTGACGTTCTTCCAGGTCGGGTGATGGTCCAGCGCATTGCCCGGCTTGTCGAAGGTGACGTCCTCCGGCAGCACCACCGGCAGATCCTTCTCTGGCACCGGCACCACATCGCATTTTTCGCAATGGATGATCGGGATCGGGCAGCCCCAATAGCGCTGGCGCGAGATACCCCAGTCGCGCAGGCGGAAGTTGACTTGACGCTCGCCTACCGGAGCCCCGTCCAGCAGCGTCGAAGCCAGTTTTTTCGCAACGAGTTCCTTTGCCTGCTCGGGTGTCAAACCGTCGAGGGCGATGAATGCGTTGCGCGAATTGATCATTCGACCGTCGCCGTCATAGGCGACGTCGGTAATCCGGAAATCTTCGGGAGCGACATCCGGCGGGCACACCACGGGCGTATTGCCGAGACCGTATTTGTTGACGAAATCGAGATCCCGCTGGTCGTGAGCCGGGCAACCGAAAATCGCGCCTGTGCCGTACTCCATCAATACGAAATTCGCTATGTAGACCGGCAGTTTCCATGTCGGATCGAAAGGATGTACCACCTCGATGCCGGTATCGAAGCCCTGCTTTTCCGCGGTATCGATAACTTCTTGAGCGGTGCCCTGACGCTTAATCTCTGCGATAAATTCGGCGAGTTTCGGATTGGTCTGTGCCGCAGCTTGCGCGAGCGGATGGTCGGCGGCGATTGCCACGAACTTCGCGCCAAATAGAGTGTCCGGGCGCGTCGTAAACACCGTCAGGTCGTGCAGGTCGCCCAGCATAAGATGCCGATAGGTGCCGATATCAACTTCGGTCTCGCCCTGTGTCGCGAGTTCGAACCGGATCAGCAGACCTTCCGAGCGACCGATCCAGTTGTGCTGCATCAGGCGGACCTTGTCCGGCCAGCGATCCAGCGTTTCCAGTGCGTCGAGCAGGTCCTGCGAATATTTGGTGATCTTGAAGAACCACTGGGTCAGCTCACGCTGCTCGACGACCGCGCCCGAACGCCAGCCGCGGCCGTCGATCACCTGCTCATTGGCGAGCACGGTATGATCCACCGGGTCCCAGTTCACCTTCGACTTCTTGCGCTCGACCAGGCCGGCCTTGAGGAAGTCCGTGAACATCTTCTGCTGATGCTTGTAATAACTGGGGTCGCAGGTCGCGAATTCGCGCGCCCAGTCGAGCGACAGACCCATGGTCTGCAGCTGCTTCTTCATCGAGGCGATGTTGTCATAGGTCCAAGCCTTCGGCGCCACCTTGCGCTCGATGGCGGCGTTTTCGGCGGGGAGGCCGAACGCGTCCCAGCCCATGGGATGCAGGACGTTGAATCCCTTGGCGCGTTTCAGCCGCGCCAGAACGTCGCCCATGGTGTAGTTGCGCACGTGGCCCATATGGATGCGCCCCGACGGATAGGGGAACATCTCAAGCACGTAATATTTCGGCCTGGTATCGTCGTTCCTGGTGGCGAAGATCGCCTTCTCGTCCCACACGCGCTGCCAGCGCGGTTCGGTCTCGCGGGCGTTGTAACGTTCGTTGGTCATGATGTTCTTGAAATCCGCAGGCCGCTTCGGCGCTAGGTCGATCTGTGTGCGCGGCGAGGTGCGGCCAGCCGGTATCCGGCTCGGCTGAATCGCGCGCAAGGCGCGGCGACTAGGCCACAAAAGGCTGCGCTGGGTCAATGGGTTAAGAGCGGAAAGAGGGCCAGCGAGAGATGGTGCAGGTGGCTTCCGCTGCCTTCCTGTCTGGCAAGCCCTCGCTCCGCCGGGGCGCGAGGGGGCAGAACATGACGAAGGCGCTCGCCGTGTAGATTATGCGCTGAGCGACACCGCCGTGTCGTAGGTCCGAACGAAGCCATGCTCGACCACTGCATTTCGGCCCCGCCGCTTGGCGGCGTAGAGGGCCGCATCGGCGGCCTCCAGCAGGTCGCGGACGGTTTCGAGCGCAGCCGGCGCCGCGGCGGCGACGCCGACGCTGACCGTGACACGCTGATGGGTGCTGGTGGCATGCGGTACCGTCAGGTTCCAGATGGCGGAGCGGACCATCTCGCCGATCTGGACGCCACGAACGGTGTCGGTGGCCGGGAGCAGGAGGCAGAACTCCTCGCCGCCATAGCGGCCCGCAAAGCCCGACACGCGATCGGCCAATTGGGCGAGCGCCTCGCCGACGCGGGCAAGGCAGGCATCTCCTTCGGGATGGCCGTAGCTGTCATTGAACAGCTTGAAATAATCGACATCGATCATCAGCAATGCGAGGTGGTCGCCGGATTGCTGTGCGCGCAGCCATTCGAAATCGAGCCGGCTCTGGAAGCCGCGGCGATTGGCGAGGCCGGACAGCATGTCGAGCGAAGCCAGCACCGTGAGTTGTTCGTTGCTGGCACGCAATTCGCGCTCGCGTCCGCGCAGCTGCGCCGCCATGCCGTAAAAAGCGCGGGCGAGCGGTACGAATTCGGCCGGCAGCGAATTGCGTGGCATGCGTGCCGACCAATCGCCGCGGCCGAAGCGCTTCGCCATGGTGGAGATCGCCTGGATCGGCTTGATGATCATGCGCTCTGCCACCACCAGCGCACCGAGCAGCGCGAACAGGCAAACGATGGCGAGCTGGATGTAAGCGGTCCGGATCTCGTGGTCGGCAATCGCCGAGACGCGCGTTTCGTCGATGCTGACGATAAGCTGTGCACTGGTGCCGGGAATCGTCGCGAAGGATACGGCGCGCGGCGTGCCGTCATCGGCCGTGAAGGACAGCGATCCCGATTGTCGCTGCGAGTTGCGTAAGTCAGCTGCAATCAAAGGCAGAAGCGAGAGGTCCGCCATCGGCCGGCCGACGGCATCGGCATTGTTCGGCGGCGCGGCCAGCACCGTGCCGGCGTGATCGACCAGCAGCGCGGTGACGCCCGGTCGCTCGCCGAGATTGCTCATCAGCTTCGACATCCAGTCGAGATTGACCGCCGCAAGGATCACCGCGTCGTCGGCGCGGGTTTCGCCCGGCGCGAGATAGGCGGCCATGACGGTCGGCAGATTGGAAAGGCGGCTGAACACGTAGTCGCTGACGGTGAATTCGCCTGTCGCGATCGCCTGCTTGAAATAGGGCCGGTCGCTGAAATTGAACTGGTTGTCCACGACCTCCGGCCATGTCGAGCAGCGCGCGATGCCATCGGCGCCCGCGACGGTGAGGCTGCGCAGCCATGGCATGTTGCCGCGCAGGCTCGCGCGCATGATCGCGCAGCTGCGATTCACCTGCGCTGCGCTCGAATGGATATAGGCCGAGGATTTCAGCACTGCTTCGATGGACGCGAAGACTTCGCGCTGCGCATCGGCGCTGTGCCGCGCGATGCCGGCGAATTCCTGCGATGCTGCGGCGATCTGCTGCGCGCGCGCATGGTGCAGCGAGCGGATGCGTTCGGCCATCAAGGGCCCGACCAGAATCAACGCGAACAGCACCAGCCGGGCACGAATGCCGAGGGCTCCCCTGAGCCTGGCTTTATTGCGGTTGATACCGATGCGTGACATCTTCGGATCCCTGAGCCCCGCGGACATAGGTACTTCAAAGCGTTCACAAACCCTTTCGCGGAACCCTCAAATTGCCGTTGTCCCCACGAAAGCTCGC
>JASBVG010000115.1 GCA_030147505.1 Tardiphaga sp.
GATACGCACCGGACTCCCTGGACCCGACGTGACCGTCAAATGAAGGACGGCAGATTCGATTCCGTTTGGTCCCAGTATCTCGATGTCGAACATCAGATGAGTCCCGGCCGCGTGATGCGGCCTGCCGCAACCAAGGTTAAAATCCGTGTCTTTTCAATCGACACCTCCGGCGCTCGCCCGTGCATTGGCTGAGCGCAACTACAGCGAATCCACCCCCGTTCAATCCGCCGTGTTGGACGACGATGCCGTTGGCCGCGACCTCCTCGTTTCGGCGCAGACTGGGTCCGGCAAGACCGTTGCCTATGGCCTTGCCATCGCTGCCGATCTTCTCGAAGGCGCCGAGCGGCTGCCGCAGGCGGGCGCGCCTTTGGCGTTGATCGTCGCGCCGACGCGCGAACTGGCGCTGCAGGTGCATGGCGAATTGACATGGCTCTATGCCCAGGCCGGGGCCCGCGTCGTCTCCTGTGTCGGCGGCATGGACCCGCGGACCGAGCAGCGCGCGCTCGCTGCCGGCGCGCATATCGTCGTCGGCACGCCGGGCCGTCTCTGCGATCACCTTCGCCGCAACCGTCTCGACATCTCGCAGCTCAAGGCCGTCGTGCTCGACGAAGCCGACGAGATGCTCGACATGGGTTTTCGCGAGGACATGGAGTTCATCCTCGAGACCACGCCGGAGACGCGCCGCACGCTGCTGTTCTCTGCGACCATGCCGCGCGGCATCGCCAATCTCGCCAAGGAATACCAGAACAACGCGTTCCGCATCGAAGTCGCCGGCAGCGAAGGCGGCCATTCGGATATCGAGTATCGCGCCATCCGCATCTCGCCGAACGATGTCGATCATGCCGTGGTGAACGTGCTGCGCTATTTCGAATCGCCGACCTCGATCGTGTTCTGCAATACCCGCAATGCCGTGAAGCATCTGCAGGGCGTGTTGCTGGAGCGCGGTTTCTCGGTGGTCGCGCTGTCCGGCGAGCTGTCGCAGAACGAGCGCACCCATGCGCTGCAGGCGCTGCGCGACGGCCATGCGCGCATCTGCGTCGCCACCGACGTCGCTGCGCGCGGCATCGATCTGCCCAATCTCGGCCTCGTCATTCACGCCGAATTGCCGAACGATCCCGAAGTGATGCAGCATCGCTCGGGCCGTACCGGCCGTGCCGGCCGTAAGGGCGTCAGCGTTCTCCTAGTGCCGCCATCACGCCGCCGCCGCGCCGAGTTCCTGCTGCAGCTCGCCGAGACTGAAGCGGTGTGGAGCGCTGCGCCGACCGTGGACGAAATCCGCGTGCTCGACGAGGAGCGCATGATGTCGGACTCGATCTTCGACGATGCGGGCAATGAGGACGACAGCGTTTTCGCGAAGGCGTTGCTGGAGAAGCATTCGGCCGAAACCATCGCAACCGCGCTGGCGCGGCTCTATCGCTCGCGCCTGCCGTCGCCGGAAGAGGTCGAGGATCCCGGCACCTATCGCGGCCGCGAGGATCGCGCCGGCAGCCGCCGCAAGGGCGAGGATGGCGGCCCCGTCCGCAAGACGCCGAAAAAGAGCGAGCCGATGGGCGAGGGCGCCAAATGGTTCCGCGCCGCCATCGGACGTCAGAAGAATGCCGAAGCGCGCTGGCTGCTGCCGATGATCTGTCGCCGTGGCGGCATCGAGAAGAACGATGTCGGCGCCATCAAGATCTATGACGGCGCCACCGAGTTCGAGATTTCGGCCGCTGCGGCCGAGCGTTTCGTGTCGATGATCAAGCGGCCGGACAAGGAAGACAATATCCGCATCGAGGCGCTGCCGAACGGGCCGGAAGGCGGGACGATCTCGCCGATGCCGCGCGAGGACCGCGACTTCGCGCCGAAGCGCCCGCGCAAGTTCGACAAGGGCGGCGAATTCAAGAAGTTCGATGGTGACCGGCCGGACTTCAAGCCGAAGGATTCGTACAAGGGCAAGTCGTGGAAGGATGACGGCGCCCGCGACCGTCCACGCAGCGACAAGCCCTATGCTGCCAAGAATTTCGACGACAAGCCGCGAGGTGATCGCAAGCCGAAATACGATCCGATGAAAGCCGATCGCGCTTCGAGCTGGAGCGACGATGCACGCTCCGAGCGCAAGCCGAAGCGTGACGGCGATTTCGAAGGCCGGAAGTTCGAATCTCGCGGCGAAGGCAGGAGCTACGAAAGCAAGAAGCCGAATTTCCACGACAAGCCGCGCAAGGAAAAGGCGCCTTATGTCGCCAAGGCCAAGCGCGATGGCGGTGCCAAGTTTGAGAAGCCTGCATTCGGGAAGAAGAAAAAGAACCGGGGTTGAGGCGGATTCCCTCTGTTGTCGTCACCCGCGAAGGCGGGTGACCCAGTAGACACGGCTGTTGTGTTTTCGCGCGGACGTAGCCGCATACTGGATCGCCCGGTCAAGCCGGGCGATGACAGGAGAGCGTGGTGATCACACTCTTCCACGCACCGGTACCAGCGCGCCGGTCACGGCGCTTGCCGCATCGCTCGCCAGAAACAGGATCACGCTGGCGAGCTCATCCGGCGTCACCCATTTGGAAAAATCCGCATCGGGCATGTCACGGCGATTGGCTGACGTGTCGATGGTCGAGGGCAGCACGGCATTGACCGTGACCTTGCCCTTCAGCTCGGCCGCAAGAGATTCCGTCAATTTGTGCACGCCGGCTTTCGACGCCGCGTAAGGCCCCATGCCGCTGCCAGCCTCCAGCGCGCCGATGGCGCCGATATTCACGATGCGGCCGGCGCTGGATTTCACCAGATGCGGGATCGCAGCGCGCGATGTGTT
The DNA here is from genome assembly GCA_030147505.1 of Tardiphaga sp. Lineage (GTDB taxonomy): Bacteria > Pseudomonadota > Alphaproteobacteria > Rhizobiales > Xanthobacteraceae > Tardiphaga. The sequence goes on from JASBVG010000115.1 coordinate 2,780, forward strand.
GAGTGCGGTGAGCAGGTTGAGACGATGCATTGTCTCCCAGCTCGCAGTGTCGCCGCCGTCGATCGTTTCGAATTTGAATGCGCCGGCAATGTTGATCAGCACATCGATGCGGCCCAGCTGTGCGGCCACATCGCCGATGGCCTTGCTGGCCTGGACGGAATCCGACAGGTCGACACCGCCGATCTGCAAACGTTGCGGCGTTGAGGGGATGTCGTTATGGCCGTGATCGATCACGGCGACGGTCGCTCCGTCGTTCAACGCACGATCTGCGACGACCCGCCCGAGCGCGCCCGCGGCGCCGGTGATGACGACGATCTTTTCCTGCATCGACAGTGCCTCCGCCTATCCGTGATCGGTTCCCGTTTTCGCTGCGGGCAGAACCCACAGATAGATGCTGCCGGCGATGACCGCCATGGCCGACATCAGCCCGGTCATCACCAGCGCCGGATGGCCGAACGGTTCCAGCACTGCGATCATGGCGCTGGCAAGGGAGCCCATCACCATCTGGGTGCAGCGCATGACGCCCGCAGCGGAGCCGGCCACATGGGGCAGGTTCTGCAGTGCCTCGTGATTGGTCGATGGCGCAAGGATGCCAAAGGCGAAGATGGTGAGCGCCATCAGCGGCGTGAGCGAGAGGACGGTGACGGCATTTGCCGGAACGAGCAGCAGCGCTGCGATGGCGCTTGCCGCCATCAACAGCAGACCGAAGGCGATAATCTTTCGCGACGGCACATGGCGCTTGCTGAGCTGGCCTGAGATCAGCGACGCCACCAGCACGCCGCAGGAGGTGAGGCCGAACAGCAGCGCGAAGGTCGTCGTGGAGAGGCCGAGGCTTCCGATCAGCACCGATGGCGCGCCCGAGATGAAGGCGAACATGCAGGCGAAGGCGAACGCATAGAGGGTAGCATAGCCGACAAAGGCGCGGTCGCCGAGGACGAAGCGATAGCTCTCTGCGAGTTGCCGTGGATTGAGCGAGCGTCGGTTCTCGATGGGTTGGGACTCGGCGAGGCCGATGGCGCCGACGATCAGCAGGGTGACGCCGACAAGAGCCTGCGCGGCATAGATCGCGCGCCAGTCGGCGAAGGTCATGATCCAGCCACCAAGCACCGGCGCCAGCATCGGCGCGATGCCGAGCACGGCGGCGATCTGCGACAGCTTCTGCCGCGCGGCGCCGTGGACGAACAGGTCGCGGACAATGGCAATAGGCAGGATCGCGCATGCGCCCGCTGCAAAGCCCTGCAACAGGCGGCATGCGAGCAACACCGTGAAATTCGGGGCGAGGGCGCAGGCACCCGCCGCGAGCGAGAAGATCAGCAGGCCATCGAGCAAGGTGGCGCGGCGGCCGAAGCGATCGGCAAGTGGGCCGCAGATCAGCGGCGAAATTGCGAAACCTGCCATGAAGAGGCTGAGCGTCAGCGGGCTGCGGCCGGCGGCGTCGGGGAAGGTGGCTTCGAGCGCCGGAAAGCCCGGCAGGCCCATGTCGATGGACAGCGGCGGCAGCGCGGTCAGGGTGCCCAGGAACGCGGTGAAGGCAAAGGTCTCGCGCCCGAGCGCCACGATGATGTCCTTGAAACGAGAAGCGAGGCGGCGACTCTCGTCGCCTTTCTCATTCTGCCGGACTGATCTGTGCCGGCAAGACCCTGCGATTGATCAATGTCGTCAGGGTCATGGTGAGGCCGACCAGCGCGACACAGGCGGCGAGCAGCGGCAGGTGGCTGTAATGGATGCCGAGATTGATGGCGATACCACCGATCCAGGCGCCGGTGGCGTTGCCGAGATTGAAGGCGCCCTGATTGAGCGTCGAGGCGAGATTCGGTGCATCGGTGGCAGCATCGACTACCCAGATCTGCAGCGGCGAGACCAGCGCGAAGGCTATGCCGCCCCACAATACGAGCAGCGCGACGGTCGGGATCACCAGATGCGCGACGAGCGAAAGCAGGCCGAGCACAATAGCGAGGCAGATGAAGGCGCCGATCACGGTGGAGAGGAGATTTTTGTCGGCGAGGCGGCCACCGATCAGATTGCCGATCGTGAGGCCGACGCCGATGGCCAGTAGCGCGCCGGTGACGCCGTGCGGGGTGAGGCCGGTGACGTCCTCGAGCAACGGCGTGATGTAGGTGAACAGGCTGAACATGCTGACCGATGCCGTGGTCGAGATCAGCATCGGCAGCAGCACCGGCCAGCGGCCGAGCGCGCGGAATTCGCGGCCGAGGCTACCTTTGGTGCCGGGCATGCCCGATGGCACGTAACGCAGGATGGCGATGAAGGCGACAATGCCGATCGCGACGACGGCTCCGAAGGCCATGCGCCATCCGGCGGCCTGGCCGAGCGCGGTGCCGAATGGCACGCCCAGCACATTGGCAAGCGTGAGGCCCGCAAACATCAGCGACACCGCCTGCGCCCGCTGTTCGCGCGGCACGAGATTGCTGGCGACGACAGCGCCGATTCCGAAGAAGGCACCGTGGGCAAAAGCCGTGACGATGCGCGCGGCCATCAGCAGATTGTAATCGGGCGCGATGGCGCAGCCGACATTGCCGATGGTGAACAGCGCCATCAGCGAGAGCAGCGCTGCCTTGCGCGGCATGCCGGCGGTCGCCATCGCCACGATGGGCGCGCCGATCACGACGCCGAGCGCATAGCCCGAAACGAGATATCCGGCCTGCGGAATCGTGACGGACAGACTGCGCGCGACATCCGGCAGCAGACCCATAATCACGAATTCGGTGGTTCCGATTCCGAACGAGGCAGCGGCAAGGGCGAGAATAGGCAGGGATAGGCGAATGGGAATTCTCCGAGGCGCAAATATTGCGATGCAGCATCGGAGAGTTGCCATGTTCGCAGATGCAGCGCAAAGGCCGGATGCAGGAGGCAGCAATGCACGCAGCGGCGATCTCGATATTACACTTATACGGGCGGCCAGCTGCGCATTGCCATGTCGGCAAGCTTGCGCAATTGCTCACGCGGCGCGCCGCCCGCTGCCTGTACGGCCATGCCTTGCAGGATGGCAGACACATAACGCGCGAGATCGCCTGCATCGGCATCCGCGGGTAGATCGCCCTCGGCGAGTGCGCGTGTGAAACGAACGCGCAGGTCGTTTTCACCTTTCGAGCGGCGCGTCATTAATTCCTGCTTGATAGTTTCGGCGGCGTCACCGCAGCACAACGCGCCCTGCACGGCCAGGCAGCCAGGATTCTTCGGGTCGGTGACGGCCTCGACCGATTCATAAAGGATGTGCTCGACCACTTCGCGCGCGGTCGGCTTGTCCAACCCTGTGCGGAAATAGCCGCCGGGACCATCGACATAGCGATCGAGCGCCTTGCGGAACAGTTCTTCCTTGTTCCCAAAAGCCGCATAAAGGCTGGGTTTGGTAATGCCCATGGCTTCGGTGAGGTCTGCCATCGAGGCGCCCTCATAGCCTTTTCGCCAGAACACATGCAGCGCGAGATCGAGGGCTGTCTCGGTATCGAACTCGCGCGGACGCCCCATGGCCATGGCCAGGTCCTCCAAAGATTTCTACCGTTTAGTAGATAAGTCCCTTGACAGTAGATGTCGATAGGCCATCTATACCGGGCGTTACGAATATGTGCACCGCAGCGAGATTCCCGGGTGCAGGCTCTCGGGCGCGGCGCTTCTGTTCTTAGCTATTGGAATGACAGGGCTTTCTCAAGTCCTTCGAGATTAAAATGGGGTTCACGATGGCCAGATCTCTTGCTCGGAATATCGCACTTGGCGCCGGAATCTTTGTTGCTTCGGTGACCTTGGGCGGCGGCGCCGCCCTTTGGGATCTTGCCGGATTCGCAGCTCAGGCAGAACAGGCACCTGCCGCTCCGCCAGCGGTTGCAGCCTCGGTGGCGCTGGTCGAAGCCAAGGCAACGACACCGTCCGACGAATTCTCCGGCCGGCTTGAGGCAATCGAGCGGGTAGAAATCCGCTCCCGCGTTGCCGGTGCGGTCCAGGCGATCCACTTTCGCGAGGGAGCGCTTGTAAAGAAGGACGATCTGTTGGTGCAGATCGATCCCGCACTTTATGCCGCCGAAGTCGATCGGGCGCAGGGGCAGGTTTCTGCCGCGCGGGCCCGGTTGATCTTCACCAAGGCTGACTACGACCGCGGCCAGCAGCTCACGACGTCGAGCATCACACAGCGCGATCTCGACAATCGCTCCAACGCCTTCCATGAGGCTGAAGCCAATCTCGCCGCTACGGAAGCCGCGCTGAAGACGGCCCAACTCAATCTCAGCTACACGGAAGTACGTGCGCCGGTGTCCGGCCGTGTCGGCAAGATCGAAATCACGGTCGGCAATCTGATTGCCGCCGGTCCGAGTTCTCCGCTTCTGACCACGCTCGTCTCCGTCAACCCGATCTATGCAAGCTTTAATGCCGACGAGCAGGTCGTGTCGCGTGCGCTCAAGACGCTCGCCGACGAGAAGACGCCAAACGAGATCGAGCGCATTCCCGTGCAGATGACCACGGTTTCCGATATTGCGCCAATCAAGGGCAAAATGCAGTTTATCGACAACCAGGTCGATCCGCGTTCGGGCACCGTGCGCGTGCGCGCCGTGTTCGACAATCACGATGGCCGTCTGATGCCGGGCCAGTTCGCGCGTCTCTCCATGGGGCAGCCGAAGCCGGAACAGACGCTGCTGATCTCGGAGCGCGCCGTCGGCACCGACCAGAACAAGAAGTACGTGATGGTCGTCGATGGCAAGGACAAGGCCGAATATCGCGAAGTGCAGCTCGGCGCTTCGGTGGACGGCATGCGGATCATCCTCGGCGGACTGAAGGCCGGTGAACGTATCGTCGTCAACGGCCTGCAGCGTGTTCGTCCCGGCGTGACCATCAAGCCGGAAATGGTGGCCATGAATTCTGCATCGCTTCCGCAAACGAAGACGGCTTCGGCAAACTGAGGGCTCTTTCTAGCTTCTCCCTATTTTTAGGGAGAGATGCCCGGCGGCGTCGGGCGGATGAAGGGGGCTCTCCGCGATTGCGAGTCTGCGGAGAGTCTCGGTCATTCGTCGCGAATTGCGTCCGCGCCACCTTCTCCCCGCAAGTATGCGGGGAGAAGGCAGGGCCGCGATCTCTTTCAATCACGAGACACCCATGAACTTCTCAAAGTTTTTCATCGACCGCCCGATCTTCGCCGGCGTGCTATCCGCGGTGATTTTCCTCGCGGGTCTGCTGGCGATGCCCGCTCTGCCGATCTCGGAATATCCGGAGGTTGCGCCGCCCACCGTAGTGGTGACAGCCAACTATCCCGGCGCGAATCCCAAGGTGATCGCTGAAACGGTTTCGACGCCCATCGAAGAGCAGATCAACGGTGTCGAGAACATGCTCTATATGAGCAGTCAGGCGACGACCGACGGTCGGATGACGCTCAACGTGACCTTCCGCCTCGGCACAGATCCTGACAAGGCGCAGCAACTGGTGCAGAACCGCGTCTCGCAGGCCGAGCCGCGCCTGCCGGCAGAAGTCCGTGCGCTCGGCGTGACGACGATCAAGAGCGCGCCGGACCTCACCATGGTCGTGCACTTGCTGTCGCCGAACGACCGCTATGACATGACCTATCTGCGTAACTACGCGGTGCTCAACGTCAAGGATCGCCTTGCGCGCATCGAGGGCGTCGGCCAGGTGCAGCTGTTCGGTTCGGGCGATTACTCCATGCGCGTCTGGCTCGACCCGCAGAAGGTCGCCGAGCGCGGCCTGTCGCCGGGCGATGTGGTGCGCGAGATCCGCGCGCAGAACGTGCAGGCGGCTGCAGGGCAGGTGGGCGGTTCGCCCAATGAGCCTGGCCTCGATCTGCAGCTCTCCATCAATGCGCAGGGCCGTCTGCAGACCGAGGAGGAATTCGGCGAGATCATCGTCAAGAATGGCGACAATGGTGAAGTTGTCAGGCTGCGTGATATCGCGCGTATCGAACTCGGCGCCGCCGACTACGCGCTGCGATCGCTGCTGAACAACAAGTCGGCCGTCGCCGTGCCGATCTTCCAGTCGCCGGGCTCCAATGCGATCCAGATCTCCGACAATGTCCGCAAGACGATGAAGGAGCTGAAGGAGAACATGCCGGACGGTGTCGATTACGATATCGTCTATGATCCCACGCAATTCGTCCGCGCGTCCATCGAGGCGGTCATCCACACGCTGCTCGAAGCCATCGCACTCGTGGTGCTGGTCGTCATCCTCTTCCTGCAGACCTGGCGGGCATCAATCATTCCGCTGATCGCGGTGCCGGTGTCGGTGGTCGGCACCTTTGCCATCATGCATGTGTTCGGCTTCTCGGTGAACGCATTGACGCTGTTCGGCCTCGTGCTCGCCATCGGCATCGTGGTCGACGACGCCATCGTCGTGGTCGAGAATGTCGAGCGTAACATCGAGCGCGGGCTCGATCCCAAGAGCGCGGCCTATCAGGCCATGCGCGAAGTGACCGGGCCGATCATCGCCATCGCTCTGGTGCTGGTCGCGGTGTTCGTGCCGCTTGCTTTCATCACCGGTCTCACCGGCCAGTTCTACAAGCAGTTCGCGCTCACTGTGGCAATCTCCACCGTGATCTCTGCCTTCAACTCGCTGACGCTGTCGCCGGCGCTCGCTGCGCTGTTGCTCAAGGGCCACGATGCACCGAAGGATCCGTTGACGCGCTTCATGGACCGCACGCTCGGCTGGTTCTTCGTGCGCTTCAACCGCTTCTTCACGCGTTCGTCGGAAGCCTATGGCGGCGGCGTGAAGCGCGTGATTTCTCGCCGTGCCATTGTCATGGGTGTCTATCTCGCGCTCATCGGTGTCACCGGTTATCTGTTCCACGCGGTGCCCGGCGGCTTCGTGCCGGGACAGGACAAGCAGTATCTGGTCGGTTTTGCGCAGTTGCCTGACGGCGCCACGCTGGATCGCACCGAAGAGGTGATCCGCAGGATGGGCGACATCGCGCTCAAGGAGCCGGGTGTCGAGAACGCCATCCAGTTTCCGGGCCTGTCCATCAACGGCTTCACCAACTCGTCGAATTCTGGCATCGTCTTCATCGGCCTTAAGTCGTTCGAGGAGCGCAAGGACAAGTCGCTCTCCGGCAATGCCATCGCGCTGTCGCTGAACAAGAAATATGCCGGCTTGCAGGATGCCTTCATCGCCATGTTCCCGCCGCCGCCGGTTGCCGGCCTCGGCACCATCGGTGGCTTCAAGCTGCAGATTGAGGATCGCGCCGGCCTTGGCTATGAGGCGCTCAACGACGCCACCAAGGCCTTCATCGGCAAGGCCATGCAGCAGAAGGAACTGGCCGGTCTGTTTTCGAGCTACCAGATCAACGTGCCGCAGCTCTATGC
>JASBVG010000116.1 GCA_030147505.1 Tardiphaga sp.
GCATGGGAAAGCGCAGAAGGATGCGGTGGTCGCCCAAAGGGGCTCACCGAGTAGCCGTCACAAGGGCCGCAGTTCTCGATGGTCGGCTGACCGTCGCAAACAGAAAACGCGCCGCATGACCCCCATGTTTTGTCCACTCCCATCCAACAGCGCCGGGCCAGGGCAAGATCGCGGCGCGGCATCCGCGGGTCTGATCCGGGCGCGCACGTCTATCCTTTCGGGATCGGTGCGCCGAGCGGTTCCGGAATACGGGCGCCCGAAAAGATCGAGGGTCGAAAAGGTATCGGCCGCCGCAGAAGGTCCTGACCGTGCCGCCCGACTGTAACCGCTCCAGCTGCCGAGATCATCTGTGGACGAAAAACTCAGGCGTTCAGTCCCGACCGCCTGATCATGAGACTTCCGACCACAATGCTCGCACCAACCGCGAGTAGGATAGGGCCGGCGAATTCCTCCGCAACAATGCCCGACGCCGAGGAAACCGATAGCAGCATCAGGCTGAATTCTCCTCCGTGGGCCAGGATGATTCCGGTGCGCAATGAGGTCTGAAACGACTCGCCGAATAGTCGGGCGACGACCATAACAATCAGCGTCTTGCCCACGAGAAGAATGACAAGCCAGATCAGCACGACAGGCCATGCAGAAGGAATGATGCAAAGTGGCAATTGTGTTCCGATGCCGATAAAGAAAATCCCGACAAACAAATCGCGGAAGGGCCTAATCTCGTTCTCGACCGCATGGCGCGCGTCGCCCTCGCCGATAATCATGCCGGCCGCAAATGCGGCGAGTGCCGGAGAAAGGCCGGCGGTGGCCGCGACAATCCCAGAGCCTAGTGCAATGGTGAGCGCGAGGAGTTGGGCAAGTTCCGGATCGCCACGCGACGCTACCCAACGGGCAAGTATCTGCACCGGGCCACGGGCAATGAACAGAGCTGCAACCAATGCCGTTGCACCGGCGACGACCGTTATCACGGCATACCCTTCGGCGGCCCCGCTCATTGCATCGTGAAGAAGCAGAAATGCGACGGCTGCCAAATCCTGAAACAGAAGCACTGCAATGGCGAGGCGCCCTTGGGCCGATCCTAGAGCGTTCACGCTTGCGAGCACCTTGAGGCACATGGCCGTGGACGACATGGCAACGGCCCCGCCGACAAGGATCGCGGCGACGGGCGCGAGGCCGAATGCCTGACTTCCCACGACCGCAGCGAGTATTGTCGTGATCGCGACCTGCGCGCCGCCGACACCGAAAACGTGATGCCTGAGCGTCACAAGCTTCTCGAACGAGAATTCGAGGCCGAGCGCGAACAGCAAGAGTATCACGCCAATCTCGCCGATGTTGGTGAGGGCGGTGCTTTGAGCAAGCAGGCCGAAACCGGGCGGCCCAATCAACAGACCGGTCAGGATGTATCCCACGATGCTGGGCACGCCGATCCGTGAGCACGTCGTGACGAACACGAATGCCACTCCGACCAGCAGGGCCGCACTTTCGAGAAATCCGGTCACGCTGTGCATTTGACTTATCCAAATCGCATGGCGCAGGGAAGGCCAGGAGCCAAAATCATCAGAGCCGGGATTGCGCCCATTGCGCAATCTGGACGGCAGACATCGCGCCGCTCTGGCGCGCGATTTCCTTGCCGCCTTTGAAGAGGATCATGGTGGGAATGCCGCGGATCTCGTAGCGGCCGGCGATCTGCTGTTCGGCTTCCGTATTGAGCTTGCCCAGGCGGACACGGGGTTCGAGCGAGCGCGCCGCCGCTTCGAATTGGGGCGCCATCATCTTGCATGGCCCGCACCACTCGGCCCAGAAATCGACGAGCAACGGCAGGTCGGCATTAGCGTGGCGGTCGAAATTCGCCGCCGTTAGCGTAACCGGATGGCCCTGAAAGAGGGCGCCGCCGCAGCGTCCGCAATTGGGATTGTCGCCCAGGCGCTCTTGCGGCACCCGGTTGGTGGAATTGCAGTTCGGGCAGATAACGGTCGTCATTTGGTTTCCTTTGCTGAGCAGGCCCGGTCTTCCGGGCGGTGGATGGTTCTCTCGACGTCAGTGGCCAGACAGGCTGCGGCGCGCCTCGCGTTCTCGCGGCACGGGCAGATATTCGACGCCGCCGCCCTGCCGCCGCACAGGCTGCGGGTAAAGCGTCATCAGTTCCAGGACTTCCTTGGGCATGTCCGTTCCGACGGGCAGGCCCAGCTCGCGTGCCTCATCGGCGGAGATCGGATAATCATGGGTCCAGGTGCCGGTCGCCAGTTTCGCCGCCACATCCGCCGCCCGGGCCTCATCCATTTTGTCCGAGAGAAGCCGCTTCGCGAAGGCCTCGATCTGCGCGATGGCCTTGCGACCGACATCGGCCATGATCAGCGTCTGGTCGTCGATCTCGGCGATGGGTTTTTCCTCGACGACCTTGATCAGCGAGGCGGCGGGCATCTGGCCGAGCTGCGGATCGACGGGGCCCAGCACGGAATGCTCGCACATCACGATCTCGTCGGCGGCAAGCGCGATCAAGGTGCCGCCCGACATCGCGTAATGCGGCACGAACACGGTGACCTTTCCCTTATGGCCCTGAATGGCCCGCGCGATCTGGGTTGCTGCCAGCACCAGCCCACCCGGCGTGTGCAGCACGATATCGAGCGGCACCTCGTCGTCGGTCATCTGGATCGCACGCAGGACTTCCTCGGAATCGTTGACGTCGATGTAGCGCATCAGGGGAAAGCCCAGCAGGTTCATGGTCTCCTGCCGGTGGATCAGCGAGATGACGCGGCTCGCGCGTTTCTTCTCGATCTGGGCAATCTTGCGGGTGCGCATCGCCTCCAGATATCTGCGCTGAAGCACCGGTTGCAGCGCAGAGAAGATGAAGAAGAGCCAGAAAAGCTGCGTTATGTCCATGGACCTTGTCCTCCTTGCCGTCGGCCGTCGGGCAAAAAGCCGTAGATGCCTTCGTCGCGGTAATAGTTGCGATAGCCGTCGGCGCGCCTTCGAAGGAATGGCGTGACGAGCCAACCGGCGACGAACCCGCCGATATGCGCCCACCAGGCGACGCCGCCCATGGCCTGATCGCCCAGCGACAGGATGCCGGGGATCACCTGCAGGCCGAGCCAGATCATCGCGAAGCCAAGGGCCGGGACCTCGAAGAACAGCGGCAGGAAGAGAACCGGCACCATCACCACCAGCTTCGCCGCCGGAAACATGCGCGCATAAGCGCCGATCACGCCCGCGATCGCGCCGGATGCGCCGAGCGCGGGAATTACGGAATCGGGGTTGGCCAGGGCATGCGCCAGGCTGGCCGCGATACCGCAGAACAGATAGAACAGCGTGAACCGGCCCGGCCCAAGCCGGTCCTCGACCGCGGGGCCGAAAATCCAGAGCGTCCACATGTTCAAGATGAGGTGAAGCCAGCCCCCGTGCAGGAAGATATTGGTCAGGAATGGGGTCCAGCCGGACGGGGCGATGAGGCTTAGCTGTCCGAAGAAGCGCGAAGGCACCAGCGCGAACTCGAAAAGGAACCTGTCTACCACGCGCGGCGGCAGGCTTGTCTGATAGAGAAACGCGAGGACGTTCGCAGCAATGAGCGCCCATATGATGACGGGCGGGTAACGGCGTGCGACGCTGTCAAGATAGGGAAACAGTGGCAGTCTCCGCGTTCATCGGGGTGTCTGGCGGTCGTGGCGGAGCAAGGCGCGCGCGCGCGCGCCCGCCTTGCCCCTCGCCGTCACGCTTCGGCCTTGGTCTCATCGAGGAAGCGCAGGCTGTAACTGGCCTCGCCCAGCCTTTCGATGAGCTCGAGCTGCAACTCCAGCCAGGCCTTGTGCCCTTCCTCGTCGAGCACGATTTCCTCGAACAGCATTCGCGATCCGATGTCGTTTTCCTCTGCCGCGGCGCGTGCCGCCTGGCTGTAGAAGGCAATCGCCTCTTCCTCGTCCTTGAGGTCGGCTTCAAACATCTCGCGCAGGGTCTTTGCCCGAACCGGCGGCTTGTCGAAAGCCACCTCGGGCTCACCCTTGAGAAACAGGATCCGCTCCAGAAAGCGGTCGGAATGGCCGCCTTCCTCGGTCTGTTCCTCGCGCATCTGCGCGGCGAGACCGACAAGGCCCCAGTCCTCCAGGACATGGGCATGAAGCTGATACTGGTGTGTGGCGCTGATCTCCATCCTGAGCGCCTTGTTCAGGTTATCGATGGTTTTGGCGTTGGACATTCCATCTCTCCTCGGTTGGGTTATGGTAAAGTATCAGCTCCGCAGGCGGGGCGTCACGTCTTGCGCCGCCCCGCCGCGACGGTCACGCCCGTCCAGGCCGGCGGATCAGAAGCGGGGAAGGATTCGAGATCGGCCTCAAGCACCGGATCGAGCGGGCGATCATCGGTCCCGGACAGATCCCGCGCGCCATCTTGATCGACCGCCCTTCGCAGGCGGTGGTCCGAATGCCCCTGACCCGTGCCGGAGGAGACCCGAAAGGCCCCCGGCGCATCGGCCCCCTTGTAGAGTCGGTGCCTTTCCTGCCCCCGCCAGGGGTTGGGCGCGGTGCGGTGCGGGGCGTCCTCGCGCACGACATAATGCCAGTCCTGCCGCTCTGCGAAGTCCACGGCGCTATCGCGGTCGGGGAATTTCAGCCGGATCGGGCGATAGGGATCGTCGCTGGAGGTATGTCCCATCAGCGGGTCGATCTGCGGCGGCCGGGACGGCTCGAACTCCAGGACCCAGTAGTTGGGCCGAGGCGCCGATGTCATCGCGGAACGGGCAGGACGGTAGATGATTGCCGTCGGCACGTCCCAGGATGGCAGATCGGTTCCGGGAATTTTCGGCGGGAATGGTGGACGATTATGGCCGCGCATATCAGTTCTCCCGGGTGTCGGTGGATACGAGAAGGTGACGTTCGAGATCGTCGAGTTTTTCCATTCGCCTCGAATTCAGGCGAACGGCGCGTTCGGTGTTCTGCGAAGGAAAGGCAGCAGCGTGCAGGACGTCCGACCGCATCGCTATCGTGAGATCGGCGACGGCATTCATCACGCCCTCTCCGTCCCCGTCCGAGAGCGTGCCGTCAGCAAAACCGGACTGCAAGCTCTCCAGTACCTGCTCGAAGCTGGACACGACCCCTGCACTCGCGACCACAGCCAGCTTGTGGCTGAGAACACGCAGTTCATCGATCAGCTTCGCATCGTGCCTTGCGGTTTCCACGATCTCTGCGACCTTCTCGATACAGGCCATGTAAATGTCGCATTGCTGCTGGAGGATGATGACCCTTCCTTCCTTGCGAAGCTCGAGATCGGTCTGGCGATTGAGAAGCGCCGCGGTCAGAATGATCGTCACGACAGCGCCGAGGAAGATGAGCGTCATCTCCTGCGCGAAAGGCAGTATGTCTTCGGCAAGATACATCGAACGAAAAACGAAAAGGATTCCGATGCCCAAGGCAGCGGCCGCACCAGCAAATGCCAAGTCAGGCAGGCGGTTCGACATCAGCACCTCGCATTTTCGGTGTCAGGTGGCATGCACGGCTTTGCATCGGCGTCCGGCGCCTCTGCGTCCCGGTGCCGCAGGAAGATTGGCGTCGGACCGCTGCCGAACGGATTGAAGCCGGTGCTCAGGCAACGGTCGAAGATCGTTTCGTCCCATCGGGTGAAATCGTGCTCCTCGCCGGCAAGTCGCCCGTCATGCATCACAGGGCACCTCACGCCTTTGCCGATGGGGGAGCGTCATCGAAGGCCGCACCGTCCGAACGATCCGCCTTGCGAAGCCGTAACCCGAGGAGGATCATCATCACCCCGAAGAACGCGGCGTAGAAGCCGATCAGCCAGCCGAGCGCGAGGAAGCTTTCGACCGGGCGCGTCAGCAGCATCCAGGTCACGACGACACCGAGAACGACCGAGAGAAGGCCGCTTAGGATCAGCCAGATTTCGCCGTCGATTTCCTTTCGCAGGCGGATCGCTGCCGCGATCTCGAGGGCACCCGAGAACACGGACCAGAAGGCGATGCTGGCCCAGAGGAATGTCGCAAGCACAAGCGTCGCGACAAAAGGCGAGACAACCACGACGACGCCCGTGGCGATGCCCAGAATGCCGCTGAACATCAGCCAGCCCCAGCGTTCGCCCTTGCGGATGTTACGTATCGCGGCGACGAGGCCGAACACGCCGTCGGCAAAGGCGAACGCGCCGAAGACCAGCGTGAGCGCCAGAAGCGATTCCGCAGGCATGACGAAGGCTAGCACTGCGATGATCAATGCGAGCACGCCGCGTAACACGAATGCCCACCAATTCCGGGACAGGCTGCACAGCATGTCCTGCATCTTGTCGGTCGGGTTTTCAGAGGCTGTGGTCATTGGTCGATCTCCTATTCAGTTCCATGTAAGGTGTCGGAGCCGACCTCCTCGCCGGTTAGGGCGGCGGCCAAGCGGCGGCGATCCTCGATCGGCTGAGGCAGACGCTGCGTGTGAGCGATTTCCCGTTGGACGGGCGCGCGGCCTGATGGTTCTCTGACCAACCCGGCTTCGGCAAGCCTCGCGCGTAGTGTCGCGCCCGCATTTTCTGCGATCTCCGCGACCTCTGCCTCGGTCAGGCCGAAAAGGTCTGCCGTCTCCGCGATCGTAGCGTTGTCGAGGTGGAGCCGATAGAGAACGCGGCGTTCGACCGACGGAAGATCGGCGATTGCCCGGTGCAGCACCATGGCGATCTTATGCCGATCCGCTTGGCTCTCGGGGTCTGTGCCGCCGTCGTCGGCGATGAGGTCCTCCAGCATCAGCACTTCGTCGGGCTGGTAGAACTCGAACATCGCCTGATCCGCCTCGGTCGGATCCTCCGCCGGGGCCTTGGGTTCCGCCTCGATGGAGGCGGCATCCTCAGGCACGGCGCGGCGGGCGGCGCGGGATTCTTCCTCGATGGTCTGAAAAGCCAGCCGTTTCAGCCAGTCGCCGACGGAAAACTCCGAAGGCCGATCCTCGAAGCGGGCCAGCCCCTTGAGGATCGTCGCATCGACGATATCGCGAACGCTCAGGTAGCCAGCCGGCACAGACCCGCTACACTCCAGATAGGTCAACTCGCGCCTGACGGTATCGTAAACCGTATCGAGATGATCCTCGATCAGGTCAAAGAAGAGCTGGCGCCGGTCCGCTTCCGCCGCATCCCGCGCGGGCGGCAGCGGGGCGCCGATCCGGCGCCGGCGGGCGGGGCGCTTGTATTCAGGCTCGTGCTTGAGGCGCGCCACATGCCGATCGACCTGGTGGCGCAGGTCGGCAAAGGTCTTGCGCAGGACAGGCTCGATCTCGAATCCCTCTTCCCGCGCCACGATCACGCCCGACGGCAGTTGCAGGCGCAGGCTGATTTTGATGCGCTTCTTGCCCCTCGTCTGCGAGGCAACGACTTCGAGCCGGACCAGATCCTCGCGAAAGCGCGCAAGGTGCGGTTCAAGTTGCCGCACCTCTTCCTCGATGACCTCAGGCGCGCGCTGTTGGCCGTGCCGGTCGAGATTGCGGAATGATCTAATGACGTTCATGCCGTGGACCTTCCTATAACTCTCCGAAGAGATGGTCCGGCGCGACCGATATCGCGCCGGGCCAGTCTTTTGCGCTGTCACTCGGCGGACTTGTCGTCCTTGGACTGCACCTCATCCCCAACGCTGGGCTTCGGAACGTCCGTCTTGTTTTCGGCAACTTCGCTGGACTCGCCGATCCCGGCTTGGGCCGGATCGTCCGGGCTGTCGTCACCGGTGTCCTTTACGATCTTTTCGAACACGACCCTCTGTTCGTCCTCCGACCAGGCGACGCGGACCTTGTCACCATCCTCGATCCGCCCGGAGAGCATCTCGCGGGCCAACTCGGTCTCCAGCTCCGACCGGATCAGCCGGCGCAGCTCGCGGGCGCCGAATTCGGGGCGGAAGCCGACGGCACCGAAATGATCGACCACGCTGGTGTCGAATTCGAGTTCGACGCCCTGGGTCATCGCGGTGCGCTTCACCCGGTTCAACTGCAATTCGACGATCTGGCGGATCTCCGACTGGTTCAGCGAGTGGAAGACGATGATCTCGTCGATCCGGTTGATGAATTCGGGCCGGAAATGACCGCGCAGCACGTCCATCAGTTCGGATTTCTGCTTTGCCTCGTCGAACTCCTTCGTGCCGCGCTTCTGTAGGTTGCGCTGGATGATGTCGGAACCGAGGTTCGAGGTGGCGATGATGATGGTGTTGGTGAAGTCTACGACGCGCCCCTTGCCGTCGGTCAGACGCCCGTCGTCGAACACCTGAAGCAGGATGTTGTAGACATCCGGATGCGCCTTCTCGATCTCGTCGAGCAGCACCACCGAATAGGGCCGGCGGCGGACCTTTTCGGTCAGCTGGCCCCCCTCGTCATAGCCGACATAGCCCGGAGGCGCGCCGACCAACCGTGCCACCGCGTGACGCTCGCCATATTCCGACATGTCGATCCTGAGAAGCGCATCCTGATCACCGAAGATCACCTCGGCCAGCGTCTTGGCCAGTTCCGTCTTGCCGACGCCGGTCGGCCCGAGGAACAGGAAGGTCGCAGTCGGACCGGAGCCTTCGCGCAGACCCGCGCGCGCGAGACGCACCGCATCGGCCACGGCGTGGATCGCTTCTTCCTGGCCGATGACGCGCTCGTGCAGCTTGTCTTCGAGCTTGAGGAGCTTGTCCTTCTCCTCGGTGGTCAGTTCGGTGACCGGAACCCCGGTGATCTTCGAGACGATCTGGGCGACGTGATCGGCGCGCACCTCGGCGGTCGCCGAAGCCTGATCGCGTTTCCATACCTCCAGCAGCTCGTCGAGCTCCGTCTGCCTGGCCTCCAGTTCCTTCTTCAGCTCGGCCGCCCGGTCGAATTGCTTGCGCGCGGCGGCATAGTCCTGTTCGCGCCTGATCTGCGCGACCTCGGCTTCGAGCTCCTGCACGTCCACGGGCCGCGCAGTGGCCGAGATCTTCACCCGCGCCGCGGCCTGGTCGATCAGGTCGATCGCCTTGTCGGGCATGAAGCGACCGGTGATATAGCGATCCGAAAGCTCTGCGGCGGCGATGATCGCCTCGTCGGTGATCGTCACCTTGTGGTGGCTTTCGAGCGTGTCGCGCAGCCCGCGCAGAATCATGATCGTCTGTGCGACCGTGGGCTCGTCCACATAGACCGGCTGGAAGCGGCGTTCGAGTGCGGCGTCCTTCTCGATGTATTTCTGGTATTCGTTGAGCGTTGTCGCGCCAATCAGGTTCAACTCGCCGCGCGCCAACGCCGGCTTGAATGTGTTGGCGATGTCAAGTCCGCCCTCGCCGCCGCCCTGGCCGGCGCCGACGATGGTGTGGATCTCGTCGATGAAGAGAATGAGGTTGTCTTTCTCCTCGGTTATCTCCTTGAGGATCTTCTGCACGCGCTCCTCGAACTCGCCGCGATACTTGGACCCTGCGACCATCGAGTTGATGTTCAGTTCAACCAGCCGCTTGTCGCGCAGGGCCTCGGGCACCTCGCCGGCCACGATCCGCTGGGCGAGCCCCTCGATGATGGCGGTCTTGCCGACGCCGGGCTCGCCGATCAGCACGGGGTTGTTCTTCTTGCGCCGCGCAAGAACCTCGATCGTCGTCTCGATCTCGCGAGCGCGACCGATCACCGGATCGAGCTTGCCCTCGCGCGCGGCCTTGGTGAGGTCGCGGCTGAACTGGTCGAGATCGGGGGTGTTCGACGGAGTGTCGACGCGGCCTTCCTCGGCACCCTTGCCGACCACCTTCGTCACCTGCTGGCGCAGCGCCTGCGGCGTCAGCCCCAGCTTGCGCAGCATCGCCGCCGCGAGGCCTTCGCCCTCTTCGGCGAGCCCGATCAGCAAATGTTCCGGCCCGACATAGGAATGGCCAAGCTCGTTCGAGGCGATGAAGGCGCGGTTCAGCGCGTCCTTGAGACGCGGGCTGACACCGATCTCGCCCTCGGTCTTGCCCTCGCCGTGTTTGGCCTCTTTCTCGATCTGGCGGGCAAGATCATCCGCATCGATCTTGAACTGCTCAAGGATCGTGCGCACGACATCCGACGTTGTCAGCGCCAGCAGCAGATGTTCGGTATCCACCTCGTTGCGACCGAACTCGCCCGCCTTCTGCGCCGCCGCCTGCAACAGCTTGTTGCCCTGTTCGCTCAACCGGTCGGCGATCGTCTGCCCGCCGCCGCCCCGGCGGGCTCCGCGGCGCGGCGCTTCGCCGCCGAAGGTCGCGTCCACCACATCGTCATCCCCGACGTCGCCACCGGTATCCGTCGCGCCCACAGAGCGGCCCCGCATCGGGCTGTCCCCGAAGAGGCTGCCAAAGCCGCTGTCGCCAAAGAACTCGTCGAACAGCGAAGACCTCCCGAACAGCGATTCGAGCGGCGAGGCGCTGCGGCCCGACCGGCGCACCATCTCGCGGTAATGCTGGTCGCAAAGCTCCATGTCCTGCGTCTTGCCGTTGATCGAGGCCCGCACGCGCGCCGTCGCCGGGCGGCCGCAGATATCGCATTTTCCGTTCGCCATTTTTTGGGCTCCCTCAAGTTGAAATTGTCACGACTACACATTGAAATGCGTGACGCAGATATGACGTGGATCAAACCGCCTTGTCCCGGGCCGGTTGGACCTTGCCCTGAACCTCCGCAAGGTCGGTCTCGTCCAGCGTCTCCTTCTCCAGCAGTCGCTGCGCGGTCTCGTCCAGCAGGGCGCGGTTCGCCGTCAGCAACGCCACCGTGCGCTCGAAGACCCCATCGACGATGTCGCGCACCTTCGCGTCCATCCGCTCGGCAGTGGCGTCGCTGTAGCGGCGGTTGAGCCAGGACGACTGATCGCCGGTGCCAAGAAAGCCCGGTCGCTCGCTGTCGTAACTCACATGACCCAGATCGGGGTCCATCCCGTAGCGCGCCACCATCGCGCGGGCGATGTCGGTGGCCTTCACCAGATCGTCCGCAGCCCCGGTCGAGAGATGATCGTAGATCACCTTCTCGGCCGCGCGCCCGCCCAGAAGCACGGCGATCTTGTTCTCCAGCTCCTCGCGGGTCATCAGGAAGCGGTCCTCGGTCGGGCGCTGGATCGTGTAACCGAGCGCGCCGATCC
>JASBVG010000120.1 GCA_030147505.1 Tardiphaga sp.
GCAGCCCAGGAGGAAGATGATGAGCGATGTGTTTATTTGCGACGCCGTGCGCACCCCGATCGGCCGTTTCGGCGGCTCGCTCGCCAAGGTCCGCGCCGACGACCTCGCCGCCGCTCCGATCAAGGCGCTGAAAGAGCGCAATCCGAACGTCAAATGGGAAGAAATCGACGAGGTTTTCTTCGGCTGCGCCAACCAGGCCGGTGAAGACAACCGCAACGTCGCCCGCATGGCCGCCCTCCTCGCCGGCCTGCCGGAAAGCGTTCCCGGCCAGACCCTGAACCGTCTCTGCGCTTCCGGCCTCGATGCGGTCGGCGCCGGCGCCCGCGCCATCCGCGCCGGCGAAATCGATTTCGCCATCGCCGGCGGCGTCGAATCCATGACCCGCGCCCCGTTCGTGCAGGGCAAGGCGCAGGAAGCCTTCTCCCGCCAGTCGGAAATTTTCGACACCACCATCGGCTGGCGCTTCATCAATCCGCTGATGAAGGCGCAATACGGCGTCGATGCGATGCCGGAAACCGGCGAGAACGTCGCGCAGGACTTCCAGATTTCCCGCGCCGACCAGGACGCCTTCGCCATCAACTCACAGCAGCGTGCCGGCAAGGCGATCGCTTCCGGCTATTTCGCCGAGGAAATCATCGCCGTGCAGGCGCCGGGCGGCAAGGCCGGCCCGATCACCGTGGACAAGGACGAACATCCGCGTCCCGAAACCACGCTGGAAGGCCTGGGCAAACTGAAGCCGATCGTGCGCAAGGACGGCACCGTCACCGCCGGCAACGCTTCGGGTGTCAATGACGGCGCCGCCGCCATGATCCTCGCTTCGGCCGCCGCCGTGAAGAAGTATGGCCTCACCCCGCGGGCGCGCATCCTCGGCCTCGCTTCGGCCGGTGTCGCGCCGCGCATCATGGGCATCGGCCCGGTGCCGGCTACGCAGAAGTTGATGGAACGCCTTGGCCTCAAGATCAGCGACTTCGACCTGATCGAGCTCAACGAAGCCTTCGCCTCGCAGGGCATCGCGGTGCTGCGCCAGCTCGGCGTCAAGGAAGATGCTGACTTCGTGAACCCGCATGGCGGCGCCATCGCGCTCGGTCACCCGCTCGGCATGAGCGGCGCCCGCCTCGCGCTCACCGCCGTGCATGGCATGGAGAAGCGCGGCGGCAAGCTCGCGCTCGCCACCATGTGCGTCGGCGTCGGCCAGGGCGTCGCCATGGCGATCGAGAAACTGAACTAACGACTACCACGTCCAAGAATGCCGCCGCGGTCCCCGCGGCGGCCCCAAGGGGAAACGAGCATGACGCTAATCTATCCCGTCGAGAGCAATGCGGCGCACGCGCCGCGCCTCTCACCCGGCTACAAGAGCACCATCAAGCGCGCACCGCAGAAGCAGCGCATCCTGATGCCGCACACGCTATCGGAACTGACCGGTCCCGTTTACGGCCACGAAACCGTGCGCCCCGGCGATCATGACCTCACCACCATGCATGCCGGCGAGCCGCTCGGCGAGCGCATCATCGTCCACGGCACCGTGATGGACGAGGGCGGCCGCGGCGTGCCGAACACGCTGGTCGAACTCTGGCAGGCCAATGCCTGCGGCCGCTACGTGCATGTCTGGGACCAGCACCCCGCTCCGCTCGATCCGAATTTCACCGGCGCCGGCCGCGCGGTGACCGACGACAAGGGCAACTACAAATTCGTCACCATCAAGCCGGGCGCCTATCCGTGGGGCAACCACCACAATGCCTGGCGCCCCGCCCATATCCATTTCTCGGTGTTCGGTCATTCCTTCATCTCGCGCCTCGTGACGCAGATGTATTTCCCAAACGATCCGCTGTTCCCGTTCGATCCGATCTTCAACTCGGTGACGGATGAGAAGGCACGTCTGCGCATGGTGTCGGAATTCGATCTCGACACCACCGAACCCGGCTGGGCGCTGGCTTATCGCTTCAACATCATCCTGCGCGGCCGCAACGCGACGCCGACGGAGAATCACTGATGCCCGGATTGACCCCGTCGCAGACCGTCGGCCCGTTCTACGCCTATGGCCTGACGCCGAACGGCAAATATGCCTGGAACGACGCCTTCACCAACAATCTGCTGACCCCCGACGTGTCAGGCGACAAGATCCGCATCGAAGGCGTGATCTATGACGGCGACGGCAAGGTAGTGCCCGATGCCGTGCTGGAAATCTGGCAGGCCGACGCGCAGGGCCGCTTCGCCGATCCGCAGGATTCTCGCGGAATTCCGAACTCGAGCTGGCGCGGTTTCGGCCGCTCCGGCACGACGGATGCGGGCGAGTATTCTTTCGACACCGTGAAGCCGGGCAGCGTACCGGGGATCGATGGCAAGCCACAGGCACCGCATATCGTGATGGCGGTGTTCGGCCGCGGCATGACCATGCAGTCGATGACACGCATCTATTTCGAGGATGAAGCGGCGACGGCAGGCGATGCCGTCATGCAGCTGGTGCCGGAAGATCGCCGCACGACACTGATCGCGAAGAAGACGGCAGCGGGGGTCTATCGGTTCGACGTGCACCTGCAGGGGGATAACGAGACGGTGTTCTTCGACGTGTGATCTTGCTTCTCCCTCCCCGGAGCGCGGCGACTGGGGAGGGTGGATCGAAGCGAGCGTTCAGCGAGCTTCGAGACGGGACGGGTGGGGTGTCTCCCCATACTCCGACGTCCCGTGGGGAGAGTCCCCACCCGGCGCTACGCGCCACCCTCCCCACTGCGCAGCTGCGCTGCTTGAAGGAGGGATTCCATTTCCACTGGAGTTCTATCTACTCCATCACCGCCGGATGCTCATCACCGCCAGGCTTCGCCGCTTGCGCACGCAGTTGCGCCTTGGACGAGCCGATGATCAGCGCCATCGGGATCGCGCACAGCGTCACCAGCATGATGAGCTGGTAGTCCAGCCCGAAAGCGATAATCGTCGCCTGCAGGGTCACGATGGCATCCATCATCGCGCGGCCGGCATCGGTGGCAAGATTGATCGCACCGGTCACATTGGGCATCTGCAGCGCATTGTTGAAAGGCGTGACATGCTCGACCAGCACCGCATGGGCCATGCGCGTCCCTGAGGTGAGATTCGCGATCACGATGGAAATGCCCACCGAACTCGCAACGTTACGCAGCAGCGTCAGCATCGCCGTGCCGTCGGTGCGCAGATGATTGGGCAACGTCAGAAACGCCACTGTCGACAGCGGCACAAACACCAGCCCGAGTCCAAAGCCCTGCGCCACGCTGACAATGATGAATTCCGGCACGCCGGTTTGATCGGTCCACTTCGCCGTAAAGTACATCGACACCGAGAGCAGCGTCATGCCCGCCATGATCAGCGTCCGCGCCTCGATGTATTTCATCAGGCGCCCGACCAGCATCATTGCGACGAACGTACCGGAACCGCGCGTGGCCAGCAGCAGGCCCGCGGTGAGGATCGGATAACCGATCACATTCTGCAGGAACGGCGATGACAGCGACATGGTCGAATAGAGCACGAGGCCCATCACACACATGAAGATGCAGCCACCGACGAAGTTCTTGTCCTTGAAGATGGCGAACTGGATGAAGGGCCGCGATGTCGTGAAGGAATGCGCGAAGAAATAATAGAAGCCGATGATCGCGACGATGGCCTCGATGACGATCTCGTTCGACTCCAGCCACCCGAGTTGCTCGCCGCGATCGAGCGCGAGCTGCATCGAGCCGATGCCGACGGCCAGCGCGAGGAAGCCGAACCAGTCAAATTTCAGCTTCAGGTTCAGCTCGGTCTCGTCCATGAAGGCGATCAGGCCGGCCACCGTGACGATGCCGAACGGCAGATTGACGAAGAACACCCAGTGCCAGGAATAGGTCTCGGTGAGCCAGGCACCGAGCGAGGGTCCCATGATCGGGCCGAGCATCACGCCCATGCCCCAGATCGACATCGCCTTGGCGCGCTCATGCAGCGCGTAGCTGTCCAGCATCACCGCCTGCGACAGTGGCACCAGCGCAGCGCCGAACACGCCCTGCAAGAGGCGGAAGCCGACCATCTGCGTGATATCCTGCGCAAGGCCGCACAGCACCGAAGCAAGCGTGAAGCCGGCGGAGCAGACGATGAACACCTTCTTGCGGCCGAACCGGTTGGCGATGAAGCCCACCGGAGCGGTCATGATGGCGGCAGCAACGATGTAAGAGGTCAGCACCCAGTTGACCTGATCCTGCGACGCCGACAGCGAGCCCTGCATGTAGGGCAGAGCCACATTGGCAATCGTGGTGTCGAGCGCCTGCATGATGGTCGCGGTCATGGCGCAGACCGTCACCATGTTGCGGCGAAAGCCGGGGACGGCGCTCGGGGATGGCACTGACGTCGTCATGGAATCAGCCTCTGTCGATCAGTCCTGAGCCGCCTTCGCCGATGACAGGCCGAACAGCCCCGCCAGCGAGCGGCGATGCTCGGTGTCGACGGTCGTGTAGGTGCTCATGCCGGCCTTCAGCTTCTTCACGGCAGGATCGCTGTAGTCGAGATAGATGCGCACCGGCACGCGCTGCACAACCTTGACGAAATTGCCCGTGGCGTTCTGCGGTGGCAGGATCGCGAATTGCGCGCCGGTGCCGGGGCTGAGCGAACCGACGGTGCCGTGAAAGGCGTGGTTCGGGAAGGCATCGACCTCGATATCCACCTTCTGCCCGACCGTCACATAAGTCAGGTCGGATTCCTTCAGATTGGCATCGACCCATGGGCGCGCGTCGTCGATCACCGTAAGGATCGGCGTCGAAGCCGCAACAAAGCGGCCGAGCTGAATGTTGTCGACCTGTGTCGCGACGCCGTCGATCGGCGCCTTCAGCACGGTATGATCGAGATTACGCTGCGCATCGCCAAGCGCCGCCCTGGCCTGCGCATAGGCCGGGAACTGCTCGAGCGGCAGATCGGGATTGCCGAGCAGCTTGTCCCTGGATGTGCCGAGCTGCTGCTGCAGCAATTCGAGCTGGGCACGCGCCACCACATAGTTGGTGGTCGCGGTGTCGAGATCGAGCTGCGAACCGGAATTCGATTTCACCAGCGTCGTCTTGCGCTCCACATCGCGCTGCTTCAGCTCGACGCCCTGCTTCGCAAGCTCCAGCATGTCGCCATACGACTTGATGTTGGATTTCAGTGTCGCGAACGACACCTTGGCGTCATCGAGCTTCGCCTGCGCCTGTTGCAGGGCAAGCTGGAACGGCACCGGATCGATCTCGAACAGCGTATCGCCAGCCTTCACATGCTGGCCCTCGCGCACGACGACGCGCGAGACCTTGCCGGCAATCTCGGGCGTGATCAGCACTTTCTGCGCGCCGACATAGGCATCGTCCGTGCCAACGTAACGACCGCCAGAGAGATAGAAGGCAAAACCGCCGACAAGAACGACGGCAGGCAGCACGACAAGCAACAGCGGGCGCCGGTAGCGTGTCAGAAAGCCCTTCATGCCCCGGCGCTCTTTGGTCGCGGCGCCTCCGGCATCACCCTCGGACGGATCCTTGTCGGGAAACTTCAGTACGGGATCAGCCGCTGACTTGTTCATAGGCTCGTTCCTTGGTCTTGGCGGCTGTGGGATTCAGCGCAGCACGGATGTTGTCTTTGATGGTTTCGAGGTGATCGACGAGCTGATTCATGTCGGCCTCGCTCACCCCCGCGAATGCCACTTGCATGAGATCGCCGCGCAACACGCCGAGCTTCGCCATCAAGGGGCGCGCAGTTGCGGTGAGATACAGCCGCTTGATGCGCCGGTCAGCGTCATCGCTGCGGCGCTCGATCAGGCCACTGTCGCACAGTCTGTCGATCAACCTGGTCAAACTGATCGGCGCCATCTCCATGGCATCCGCGAGCTCGGTCTGTTTCTGCCCCTCATTGCGCTCAACCTTGGCCAATACCGCCCATTGGGCGCGGGTCATGCCGAGATGGCGCGCCTTCTTGTCGGCGAGCTGCCGTAACATGCGCTGGGTCTCGAACAAGGCGGACAGGAAATCTGTGCCCGTATCGGGTTCGCAAGACATCGGTATGCTCCCTAAGCTCGCATAAAATAAGCTAGCTTATATTCTCGACTACCCCGTGCTAAAGTGTCGCAGGCATGCACTGGGCGCATGGATCGGAACGTCCACGTCTTCTTGGTGGGCTTTTGATCGGCGCCATGGGCGAACAGCTCGGAAGCGACTACATTACAAGCCATGAACGCGCCGAAGCCCACATTTCCTGCCCCGGACCATGATCACGACCGCTGCACGGCGGACGCGCTCCGTCATGCCGAACAGGTCTGCGCCAGGCGCTCCCAGAAGCTGACACCGATCCGCCGGCAGGTGTTCGGGGCGCTGCTTGCGAGCCACCGACCGCTCGGCGCCTATGAGATCATCGAGGAACTGGCCAAGACGGTCTCCCGGCCGGCGCCGATCACGATCTATCGCGCGCTCGATTTCCTGATGGCCAACGACCTCGTGCATCGTATCGAGAGCCGCAATGCCTTCCTCGCCTGCGTGCACGATCACGGCACGACATCGATGGTCGCCTTCCTGATCTGTGACAAATGCGGATCGGTCGGCGAAGTCCCGGCAGCACATGTCGCACAGAGCCTCAATGACGCCGCGCGCTTGACAGGCTTTACGCCAAAGCTGTCTGTTGTGGAAATCACAGGCACCTGCGCTCATTGCCAACACTGAGCCGCACATAACAACACGGCGACAAGCCGGACCGAGGTTCAATGTCGGCAGAGCCAAGTCCCATCCCGCCCGGCGGACGCCCGCTGACCGTCGGCGCCATCGCCCTTGTGCTCATGCTTTGCCTCACCTGGGGCTTCAACCAGATCGCCATCAAGCTGGTGCTGCGCGAGATCCCGCCTTACACCCAGGCCGCGATCCGCTCCGCCGGCGCGCTGCTCGTGATCCTCGCCATCGCCAGATTTCGCGGCGTGAAGCTGTTCGAGCGCGACAGCACGCTGGGCGCCGGCCTGTTCGTTGGCGCGATCTTCGGCTTCGAATTCCTGCTGATCTATCACGGACTCGAACTGACATCGGCGAGCCGGGCCGTGGTCTTTCTCTATACGATGCCATTCTTCGTTGCCTTCGGCGCCTACCAGCTGCTCGGCGAGCGGCTTCGCGCCGTGCAATGGACCGGTCTCGCTGTGAGTTTCGCCGGCGTCGCGGTCGCCATCGGCGTTCCGCAGCCGAATGTCACCCCGAGCGTCCTGCTCGGCGATGCCCTGATGATTGCGGGTGCGGCCATGTGGGCGGCAACGACACTGGTGGTGAAGCGCACCAGGCTGATCAACGTAGCTCCCGAGAAGGCATTGGGATACCAGGTTGGCCTCTCGGTTCCGATCCTTGGGATCGCCGCGCTTGTGGCGGGCGAACAGATTCCCGCGGTTCCGGGGACCCTCACCATCTCGCTGCTGGCATTTCAGGCGTTTTGGGTCGTGGGCCTCACTTTTTTGCTCTGGTTCAGCCTGATCAGAACCTACTCCGCCAGCAAATTGGCGGCTTTCACCTTCATCACCCCTTTATTCGGCGTCGTGGGGGGCTATTTGATCCTGGACGATCATCTCACGCCTGCCTTCGGCTTTGCAGCGCTATTGGTCATTGCGGGGCTGGTTCTCGTTAACCGACCGGCGCGCTCCGCGGCCACTAACGCATTGCTGAATGTCACTAAAACCTGATATTCGAGACCCCATGAACAAGATCGAAATTCCGTCGGATATCGCCGGACCGGCGCCCCGGCACCTCACCACGCAAGTCATGGTCGGCAATGTCGCCGTCGGCGGCGGCGCACCGATCGTCGTGCAGTCGATGACCAACACTGACACCGCCGACATCAAGGGCACCATCGAGCAGGTCGCAGCGCTGTCGCGCGCCGGCTCCGAAATGGTCCGCATCACCGTCGATCGCGACGAGGCTGCTGCCGCCGTGCCGCATATCCGCGAAGCCCTCGACAAGCAGGGCATCACCACGCCCCTGGTCGGTGACTTCCACTATATCGGCCACAAGCTGCTGGCCGAGCACCCGGCCTGCGCCGCGGCGCTCGACAAGTATCGCATCAATCCCGGCAATGTCGGCTTCAAGAGCAAGCGCGACAGCCAGTTCGCCGACATCATCGAGATCGCGAACAAGAACAACAAGGCCGTCCGCATCGGCGCTAACTGGGGATCGCTCGATCAGGAGCTGCTCACCAAGCTGATGGACGAGAACGCCCTCTCGGCGAATCCGAAGGACGTTCGCGCGGTGACGCGCGAGGCCATGGTGCAGTCGGCACTGCTGTCGGCCGCGCGCGCGCAAGAACTCGGCATGCCGAAGAATAAGATGATCCTCTCCGCAAAAGTCTCGGCGGTGCAGGACCTCATCGCGGTGTATCAGACGCTGGCCGCGCGCTCCGACTACGCGATCCATCTGGGCCTGACCGAAGCCGGCATGGGCTCGAAGGGCATCGTCGCCTCCTCGGCCGCGCTCGGCATCCTGCTGCAGCAGGGCATCGGCGACACCATCCGCATTTCGCTCACCCCCGAGCCCGGCGGCGATCGCACGCTGGAAGTGCAGGTCGCGCAGGAACTGCTGCAGACCATGGGTTTCCGGACCTTCGTGCCGCTGGTTGCCGCCTGCCCCGGCTGCGGCCGCACCACCTCGACCACGTTCCAGGAACTGGCACGCTCGATCCAGGATTTCATCCGCATCGAAATGCCGACCTGGAAGACCCAGTATCCCGGCGTCGAGAATCTCAACGTCGCCGTCATGGGCTGCATCGTGAATGGTCCCGGCGAATCCAAGCACGCCAATATCGGCATCTCGCTCCCCGGCACCGGCGAAAGCCCGGCTGCTCCGGTGTTCGTCGATGGCGAGAAATTCCGCACCCTGCGCGGCCCGACGATCGCGGCCGACTTCAAGGCGCTGGTGATTGATTACATCGACCAGCGCTATGGCAAAGGCACCAAGGCGCCGGAGATCGTGACCGCGGCTGAGTAGGCGGCACCATCGGAATCTGAATCAAAACAGCCGGGCCATTGCCCGGCTGTTTTCGTTTGCAACTGACACCGCCGCCTACAGCGGTATCCGCCGATACTCCCGGTTGATCAGCCCCGCTTCTTCCAGATCGAGATCGCGCTCGATCCGCCGGCGGCTTTCATCGGTGATCTTGCCGTCGCGTAGTTGCATGTGGATGAACTTGCGCTCTTCCTTGATCAGCTCACGCACCAGATCAGTGCCGAGTGCAGAGACATCAACCTCGGGATCGAGTTCATCGGGCAACTGGTTCGATCGGCTCTCATGCCGCGCCCGCAGGATCTTCACCACCTCGTCCGAAAGCTCGCGATCATCCGTCATCGCATCGAGCGAAGCCAGGGCCTTCGCCAGCGCTTCGCGGCGGGCGCGCAATTCGGCCTCATGCTCGGCAATGTGTTCGCGGCGACCGATCTCGCCGATTTTCATCCATTTCACCACCAGCGGCAGGCAGAGACCAAAGCCGACCAGCGTGATCAGGATCACATTGAACGATATGAAGAGGATCAGGTCGCGCGCCGGAAACGCCTCGCCCGACATCAGCGTGAAGGGCAGCGCCAGCGCGGCCGCAAGCGAGACGGCGCCGCGCACGCCGGTGAAGGCAAGCACGAACGTCCATTGCCAGTTCGGCGCCGGATCGCGCTTGCGCAGGTCCGCGCTCAGCATGCGCGGCACATAGATGGCGAGATAGACCCATATGAAGCGCGCGATGATGATGACGACCATCACCAGCGCCGTCCCCGCGACGATCTCGGCGAGCGGAAACGCTTTCGATTTCTCGATCAGCGCGCGCATCTGGAAGCCGGTCATCAGGAACAACAACCCCTCGACCAGATAAATCACCAGGTCCCAGAAGAAGATGCCCTGCAGGCGCGTCGCCGCCGAGATCAGCAGCGGACCATTCCATGAGATGTAGAGCCCGCAGGCGACGGTGGCGATGACACCGGAGCCTCCGAAATGTTCGGGGATGAGATAGGCGACATAGGGCGTCAGCAGCGACAGCGTGATCTCCACCTGCGGGTCGCGCGCGCGGTGACGCAGGCGCAGGCTGAGCCAGCCGATGACGAGACCGAAGGCGAGTTCGCAGGCGAGGATGGCGATGAACGTGCCAGCCGCCTTCGGCAGCGAAAAGGCGCCGGTGGTGATGGCAGCGACGGCGAAGCGATAGAGGATCAACGTGGTCGCATCATTGGCGAGCCCCTCGCCCTCCAGCACCACGAGCAAGCGCCGCGGCAGGCCGAGTTTGCGCGCAACCGCAAGCGGAGCCACCACATCCGGCGGCGCGACGATGGCGCCGAGCAGGAAGCCAACCGCCCAAGGCAGGCCGATCAGGTAATGCGTGGCGGTGGCGACAAGGCACGCGGTGAAGATCACGCAACCGACCGCAAGCAGCGTAATCAGCCGCAGGCTGAAGCGGAATTCGCGCCAGCTCATGGCGACGCCAGCCGAATAGATCAGCGGCGGCAGAACTCCCAGCAGCACGACATCCGGCGGCAATTCGAGATGCGGCATGCCCGGCACGAAAGCCAGTGCGATGCCGGCGAGCAACGCCAGGATCGCCGGCGCGATGTTGATGCGCTTGGCAAACCATGCCGTGGCGGCGAGCGCCGCGATGAGTGTGAGGAAAATAGAGAACCTGGCTTCCACGCGCGCGGCACCTGTTGCTGCGACACTTTGCCCGGATGCGGAAAGAGGTCAATCCGGCCCGCTCACTTGTCGTCACCCGGCTTGGCCAGGCGACCACAGATGGGAGATTCGCGTCACAATGCACTCGCCGCGATGTTCACCATCAGCGCGACCAGCGCCGTATTGAAGATGAACGACACGATGCCATGCGCCACCGTGGTGCGACGGATCGATTTGTCGGTGATGCCGACATCAGACGTCTGCGCGGTCATGCCGATGACGAATGCGAAATAGACAAAATCCCAATAATCGGGATTCTCGGGCCTTTCCCCTTCCGGAAAAGCCAATCCGCCGGGCTTCGGCCCGCGATAGAACTGGTGCGCATAGTGCAGCGAAAAGGTCGTGTGCACCGCCGCCCAGGACGATGCGATGGTGACCATCGCAAGCGACAGCGCGACCGCATCCTTGCTGGCGCCGAGTTCGAACACGATCGCCGCGATACTGGCAAAGGCGCCGAAGGCGGCGACCATCAAGATGACGAAACTACCGTCGTCCTGAAGCGCGGCGTTGCGGCGGATATGCTGGCTGCCGCCTGATAACATCATGCCGTAGACCAGCAGCAGATAGGCGGCGATGAACGTGTCCCAGCCGATCAGGAGCCGCGTCACCAGCCGCAGCGATGACGGCAACAGCAGGCAAGCCAGGATGCCGATGGCAAGTGCCGCAAAGGTGCGTGGCCGTCCATAGACGAGGCGCCAGGCCAGCGGCATCTTGCGGAAGCGGGCAAGGAGTTCGTCGAGATCCCTGCCCGTCTCCGTCATGTCTGCTCGCTCAGTTCTTGCGTTCGGCCACGAAGCGGGCAGCGGCGCGCAGCACGTCGCCCTTGTTGCCGAAGATGGACAGCGACGCATCCGCCGTCGCGATCAGATCGGCCACACGCTTTTTGGCGCCATCGACACCAAGCTGGGTGACGAAGGTGGTCTTGTTGAGCGCAGCATCGGCCCCGGCCGGCTTGCCGAGCGTCGCCGCATCGGCCTCGACGTCGAGCAGGTCGTCGGCAATCTGGAACGCCTCGCCGAGCGCGCGGCCGTAATCGTCGAGCGCCTTGTATTCCTTCGGCGTCGCCTGGCCGAGCAGCGCGCCGGCGATGACGCCATAGCGCAGCAATGCACCGGTCTTCATCTGCTGAACGCGCGCGACGTCCACCGGCTCCTTGTCGCCGAACCGGCCTTCGCCGGCGAGGTCGAGCATCTGGCCGCCAACCATGCCACCGAGACCGGCGCACCGGGCGAGGGCGCGGGTGAGGAGCAAACGGACGTTTGCGTCGGAATGGATTTCGTCACGGGTGACGATATCGAAAGCCAGCGTCAGCAACGCGTCGCCGGCGAGGATCGCGGTGGCGTCGTCGGTAGCCTTGTGCAGGGTCGGGCGGCCGCGGCGCAGGTCGCTATTGTCCATGGCCGGCAGGTCGTCATGGATCAGCGAATAGCAATGGATGCATTCGAGGGCCGCACCGACCAGCAGCGCCGGCTCGCGATGCACACCGAACACCGCGGCGCTCTCCACCACCAGGAACGGGCGCAACCGCTTGCCGCCGCCGAGCGACGAATAGCGCATGGCGTCCATCAGCCGCTTCGGCCGCGCGATCTCGTCCGGCAGCACGCCGTCGCCCAGCACCCTGGTCAGGACGGCTTCGGTATCATCTGCGGTCTGGTCCAGGCGGGAGGCAAAATCTTTGGTGGAAGCACCGGTCGACATTAAGAATAGCTCCAGATCAATTTGGCCGGACAATCCTCTATGGCAGTGCCCACGTCAATTGCGCCTGCGGCGTCCCGCCGCGATTGGTCGCGGCAAGCTTAACCGGCTTGAAAACAGTGCGGAAACCCCGCTTTATCAGCGGGATAGCCGTGAGCAGGAAACCCGCCCTTGCGCCTCGTCCGCCGCCTCATCCTGATCGGGCTCCTGCTCCTCCTGATCCCCTATCTGCTCACCCCGCTCTATGCGACCGGCCAGCCGGTCTCGACCCTGATGATCTGGCGCTGGATCACCGGCGCCCCGGTGGAGCGGACCTGGGTGGACCTGAAGAACATGTCCCCGGCCATGCCGCGCAGCGTGGTCGGCTCCGAGGACGCCAAGTTCTGCAGCCATCAGGGCATCGACTGGAACTCGCTCCAGAGCGCCATCGACGATGCGCAGGAGGGCGAGATTTCCGGCGGCGGCTCCACCATCACCCAGCAGGTGGCGAAGAACCTGTTCCTGTGGCCGGGCCGCAGCTTCATCCGGAAGGGGCTGGAAATCCCGCTGGCAATCTGGATCGACTTCGTCCTCAGCAAGCAGCGGATTCTGGAACTCTATCTGAACATCGCCGAAATGGGCCCGACCGGACAATTCGGCGCCGAGGCTGGTTCCCATTACGCCTTCGGCCGCTCGGTTTCGAACATTTCAGCCCGGGAAGCGGCCCTTTTGGCCGCGATTCTGCCCAATCCGGTGACCAGAAGCGCCAAGACGCCGGGTCCGGGCGTCCGCCGGCTCGCCTCGCGCTATGTGGCGAGGGCCCAATCGGCCGAGCTGGGACGCTGCTGGGGCGGTTGAGCGGCAAATTCCCCGAAGAATCCACAATGCTCGCCCTAGCATTGGCGTCACGCATCCGTTATAAGCCCGGCCTTATCAGCGATTTTGCCCGCGCGCTTTGTGCTGGCCGCCCGGAACCGGGCACCGATCGAAAACACCGCCCAGACTTTCTGGCAAGAGAAGTTGCAAGGAATACTCCTATGGCCGTTCCGAGAAGAAAAACATCGCCGTCGCGGCGTGGCATGCGTCGTTCGGCTGACGCGATCAAGAGCACTGCCTATGTCGAGGACAAGGACTCCGGCGAACTGCGCCGTCCGCACCACCTCGACCTGAAGACCGGCATGTA
>JASBVG010000121.1 GCA_030147505.1 Tardiphaga sp.
GCATGGCCGCCGACCTGTTCGAGACCTATGCGGTGACGGCCGTCGCCACCATGGTGCTGGCGGCGATCTTCTTCGCCTCCTCGCCGCTCTTGGTGAACATGATGACGCTGCCGCTTGCGATTGGCGGCATCTGCATCATCACCTCGATCATCGGCACCTTCTTCGTCAAGCTCGGTGCCAGCCAGTCGATCATGGGAGCGCTCTATAAGGGGCTGATCGCGACGGGCGTGCTGTCGCTGTTCGGACTGGCTATCGCCATTCACTGGCTGGTCGGCTTCGGGGCGCTCGAGGGCGTGAAATATACCGGCTTCGCATTGTTCGAATGCGGCGTGGTGGGTCTCGTCGTCACCGGCCTGATCATCTGGATCACCGAATACTACACCGGCACCGACTATCGCCCGGTGAAGTCGATCGCGCAGTCCTCGGTCACCGGCCATGGCACCAATGTGATCCAGGGTCTCGCCATCTCGATGGAGTCGACCGCAGGTCCCGCCATCGTCATCATCGCCGGCATTCTCGTCACCTACAGCCTCGCCGGCCTGTTTGGCATCGCGATTGCCACCACCACCATGCTGGCGCTGGCCGGCATGATCGTGGCGCTCGATGCTTTCGGCCCGGTCACCGACAATGCCGGCGGCATTGCCGAAATGGCGGGCTTGCCTAAGGAAGTGCGCAAGTCCACCGACGCGCTGGACGCGGTCGGCAACACGACCAAGGCCGTCACCAAGGGCTATGCGATCGGCTCCGCCGGTCTCGGCGCGCTGGTGCTGTTCGCGGCCTACAACGAGGACCTGAAGTTCTTCATCGCAAACAGCGCGAAGAACCCGTACTTCCAGGGCGTCACGCCCGACTTCTCGCTGAACAATCCCTATGTGGTGGTGGGCCTGCTGTTCGGCGGCCTGTTGCCCTATCTGTTCGGCGCGATGGGCATGACGGCGGTGGGCCGCGCGGCCGGCGCCATCGTCGAGGAAGTGCGGCGTCAGTTCCGCGAAAAGCCCGGCATCATGCAGGGCACCGACAAGCCGGACTACGGCAAGGCGGTGGACCTGCTGACCCGTGCGGCGATCAAGGAGATGATCATTCCGTCGCTACTGCCGGTGCTGTCGCCGATCGTGGTGTACTTCCTGATCTATGTGATCGCGGGCGGTGGCGCGGCCGGCAAGTCGGCGGCGTTCTCGGCGGTCGGCGCCATGCTGCTCGGTGTCATCGTCACCGGCCTGTTCGTGGCCATCTCGATGACCTCGGGCGGCGGTGCCTGGGACAACGCCAAGAAGTATATCGAGGACGGCCATTTCGGCGGCAAGGGCTCGGATGCACATAAGGCAGCCGTGACCGGCGATACCGTCGGCGATCCCTACAAGGACACGGCGGGCCCCGCCGTGAATCCGATGATCAAGATCACCAATATCGTGGCGCTGCTGCTGCTCGCGATATTGGCGCACTGAACTTGATTTGAACTAAACCTTCAAAAGCCCCGTGGTCGGTCTCACGGGGCTTTCCTTTTAACAAAATTACAACTTAAGGTGGTTTATTTTGATATGAATGCCGTTCGGCGAACTGCTGGGAGCGCTCATGAGCACGACAGCTATTTCGGCAAACGAGGGTAGTTCATCCGTCGCCCTCGTGCTTTGGCCGACGATCAGACGCTCCTATGCGGAGTGCTTCCGCCAATTTTCGGACGTGGTTCGCGCAGTTTGGCTTTGGCTCCTCGTACTTCTTCCCGTTATGGGATTGGCGGATGCGCTCCGATGGTCGGTGGCTGCTGATATCCACCAACGACTTCAATCCGGCGCTCCCGAAACTGCGAGCGCTCACTCTGTTATCGTCGCTTCCGGATTGTATACATCCGCTGTCATTGTGTTGACGTTGGCATATATCGACATTGCTGTTCAGTGGCACCGAAAGATCATTCTGCAGCAGCAGATCACATGTCCCGGTCTGCTCTTCTTGACCGAGGCGCCATGGCAATATCTGGGGGCTTTTCTGGTGATTGCGCTCATTGCCGTCATTCCGCCAGCAGTCGCCTTGCCCCTCGCCAAGAGTGACCTGACGCTAGAACTCCCAATCTGGCTCGATGTGCTGCTGACCTGCTTGCTCTTTTGCATGTTGGCCGCTTGCCTCATCGCCTTTGTGAGACTGTGTCTGGTATTGCCAGCTCAAGCGACCGGGAACAGGGTGTTTTCATTCCTGAAAAGCTGGCAGAAGACGCGACGCAACACTTTGAAGTTGATCGTCGGTCTGTGCGCTTGCGTGATGCCGCCAGGAATTCTCCTCCTTGGCGTTCTGCAAGTTTTCGGGATCGAGCGCTATGACGACCCGCTTGAGGCGCTTTTCGCAAACGAGCATTTCCCTGATGCCCGGAACGTGGATATCCTCGCGATGCAAATACATATCGTCGTGACTTTTTTCACCCTGCCGATTGTGGTCAGTTTCCTTTCGAACATTTATCGTGAACTCTGCTTGCGCGTTTAGCATCAGCTTCAGGCTGGACGGCCCAACAGGCCAATGCAAAAATCTCGCGGTAACCCGCGGGATTTTCTTTTGCCATTGAAAGATGAACATGATGCGCAGGATCGTTTTGACTGTATTTGCAAGCTGCATGTTCGCAACGCCAGCGCTCACTGCCCCCAAATGTCCCATCGATGATGACGCCGCTGCCAAAGCCGGCGGCTTGGCCAACGCGGTGACAGCCGCTGTCAAGGCCGAGTTCAGCTGTGAGGGTGCTTTTCGGATTCTCGATCTCTGCCAACTCGGATCGACCGCCGACAACGCGCTGTCCGAGACGGTGCTGACCAAATGCGAACCGCGTTTCCTGCCGAAAGCGCTGCCAGCCACAAAAGCCGCGTACGAGAAAGCGCGGGCGAAATGCAGTAAAATCGCCGCAAAGGACGGCACCATGTATCAGGGGCAGGCGGCCGTGTGCCTCGCCCGGACTGCTCGCGATTTTGCTCGGAAATACGGGACGAAAAGCTGACCCCGATGACTGACGTGTTTCAACTCGATCGCTATTTCGAACGGATCGGTTTCACCGGCAAACCCGCGCCAGATCTCGCAACGCTGACGGCGATCCATGCGGCGCATGTCAGCGCCATTCCGTTCGAGGGAATCAATCCGCTGTTGCGCCGTCCGGTCGATCTGGATCTGCCATCGCTGCAGCGCAAGCTGGTCGACAGTCGCCGCGGTGGGTACTGCTATGAACATAACGCTGTGCTCCGGGCCGCGCTGGAGGCCATCGGCTTCAAGGTCACCGGTCTCGGTGGACGCGTGCGCTGGAATTCGCCGCCAGACAGCCCTTTGGGTCCGAAAACGCATATGCTCCTCAAGGTCGATCTGCCGGATAGACCTTATCTCGCGGATGCCGGCTTCGGTGCCTGCGTGCTCGATGCGCCGCTGCAACTCGTCGCCGATATGGAGCAGACCACGGCGATGGGCACCTATAAAATAACGGATATCGACGGGCGGCTTTGGCTGGCTGCGAAGCGGTCCGGTGGCTGGCGGACCATGTATGTGTTCGATCTCATCCCGCAACTGCAGTCCGACTACGAACTCGGCAACTGGTACACATCGACCAATCCGGCGGTGCCATTTCCGACCACGCTGGTGATGGAACGAGTCACCGGTGATCGCCGGTTCAAGCTGGTCAATCGCCATCTGATCGTCGAGGCGCGGGGTGGGGAGCAGATCTCGACGCGGATGCTCGAGAGTGCGAGCGAATTGCGGCAAGTGCTCGACGAGACGTTCAACGTGGCGTCACCTGTGCCTGTCGAGGAACTCTACGCGATCATCAGCCGCAGCGAGAAGTAAGTCGATTGCACAGCGAATTGCGGCGGATGATGCCTTCGGCTAATCCGCGCGACAATTGAACATCATCGCGAGAGAACCATGTCCCTGTCATCCGCCAAGAACTTCGCCCTGCGCGCCGCCAAATCGCAGGACCAGAAGGAAGCCACCGAGCTGCTGTCTAAAGCGATCATGGAATTGACGCTGGCGATCGAGGCGCAAGAGGCCAAGATTAAAAAGATCAACAAAGGCGGATGATCCTATCGCGCTCACAGCTTTGCGAGTGAACCAAACGCGATCCCAGCCGTTCAGTGTTCCCAACATCAGAGGAACACGACATGAGCGCGCTCGCAAAAATCAAGGAACATATGGAAGTCATCGGCGCCGATGGCGTTCATGTCGGGACTGTCGATAAGGTCGAAGGCAACCGCATCAAGCTGACCAAGAAGGATAGCGGCGAGGGCAGCCACAAAGGTCATCATCATTTCATCGATGGCGGTCTCGTTGCCGATGTCGAGGGCAACAAGGTGCGGCTGTCGGCCAATGGCGCCGTGGCGTTCTCGATGGAAGAAGAGAAATAGCGGCCTCAACATTCGTGTCTGGAGGTTCGCTTGGCGGTCTGTGATTTATGCGAGCGTGAAGTTCCGGACAGAGCCGGCGTCTGCCAGCATTGCGGGCGGTTACAGACGTCGCCCGCAGAAGCGCGTCGGCGTAATATCAAAACGGCCATCGCCATTTTAGCGGCGGTGGCCGTTTTTGTTTTGTGGGGGAAGTTCGTCGGCTTCAGGTCAAGTTGAAGTCGCTCACTTCACCTCCATCTGCAGGCCTTCCTTATCAATGATGCCCTTGAATTTCAGGGCCTCGGCTTCGATGAAGGTCTGATATTGCGCAGGCGTGCCATAGTCGGGCACGGCGCCCATGGCGGCGATGCTCTTCTTGGCGGCGTCGGTGGCGAGCAGTACCTTGATCTGCGCGTTGAGCGCGGTCACGGCCTCTGTCGGCGTGCTCTTCGGATAGAACGCCCCGAACCAGGTCGACACGTCGAAATTCTTGAGTTCGGGCACGCCGGTCTCGCGCATCGACGGTACATTCGGGCATTGCGCATTGCGTTCCGGCGTTGTCACCGCCAGCGCGTTGAGCTTGCCGTCGAGCACCTGCGGCAGCGATGGATAGAGATTATCGCACAGGATCTGCACGTCGCCGGCCAAGGCCGCCTGCAGCGCAGGGCCGGCACCGCGGAACGGGACGTGCTGCATCTTGAGGCCCGTGAGCTGCAGCCACCACGCGCCGGTGAGGTGCGGGCTCTGGCCGACGCCGGACGATGCGTAATTCAGCTTGTCCGGATTGGCCTTGATATAGGCGATCAGCTCCGGGATCGTCTTGATCGGCACGCTCGGATGCGCGCACATGATGTTGGGCAGCTTGATCATGTTGGAGACCGGCTGCAGCTGGTCGATCTTGTAGGGCAGGTTCTTGAAGATGCTGTAGGCGATGGCGTTGGGGCCGGGATTGCCGATCAGGATGGTGTGACCGTCGCCCTTGAGGCGCGCGACTTCGGCAACGCCGATGGTGCCGCCGCCGCCCGAGCGGTTTTCGACGACGACCGACTGGCCCCAGATCGGCTGCAGATGTGCGGCGAGCATGCGGCCCATCACGTCGGTCGAACCGCCGGCTGCGGCAGGCACGATGACGCGGACGGTTTCGGTGGGTTTCCATTCGCCGGCGCCAAGGCTGGCGCGCGGCAGGATAGCTGCGGTCGATAGCGCGGCAGCACCGGTGAGGACGCGGCGGCGGGTAACCAGTTTGGTCATGAGTGTTCCCTCTCGTGTCATTTATGACTTTGGTTCTTAGCGAAAACCGTAGTCAGAGCCGTGACCGCAGACAAGACGCGTCGGCGTTATGAAGAAACAAAAAGCCCCGCAGCGTTGCTGCGGGGCTTTTTGAATTTCGTAGAGCGGATTAGCGAACTGTAATCCGCCGCCGGGCTGCAACTACCTGAAGCTGATCAGGCGGAACAGCGGCGCGAGATAGCTCATCTCCGAGCCGGAGGTCGGCGTGGTGCGGCTGATGAAGTCGAAGATCTTGCCGTCCTGCAGGCCGTAATTGGCAAGACGCGTAACCTTGCGGTCCTTGTCGAAATAGACGGCGATGACGCGCTGGTCGGTGACCTTCTGAGGCATGAAGGCGACGGCGCGTTCGGCGCGCTGCGAGATGTAGTAGAACACTTCGCCGTTGAGCGTGGCGACGGTGGAGGGAGTGCCCATCACGATCAGCACCTGATCCTGGCTGGCGCCGATCGGGCTCTGCTCGAGCGCACCAGTGGGCAGGATATAGCCCTTCTGGAACTGCTCGGCGCAGGCGCCGAGCGACAGGCAGACGGCAGCGACAGCCATGGCCGAACGGACCCGGCGCCAGCTCAGGCGCGATCCACGGATGGCAGTGCTCAGGCTCGAATTGGTCATAGCGGAGGAATCCCCATCCTCGAAGCGGTGCCGGGGCTCTTGCATCCCGGAAGGCGTTGACGTACCGGGCAGAACTGCCGAATGCAACATGCCCGTGCCCGACCGGGCCACAAGGAACCCGTCATGATCTGGCCGTTCAGTCGATTCAGGAAGCCCCCGGCGCGGTTGCGCGGCACCATTGAAGCGATCTATGGCATGATCGTGGCGCAAGCCCGAGAACCGTTGTTTTACCGGGATTTAGGGGCGCCCGACACGGTCGAGGGGCGTTTCGACATGTTGCTGGTTCAGCTCTGGCTGGTGCTACGGCGGCTGGAGCCCAAGAGCGAGCTGGCGCAGGGGCTTTTTGACAGGTTCTGCGACGATATGGACGACAATCTGCGCGAACTCGGCACCAGCGACCTCAAAGTACCGAAGAAAATGCGCGAATTCGGCGGCGCCTTCTACGGCCGCACCAAGGCTTATGACGCAGCCATGGCCGAAGGCAACGAGGCGCTGGCGGCGGCCTTGTCGAAGAATATCTATAATGGCCGCGATATCGATCATGCACGGCAACTCGCCGCCTATGTGGAAGCGGCCGATCGTCATTTTGCCGGGCTGGATCCGGCCATATTCACCTCCGGGGCGTGGCGCTTTCCGTCGCCCGCGGCAATCCTGGTAACGACATGAGCAAATCCGATCGCGGCCCAAAGCCTTCAAAATTCGAGCCGTCGCAACTTACGCCGTCGCAACTCCCGCCGCCGCCCTGGAGCGTGCCGGTCCCGGTGGCTGAAATTCCCGAGGCGGGTCTGTCCCAGACCATCGAGGCGCGGCCGGACGAACGCAGGGCGATGGCCGAGTTGGGCGATCTGCCCGCGATTGCCGCGGTCAAGGCCGAGCTGAGACTGCTGCCGGTGCGGGGCGGGACGGTCCATGTCACCGGCCGGGTGACGGGCAGGGTCACGCAGATCTGCGTGGTGTCGCTCGACCCGGTCGAGAACGATATCGATGAGGATGTGGACGTGGTGTTCGCGCCGCCGGCGCAGATTCGCGAACTCGCCGAATCGATGGAAGAAGACGACGGCGTGAGCGAGGAAGAGCGTCCGGACCCGCCGGAGCCCATCGAGGACGGCGTCATCGATATCGGAAAACTGGCCACCGACGCGCTGTTCCTGGGTCTCGATCCGTATCCGCGCAAGCCGGATGCGGTGTTCCAGGATCAGGTCGAGACGCCTAATCCCGACGAACATCCCTTCGCGGCGCTGAAGGCGCTGCAAGGGGGGGCGGACAAGCCCAAGAAGCCGTGAGGCGGCCGGATTGGTTCCGATTCCGTTCGCCTGCAGCTTGCGGGGGAAAACAGCGTGGTCAAGGTGTTGTGTCAAATGGCGGAAACGCTATTGTCGCGCGCCGAAAACGGGTCCATGCCATCACTTTGCTGCCGCCGGTCGCGGCAGTTCGTCGGCGGCCATGTGGATAACGCCGCACAAGACAGGTTTCCAGGACGTACATGGCTAAAAAGGTTCGCATCGCGCTCGACGCCATGGGCGGTGATTTCGGCCCATCGGTGGTCATTCCCGGCGCGGCGATTTCGCTGACCCGGCATCCCGACAGCGAATTCGTGCTGGTCGGCGACAGCGCAAAGATCGAGGCAGAACTGACCAACCACCCGGCACTGAAAAAAGTGTCGAAGGTGATCCATTCCGACGTCGCCGTTTCCATGCATGACAAGCCGAGCCAGGCGCTGCGCCGCGGCCGCAAGGTGTCATCCATGTGGATGGCGATCGATGCCGTGAAGCACGGCGAGGCCGATGTCGCGGTGTCGGCCGGCAACACCGGCGCGCTGATGGCGATGGCGCGGTTCTGCCTGCGCACCCTGCCGGGGATCGATCGTCCGGCGATCGCGGCGGTGTGGCCGACGATGCGCGGCGACAGCATCGTGCTCGATCTCGGTGCTACCATCGGCGGCGATGCGCATCACCTCAAGTCGCTGGCGATCATGGGCAGCGCCATGGCGCGGGTGATGTTCGATCTCGAACGCCCTACCGTCGGCCTGCTCAATATCGGCGTCGAGGAAGTGAAGGGCGGCGAGGAAATTCGCGAAGCGGCTGAGTTGCTGCGCGCCGCCGATCTGCCGCAGCTGAAATTCATCGGCTTTGTCGAGGGCGACGGCATCGGCAAGGGCGATGCGGACGTGATCGTCACCGAAGGCTTTTCCGGCAATATCGCGCTGAAGGCGGCGGAGGGCACTGCGCGCCAGCTCGCCGAATATCTGCGCGCTGCCATGAGCCGCACCTGGCGCTCCAAGATCGGCTATCTGTTCGCCAAGAACGCCTTCAAGGCGCTGCGCGACAAGATGGATCCGTCGAAGTCCAATGGCGGCGTATTTCTCGGCCTCAACGGCATCGTGGTGAAGAGCCATGGCGGTACCGATGCCGATGGCTTCGCTTATGCGGTGGATGTCGGCTACGACATGGTCCGCTACGACCTGCTCAACAAAATCAATCAAACGCTCGACCGCGATCATGGTGCTGTTCCTGCGCCCGCGGCCGCGCAGGAGGCTGTCTCGTGATACGTTCGGTCGTGGTCGGCTGCGGCTCCTATCTGCCGGAGCGTGTTCTCACCAATGCTGAACTGGCGACCAAGGTCGACACGTCCGACGAATGGATCGTCCAGCGCACCGGCATCCAGCAGCGCCATGTTGCTGCGGAAGGCGAGTTCACTTCGCATCTTGCTGTCAAGGCGGCGCAGGCGGCGCTGAAGAATGCCGGCGTGGATGCGCAGTCCATCGATCTGATCGTGCTGGCCACCTCGACGCCGGACAACACCTTTCCAGCAACCGCCGTAGCGGTTCAGAACGCGCTCGGCATCACCCATGGTGCGGCGTTCGATCTGCAGGCCGTGTGCTCGGGTTTCATCTTCGCCCTGACCACGGCCGACAGCCTGCTGCGCACCGGCGCCGGCAAGCGCGCGCTGGTGATCGGCGCCGAGACCTTCTCGCGCATTCTCGACTGGACCGATCGCGGCACCTGCGTGCTGTTCGGCGACGGCGCGGGCGCCGTGGTACTCGAAGCGCAGGACGGGGCGGGAACGACGGCCGATCGCGGCGTGCTCACCACGCATTTGCGCTCCGACGGCCGGCACAAGGAAAAACTGTTTGTCGATGGCGGTCCGTCCTCGACGCAGACGGTCGGCTATTTGCGCATGGAAGGCCGCGAGGTGTTCAAGCACGCGGTCGGCATGATCACCGACGTGATTGTCGATGCCTTCGCGGCGACCGGTGCGAGTGCGGAAAGCATCGACTGGTTCGTGCCGCATCAGGCAAACAAGCGCATTAT
The DNA here is from genome assembly GCA_030147505.1 of Tardiphaga sp. GTDB lineage: Bacteria > Pseudomonadota > Alphaproteobacteria > Rhizobiales > Xanthobacteraceae > Tardiphaga. The sequence goes on from JASBVG010000121.1 coordinate 9,554, forward strand.
CGATGCCTCCGCGCATAAATTGCATATTGCACCGCAGAAAGTCGTGCTCACCGTGGATCGCCATGGCAACACCTCGGCGGCGTCGATCCCGCTGGCACTATCTGTTGCGGTCAATGACGGGCGCATCAAGAAGGGCGACCTGGTTCTGCTCGAAGCCATGGGCGGCGGCTTCACCTGGGGCTCGGCGCTGGTCCGCTGGTGATGGTGGCAAAACCACAACAGCTCAAATTGTCATGATTTTCCATGCGCTTGCAGTGCCCTGTGGTGTTGACCCGGTGGCGTTAACCTCCTAGTTTCCGTGACGAATTTCGGTTCGCCGAGAAGTTTTTGGGGCTGGCATGACGGGCACGGGAAAAACAGTCACACGCGTCGATCTGTGCGAGGCGGTCTATCAAAAGGTAGGCCTGTCGCGCACCGAGTCGTCTGCGTTTGTTGAACTTGTTCTGAAAGAGATTACGGATTGTCTGGAAAAGGGCGAAACAGTGAAGCTGTCGTCGTTCGGCTCCTTCATGGTGCGCAGTAAAGGCGAGCGCATCGGGCGCAATCCGAAGACGGGGACGGAAGTCCCGATCTCGCCGCGGCGGGTGATGGTGTTCAAGCCGTCGGCGATTCTCAAACAGCGCATCAACGGCAATACGGCTGCCGTCAGCAACGGCAAAGACTACGACGATTAGTGTTGTTCTGACGCGTTTTCTTCACGCGAACCGGTATCCACTTCGCTCGAAAGCGCTATCGATAACCACGGGATGAACCACAGGAATCCTGCACTTGGATAAAGCGCCGGATGCGTTTCGGACCATCAGCGAGGTCGCCGACGACCTCGACATTCCCCAGCATGTGCTACGGTTCTGGGAAACGCGGTTCACTCAGATCAAACCGATGAAACGATCCGGCGGCCGGCGATATTATCGCCCGGACGACGTCGATCTGCTGCGTGGCATCCGCCGGCTTTTATACGGTGAGGGCTACACGATCCGCGGTGTGCAGCGAATTCTTAAAGAGAACGGCATCAAGGCGGTGCAGGGGCTGGTGGACGAAGAGGCCGCGCCAGCCTTCGCGCCTGTGCCTGCGCGTGCGTCCGAGCCTCGCTCGTCTTCCGCTGCTCCGATCATGAGCCGGCCGGCTGCGAAGCCTGATGTGGCCGAGGAAGAGCCGGAAGAGGAAGCCGAGGGCGAAGAGCTCGAGGACGAAGAGGCCGAGGAAGCGTCCGGAGACGCTGAAGGAGAGGAGGAGTCCGACGAGGACGCGTCCGAAGAAGGCGACGACGAGGAGGAATCCGAGGAAGAGGACTCCGAGGAAGAGGACTCGGACGAAGAAGACGGCGAGGAAGAGAGCGAGTCTGAAGAGGGAGATTCTGAAGACGAGGGGTCTGACGACGCTGAGGACGAGGAAGAAGCCGAGCCCGAGCCTGTTGTCGCTCGCAAGGCGCCGGATGTTCGCCCGCCGGAAGTCCGCGCCGATCCTGCGATGCGTGCCGCGCCGCGCGTCGAGCCGCGCCTGCAGCAAGCCATCGGCCGCACCGATCCGGCGACCATGAGCCGTGCCAATCCGATGCCGACGGCGCGCGCGAATCCTGCGCCGCAGCCGCGCCCGAGTCCGCAGCCAGCACCCCAGCCGCGAGCGCCGGTACGCTCGCTGGACCGCGAAAGGCTGGAGGCTGTGCTCGAAGAACTGCTCGCCGCCCGCCGTGCGCTGGATGCGGCGATGAGGGATGGCAACTAGCCTTCGCTGCGGCAGGATACCGATTTGTCTGCGGATGGATGCGGAACTTTGCTGATGATCGGTCAGTTGTATCGGACGGAGACCCTGATCCGAGGTGGTGAACATGATCCGTTGGCGTTCGGTCGCTGGTGCCCATGATTTCCAGCACAACAATAGCCAGCATAGTGCCATCCAGCACGAGGATGACGTCGGCTATTACGGAGGTTGGACCCTGAGTGGTCTGGCTGTCCTGGCCACGATCGGCGCGGTATGGCTGATCGGGATGTAGCTTGGTCCGAACCGGCGGATCGCGACGCCGTGCGGGCCGCACGGCTAATGTTCCCGAATGTCCTACAACGACCTTGCGCGCCGAAGCGAATATCCCTAATCAAGCAGCGCCGTCAGGCATCGGAGCGTAGCGCAGCCCGGTTAGCGCACTAGTCTGGGAGACTAGGGGTCGGAGGTTCGAATCCTCTCGCTCCGACCATTAAATCACTGAAATTGCTCGGTAAACGACGAAAAGGCCCGGATTGCTCCGGGCCTTTCGTTGTTCCCGCCGTCAGTAATAACCATACGGGCGAGGGTGATAGTAGCGCGGGCCGCCGTAATAGCCATAACGCGGGCCGTCATAGTAACGGGGGCCATAATAGCGCGGTCCGCCGTAATAGGGTCCTGGGCCATAAGCATAGGCGTTACTTGCCGCGGCACCGGCGACCAGTGCACCGGCTGCCAAGCCCAAGCCGATGGCTGCGCCGCGACCGCCGCGCGCCTCTGCGGGCTTGGTTGTCATGGTGGCCGCGCCAAGCGCTGCGACGGCTGCGAGAGCGATTGCTGTTCTCTTCATGCTGCTTCTCCTTGTTCTCGGAGGTGCAACGTGTGGCTTTGCGCATCGTTCATGCCGCAGCGGCAATGCAGCCATAAGGAACCCGGGGCGGAACGTCAGAAAAACAAAAATGACCCGGAACCGAGAGCTCCGAGCCATTTTCTGCGCAGGCGTACATCCGGCCCGCGCCAACTTGGTGACCATTGTGAGTCGTGATCGTTAATGCGACGTTAGTGCCGGGATAAGAATGTGTGATGACGCGACCGCGTCAGTTTTGTGAGCGAGATCACGACCTCATCCCGTCGGGCCTTCGACTTCCGGATGATCCTTGTTCGGCAGCACGCCACTTCCAGGCGTTTTGTGCTCGTCGGTGAGGTGCGGCTTGTCATGCGTGCCAGCCGGAGAGATCTTTTTATCCGGCCCCGGCTGTTTCTCTTTGTCGCGATTTTTCGATGCGTCGGTCATGCCCTGGAAACGCGTGTTTCGGCACGCAGTTCCTCATTCTGCCGGAAGTTGAGATGGCATCAATTTGAAAGCTTTGCGTCAAATCGGAACCATTGTGACGCCGGCGACTTATCTCGCCACATTTTGAAAAGAGGAAGGGACACATTGTCATGATCAAGAAGCTCGCGATGCTGGCTGCGGCCGGCCTTCTCTACGTCGCCGTGCCGACCGGTTCTGCGTCGGCGCAGGGCATCAGCGTGCAAGTCGGCGGCGGGCATCATCACGGTTATCACGGCCCCCGTGGCTATCATCGTGGTCACGGCTATCGCGGCAGCCGCGCTTACGCGCCGCGCCACTATCACCGTCATGGCTATCACGGTGGTGTCCGCAAGAAGGTCATCGTCGTTCGCTAATCGCGTAACGATGCATACGAGCAGCCCCGCGCGAGCGGGGCTGCTTTCGTTTGAGCGGAAGACTTCAAATCGTCAGTGACCGATCCACGGCTCAGCCAGATAGCGGAGCAGCTTTGCCTCGCGGCGCCCCCGCGACACGGTGTCGAGGATGAGGCCCGAGAACAGCGAGATCACAGCGACCAACATGATGCCCGTCGACAGGATCGCCGTCGGGAAGCGTGGCACCAGGCCTTCCTGCACATAAGTGAGAAAGAGCGGGATCGACAGGATCACCGACATCGATGCCAGCGTGATGGCGATGGTGGTGAAGAAGCGCAGCGGTTTTTCGGAGCGATACAGCTTCAGGATGGTGCCGAGAATCCGCAAGCCATCACGCCACGTATTGAGCTTGCTGTGCGAACCGGCGGGGCGAGAGAAATAGGGCGTCGGCATCTCCGCAACCGGGATCGACAGTTCGAGCGCGTGCACGCTGAGTTCGGTCTCGATTTCGAAACCGTCGGACAGCACCGGGATCGTCTTGACGAAGCGGCGCGAGAACACGCGATAGCCTGACAGAATATCCTCGAAACCGCGACCGAAGGTATCGGCGAGGAAGCGCGTCAGCAGGAAGTTGCCGGTGCGGTGACCGGGACGGTAGGCCGCCGTATCCTGATCGATGCGGTGGGCGACCACCATGTCGAGGTGTTCGTCGATCAGTTTGGCGATCATCGCGGGCGCGCTGGCGGCATCATAGGTCGCGTCGCCATCGACCATCACATAGATGTCGGCCTCCACGTCGGCGAACATGCGGCGGACCACATGGCCCTTGCCCTGATGCTTTTCGCTGCGGACATGGGCGCCGGCGGCGCTGGCGATGGCGACCGTGTCGTCGGACGAGTTGTTGTCATAGACATAGACTTCGGCCATCGGCAGAGCAGCGCGAAAATCATGCACGACCTGGCCGATGGCCGCGGCTTCGTTGAAGCACGGCACCAGAACGGCGATGCGGATGGTGGATTCCGTCATCGTGCGTGCAGTCCTTCTGTTTGAGAGAGATCGAGTTCCGCCGCTTGGCGCACCGTTGCGACATGGCGCTGAGTAGCGACGAACAGCCCCCACATCAGGCCGAGCATCAGCCAGAAATGGCGCCAGTGATCGGTATCGATGATGAACGCTTCGCCGACCGTGCCGAGATAGGCGGAGAACACCGCGAGATAGGGCCGCTGCCAGGGTGTGCGTATGAAGATGTAGCGGAAGCCGATGAAAACGGTGGTGAAGACCAGCGCCGGATAGAACACACCGGAGATCCAGCCGCCGGACATGAAGGCGTTGAGATAAGAGTTGTGCGTGTCTTCCGGAAACAACTTGTTGAACTGCAGCGGACCGATGCCAAGCGGCAGGTCGAGCGCCATCTGTGCGCCCAGCAGGTGACGGCCGAAACGGCCGAAACGGCCTTCGTCATATTTCTGGTCGAAAGAGGCGCGCTGCTGGAACATGTCACGAATGAAATCGAACTGCAGCAGGATCACAAGAATTAGTGCGACGGCGACGACGGCCCCGATGGCCATGATGACGATGCGCGAACGCTGACGGTTGGTCTGGCTGGTCATCATCATCAGCAGCAGCATGAAAGCTGCAGTGAGGGCGAGCAAACCCCATGCCGCGCGCGAGAAAGCGAGCAGCAGCGCCAGCGAGATGACGCCGAGCAGCACTGTCGAGCGCAGCGTACGGCCGAGTCCGTCGCTGACGACGCTTTGCAGGCAGAACAACGCAGGCAACACAAGGAACGCGCCGAACACGTTGGGATCCTTGAAGGTGCCGGCAGCGCGGCCATAGAGCGTGAACAACTCACCGGGTGTCAGGCGCAGATAGCCGGCGATGCCGGCCAGCGAGGCGATCACCGCACCGGCGATCAGGCCCGAGCGCAGATAGTGCAGCCGCGCCACGGTGTTTTCCGAGATCACGAGGGCGATGAAGATCGCCGTGATCGCCATGTACCAGGAGGTCAGGATCCAGTAGACGATCGGCTGCTGGTCGAGCAGCGATGCGGCACAGATCGTGTAGCCGAGATTGACCGCGAACAGCAGCAACGCCAGTGGCATGAAAGCCAGGCGCATGCGCAGGCCGGTGGCGGCGAACACCACGACCGATGTCAGCGCGGCGATTTCATAGGGGCTCGGCTCGATGAAGACGATGGCTCCGCCCATGCCCATCAGCCACAGCAGCGCGTGCTGCAGCGTTGCGACGGCCGGAGCTGCAGGTGCCGCATAGGCGTAGTCGCTGGACGCGTGCAAGGTCATGCCAAGATGTTAGCGGCGGCGGGTTGACGAGAGGTGTAAGCGAAGTCGCTGCGTCCCGGACGCGGCGTGAAGTATCGCGTCACGTCAGCGCCGAGTACACGTCAATACGCGTTCTCGTTCTTGGTCAGCAGCGAGATCGGTGTGCGGAACAGGATATAGGCGTCGAACAACACCGACCAGTTCTCGATATAATAGAGATCGAACTCGACGCGCTTCTGGATTTTCTCCTCGCTGTCGACCTCGCCGCGCCAGCCATTGATCTGGGCCCAGCCGGTGATGCCCGGCTTGACGCGGTGGCGGGCGAAATAGCCGTCCACGGCTTCATCGAGCAGGCGGCTCTGCAGCTTCTGCTGGACGGCATGCGGGCGCGGGCCGACCAGCGACAGATTGCCCTTGAACACCACATTGAACAGCTGCGGCAGCTCGTCGATGCTCGATTTACGGATGAAGCGGCCGACACGGGTGACGCGCTTGTCGCCCTTGGTCACCACGGTCTTGGCCAGCGGGTCGGCCTGATCGTGATAGAGCGAGCGAAACTTGAAGACGTCGATGCGCTCGTTGTTGAAGCCGAAGCGCTTCTGCCGGAACAATACCGGGCCGGGACTGTCGAGCTTGATGGCGAGCGCGACGAGCGCCATGAAGGGCAGAGCGCAGAGTAGCGCGATGCCGCCCACCACCCGGTCGAACAGCCACTTCATGACCAGATCCCAATCGGTGATCGGCGCCTCGAAGACGTCGAGGGTCGGCACCTTGCCGAGATAGGAATAGGAGCGGGGACGGAAACGCAGCTTGTTGGTATGCGCGGACAGGCGGATATCCACCGGCAGCACCCACAGCTTCTTCAGCATTTCGAGAATGCGCGTTTCGGCTGAGATCGGCAGCGCGAACAGCACGAGATCGACGCGGGTGCGGCGCGCGAATTCGATGATATCGTCGATCTTGCCGAGTTTGGGCGCGCCGGAGATGGTGTCCATCGCGCGCTTGTCGTTGCGGTCGTCGAACACGCCGAGGATCTGGATATCGGAATCCTCCTGCGATTGCAGCTCCCGGATCAATTGCTCCCCATTGGCGTCGGCGCCTACAATAACGGTGCGGCGGGCGAGGCGGCCCTGTTGCGCCCAGCGGATGATCAATGCGCGCAGCAGGGTGCGTTGTGCAACGAGCGCGGCGAGGCCGACGAGGAAGAACGACGCCAGCCAGACGCGTGACACCGCGTTGCCGAACTTGGCGAAGAACGATACGCCGATGAAGAGCAGGAAGACGAACGCCCAGGCGGACACCATGCGCGTCAACTGCTTCACGCGACCGCGGAACATCTGCATGTGATAGATGTCGGCAGCCTGGAAGCAGGCGACGGCAACGGCCGACATCGCGACGATACCTGCGGGATATTCCCAAGTGAAATTGGAGATGCGGGCGACATAGGCGAAGTAAAGCGCGGTGCCGACGATGCTGAGCATCACGAAATCGACGGCCCGCACGGCGCCGCTGATGACCACCGGCGAATAGGCCGAACGGACTTTCTGTTCGACGATAGCGAGCGCCTCGGGCGTCAGCCTGCGGCGGCGTTCGAACTGGCGGGGCGCCGATGCGTCCGTCGCAGCAGCATCGATCATTGAGCGTGCGTTGATCGGATCCAAAGCGAATTTCCCATTATTGGATGGCATGCGACGCGTCACGCGAAGCATACGCCTTTTCCGCCGAATTAGCGGACAAATCGGAATAATTCGTTACAAGTTAATGAGAATTAGTGATTTGCAAACGCCTCATGGTAGCCGGCGATGACGCCTTTCACCATGGCATCCTGCGAGAAATGCTGCTGGATGCGCTCACGCAGGATCATGGCGCGCGCACGTGTGCCGTTGAGATCGCCGAGTGCCATTTTGATCGCTTCCGCCATGGCGGCGGCATTGCTCGGTGGAAACAGGGCGTCGGTATGCGGTCCGAAGATTTCCGGAATGCCGCCGACATTGGCTGCGATCATCGGCATGCCGGCCGCGCCCGCCTCGATCACCACATAGGGCATGCTGTCGCCACGCGACGGCACCACCAGCAGCCGCCCCTTGGAGAAGCCGAAACGTGGCTTCACATGACCGATGAAGCGCACCGCGCCGCCGAGGCCGAGGCGCTCGATCTGGGCTTTCAGGGCGCTGGTCTCTTCGCCGTCACCGCCGAGGGTAAGGGTGACCGTATGGCCGTCGGCACGCAGGCGCGCAACAGCATCGACGAGCAGGTCAGCGCCCTTGATGCGGCGGAATTCGCCGACATAGCAGATGTCGGTGGGGTCCTCGGCGAGCTCGACCGGGTCGAATTCACCGGCGGTCACGCCATTGAACACGCATTTCACAAGGCCAGAGGGCGTGCCGATCATGCGCTGGTAGGTGTCCCGGGCAAAGGCGCTCTCGAACAGAAACAGTTCGGTGCGATTCATTAATCCGCGCTCAAGCCGGCTGTAGAATGCGCCTTTGGGAGTGTTCTGCGGATAATGCAGCGAGCCGCCATGCGGGGTGTAGATGCGGATGACGTCCTTCGCGTGTCCCTTCAGGCGCACGAAGGCGCCAGCCTTGGCGCCGTGCCCATGCAGCACGTCGGGCCTGAGCCGGCGGGCGAGGCTCTTGAACTTGAACCAGACGGAAAAATCGGTTGGGTCTGGCTCGCGCTTGATCGGCAGGCGGTGAATGCCAAGCTTCATGCGCGGTGCGATTTCCGCCAGCGCGGCATCGGCGCGTTCCCCGCCGGTGAGGCTGTCGGCGAGGATGCCAACCTCATGGCCGCGGTCGGCCTGGCCGTTGGCGACGTCGATGATGTGACGGAAGATGCCACCGACAGGCGCGCGCACGGCGTGAAGGATGCGGAGCGGCTTGTCCGTGGCAGTCATGCGTGAAACCGGCTTTCGCGGGGAGGGCGCACCCCGCCCTGGACTGAAAATCCCTGAAGAAATTGAATTCAATAAGCGCCATCGCGGTTAACAAAGCGTGAGGCTGCGGAACTCGCCGTCTCCGAGTCCTTGGTGGGGGAGCATCAACTTGCGCGATTAACCGGCCGGCAACCTTAATCGCATTTAATCGATTCCGTTGAGTAGGGGCTGTGGCGTTCTGTAGGGGTTTGCGATGCGTTGGCCGTTTGGGCGTGCGGGTAAGAGTGTTGCGTCGGTCGATCGGGCTGCCACCGCGCCCGCTACAGAAAAGTCCGTTTCGCCGCTGAAATCGGCATTCAGCTCCAGAACAAAAGACGCTGTCATTGAAGAACGGGTGACGTCGGCCACGTCGCCACAGCTTGGCGATCTCGATCTCGATCTCGGTGCGCTCGGCCGCGCGTTGCTGCGCCGGCGGATGTGGGTGATCGTGCCGACGCTGATCGCGGCCATCGGCTCGACCGTTCTCGTCAATCTCGTCACCCCGCGCTACAAATCCGAGGCCCGCATCCTGATCGATGGCCGCGAGAACATCTTCCTGCGCCCGAATGGCGAGCGCAGCGAGGAGCGCAGCACGCTCGATGCGGAGGCCGTTGCCAGCCAGGTGCAGCTCGTGTTGTCGCGCGACCTCGCGCGCGAGGTGATCAAGAGGAACAAGCTGGCCGAACGTCCGGAATTCGATCCGGTGCTGAAAGGCGCGCAGCCGTGGAAGTCGCTGCTGGCGCTGATCGGTGCCGCGCGCGATCCGTTCTCGATGACGCCGGAAGAGCGCGTGCTGGATTCCTATTACGAGCGGCTGACGGCTTTTGCGGTCGACAAGTCGCGCGTCATCGTTGTCGAATTCCAGTCGACCGACCCCGATCTCGCGGCCAGGGTCGCAAACTCCATTGCCGATGGCTACCTCGTGATGCAGCAGGCGGCACGCCAGCAGCAGGCCAAGGCGGCCGGGCAGTGGCTGTCGGGCGAAATCGACGATCTGCGCAAAAAGGTCAATGACGCGGAATCCCGCGCGGAGGATTTTCGCTCGAAGTCGAGCCTGTTCATCGGCACCAACAACACATCGCTGTCGAACCAGCAGCTCGGCGAGATCAACAGCCAGCTCAACAATGCTCGCGCGTTGAAGTCCGATGCAGAATCCAAGGCGCGGCTGATCAAGGAAATGTTGCAGGGCGGCAAGCCGATCGAATTCTCCGAAGTGCTGAATTCCGACCTGATCCGCCGTCTGTCCGAGCAGCGCGTGACGCTGCGTGCGCAGCTTGCCGAGCAATCCTCGACACTGCTCGATGCGCATCCGCGGATCAAGGAACTGCGGGCGCAGCTCGGCGATCTCGACAAGCAGCTCCGCGACGAGGCAGCCAAGCTGTCGCGATCCTTCGAGAACGATGCGCGTGTCGCGGCCGGCCGCGTCGATGGTCTCACCAACAGCCTCGAACAGTTGAAGCGCCAGGCCTCGAGCAGCAACGGTCAGGACGTGCAGCTGCGCGCGCTGGAGCGCGAAGCCAAGGCGCAGCGTGACCTGCTGGAGTCCTATCTCGCCAAGTATCGTGAGGCGACGACGCGTGAAAATATCGACGGCGCGCCGACCGATGGTCGCGTCATCTCGCGCGCCATCGTTTCCAACACGCCGGCCTATCCGAAGAAGCTACCGGTCGTGCTGATCACCACGCTGGCGACGCTCATTCTGACTGCAGGCAGCATCGTCACCGGAGAATTGCTGCGCATGACTGCGCCGCAAGGCCCGGTGTCCGGCAGCACGCGGGTGACGCAGGCCGCCCGCCGCGTCGAGCCGGAGATGCAGCCGCGTGAGGAACCTGTTGCGCCTCATGCACCGGCGCCGATGGCTGCGGTTGCCTCCGAACCCGCACCAGTCGTTGCGCCTGCGCCGGTTGCCGTGGCACCGACCATCGTGCCGGCTCCGGAAGTTGCGTCGGTGCAGGCTCCGCTGCGTGACAGCCATCCCGAACTTGTCGCCGGCGTGACCGAGATCGAACAGCTCGCTCGCGACATCCGCGCCGCTGGAGCTGCTGCGCGAAAAATCACCGTGCTCGGTACTGGTCATAATGACAGCATTTCGCTGACAGCTCTGACGCTGGCGCGCATTCTCGCGCGCGACGCCAAGGTCGTGCTGGTGGATCTGTCGGCGGCTTCGCCGACGCTGAAGGCAGTTTCCAGCGATCCGTCGGCGCCCGGCCTTGCCGATCTCATGCTGGGCGAGGCGTCGTTCGGTCAGGTGATCACGAAGGATCGCATGTCCGCGCTGCATATGGTGATGGCGGGCCGTGCGAGCGCGGACCGCACGCTGCTGCAGTCGCCACGCCTGATCATGGCGCTCGATGCGCTGCTGCGTGTCTACGATCATGTTCTGCTCGATGCCGGCACTGCGGCCGATCTACCGGCAGGCATGCTGACTGCGCAGGCACGCGCGATCGTGGTGCCGGAAGCCAGCATGGGCATGGAAGCGCGTGCGCGCATGGCCGATGAGCTGCGGGCCGTCGGTTTCGGCGATGTCCGCATGCTGCGCTCGGTGGCTGAAGCGCCGAATGGCGACGAGCCGAACGGGCATGGGCCGCGGGTTGCTGCTTGAAGGCTGTCGTGGCCGGACGTGATCCGGCCATCCTCTTCCTTCACAATGCTGAGAGATGGATGCCCCGGACATATTCGGGCATGACGCTGTTCTTGCTATTGTCGCTGTTTCGCCGTCTAGCGCTGAAACGCGCTGCGCAGTTTCTGCGCCATTTGCAGTAGTGCGGGCGATTGCTTCACCATCCGCTTGGCATGCGCCACCGACGACAGGCCGAGCGCGCCCAGGCGTCCGCGCGTGGTCAGCGGGATATAACTGTCGAAGATGATCTCGTCGTCCTTGCAAAACATGCGCTTGTAGTCGCCTTCGCCGATGCCGAGATCGAGCGAGCTGATGCCACGCTCGGCATAGTAATCGACGATGCTGCGCATCAGGATCAGGCCCGGGCTGTATTTTGCATTTGCCGACATGGTGTAGGTGTTGAACATCATCGAGAAGCGAAGCTCGTCGGCGACGCCGGCATACATGGCGATGACTTCTTCGTCGCAGGCGAGGGCATGGATGTCGATGGCGTAGCCGCCAGTACGTGGGGTGGTACAGGCCTCGCGCAAGAAGGCTTCAATGCCGGGCTCGGCGAATACGTCGGGCAGGCCTTGCTCGGCCATGCGCAGCGGCTTCACCGCGAAGAACATGTCGAGCACGCGGGCGATTTCACCGGGCGTCGTTGCATGCATGTAACCGTAACCTGGCAGGCTCTTGTATTTCGCCTCCTTGGTCTTCAGCCGCTTGCGCATTGAATTGGACACGCGATCGGTTGGCGCCGCATCGGGCGCCATGATCAGCACCGGGCATTCATTGGCGGATCGCTGATGCGGCAGCAGTGCCAGCGGGTTGGCGACCCCGTGCCACGTTTGCGGTTGCTGGAGAAGGGCGAGGATGTCGATCCTGTCACTGCTCGCCTGAATGCCCTTGAGCAGCGCATTGATATTGTCGCGCGTGGCTGACTCTGCGAAGTCGCGGCGCCACAATGGCATGTTGAAAGTGACATGCTTGCCGCCGGGAAAGCTCGCAACGCGCATGCCGTTCTCGCGGCCGATGACGAGCGGCAGCAATAGAAGCGGTTGTTGCTCGGCATCGTAGGCGACGACGATGAAGGGCTGCACGCCCTCTGCCTTGCCGGCGTGCTTCTGCCAGGCGACCAGAAAGTCGAAGCGTTGATAGGGTGTCGCGAGATGCGCGGATGTCTCGAACTGCCGCCAGACAGGTTCGGCACTCACGAAATCGGAGAAAATATCGATGCGCGCGATGTGCGGCGTGCCGGGGCGTGCCGCGATTGGTTTATCCATTGCCGCAGCCATGGTCATTGCGATGCCCTGTCGGGATTTTTCCGTTTGAGGCGGAGTTTCGCAAAGAAATCTCAACAAACGGTAAGGACTATGGCAGCGCGGGGATGACCGCAGGGAGCGCGCGGTGTCGTTGGGGACGGATTGGACGGCGTTGAAGCTGGAACTGGCTTATGCCAGTGGCTTCTGGCGTCTGCTGGAACCATCGCGCGGCGGCGCCGGTATCATCCTCAAATTCGAACGCGTGCGACCTGCACGGGACACCGCGTTCCAGCCCTTGCGGGCGCATGAGATCACTCCGCAAGTCCTGCACCGGCTGATCGTCAAGCTGACGCGCTGGCCATTCGATATCGTTTCCATGGACGAAGCCTGTCGCCGGGCGCAGGCACCGCAGAGGGGGCGCCGCTTCGTCGCACTGACCTTCGATGGCGGAACGCGCGACTTCGTCGACTATGCCTGGCCGCTGCTGTCCGGTCATCAGGTGCCGTTCACCGTCTATCTGCCAAGCGCCTTTCCAGACGGGGTCGGGCGCATGTGGTGGCTGGCGCTGGAGCAGATCATTGCGCGGCAGGATCGTATCAATGCGGTCGTCGATGACGTGAGGCGCTATTTCGAGACAGCGGATATCGCCGGCAAATATCAAGCATATCACTATCTCAATGGCTGGCTGCGCAGTCTGCCACAGCGTGAGCTTGATCGTGCAATCGACGATCTCTGCATGCGCTACGACGTCGATCTCGCTGCGGTGTCGCGTGCGGCTGCGATGACATGGATTGATGTGGCGATCTTTGCCGGCGACCCGTTGGCCACGATCGGCACCAGTACGCTGAACTATCCGGTCCTGGCCCTTCTCGACGACGCAACGGCGAAGCGAGAGATGGCGATGGGGAAGGTCGTAGCCGAAGCGGCTCTGCCGGCGCCGCCGCGGCATTTTGCATTTCCGTTCGGGGACACTGCATCGTTCTCATCACGCGACGTCGCGATGGCGAAAACGCAGGGCCTTGCGAGCGCGGTGACGTCGGTGCCGGGCGTGGTGATGGCGGGTGCGGACATGCATGCGCTGCCGCGGTTGGCAGGGGACGGGCGGCGCTCGTTGCGAGCGCTCCGTGTCCTCATGGCAGGCGTGAAACTGTAGCCGCTATTCGTCTTCCGGATCCGGCTTCTGCATCCAGCTGACGATCGGCATCGCTGGCAGCACCCAGCCGATCCCGGCGACCACATAGAAGATTGCCTGTCGCCAACCCGCGGCGGCCAGCCACGGCATCTGCGCCATCGCCATGCCGAGCAGCGACCACACCACCACGAGGATCAGGAGCAGGATGGTTCCGAGGAATTTGCGAGTGCGGATTTTCATGGATGGTCGCGGTAGGGTGGGCAAAGTGCCCAACTTTGCAGGGTGGGACGGGCGGACTATAAGGGGCACGAAAATCCGTTAAAAGCGCTGTTTTGCAAAGCGCTGCCTCAACGCACCGAGATCGATTGCCAAGATTGAGTCCCATGGCTGCTATTTCCAAAATCCGTGACAAGGAATTGCGCCCGGTGCGCTGGTGGCTGATGGTGGTCGCCGTCATGATCGTCGCCATGGTGCTGGTCGGCGGCGCGACCCGCCTGACGGAATCGGGGCTGTCGATCGTCGAATGGAAGCCGGTGACCGGTGCCATCCCGCCGCTGACTGAGGCGCATTGGCACGAGGCCTTCGAGGCCTACAAGAAGATCCCGCAATACCGCGAGCTCAATCACGGCATGAGCCTCGCCGAATTCAAGAACATCTTCTGGTGGGAGTGGAGCCATCGTTTGCTCGGCCGCACCATCGGCATGGTGTTCCTGCTGCCGTTCCTGTTCTTTCTGTGGCGCGGCGTGCTGACGTCGGGACTGAAGAAGCGGTTGTGGGTGATCTTCGCGCTTGGCGGCCTGCAAGGCTTTGTCGGCTGGTGGATGGTGGCCTCGGGCCTCACCCACCGCGTCGAGGTGTCGCAATATCGGCTTGCGGTGCACCTGATGCTGGCGCTAATCATCTTCGCTGCCATTGTATGGGTGATCCGGCGGATGAGCGCCGGTGCAACAGTGCTGGCATCGGCGCGGCTGCGTATCACGAGCTGGGTTCTGCTCGGGCTCACCTTCCTGCAGATCTATTTCGGTGCGCTGGTCGCGGGGCTCCGTGCCGGCCGTGTCTTCAACACCTGGCCGGAGATCGACGGCGCGTTCATCCCGTCGGCCTCGCGCCTGTTCTTCGAGGACCCGTGGTGGCGCAACCTGTTCGACAATGCGCTGACGGTGCAGTTCCAGCATCGGATGACAGCCTATCTGCTGTTTGCCGTGGCGATCTGGCACGCATTCGATGCGCTGTTGGCGCGGGCTGAGCGGTCGGTTGTGAATGGCGCGCTGTGGCTGGTGGCGGCGATTGCCGTGCAGGCGATGCTTGGCGTTCTGACGCTTCTGCATCAAGTGCCAATCGATCTTGCGCTGGCGCATCAGGCGGTCGCGATCGTTGTGCTGACGCTGGCGCTGCTCCAGGTGGAGCGTATGAAGGCGCGGGAGATGCCGCTGGCGTCGCAGCCGCTCGATCTGGCGGTGGGCAAGGCCGTCTAACACTCTGTCCTCATCCCGAGGAGTCGCGCGAAGCGCGGCGTCTCGAAGGATGTGCCACACACTTATGGTTCGAGACGCCCGCCCAAGCGGGCGGGCTCCTCACCATGAGGGACGGAGTTACGCGCTCAGCGCCTGCTCCAGATCCGCGATCAGATCTTCCTTGTCCTCGATGCCCACCGACAGGCGCACCACGTCCGGACCGGCGCCGGAGCGCGTCTTGGCGTCGTCGTCGAGCTGGCTGTGGGTGGTCGATGCCGGATGGATCACCAGCGAGCGAGTGTCGCCGACATTGGCGAGATGCGAGAACAGCTTCAGATTCGACACCAGGCTGACGCCGGCGTCATAGCCGCCCTTCAGACTGAAGGTGAACACTGCGCCCGCGCCCTTTGGCGCATATTTGCGGGCGAGGGCGTGATACTTGTCATTCGGCAGACCGGCGTAATTCACCGCGGCCACCGCCGGATGCGCCGCCAGCCATTCGGCGATCGCCTTGGCATTGTCGCTGTGGCGCTGCATGCGCAGCGGCAGCGTCTCGATGCCGGTCTGGATCAGAAAGGCATTGAACGGCGACAGCGCCGGCCCGAGATCGCGCAGACCGAGGACGCGGCAGGCGATGGCGAAGGAGAAATTGCCAAAGGTCTCCTGCAGCTTGATGCCGTGATATTCCGGGCGCGGCTCCGACAGCACCGGATATTTGCTGTCCTTCGACCAGTCGAAGGTGCCGGCATCGACGATGATGCCGCCCAGCGAATTGCCATGGCCGCCGAGAAACTTGGTCAGCGAATGCACCACGATGTCGGCGCCGTGATCGATCGGCTTGATCAGATAGGGCGTCGCCAGCGTGTTATCCACGATCAGCGGCACGCCGGCCTTGCGTGCAACGGCCGCGACGCCTTCGATATCGGTGATCGAGCCGGCGGGATTGGCGATCGACTCGATGAAGATGGCCTTGGTCTTCGGCGTCACCGCGCGCTCGAAGGAGGCAATGTCATCGGGATCGGCCCACACCACATTCCAGCCAAAACTCTTGAAGGCGTGGCTGAACTGGTTGATCGAGCCGCCATAGAGTTTTCGCGAGGCGATGAATTCGTCACCGGGTTGCAGCAACTGCTGGAAAACCACGAGCTGGGCGGCGTGGCCGGAGGCGACGGCAAGCGCAGCGGTGCCGCCCTCGAGCGCGGCGACGCGTTCTTCCAGCACTGCGGTCGTCGGATTGGTGATGCGCGTATAGATATTGCCGAAGGATTGCAGGCCGAACAGCGAGGCGGCGTGATCGGCATCGTTGAAGACGAAGGAGGTCGTCTGATAGATCGGCGTCGCGCGGGCGCCAGTGGTCGGATCGGGCTGCGCGCCGGCATGCACGGCGAGGGTGCCGAAGCCTGGGATACGGTCGTTCATTGTCTCTCCCCATCAAAGGTCGATTTTGGTTGGCGCCAAACTGATCGGGCGCGGTCGCGGCGTCAAGGTGAGGCGACATCTTGCCCGCTGTTCGCAACAGCCGCACTGCAGCGGGTGATCGCAGCAAAAAGAAATTGCTGCGTCCTGCGATCAGACGGTGTCGTTCTTGTCCTTGTTGCCAAGCTTGGCGATGCGATCCGCCGCATTGGTGCTGCCACCGCCGAGACTCTGGCGGTTGAGCGACAGCCGCATGCCCTGGGTCGGGGCCGGGGCACGTTTGGCGCTGATGGTGCGCGAATTGACGCCCATCCACTGGATCTCCGAAGACAGCCGGCCGTATTCGATCTTCGGACAACGATTCATGACGACCTTGATGCCGGCCGCTTCGGCCTTGGCGGCAGCTTCGTCATTGCGGACGCCGAGTTGCATCCAGATCACTTTCGGCTTCGAAGGCAGCGCTAGCGCTGCATCGACGATGGGCATCGCGTGCTCGCTGCCGCGAAACATGTCGATCATGTCGATGGGGTGATCGATATCCTCCAGCGATTTGACGAAGGGTTTTCCGAGCAGGCTCTTGCCGACCTGGCCCGGGTTGATCGGGATCATGTCGTAGCCGCGTTCGAGGAGATATTTGAACACGAAATAGCTCGGCCGCACATTTTGCGGCGAGGCGCCGATCATTGCGACGGTTTTGACGGAGTTGAGGATCTCGCGGATATAGACGTCGCTGTAATTGTCGTGGTTCATTGCACCATTCTTGTCGTTCTGCGTTTCTTGATCGCGGAGCCTTACCGATCTTCCCATGTCGGCGTGCGCTTCTCGATAAACGCGCCGATCCCTTCTTCCGCATCCCGCGCCATCATGTTCTCGGTCATCACCTCGGCGGCAAAGCGATAGGCCTCTGCCAGCCCCATTTCCGCCTGCTGATAAAACGCTTCCTTGCCGATCTTGATCGTATGCGCTGATTTTCGCGCAACCTGCTGGGCAAGGGCGATGGCGGCATCGCGTTCGGTGCCGGCCGGCACGACGCGATTGATGAGCCCGATCTCCCGCGCGCGTTCCGCCGAGATCGGCTCGCCGGTCAGCAGCATTTCCATTGCCTGTTTTCGCGGAACATTGCGCGAAAGTGCCACCATCGGCGTCGAGCAGAACAGGCCGATGTCGACGCCAGGCGTGGCGAAGCGCGCCTGCTCGGAGGCAATGGCAAGATCGCAACTCGCGACGAGCTGGCAGCCGGCCGCCGTCGCGATGCCTTGCACGGCTGCCACCACCGGCTTCGGCAAACCCACGATGGCCTGCATCATTGCGCTGCAGGCGTTCATCAGCTGGCCGAAATAGGCGCGGCCGCGATCGGCATCGGCGCGGCGGGCGGTCAATTCCTTCAAGTCGTGCCCTGCCGAGAAGGCCGGGCCGGTCGCCGCGATCACCACGGCACGCACGGTCTTGTCGCCAGCGATCTCGTTCAGCGCTGCATGCAGCTCGGCGATCAATCCGTCAGACAGGCTGTTGCGCGCGGCCGGGCGGTTGAGTGTGAGCACGGCGACATCGCCGACCTGCTCGCGTAAGAGAACGGACGGGTGCGCGGTTTCCGCGCGGGCAGGTTGAGCCATGTCTTGTCTTCCATCGGCTGGGCTTATCCGTCACCATATTGTAACAGGACGGTGTCGTCGAAAAGACAGGTGAACGGGACGGAGACATGACGGACGCGAAAATGACGGTGCCTGAGCTCGAAGAGTTCCTGCGCCGGGAATTTCCACAGGCTTTTGGCGCGGGGGATATCGCCATCGAGCATGCGGATGGCACCACCTGCCTGCTGCGCCAGACCTATGGTGAGCGCATGCTGCGCCCGGGCGGTACGGTATCCGGCCCCACTTTGATGGCTCTGGCCGATTTCGCCATGTATGTCGTGTTGCTGTCCGCCATTGGCCCTGTGGGCCTCGCGGTCACCACCAGCCTCAACATCAATTTTT
Source organism: Tardiphaga sp. (assembly GCA_030147505.1). GTDB lineage: Bacteria > Pseudomonadota > Alphaproteobacteria > Rhizobiales > Xanthobacteraceae > Tardiphaga. The sequence goes on from JASBVG010000121.1 coordinate 27,949, forward strand.
TGCGTAAAGGCCAGCCGGGGCAGGACGTGCTGGCGGCTGCCAAGCTGCTGAAGCTCGGCAAGCGGTTGGCGGTAGGGGAAGTGAACCTGCTTTCCGGGACCTCGGCGGATCCCATCGCCCATGTCACGTCCACCTATTCCATTCCGAATAAAGCGTGATTTCTATGGTAATATTGCACCATAATTGTAAGATATTGATTTCACGCCGCTTTATGTTGACTTGCCGCATTGACGGAATCCGGGCGGTTCTCTAGAACCACCCTCAATTCGGCGCCCCTTCGGGCGCCGATCACTGTTTCACCCCGTTATACGGATCGTCCCAATGAAAACCTTTTCGGCAAAGCCGGCTGAGGTCACGAAGAAGTGGATCGTCATCGATGCCACCGGTCTCGTGGTCGGCCGTCTCGCCACGCTGGTCGCCATGCGGCTGCGCGGCAAGCATCTCCCCACCTACACCCCCCATGTCGATTGCGGTGACAACGTCATCATCGTGAACGCCGACAAGGTGGTGTTCACCGGTCGCAAGCGCGACGACAAGATGTACTATCACCACACCGGCTTCATCGGCGGCATCAAGGAACGTTCGGCCAAGTCGATCCTCGAAGGTCGCTTCCCGGAACGCGTGGTCGAGAAGGCCGTCGAGCGCATGATCCCGCGTGGTCCGCTCGGCCGTGTCCAGATGGGCAACCTGCGTGTTTACGCCGGTAGCGAGCATCCGCATGAAGCACAGCAGCCTGAGGCGCTCGACGTCGGCGCGCTGAACCGCAAGAACAAGAGGGCCGCATAATTATGTCCGATACGATGCAGTCTCTCGACCAGCTCGCTTCGCTGAAGGTCGCCGCACCCGACGCGCCGCGTTATGAGAAGAAGGTCGACAAGCAGGGCCGCGCCTATGCCACCGGCAAGCGTAAGGATGCGGTTGCCCGCGTCTGGGTCAAGCCGGGCTCCGGCAAGGTCACCGTCAACACCCGCGACGTCGAAGTTTACTTCGCCCGTCCGGTGCTGCGCATGCTGATCCAGCAGCCGCTGGTCGCCGCAGCCCGCGCCGGTCAGTATGACGTGGTCTGCACCGTCGCCGGTGGTGGCCTGTCGGGCCAGGCCGGCGCCGTGCGCCACGGTCTGTCGAAGGCACTGACCAACTTCGAGCCGGAGCTTCGCTCGGTGCTCAAGAAGGGCGGCTTCCTGACCCGCGACTCGCGTGTCGTTGAACGTAAGAAGTACGGCAAGGCCAAGGCCCGTCGTTCGTTCCAGTTCTCGAAGCGCTGATCGCGTCACGGACAGTCATTGGGAGAAGGGCGCCCCCGGGCGCCCTTTTTGCGTTCAGGTGTTCGGTGGAACTGCGAGAGTTTGATGCAGTTTTTCCGGAAAACTTTGCTTTGCGCTAAAACGAATTTCCAATGGGTAGATAGTTACATTCGCGCAGGGCAGTACGCCCATCCGGCTGATGCAGGCCGGTCATATTGCAAATGATTGCCGGTGCGCGGACATGGTGCTCGACACATCCACACTCTATCTGGTCGCAACGCTCGTCGCTGCGATGCTGGGTGGAATGCTTCTTTACTTCGGACGGCACGACAACATTTCTGCGCTGAGCTGGTGGGGCTCCGCCTATCTTCTGGGTGGGGCCTCCGTTGGTTTGTGGACGCTCGCGGGGCCGTTCCTCGGCGAAATGCCGACCCTGGCATTCAACGCTTTCGGTTTCGTTGCCTGCGGCATGGTGTGGACCGCAGCGCGGGTTTTCCACGGTCGTGCGCCGATCTGGGGCGGCATATTTCTCGGCGCCATTGCCTGGATAGCGGCGATTTTTACGTTGCCGGTGGAAATGATGCCGCTACGCACCACCATCGGCGCCGGCATCGTTGCGCTTTACGCGGTGCTCACTGCCTATGAACTCCGGCTCGAGCGCCGCAAATCGCTGCAGTACCGCTGGCCGACATTGCTGGTGCCGCTGTTGCACGGGTTTGCGCTGATGCTGCCGATTCTGCTCGGGGATTTCCTGCACGCAGACGGCGCCACGTTTGGCAATAGCATCTGGGTGGTGGCTTTTGCCGTTGAACTCGTACTGTATGCCGTCGGCACCGTTTTCCTGATCTTCGTGCTGGTTTCCGAGCGCACCGTCGCTGTCCACAAGGTCGCTGCATCCTGCGATGCGCTTACCGGCTTACTCAACCGCCGGGGGTTTGCCGAAGCCACCGCACGGATGATCGAGCGCGAGGCAAAAGCACGGCGTCCGATCACCGTGATGATCTTCGACATCGATCACTTCAAATCGATCAACGATCGCTTCGGCCATCCCGCCGGCGACGAGGTGCTGAAGTTGTTTGCTTCGGTGATCACCCATTCGCTGCGTATCACCGATCTGACCGGACGCATCGGCGGCGAGGAATTCGCTGCCATGTTGCCGTGCAGCCTCGAGGAGGGGATGCAGGCCGCCGAACGCGTCCGCGAGGCCTTTGCCGGTTGCGGCATCGAGGTGGACGCGGCGCCGGTGGCGACCACCGTCAGCATCGGCGTCGCAGGTGGTCCCGCCGGCACCGAGCTCGATGTGTTGCTCGCGGCCGCGGATACGGCGCTCTATCAGGCCAAGCGCGGCGGACGTAACCGCGTGCAGTCGGCGGAAGAGGAGCCGTTGTCGCTGGAGCAGGGGCGAAAGGCGGCAGCAGTGGCGCCGAAGCCGGACGTGCGTGCCGCCCGTGTCGGTGTCACCATGAAAATGGAAGTCGCGCAGTAAGGGACGGTTTACCAATCGCTTCCATGGTCATGGCATGATGACCTCGCGCGACCACGCTTCAAATCCTGCCCTGATGTCGCTCGACGCCGCTGCCAGCGTGGCGCGTTCGGGCTTTGCCTGCATGTTTTCGTCGTCGGACGAATATGAGAGCGCGCTGATCGCGCAGCGCCGTGCCCAGGGACGCTACGGCGTGCCGAACGGCCGCGGGCCGCTGATCGCCTTCGTGTCCGCCTGCACAGCGATCATCGTCGCCGTTGCGATCTATTTCGCGAATTCGTGACGCCGCCGGACGGATTGCGCTTCGCGCGATCCCGGCTACATTGCCCGACCGCAAACAAAGGGTCGGGAAACGATGATCACGGAAATCGCACAAATCGACGTCAAGCCGGGCACTGAAAAGGACTTTGAGGCTGCCGTCGCCAAGGCCAGGCCGCTATTTCTGCGCGCCAAGGGGGGGCTGGGCTTCGAGTTGCACAAGTCGGTTGAACTGCCGTCACGCTATCGACTGGTGGCGAAATGGGAAACGCTGGAAAATCACACGGTCGATTTCCGTGGCTCTTCGGATTTCGCCGAATGGCGTACGCTGGTCGGCCCCTATTTCGAAACCCCGCCCTATGTCGAACACACCGAAACGGTGCTGACCACCTGATCAAACCGCTGCCGCTTCCTGCGCGGAGCCTTCTTCCTCTTCGCGCAGGAAATCGATCACCACCTTGCCGATCGCCATCACCGGCAAGGCCAGTGCGAGCCCCCAGACGCCGAACACCACGCCAAGCGTGATCTGGAACGCGAACAGCGTCGCGGGCGGAATGTCCAGCGCCTGCCGCTGCAGGATCGGCGTCAGGATGTAGCTTTCCAGCGCATGCACGCCCATGAACAGGACGAAGGCGGAGGCGCCGGCAATCCAGCCCGAGGCGAGGCTGGCGAGCACCACGATCAGGCCGCCGAGAATGGCGCCGACGGTCGGAATGAAGGCGAGCAGGCCAGCCTGTACGCCGAGAATGAACGCGCTCGGAATGCCGATCAGCTTCAGCCCGAGCCAGGTCACGCCGCCGACCGCCACCATGGTGATCATCTGCGCGATCAGCCAGCGCTGCAGCGTATCGCCGATGCGATCGACGACGATGGTCACCGGCTCCCGGTGCTTCTTCGGCGTCAGCCGCAGCAGCCCGTTGCGATAAACACTCGGTTGCGCCGCAAAGGCGAGGCCGAGGAACAGCACAATGAAGAAGTTGCCGACGGCGCCGACCGTACCGAGCAGGATCTTTAGTGTCTGGGTCACGATGGCGCCGCCCGACGAGGCGATGGTGCCCGCACTCGGCAGATTGCTGGTGCGCGGGATCGGTGCAGTGCTCGGCGCCACGGTGCCGGGGATTTCCGGCGCGGTTGTATCTTTGGTCTCGTCCTTGGACGCATCGGATAGGATGCTGTTGAAGTCGAAATAGCTGGTATCGACGCCGTGCTGCTCAAGATAGGTCTTTACGCTGACAACCTGCGACTTGAGCGTTCCGGACAGCGCCTTGGCCTGGCTGGCGATGGTGGCGCCGCCGAGATAGAGCAGGCCGCCCAGCATCGCTGCGAGCACCACGCAGACAAGTGCCAGTCGCAGCGGATGCGGACCGCCCATGATACGGCCCGCGAACTGCGTCAGCGCGTTGAGGGCTACGCCGAGCAGAATGCCGGCGAAAACCAGGAACAGTGTCGCGGAGAAGTACCAGGCGAATACCACGAATATCGTGAAGGACACCGTGGCGATGCCACCAATGGAAATCGCCCAGGCAAGATCGCTGCGCGTCTGGACATTGGGAGCTCTCGTCACTGTCGATCCTTTGCACTCGAAGCGGGATCACTCTTCCGTCAATCGCGCCGGGGATCAAGACATATCGCCGCTTTGACGCATCGCGTGAGATCGGGCATGGCCGAGAGGGGAGGCGTGCCGATGAAGATCCTGAAATGGGCCGGGCCGGTCGTGCTGCTTGCTGTGATCGTGATCGGCGATCAGATCCGCATGAACCGACCTGCGCACAAATATCGTCTGACTCTCGAAGTCGAGACGCTGGAGGGCCTGAAGGCGGCCTCCACGGTGGTGTCGGTTCATCCCTATCGTGGCTATCAGCCCGGCGGAAGAACCACCTCGCGCGGCGATGCGGTGATGCTCGATCTAGGCGAAGGCAGGAATCTCGTCGCGCTGATGCTGCATGACGACAAGGGGCACGCCGATTTCGACGGTGCCAGTTTCGTGGCGATGCGGGCCTATCAGGCGGCGGGGCGAAAGATTTCGTTTCGCGACGTCGGACATCAGACCGGCGCCGTGCCGGTGACCGGTGAACTCATGCCGGTGCTGGCGAGCTTGGGTAACCCGCGCGACGCGTCCAGCATTCGCCGCTTGCCGCCGGACGATCTGTCGTCGCTTGGCGATGGGACGCGCTTGCGCAGGGTGGTGGTGGAAGCCGTGCCGAACGGCGTGTGGCCGCTCGACTTCGGCGGATTGCTTGGCGAGCCGGTGACCCGCACGATCGCGGAGAGGCTGCCGTGGACGGAGAACGAGGGTGATGCAGCGCGTGCCGTGACGGCGGTCGGATTTTCCGAGGCGATCGAGCCGGGCCGGGCATTCACGCGGAAGTGAAACCAAGGTCGACCGGAGATTTCCTCACGGCAGGATTTGCACCGGCGAGAGTTCGTGACGGCGTCTGTCTTCCATCACAATGCTGACCGGCTTGCCATAGAACTGCGACAGGTCGCGCAAACCGAGATTGCGGGCCGGCTGACCACCATAGGACACGATCTTGTCACCGCGGCGAATTCCAACGCGGTCCGCCGGCGTTCCCGCCAACACGTCGATCACTTCGAAATATGAGGGATCCGGCTTGTTGAGCATCAGGCCGACGGATTGCCAGACGGAGTTGAGCTTCGCTCCTGCGATCGGTTCGAACCAGGCCCGGTTCGACGGAAAGTCGAGCGTGACCACGAAGCGCGACAAAATCTCGCCGCCGAGGATGCCGGACACATTGAGATCGCGCAGGCTCCGGTTCTGGCTGACCGGACCGTGGATCAGCGGCGCATCGAAAACCGTGGTGCCAAGCCGGAATGTTGTACCGACGCCGGCCTGCATCTGCAGGAGCCCGCCGACGCCTCCCGGCGAGAAGAAGCGAATGGTCTTGCCGCCCGGCCGGAACGGATTGTGCGCGGTGATGAAACGCTCGTTCAGGAACAGGCCGCCGGTTGCCCCGGTGTCGATGAGCATTTCGCCTTCGGCGTCGCCGACGCTGGCCCGCACCGATGGATGCCCGAGGCCGTCGGGCGATACGCTGAAGCCCAGCCTGGACACAATTGCATTCGATCCAGGTCGGACCTGCCCCGAGGGGTGCAACGTCATCATTCGCTTGCGATAGTCGATGGTGACGATGCGGCGTGCGATCAGTTCAGGGCCGATCAAACCGGCGAGGCGCGGTTTCGATCCGCGATCGACAATCCAGTTCGGCAGGTCCGCGATGGCGGCTGACTGCCGATCCAGCGTGAGGCTGCCGACCGTCACGCGATCGATGGTGACGATCGAGATTTTGGTAGTGTTCGGACCGATGCCGGCCATCATGGCCTGACGTCCGGGCAACGACTTCAAGTCGCCTGCGGCTTCCGGCGTCAGCACCAATCGGCCACCGGTGTCGAACAGATAGGTCTGTTTGGCGCCACCATTGATCGAGGCCTCGATCAGCATGTGCCCGCCTTCGATCAGGAACGGGATTTCTATGGGCGCGCTGAGCGGCGAGGGTGCAGTCAGCATATCGACCGCGTTGCCGGACGACGCGCCCGCGCCCCGTCCGCCATTGAGCTCCTGCAGCAGCGCGCCTGGTGGCGGTGGCGCGTCCTTGTCGGGCGTATCGGCCAGCGTTGGCGTAGCGAGCGCCGACAGCAACAAGCCGGCGAGGCCCAAAAGGATACGTACAGGCGAGGTCATGGAGTCGTCGGGTCCTAGAACGAAGGTTTGACGAAGCCCCGACATCGAACCAGGGCCTCGCGCAGATCGCCGGGCTTGAAGTCGCGATGAAGAAGGCCGGCCATGCCGTCCTTCTTGGCGGCATCGGCATAGGGCAGGCGCGGTCTGATGACGATCTCCGGGGCGTCATTTCCATCGAGGCGGAAACGGAGTGCACCGTCGGCCGAATTGAGCATGTCGGCGGTCAATTTGATCCTGTCCGGTTTGGGATTACCGTGCGGTTCGGGGCGCGCCAGTGCGATGCTGACCTCGATCGGGATGACGACTTCGGTGCCGGTGGCGGCACCGATCACCGGATGCCCGTTGAATTGCTGCACCATCGTCTTTGCCGCCGGTGGCGTGTCGAACAAGCCGTGTGAAAGGATCAATAGCGGACCATGTGAGGAGCGTTCGGGACATACCAGCCTGATCGATCCCTTTTCCTTGGCGCGTTCGGGGACGGGCAGGACGGCGATCAGCGTCTGGACGCCGGACATGGCCGCTTGTCCGATCATCCACCGATCTACCGCGACCAATTCACGGGTTCGCGTCGGCTTTGTTTGCGCGCGTTCGCGGAGATCCTTGTTGCTTCTGACCACGTCGACCGCCAGCGGCAGTTGCGCGACGATTTCGTGCGGTGGTGCCGGGACTGCGGTCGATCCCGGTTTCCAGCTGTCGGCGAGCTTGCCGGCATCGTCGAGCTCGTTCGCAGTCAACGAATCCGATGTGAATTTCCGCACGTTCTGGTTATCCGCGCAGAGCTTCTGGCGGTGTGGCTCCGCCGCTGCGACCTCAGCGGAGGGCTTGAAGGTGGCCGAACAACTCGACCTGTCGGCAAGCCGGGCCCAGACATAGGCGCGGACGATCGATTGTCGTTGCGTGTTGTCGAATGTGAAGACGCTGATCTCGATCAGGGCGAGCGCAGACTGCGCCTGCGCATGTCCTTGCAGGGCAGCCTTGTAGAACCATTTCGCGGCTTCCGCCTGATCGGCCTTGATGCTGCCGGTGCCCAGCAACATCGCGCCTGCACTGAACTGCGCTTCCGCAAGCCCCTGATCGGCAGCTGCGATGAACCATTTATGCGCCGCTGCCTCGTCCTTGACCACGCCGCGTCCGAGCCGCAACTGGGTGGCGATGCCAAGCTGCGCGATGGCGTCGCCTTGCGTCGCAGCTTTGTCCAGCCATTCAGCCGCTGCCTTTTCGTCCTTCGGCGTGCCCTGGCCGCCGAGCAGCATGACGCCGAGGCGCCGCTGCGCGTCAGCCCGGCCGCATGTCGCCGCCACGGTGTAGTAGCGGATGGCCTCGGCATGTTTGGCGGCCTTGAAGGCGGCATCGCCCCGGGCAATGGACGCCGTGGTCTCCGAGGCCGCGCAGGACGCTTGCGGCGCCTGCTGCGGCACGGTCGCCGATGCGGGCCGCGCAGATGCAAGCGCGCATGCGACCGCGAACGCCAGCCGAACAGCGTGCATGATGAAAGGGCCGCGGGGCGTTCGCTTTCTGAAGGGCTCCATCATCCTGAAGACGAGTGCCGTACCGCCAACCCGCAACCGGAAGTTCAATAAAGCACGATCCGCGACAACACAGCGCGGAAGTCGGGGGTGTCGAATACCGTGGCTCCGGCCGCGGATCTCACCGTGCTTGTCCGAGTGTATCTCAATAAAAAGGCGCCCCGTTTCCGGAGCGCCTCTCTTGTCGCCGATCTCAGAGCTGATCAGTACGAATAGTACATCTCGAACTCGACCGGGTGAGGGGTCATCTCAAACCGCTCGACGTCCTGCATCTTCAGCTCGATGTAAGCGTCGATGAAGTCGTCGTCGAACACGCCGCCGGCCTTGAGGAACGCACGATCCTTGTCGAGGTTTTCGAGGGCTTCGCGCAGCGAGCCGCACACGGTCGGGATCTGCTTCAGCTCTTCCTTCGGCAGGTCGTAGAGATCCTTGTCCATTGCAGGGCCTGGATCGATCTTGTTCTTGATGCCGTCGAGGCCGGCCATCAGCATCGATGCGAAAGCCAGATACGGGTTCGCCATCGGATCCGGGAAGCGGACCTCCACGCGCTTCGCCTTCGGCGAGGTCGTGAACGGGATGCGGCAGGAGGCCGAGCGGTTGCGGGCCGAATAGGCCAGCAGCACCGGCGCTTCATAGCCCGGGACCAGGCGCTTGTAGGAATTGGTCGACGGGTTGGTGAAGGCGTTGATGGCCTTGGCGTGCTTGATGATGCCGCCGATGTAGAACAGGCAGTTCTCCGACAGGTCGGCATATTTGTTGCCGGCGAAGGTCGGCTTGCCGTCCTTCCAGATCGACTGGTGCACATGCATGCCCGAACCGTTGTCGCCGAAGATCGGCTTCGGCATGAACGTGGCGGTCTTGCCGTAGATGTGGGCGACCTGATGGATGCAGTATTTATAGACCTGCATCTGGTCGGCCATGTGAGTCAGCGTGTCGAACTTCATGCCGAGTTCATGCTGTGCCGAAGCGACCTCGTGATGATGCTTCTCGACCTTGACGCCCATGCGGGCCATGGCGCCGAGCATTTCCGAGCGCATGTCCTGCAGCGAGTCCTGCGGCGGAACGGGGAAGTAGCCGCCCTTGTTGCGCACGCGGTGGCCGAGATTGCCGCTCTCATATTCGGTGTCCGAATTGGTCGGCAGTTCCGACGAGTCGAGCTTGAAGCCGGTGTTGTAGGGCTGCGCCGAGAAGCGGACATCGTCGAACACGAAGAATTCGGCTTCCGGGCCCACGAACACAGTGTCGCCCACGCCCATGGACTTCACCATTGCTTCGGCTTTCTTGGCGATGCCGCGCGGATCGCGGTTATAGGGCTCGCCGGTGCCGGGATCGAGCACGTCGCAGGTGATGACCATGGTGGTCTCGGCGAAGAACGGGTCGATCACCGCGGTGGCGGGATCGAGCATCAGGGTCATGTCGGACTCGTTGATCGCCTTCCAGCCAGCGATCGAGGAGCCATCGAACATGGTGCCTTCGGCGAAAATGTCTTCGTCGATCATCGAGACGTCGAAGGTGACGTGCTGCCATTTGCCGCGCGGATCGGTGAAACGCAGATCGACGTATTTGACGTCGTTGTCCTTGATGGATTGCAGGACTTCTTTGGCGGTCGTCATGGGTTTCCCT
>JASBVG010000128.1 GCA_030147505.1 Tardiphaga sp.
TTCGAAGAAGCCGGTGCGGTCGAAACCGCGCGCCAGGCAATTCTCTGTCCCCTTGATGGTGAATTCCTTGTCACGCGAGCACATGAAGGCCTGACCCGACCATTCACCGCCACGGTCGTAGTCAATGGCATAGATATAATAGTACCGGGCCACCAGGGTTCCGCGCAGCAGCGTCTCGCAGGCGCGCGAGGACACGTTCCACCAGCCCTCGGTCGTCCAGCCGTCGGCATCCTTGTAGCCGAGGGCAATGCCGACCCTGCTCGACGTGTTGTTGCAAAGCCGGAAATCCGCCGCCGCAGGCGTCACCCACATGCATGCCAGCATAACGGCCAGAACTGGCAGCAGGCTGGCCCATGAACGGGCGCGGGATGGGCTGTGGGGATTCGCGATGATCATTCGGCGTCGATATATATCAGTTCCTTGACGGTTTCGCGTGACCGGACAGACCTGTCAACGGCAGGAACCGATTTGGCGGGGCGCCGGTCATTTAACCCGCGTTATGGCGAAATCTGGTAAAGAACCCATCTTACGCTTACGGGCTTACCGGATACTTTGAGTGAGACAAGATATGGCGATTGACCAAAAGACGCAGACCGAGCTCGAGGCCGCGGTGTTCCGTCGGTTGGTGGCGCATTTGCAGGGTCGCACCGATGTGCAGAATATCGACCTGATGAATCTGGCCGGTTTCTGCCGCAACTGCCTGTCGAACTGGATGAAGGACGCAGCGGACGAGCGCGGCGTGGCCCTGAGCAAGGACGAGAGCCGCGAGGCGGTTTATGGCATGCCCTACGAGACCTGGAAATCGCTGCACCAGCGCGAAGCGACGCCGGAAAAGCTCGAGGCGATGAAGAAGGTGCATCCCGGACATTGACCGGAATGCAACCCCCTGCAGCCACTGTGCCCATCAATTCTGTGGGGGCGCTGTGGATGATCTGGCGCGCGGCTTGACCCCATCCGCGATGGTCGCGAGTGTCGAATTAGAGACAAGTTTTTAAGAGACTAGCGCCCATAACCGGCGCCTCTCGCCACCACCATCACACCACATCAGTTCAGGAGTTTCCGATGGCCACCAATGCTGCGTCCGTGCTGGACGATCAGGCAACGCACTCTTTCGCCAAGGAACAGCTGAAGGCCATCGTCGAACGTATCGAGCGTCTCGAGGAAGAGAAGAAGACCATCTCCGACGACATCAAGGATGTTTATGGTGAAGCCAAGGGCAATGGCTACGACGTGAAGGCGCTGCGCACCATCATCCGCCTGCGCAAGCAGGATGCGAACGAGCGCGCTGAGCAGGAGACGATCCTGGAGACCTATTTGCAGGCGCTCGGAATGCTGTGAGGCGTTAGTCTCATTCGACGACTGTCATCCCCCGCGGAAGCGGGGGATCCCGTAGATACAGACTTTCTGATTTTATCACGGTCGCGGTATGCTGGACCACCTGCTTTCGCAGGTGACGACAGGGTGCGTTAGCGCAGCGCCGTGGTCCGCATCGCGAAGCTCGTCGTCATCAGTTTCGCTGTTGCCGAACCGGTAAACTGATCGCTTACCAGACCGTTCTGCGGATCATCGGAGAAGCTCATAGCCACGACCGACTGCGGCTTGGCGAAATGCGCGCGCAGCACGGTCAGGTCCCCGTCGCCGATCGCCGAGACCGACATCGAACTTGTCACGCTTGGAGCCACGATCATCGCTCGGGTCCAGATGTGATTATCGGGAATATGCGCGGCGGCCAGGCGTGTTGCGATGGCCACCAGGCCAGCCTGACCCATGGTCTTGCCGATCACGGTGGTGACCTCGTTCACGACCATCGAGTTCTTGTTCGACACATTCGGGCGGATGCTGCGCGGGATCGGCGCGCTGGCGGCCACGACATGCGAGCGATCCACCGGCGAATTGCCGGGGAGTGCATAGGCCATTGCCTTGGCGAAGGTCGATTCACCCCGCGTCGGCTGCGGGTCGTCGATCTGTTCGAGGGCCTGGCGCGCGGTGAGGGCGGCGACCTGTTGCGGCGTTGCCTGCTTGGGCTCGGGGATATCATCCCAGAAACCGCGGGCATTGATGATGTCGGTGGGGGTCTGCGGTCGGCCGTCGGTCTTCGGCGGCGTCGCCGCTGCGATCTGCTGCTTTGGACGCGGGAGCGGGATGGTCTCGGTATCGGCGGAGGCCAGCACCACATTGGCCGTGGCCGGCTTGGCGCGCGGCATCGGCACGGGCTCCGCGGATGCAACCGAAGCGACGACCGTCGAAGCAGGCGTCGGCTTGCTCGGCGCGATGGCCGGGGCCGCAGACTCATCCTCATCGTCAGATGACTTGCGGCCGAACAGCGAAGCCAGCAGGTTGCCGGGCTTGCTGCTGGCGAGGCTCACGCTGTCGCCGGAGCCACGTTTCTGGATGTCGGCAACGGCGAGCTGATAGCCCGGCATGGTGCCGCCGCTGGACGGCAGATGCACCGTGCGTCCGTTCGGGAAGACGCGTTCGAGCTGCGCATAGGTCATGCGCGGCCAGTGGCGAATGCTGCCAGTGTCGAGATGCACGAAAGGCGAGCCGGAGGTCGGATAGAAGCCGACGCCGCCGCGCTGCAGGCGCAGGCCCGCGATGCGAATCTTTTCCAGTTGCACACCGGGAATGAAGAAGTCCATCGCATGGCCGAGCATGTGCTGGCTGTGTCGCGCGACGCCCGAGGAACGACGGCGCAGCATCGCGTTGGTGGCGGGCGAGCGATAGGCGGAGATGATCTGGATCGGCGCCTTGCCGTCGACGTCGCGATAGACCTCCCAGACGATGTCGAACAGACGCCGGTCCATCGTGGTCTGGTCGTGATTGCGCCAGTCGCGCAGGAAGTAATTGAGCTTCTTCAGGCCTTCTTCGTCATAGCGTCCGTTGCGCTTGAAGGTGACGGTTAGGTCTTCGCCGGAATGGGTGTGGTGGAAGGAGAGGGTGCGGGTCTCGCCATCGGCAGTGGCATTATGGACCGAACTCGCGCTGGCCATCAGCACCAGCGAGGCCAGACCGGCATTCATGCCGGCGCGCGAAGGACGCCATTTCACTTTGCGTGCGAAACCAGCCGGCACGTCGGAGACCCCACCCAAGTTACTCTACTCTCTCGCAACCCCATGTGACGAAAGAGGGTGAATCAAGTCTTAAAACGGGAGGGTTAACCGAGGTTTACGCCGCTCCCCCCAAGTTGGCATTTCTGCCACTGTCAAGCTTAACGCGTCGACTATGGCGAAAACTAGCCCGCTGCATCTTCCCAGGTGGACGATGGTTAATCTTGCAACCTGCGCGTTTGTCCCGTCGTGCCCCAACATCTTGCCCGGGCATCGATGCCTTCCTTGCCGGCCGACACCAAAGACGCGGGCGACCGGAAAAGGTCGGTCAGGATGTAAATATTTCATTTATTTCAATATTTTAGCTTGTTTATCGTAACCGTCCGAAATCAGCCGCGCTGGATGTCGACAAGCGTGCTGCTCTTTCGTCCTCGGGACAGCGCAGCGCCGGTGATCACTGGGACACATGGCCTCGCAGGAGATTTGGTCATGAAACCTGTAATCACTGCCTTCCGGGATTCGCCCGATCGCGGCCAGGGCCTGGCACGCGACATGGCTGTTCGTTGGGCGTTCGAGGAGGTCGGCGCGCCCTATGACGTTCGCCTGGTCACATTCGCCGAGTTGAAGGAGCCCGCGCATCGCGCGTTGCAGCCGTTCGGGCAGATCCCGACCTATGAGGATAGCGAAACCGCTCTGTTCGAGTCGGGCGCCATCGTGCTGCGGATTGCCGAGCGCCATGCCGGCCTGTTGCCGGCCGAAGCCTCTGCCAGAGCCCGCGTCATCATGTGGATGTTCGCCGCGCTGAGCACGGTGGAGCCGCCCATTGTCGAGCATGATGCGGCATGTCTGGTCGAGAGCGAGGAGTCCTGGTTCGCCGCGCGCCAGCCGCTTCTGCGGGCGCGGATCCGCCACCGCCTGGGTGATCTCTCGCTTCGGCTTGGCGATGCGGACTGGCTGGAGGGCACGTTCAGCGCCGGCGATCTCATGATGGTGGCCGTGTTGCGCAGGCTGCACGGATCGGGATTGTTGGAGGAACACCCCAATCTAGTGACCTATGTTGCCCGCGGCGAAGCGCGGCCTGCGTTCAAGCGCGCGTTCGACGGTCAATATGCCGTTTTCATCGCCGCTTCCAGCGCGGGCGGCTGAATCCTGCCCGCAGAAAAGAAGGGCCCCATCCGAAGATGGAGCCCTCGATAGCTCTTCATAGGGGACGAAGCGTTTACCGCACTTCGGTGCGGCGTCCGCGCGGGCCGGGAGACGACTGCTGCGGCTGAGCGAAGCCGCCGCCGAACAGGCGCTCGAAGAAGTTCGGCTCGCTGTTACGGGCACCGTCGTTGAAGGCGACGCCTTGCGGGATACTGGCGCGCGGGCGCGCATAGCTCGGCTGGGCGCGGGCGACGATTTGCTCCAGATCCTTGCCCTTGGCATTCTTCAGGATGTTCAGCATCTGCGCATCGCGGCCATAGACGTCCTTGCGCATCTGCAGCTTGCCGGCATCGTCCACGAAGGCGGTCTGGTATGTGATGTTGACCGGGATCGGCGTCGGGAATTTCAGATCGATCTCGCTGCGGCCATACATGCTGCGCACCTTCTCCGGCGTGTGGCGCTCGTTCGGCATGGTGATGTTGAGCAGGGTCGCGGCGTACTGGTCCGGGTTCTGCACGCGCATGCAGCCGTGGCTGAAGGCGCGCTCGTCACGGGAGAACAGGTTCTTGTCCGGCGTATCGTGCTGATAGACCAGGAACTTGTTCGGGAAATTGAAGCGGATGCGGCCGAGCGCGTTGGCTTCGCCCGGCGGCTGCGACACGTGGATGCTGCCATCCGCGTTGCGCGTCAGCTTCAGGCCCATGCGGTCGAGCACGGTCGGATCCTGCTGCAGTGCCGGCAGATATTCGTTGTAGATGATCGACGGCGGCACGTTCCAGGTCGGATTGACCGTAATGTACTTCATCGTCTCGGTCATTAGCGGCGTCGCATGTTTGCCGGCCTTGCCGACAACGACGCGCGTGGTCCACACCTGACCGCCGTTCTGCATTACTTTCAACGTATAGTCCGGGATGTTCAGCATCACATAGGCATTGCCGATGGATGCAGCGCCGAGCTCACGCGGCAGCCAGCGCCAACGCTCCAGATTCACCAGCAGCGTGTCAATCTGGCGATCGCGTTTCGGTGCGTTGATGGCGCGCACGGTGGCGTCATCGAGAATGCCGGTGGCCTTCAAGTTGCTGTTCGCCTGGAATTTGCGAACTGCATCGGCGACTTCCGCATCGTATTTGATGTCGCTGGCATTGGCGACGTGGAGACGTGCGCGCACCTGCGGCACCCGATCGTCTTCCACCACCGTCGGATTCGGATTCTTCTTCGTCGCCTTGGTGAACTTCAGCGCCGGGCCTTCGGCAATCGGCTGCACCGGCATTTCGCTCTCACCGCGCAATTCGGCGAGCTTGGCCTTGAGCTTCTTGTAGCCTTCGTGCTGCGGATTGTAGCTGGCGAGCGCGGCGGATGCGTCCTTTGCGGTCGAGATATTGGCGAGAACCTCGGCCGGATCGGTCGGGTGCTCGGGATACATGATGTCGCCGTCGATCTGCGACCAGTGCATGCGGCCGCTCTGCGCTTGGCGGGCATAGTCCAGCATGCTGGCGGTCAGTTTCAGCTCGGCTTCGGCCTGCGCCTCTGGCGTATTTGCGGCCGTGAAGTCGGGGACCGGATAATCGGCGGCATCGAGGCCTTCGCTGCCGGCGTCCTTCAGGCGGGCGATCAGGCCCTTGGCAGTGGCTGTGGCGATGCCGCCCTGAGTCCAGAGCGGCGCGAAGTCACGTGCCGTATAGAACTTCTCAACGGCGGCGCGCTCGCCCTTGCGGTCGAACTGACGCGACGTCTTGTTGCCGAGCATCTCGCGCAGTCGATCGGCGACCGTCTGGTCGGCGGTAGCGACCGTCGAAGTCGGCTTTGTGACTTCCCTGGCCACGTCCCTCGGCGGTTCGGCTGTGGGAGCGGCCGGAGCAACGGCCGTCGCCGGGGCGGCTGCCGGAGCAGGTGCTGCAGGAGCGATGGCGGCAGGCTTGGTTTCTTCCGGTTTCGTTTCTGTGACCTTGGAAGCTTCGCTCAAGGTCGCACCGACAGACTTTTCCGACGCCTTCGTAGTATCCGGCACGGACGCTGTAGTATCGGATGTCGTGTCGGCCTTGAAATCGGTCACGGTGGGTGGCGGCACGTTCGTCGGCTCTGGGCGCGGTACGGCTGCATCGATGGCGAGTTTGGAGACGCTGTCGCGTGGCGAGACGCTCGGTTGTGCTGTCGCGGCACCGACGGAGACCGTCAGGAATGAAGCAGCCACGGCCATGAGCACGCGGTCGAATCCAGAACGGCTCTTGTTGAAGTCTCGCATTCTCGTTCCTCTCGAGTGAAGCTGCTCCGGTTCGCTTGGAACAGTTCCAGTCTCACATCAAAGCTTCGGTTGAAGCGTTCGCATGTCGCGATTCACTACGCATACGATACATCGGCCCGATCCAGGTGCCACCACCTAGCGGGCCGTTTCAGATCAAACTGACGCTAACCCGCATGGTTTGCAACGTCGCACCCTCTGTCATCCGTTGCTTTTGACTTGGTGTGTAACACCATCGCAACGGTTCAAGTTCCCCTGCCACAACAAGGACATGGTCGTTGCGCGCGGAGCAATAAGATTGAGCCCGGTTGTGTTCGTCAAACCAGGCTATGCTTTATCGGTCGAGGCAGGATTATTGTCTGTTGCCTCGTCGAGTTTTCGATAAAGTGTCGAACGACCGATTTTCAGACGGCGCGCGACTTCCGACATCTGGCCGCGATAATGCGAGATGGCAAAGCGGATGATTTCGGATTCGAGTTCTTCCAACGGACGGACCTCGTTGTCCGAGGCAAGCATGCTCAAGCTTCCCGCAGCAGCAAGCAACGGTACAGCGTCCGGAACCATGTTCGGCGCGGTGGCGTGATAGACGGGCTCTACAATCAGCGGCGCGCTGGCTTGGGGGGGCGTCGATGGCGTCTGCGCTGCGGCCACCGGGAAATCCGCCTGCCCGAGCTGGTCACCTTCGCTCATGACCACGGCGCGGTACACCGCATTTTCGAGCTGCCGGATGTTGCCGGGCCAGTCGAGCTGGGTCAGCGCCGACATGGCCTCACCGGAGATGCTGGTAATGGGGCGGTTCTCCTCGGCGCAAAAACGGGCAAGGAAATGCCTCAGCAGATGCGGGATGTCCTCGCGACGCGCGCGCAGCGGCGGCACCGTCAGCGGCAGCACATGCAGGCGATAGAACAGATCCTCGCGGAAGTGCCCGGCTTTGACGAGGTCGAGCAGCCGCCGGTTGGTCGCCGAGATGATTCGCACATCGACCTTGACCGGGCGGCGGCCGCCGACGGCTTCCACGGCGCCTTCCTGCAAGGCGCGCAGCAGCTTCACCTGGGCATTGAGGGGCAGCTCACCGACTTCATCGAGAAAGAGAGTACCGCCGGAGGCTTCGATGAACTTGCCGGCGTGGCGCTCGGTGGCGCCGGTGAATGCGCCCTTCTCATGGCCGAACAGGATTGACTCGACGAGATTGTCGGGAATGGCACCGCAGTTCACGGCGACGAAGGGCTTGCTGCTGCGCTCACCGGAGCCATGGATGGCACGGGCGATGACTTCCTTGCCGACGCCGGACTCGCCTTCGATCAGCACGGGAATGGACGATGATGCTGCCTTGCGGGCGGCGCGGAGCACGTTCTCCATGGCGCCGCTGCGGGTGACGATGTCAGCGAAAGTGAGCTTGCCTTCGCGGCTGTGGCGGATGCGCTGCAATTCGCCTTTCAATGCACTGGTGTTCAGTGCGTTGCGCAGCGACACCTGCAGACGCTCGGCGCTGACCGGCTTGACGACAAAATCATGGGCACCGGCACGCATGGCCGAGACGACATTGTCGATGCCGCCATGGGCGGTCTGGACAATGACGGGAATGTTCAAGCCGGTGTCGCGAATGCGCTCGAGCACCCCGATGCCGTCGAGGCCGGGCATCACGAGGTCGAGCAGCATGGCATCGATGGCAGGCGCGTCCGGGTCGATCAGGCGCGCCACGGCGTCCTCGCCGCTTTCGACCACGATGGCCTCGTAGCCGCAGCGCTGAACCATGTTCTCGACAAGGCGGCGCTGGACCGCGTCGTCGTCGGCAATCAGGATTCGTTCGACCATGGGTGACTCCAGACGGGCACTCAAGGAATGGAGTGTCCCGAATTGAGCCAAACTGAC
Organism: Tardiphaga sp.; assembly: GCA_030147505.1. GTDB lineage: Bacteria > Pseudomonadota > Alphaproteobacteria > Rhizobiales > Xanthobacteraceae > Tardiphaga. Next base: position 8,305 of record JASBVG010000128.1, read on the forward strand.
GGGCAGAGTTTAATGTTCTGATAATATCCGGGGGCAGGCACGGCTAGCGTGCCCGCCCCTTGGGCTTAGCTCTTCGGCATATAGGCCGTCGCGTAGGGCCATACCTCCAGGCCACCGCGATAGATCATGTCGCCGGCCACATAGAGGATGATGGCGAGGCCGACATAGGCAATCCAGCGGTGCTTCTGCAGCAGCTTGGCGATGAAGCTGGCGGCAAGGCCCATCAGGGCGATCGACAGCACGAGGCCGAAGATCAGGATCGTCGGATGCTCGCGCGCGGCGCCGGCGACGGCCAGCACGTTGTCGAGCGACATCGAGACGTCGGCGAGGGTGATCTGCCAGATCGCCTGTCCCATGGTCTTGCGCGGGGCGCTGTCGTCGGCATTCATCTTCTCGATGTCATCGAGATCGTGCTCGTGGCCGGCACGCAGTTCGCGCCACATTTTCCAGCAGACCCACAGCAGCAACACGCCGCCGGCGAGGAGCAGGCCGATGATCTGCAGCAACTGGACCGTGATGCTGGCGAAACCGATACGGAGCAGGGTGGCGGCAACGATGCCGATCAGGATCGCCTTGCCGCGTTGCTCTTTCGGCAGGCCGGCGGCGGCGAGGCCGATGACGATGGCGTTATCACCGGCAAGTACCAGGTCGATCATGATGACCTGGAGCAATGCGGATAGGGCTTCGGGCGTGAACAGTTCCGACATACGGGCCTCTCTGTATGAACGTCCAGTCCGACATCACAGCTTTTGAGAGCTGCCAGAGGGGCCCGGTCCAGGACGTTTCTTCAATGCGGGACGATCCCGCGGGGGTTAATCCAATCTCTTAGTCAGGTTGATCCGAAAGCGTGACCAAGCGGATCATCTGATCCGGATCGATCACGATCGAAATGCCGACGCCGATAAAGGTCAGAACGCCGGCGACATCGAGCAAGGTGGCGCGGCGTTTCCGGTTGCGGGGAACCAGCGCGCTGCCAGCGACCGATGCTGCGAGTGCGAATAGCAAAGTCGCGACAATCGGCGCCAGTGCGTCGAGCGAGACAAAAGCGCGCAAGGCCAAGGCAGCAGCCAGCGTCATCAGCAGGCTTGCGGCAAACAGCTCCTTGACCCCGCCGGGGGTAGCGGGCGCATCATCGCGATCTGGGAAGCTGCGATCGGTAAATGCCATGACCGTCTCACTGCGCCTGCAACGTTTTCGTCCAACGTCAAAGCTGCTACGAATAGTCGTCAGTTCGAGCAATTCGCTTTGAGTAGTTTCGTAAACATGAAACTTGAAAAAAATCAAGAAGCTTCTGTCAGGGAGCCGTCGGGTAAAGCGGTGCCAGAAACGCGTGCGCTGCGAAAAGAGGCCGGCAATTGGCTGAAGGCGCGGCGAACCCAGGCGGGGCTTTCGCAGGTCGATCTCGCGGCGCGACTCGGTTTGAAATACTATACGTTCGTTTCGCAGGTCGAGAACGGCTTCAGCCGGGTGCCGACCGAGACCATGGAAGCCTGGGCGCTCGCGTTGAAGCTGGAACCCGCAGACTTCGCCAAACATCTGCTGGTCTATTACGAGCCGGAATTGCATCGGCTGTTGTTCGGAGCATCCAAATGAATGTGATCGCATTTCGGAAGCCGCAGCTTGGCGCCTGGAGCGAGACCGAGCTCCGCACGCTTGGCGAGACCCTCAACATGGGCCGGCGTGGGCAAGGCTGGGACACCGGCCTGACCGAGACCGGGGATGCACAATTCTATCTGCTCGGGCAGGACAACGCCTGCACATTGTGCGTGTCCCGGATCGCTGGACTTTACGTGCTGGAAGACGGCAGGGGTACGCTGTTGTTCGAACATCGCAGCCTTCCGCTGGTGGCGATGCATGCCCGCAGCGCCCTGCGGAAGACGCGATGGCCGCTTGTCGCACGGATTGTCATGGTGTGGTGTACGATTCGCCATATGATCAACGACAGGGTCGAGCCGCTGTTGCTTGAAGGCGAAGAACTGCTTGTCTATGTCGCCCCGCAACTGGCCGCCTATGTGTGACCGCTGCATCTAGCTGAAAGTTTTCATGCCGAAATCCGCACCTGCCAAGTCTGTTTCTGCAAACAAGTCCATTTCTGCAAAATCCGCCCGCAAGCCCGCCGCCAAGAAGACCTCTGTCGTGAAGAAGGCGGTTCGCGACACCGCTCCGAAGGCTGCGGTGAAGTCGCTGGCTGGTAAGCTGCCAGAATGGAATCTGGCCGATCTCTATACGTCGATCACCGCGCCCGAGATCGCGCGGGATCTCGACAAGATCGATGCGGACTGCGCAGCTTTTGAAGCAGCATATAAAGGCAGGCTGGCGGAGCAGACGGCAAAGCCTAATGGCGGAGCGTGGCTTGCGGAAGCCGTGCGCAGCTATGAAGCGATCGACGATCTCGCCGGCCGGCTCGGCTCCTATGCCGGGCTGATCCATGCCGGCAACACCGTCGATCCCGCGATTTCGAAATTCTATGGCGACGTCTCCGAGCGTATCACGGCCGCCTCGGTGCATCTGCTGTTCTTTGCGCTCGAACTCAACCGTATCGACGATGAGGTCATCGAGCGCGCGATGCAAACGCCGGAGCTCGGCTATTATCGTCCTTGGATAGAAGACAGTCGTAAGGACAAGCCCTATCAGCTTGAAGATCGCGTCGAGCAGCTGTTTCACGAGAAGTCGCAGACCGGTTACGGTGCCTTCAACCGTCTGTTCGATCAGACTATTGCGGGCCTGCGCTTCAAGGTCGGTGGTAAGGAATTGGCCATCGAGCCGACCCTGACGCTGCTCCAGGATCGCGATGCGGCCAAACGCAAGGCTGCCGGGCAGGCGCTGGCGACGACGTTCAAGGCGAATGAGCGCACTTTTACGCTGATCACCAATACGCTCGCCAAAGACAAGGAAATTTCCGATCGCTGGCGCGGCTTTCAGGACGTCGCGGATTCGCGTCATCTGAACAACCGTGTCGAACGCGAAGTGGTGGATGCGCTGGTTGCTTCCGTGCGGGCGGCCTATCCGAAGCTGTCGCATCGCTACTATCAGCTCAAGGCCAAGTGGTTCGGCAAGAAGAAGTTGCCGCATTGGGACCGTAACGCGCCGCTGCCCTTCGCGCCGACCGGCACGATCGCGTGGTCAGATGCGCAGGATATGGTGCTGACGGCCTATGGCGCGTTTTCGCCGGAGATGGCCGGGATCGCAAAGCGCTTCTTCACCGATCGCTGGATCGATGCGCCGGTGCGGCCTGGCAAGGCACCGGGCGCCTTCTCGCATCCGACCACGCCGTCGGCGCATCCCTATGTACTGATGAATTACCAGGGCAAGCCGCGTGACGTGATGACCTTGGCCCATGAGCTGGGCCATGGCGTGCATCAGGTGCTGGCCGCCAAGAACGGCGCGTTGATGGCGCCGACGCCGCTGACGCTGGCCGAGACCGCCTCGGTTTTCGGCGAGATGCTGACCTTCAAGCGGCTCCTTGCCCAGACCAGGAATGTCAAGCAGCGTCAGGCACTGCTCGCCGGCAAGGTCGAGGACATGATCAATACGGTGGTCCGGCAGATCGCGTTCTACTCCTTCGAGCGCGCGGTCCACACCGAGCGTCGCAATGGTGAACTCACCGCCGAGCGGATCGGTCAGCTCTGGCTCAGCGTGCAGAACGAGAGCCTCGGACCGGCCATCGAAATCAAGCCGGGCTATGAGAACTTCTGGATGTATATCCCGCACTTCATCCATTCGCCGTTCTATGTCTACGCCTATGCCTTCGGCGACTGTCTCGTGAACTCGCTCTACGCAGTCTACGAGCACGCGCAGGAAGGCTTTGCGGAGCGCTATCTCGCCATGCTCGCCGCCGGCGGCACCAAGCATTACTCCGAACTGCTCGCGCCCTTTGGGTTGGACGCCAAGGACCCGACTTTCTGGGATGGCGGCCTGTCGGTTATCGCCGGGATGATCGATGAGCTGGAGGCGATGGGATAGGCAGGCTGCTATTTCATTAGGCAAGCGCAGGCTGGTGGGCACGTTCACCGGCCTGATGCACTGCATCATTCAAACATAGGCTTGGCATACCAAGAACCATTGCCGTTCAAATCCAATTACGCTAATTCCGAGGCAACAGATCAAAAAGCGAGGGGACACTGAAATGGCTGATCATAGCGAAGTTGCCTACACCACCGCGGATGGCAACGATTATCCTGCGCATGAGCAGACCTACGAAGGTTTCTTGATGCTTGTGAAATGGGGCACCATCTCGGTCATCGTGATCGTGGCGCTGATGGGCGTCTTCCTCACTTGATCTCGCCTTCTGCCGCAGCGCCGCGGCGTCCATCCCTGACCTGATTTCCCACGCGCGGACCAGACGCCGCCGGAGAACCCATGAAGATTGCCGTTGCCAAGGAGATCGATCCGCTCGAGCCGCGCGTTGCGGTGTCGCCGGATACGGTGAAAAAATTCAAGGCGCTCGGCGCCGAGATCGCCATCGAGCCTGGCGCCGGCATCAAATCCGGCCTGCCGGATTCCGAATTCACCGCCGTCGGCGCGACCATCGCTGCCGATGCAGTGAAAGATGCCGACATCGTCATCAAGGTGAAGCGCCCGGAGGCCTCCGAGCTTGTTAATTACAAGCGCGGTGCGCTGGTGATCGCGATCATGGATCCTTACGGCAATGAAGCCGCGCTGAAGACGATTGCGGATGCTGGCGTCTCCGCCTTCGCCATGGAGCTGATGCCGCGCATTACTCGTGCGCAGGTAATGGACGTGCTGTCGTCGCAGGCCAATCTCGCCGGCTATCGCGCCGTCATTGAGGCCGCCGAATATTTCGGTCGCGCCTTCCCGATGATGATGACTGCTGCCGGCACCATCCCGGCAGCGAAGGTGTTCGTGATGGGCGTCGGCGTCGCCGGCCTGCAGGCCATCGCCACCGCGCGCCGCCTCGGCGCCGTGGTCACCGCGACGGACGTGCGCCCGGCAACCAAGGAGCAGGTCGAAAGTCTCGGTGCGAAATTCCTGGCTGTCGAGGACGACGAGTTCAAGAACGCGCAGACCGCCGGTGGCTACGCCAAGGAAATGTCCAAGGAATATCAGGCCAAGCAGGCCGCGCTCACTGCAGAGCATATCAAGAAGCAGGATATCATCATCACCACGGCGCTGATCCCGGGGCGCCCGGCGCCGCGTCTGGTCACCGCCGAGATGGTGGCGTCGATGAAGCCAGGTTCGGTGCTGGTCGATCTTGCCGTCGAGCGCGGCGGCAATGTCGAGGGCGTCAAGGCCGGTGAGGTTACCGATGTGAACGGTATCAAGATCGTCGGCTTCACCAATGTGGCCGGTCGTGTCGCTGCCTCCGCGTCCAGCCTCTATGCCCGCAACCTGTTCTCCTTCATCGAGACGCTGGTGAGCAAGGAGACCAAGGCGCTCGCGGTGAACTGGGACGACGAGCTGGTGAAAGCCACTGCGCTGACGAAAGACGGCGCCGTTATTCACCCGAACTTCCAGCCGAAGACTGCCTGAGGATATTAGCCATGGAACATGCTTCGCTGGTTTCCCCCTTCGTCTTTCAGCTCTCGATCTTCGTGCTAGCCGTGTTCGTCGGCTATTTCGTCGTGTGGTCGGTGACCCCCGCGCTGCATACGCCGCTGATGTCGGTGACCAATGCGATTTCGTCGGTGATCGTGGTCGGCGCCTTGCTCGCGGTCGGCGTCAAGCTCGCCGGCAGTGGCGGCGTGCTCGCCCGCGGCTTCGGCTTCGTGGCGCTGATCTTCGCCTGCGTGAATATCTTCGGCGGCTTCCTGGTCACCCAGCGCATGCTCGCAATGTACAAGAAGAAGTCCAAGTGATTGGCGCTCACCTCAAGGTGACGAAAGTGATGGGGTCCTGAGATGAACGCCAATCTGTCTGCACTTCTGTATCTGGTCGCCGGTGTGCTCTTCATCATGTCGCTGCGCGGCCTGTCGAGCCCGGCTTCGAGCCGCCAGGGCAACTTCTTCGGCATGATCGGCATGGCCATCGCCGTCGGCACCACGCTGGCAGCGCATCCGCCAGCCGATGCGCTGGGCTGGATCCTGGTTATCCTCGGCATCGCCATTGGCGGCGGCATCGGTGCGGTCATCGCCAAGCGCGTGCCGATGACCTCGATGCCCGAACTGGTGGCCGCCTTCCACTCGCTGGTCGGCATGGCCGCGGTTCTGGTTGCCGCTGGTGCGTTCTACGCGCCGGAAGCCTTCGGCATTCTCGATTCGGCGACGAACAAGATCGTCTCGGCGAGTCTCGTCGAGATGTCGCTCGGCGTCGCCATCGGCGCGCTGACCTTCACCGGCTCGGTGATCGCCTTCGCAAAGCTCTCGGGACGCATGAGCGGCGCGCCGATCATCCTGCCGGCGCGCCACGTCATCAATATTGTGCTCGGCCTTGCGCTGCTGTTCTTCATCTATGGTCTGGTGCATTCCGGTTCAGCGGTGGACTTCTGGGTCATCACCATCATCGCGCTGGTGCTCGGCGCGCTCCTGATCATCCCGATCGGCGGCGCCGACATGCCGGTCGTGATCTCGATGCTGAATTCCTATTCGGGCTGGGCTGCGGCCGGCATCGGCTTCACGCTGGGCAATTCGGCGCTGATCATCACCGGTGCGCTGGTTGGTTCGTCAGGCGCGATCCTGTCCTACATCATGTGCCATGCGATGAACCGCTCCTTCATCTCGGTCATCCTCGGCGGCTTCGGCGGTGAGACCGCTGCGGCTGGTGGCGGCTCGGCCGAGCAGAAGCCGGCAAAGCTCGGCTCGGCGGATGACGCAGCCTTCATCATGAAGAACGCGCAGAAGGTCATCATCGTCCCCGGCTACGGCATGGCGGTGGCGCAGGCGCAGCATGCGTTGCGCGAAATGGCGGACACGCTGAAGAAGGAAGGCGTCGAGGTGAAATACGCCATTCATCCGGTCGCCGGCCGCATGCCCGGCCACATGAACGTGCTGCTCGCCGAAGCCAATGTACCTTACGACGAGGTGTTCGAACTCGAGGACATCAATTCGGAGTTCGCTCAGGCCGATATTGCCTTTGTCATCGGCGCCAATGACGTCACCAATCCGGCGGCGGAAGAGGACAAGACCTCGCCGATCTATGGCATGCCGGTGCTGCAAGTCTGGAAGGCCGGTACTGTGATGTTCATCAAGCGCTCGCTGGCCTCGGGCTATGCCGGCATCGACAATCCGCTGTTCTATCGCGACAACACCATGATGCTACTGGGTGATGCGAAGAAGGTGACCGAAAACATCGTCAAGGCGATGTGATCCTTCGGTGTCCTACCGGCGACGGTCCATGCAGATCCTGACATGGACCGTCATGTTGCTCGCCGTCTGTTACGGTGTCGGCCTGTCCTTGCTGTATTTCAAGCAGCGGGACTTTATCTTTCCCATCCCGCAGACGACCCGTACCTCGCCGGAAACGGCCCGGTTTGCGCAAGCTGAAGAACATCGGCTCACGACGACAGACGGCGAGACCATCGTCGTCTGGTATGTCCCGGCAAAGCCGTCGCGACCTGTGATTATCTATTTCCACGGTAATGGCGATTTCCTGGCAGCCCAGGTCGGCCGCTTTCAGAAGCTGACGGCAGATGGTAACGGATTGGTCGCCGTTTCCTATCGCGGCTATGCGGGTTCAAGCGGCGTGCCGAGCGAGCAGGGACTGCTGCAGGACGCTGCGGCCGCCTATGCCTTCGCCAAGATGCGATACGATGCTCATCAGATCGTTCTGTGGGGCTTCTCGCTGGGCACCGGCGTTGCCACCGCTCTGGCCGCAGAGAACGCGATCCACAGGCTGGTGCTGGAAGCGCCTTATTCGTCGATGGTGGATGTCGCTGCGTTTCACTTCCGTTACGTGCCGGTGCGCTGGCTCCTGCGGGATCAGTTTCGCTCAGATCTTCGCGTTGCGCGGGTGGCCGCCCCAGTCCTGATCATGCATGGCGATCGAGATCTGACCATTCCCGTTCGCTTCGGCGAGCGGCTCTTTAGTCTGGCCCGTGAGCCCAAGCAGTTCGTGCGGTTTCCGGAAGGCGGTCACGATGATCTCGCAGCCTATGGTGCCATTGAAACGGGTTTGAAATTCATCCGCTCTGGCGGTGATTAACTGCCTTCCGGGCTTTCTCAGCTGCTCCTGCAAAAAAGCCCGGCTGTATAGCCGGGCGTTTCTGTTCGGCGATAGTTTGTCTGTTCTTACGCCGGCATCCGGTGCAGTGCGCAGAGCTTGTTGCCGTCGGGGTCGCGCAGATAGGCCAGATAGAGCTTGACGCCGCCCATGTCGCGGACGCCCGGGGGGTCTTCGCAGGTGGTTGCGCCGTTGGCGACGCCGCTTGCGTGCCAGCTATCGACAGCCCCGGTCGAGGTCGCATTGAAGCCGATGGTACCGCCATTTGCGGCGGTCGCATCCTTGCCATCGATCGGCTTCGACACCGAAAAAGTCCCGGTCTTGGTGCGGTAGAAAATGCGGTGGCGATCGACGACCGCTGCCGGGATATCCAGCGTGCCGAGCAGCTTGTCGTAAAAGGCCTTGGCCTTTTCCAGGTCGTTGGTGCCGATCATGACGTGCGAAAACATCTGGTTTCCTCTCTTTGTTCTTTTTCGCGCTCACCACACGGTGATATCCGATTATACGCATTGCATGTGATGCTTGGCGAGTGGGGGCAGCTTGCCGCAGCCCTGCAACCTGACGCCCGGGGACCTATTGTCATATGCTGCCCCTCCCGTTGCTCGAATCCTTCAGGTGATCGTTCCGATGTCCGCACACCCCGTGCCCCGCTCGTCATGGATGTTTCCGGCATCGGCCGTCGCATTCGTCGCTGTCACCGCAGGGCTGGGGATCGGCTTCACGCCATCTGCGACCGGCCTTGTGTTTTCCGTTGTCCTGTTGGCGATCCTGTTCGGCACTGTGTTCGCCGCCGTGCATCACGCCGAGGTCATCGCCCACAAGATCGGCGAGCCCTACGGCACGTTGCTGCTGACCTTGTCGGTGATCATCATCGAGGTCGCCGTCATCGCGACCATAATGATCGGACAAAAGTCGGCGCCGACGCTGGCGCGTGACACTGTTTTTGCCGTCGTGATGATTGTCTGCAACGGCCTTGTCGGCCTCTGCATTCTCGCCGGTGGGCTCCGCTACAGCGAGCAGGAATTCCAGGTCTCGGGCGCCAAGGTCTATCTCAGCGTGCTGATCGTGCTCTCCACCATTACGCTGATCCTGCCGAACTACACGCTGACCACGGAGGGCCCGTTGTTCTCTGCGTTGCAGCTCGCCTTCGTCAGTGTCGTTACAATGATCCTGTACGGTCTGTTCCTCTACACGCAGACGGTGCTTCATCGTGATTACTTCATTGCCGATGATGAAGATGACGATGGTGCAGTGCCGATTCACTCGATCACCATGAACGCTATTCTGCTGGTGGTGTCGCTCGTCACCGTGGTGTTGCTCGCGAAATCATTCTCGGTGGTTGTGGATGCCGGTGGCGCCGCCATCGGAGCGCCACCGGCCTTTACGGGCATCGTCGTGGCCTTGCTCGTTCTGATGCCCGAAGGCGTCGCTGCATTTTCCGCCGCGCGTCACAACAAGTTGCAGAAGAGCATCAATCTCTCGCTGGGCTCGGCCCTGGCGACAATCAGCCTCACCATTCCGGCCGTGGCGCTGGTCGCGACGCTGCTAGATCAGCCGCTGCTACTCGGTCTTCCGCCCAGCGAGACGACACTGCTGATCATGACATTCGCCATCAGCATGCTGACATTCGCCACGGGCGTAACCAACATTCTGTTCGGCATGGTGCATATGCTGGTCTTTGCTGTATTCCTGCTGACGGTATTCGCACCGTAACGCAAGGAAGATCCGATGCTCGCTGCCCAGTCCGACGTCCAGCAGGACACGCCCGAAGTTCGCGTCACCGAATGGCGTCTGGCACCGGGGGCAGCTACCGGCCACCATACCCATGGCATGGACTATGTGATCGTGCCGGTTACCACCTCTGTGATGACCATTGTGGCGCCGGACGGCAGCCGCTCGCAGGCACCGATCACTGCCGGAAAATCCTATTTTCGCAAGGCCGGCGTCGAGCATGACGTACTCAATGAGACCGACAAGGAAATTGTCTTCCTGGAAGTAGAGATCAAGCAGAAGTAGGCCCTGAGGCCTTCCGGGGCGCCTTTCAGCTTTCGGAGATGATTGGAAACATTCTCTCGCGGCGGATTGGAACTTGCCTTCGATCCGTCGCGATTGATCCCTGAATCAGCCTCAAATTTCCAGCATGTAACGACTGGGGAATGAGGCCGGGTTCATGCTGAAGAAGTATCTTTCGAAATTTACTGTCGACATCCTGCCGTCGGTTTTTGCGACGGTGGTCGGTGCATATATCGTCAATTATTATATCATCCCGAAAGCACGCGAGGACCGTCCGCCGGCCCCGGCTGCCGCCCAAAGTGCGCCAGCCCCGGACAAGGCAGCCGCCAAGCCGGCTGAAGCCGCTGCCGAGGTCATGAATGCTGCCGAACCTGCTTTGACGACCCCGGTCAAAAAGACCGCCGACAAACCGGTCGAGAAGGCTGTGACCGAAAGGTCTGAGAAGGCCGACTCCGGAAAGTCCGGCGAAGCACGCCGCCATGCACCTGTGCGCGAGAAGGCTGTCGCCAAGGCCGAGCCACCCAAGTCTGAACCGACCAAGTCTGAAGCGCCCGCCATAGCGCCTGCGCCGACCCCGGTGCTTGCCACTGTCGGTACGGCGCCGGCCGGCGATGCCAATGATCTCGCCCGCGCCGCCATCGAGCGCCTGAGCCGCGGCGACAAGGCCGATGCGCCGCGTGCGTCAGAAGCTTCGCGTGCACCCGAGCGCACAGTATCTGCCCAGCCACAGATCGTGCCGGCACCTCAGCCAGTGCAGCAGGTCCAGCCGATGCAGCAATTGCCGCCGCCGATCGTGGTGTCGAAGCCGAATATCGAAAATTCGCAGCTTGAGCGCGGTGAGTGGTCGCGTGGTCCACGCCCGCCGAGCGATGTGCCGGTTCCGATGCGCGAGATGCAGGCCAATGCTGAGGAACGCGGCGGCCGCACTAACGTCGTCGAGGATGTGCTCAGCGGCGCCAGATCAATGTTCGACAGGGTAATCCCGCGGCCGTTCGAACGTTAGGTGGCTACCCCGCCCGTCCGCCGTTCCGTGTTACGCCGCTGCGTGCCGTGTCGTCATTCGGCCGCAGCAGCATGGCGCGGCTGAAGGAATCCGCCGCCTTTTCCCGGTTACCGAGCTTCTCATAGATGTTGCCGCGGGCGATCCAGATCTGCGCATTGCCCGGTGCCACACTCGACGCCTCGTCGAGATCCGCAGCGGCTTCCTGCTCCTTGCCAATGGCCAGATAGCATTGCGCGCGACCAATCAACGGGTCCGGCTGCTGCGGCGTCAGGCCATTCGCCGAGGTGAAATCCGCGATCGCATATTCGTAGCGTTTCTCGGCCTGGTACAGCAGGCCGCGTTGATAGAAGGCTTGCGCGCTGTAGGGATCGAGATTGATGGCAGTGTTGAGGGCAACAAGCGCTTCCTCGTTGTGGCCGGCCTGCACCAGGCTGGCGCCACGTGCGGTCTGCACCTTTGATTCCTGCGGATCGGCCTTGGCAGAGAGGCTGCGCGTCTGCGAAGCGGTAGAAGCCGTCGCTTTGGGCTCGTCCTTGTCGGCGCCAGGTGTCAGCGATGCGAGGTTGAACGAGCAGCCGCTCGCGCAAAGGCACGTCAGCAACAAAGCGACAGCGATCCGGCCGCGCTTGCCGATGCAGGATGGCGATGTCGTTGGCCGTCGGTCCATGCAGGGCAAATCTCTCGCGATACTCAGTCCGCCTTCCTAACGCGTCGGCGGCCAAAAAGCATCCGGACAAAGAAGCGCGCTTTTGGACATATCGCAAAAGAACAGCACAAAAAAATAACGCGGACCGAAGCCCGCGTTATCGAAATCGAATGTGGATCGTTTAGCGAGCCGGGCGCGGAGCGCCTGCAGCAGCCGGACGTGCACCGCGTTCGCCGCCGGGGCCAGCGCCGAACACCGGCTTCGGCTTCATCGGGAGCAGACCTTCGCGCTGCAGCTTCTTGCGGGCGAGCTTGCGTGCACGACGCACGGCTTCAGCCTTTTCACGGGCCTTCTTCTCAGAGGGCTTCTCGTAGTGACCGCGGAGCTTCATCTCGCGGAAAATGCCCTCGCGCTGCATCTTCTTCTTCAGCGCCTTGAGAGCCTGGTCAACATTGTTATCGCGAACGAGAACCTGCACGCGGCATCCTCTTCATCAATCGGATCGGAATTTCGGGTAA
>JASBVG010000133.1 GCA_030147505.1 Tardiphaga sp.
CGCCGCTGATCACCGTGGTGTTTGCGGCGCTGTTCCTGAAGGAGAAGGTTTACGTCTATCGCTGGTCGGCGGTGGCGGTCGGCTTCTCTGGCGTCATCCTGATGCTGTCGCCGTATTTCCAGAACCATGCCGCCATCACCAACTCGATGATGGTTGGCCTCGGCCTCGCGCTGCTCAATGCCTTCACCTCCGGTGGCGCTACCATCCAGATCCGCCGTCTCACGGCGACCGAATCCTCGTCCGCCATCGTCATCATCATGACCCTGATCGTGATGGCCGCATCGCTGCTGACGGCACCTTTCGGCTGGGTGTGGCCATCGAGCTTTGAGCTCGCATTACTGGTCGGCATCGGCATCTGCGGTGGCCTCGGCCAGATGCTGTTCACCGAGAGCTATCGCTATGCGCCGGCATCCTTCCTTGCGCCGTTCGACTACACGGCGATGCTGTGGGCGTTCCTGCTCGGCTACTGGATGTTCGGCGAGGTGCCGACGGTCTATGTCGTCATCGGCGCAGTGATTGTCGCTGCTGCCGGCATTTTCGTCATCCTTCGCGAGCGCCATCTTGGCCTCAAGCGGCTGCGCGACACACCGATGTCGCCGATCTCCGCCATGGCTGATGATGAGGCAGATCCCGATGCACCGGTTACGGTGCTCGGCAAGAAACGATAGAAAACGGTCGTTGTTGCGCTGCACACAAAGCGAGCTGCGGCATTTTAGAATTTGGAACATGCGCAAAGTGGCAGGCCTTGCTCCGGCCACCTCGGTGCACTTAAATGCCGCCTGCCGCATCCACGCGGCATCCCGTGCATGGCGGGCTCAATCGGTGGAATGATCGCGCAAGGATGCTTGCCGCGCAGGCCGCCGTCTCACACGAACCGTCAGCCAAATATCTGTCCGTATCTGCGTTCAACGAAAAGACGCTCCCGTACTCAAAGAGGTTACCAATGGTCAACCGCATGCAATTCTACATTGACGGCGCCTGGGTCGATCCCGTCGTCAAGAAATCGACGCCTGTCGTCAATCCGGCGACCGAAGAAGCGATGTATGAAGTTGCCCTCGGCTCCAAGGCCGATGTGGACAAGGCCGTGGCTGCCGCCAAGCGCGCCTTCGAGACCTTCTCGCAGACCACCCGCGAAGAGCGGGTCGCGCTGCTCGAAAAAATCATCGAGGCTTACAAGGCCCGCATGAAGGACATCGGCGCCTCCGTGTCCGACGAAATGGGCGCCCCGCTGCCGATGGCCGAGCGCCTGCAGGCCGGCGCCGGCCTCGGCCATTTGACCGCGACCCTCGACGTCCTCAAGAGCTATCCGTTCGACGAGAAGCACAATCAGGCCGTCATCACCAAGGAGCCGATTGGCGTTGTCGGCATGATCACGCCGTGGAATTGGCCGCTCAACCAGATCGCCTGCAAGGTCGCGCCTGCGATCGCAGCCGGCTGCACCATGATCCTGAAGCCCTCGGAATTCACCCCGACCTCGGCGCTGATCTTTGCCGAAGTGCTGCACGAAGCCGGCGTGCCGAAGGGCGTGTTCAATCTCGTCAACGGCCTCGGCCCTGAGGTCGGCGTCGCCATGAGCGAGCATCCGGATATCGACATGGTGTCGTTCACCGGCTCGACCCGCGCCGGCATCGACGTCGCCAAGCGCGCCGCCAATACCGTCAAGCGCGTCAGCCAGGAACTCGGCGGCAAGTCGCCGAACGTGATCCTCGAAGGCGCCGACTACGTGAAGGCCGTCACCGGCGGCGTCGCGCACATGTTCAACAATTCCGGACAGTCGTGCAACGCGCCGTCGCGCATGATCGTGCCGCAGGGTGCGATGAAGGAAATCGCCGCCATTGCGAAGGCCCAGGCCGACAAGACCAAGGCCGGCGATCCGCGTGCCGACGGCACGGTGATCGGCCCGGTGGTCAATCGCGGCCAGTGGGACAAGATCCAGGGCCTGATCCAGAAGGGCATCGACGAAGGCGCGACGCTGGTCGCCGGCGGCCCCGGCCTGCCGGAAGGCGTCAACAAGGGCTTCTATGTGCGTCCGACGATCTTCGCGGACGTCACCGAAAACATGACCATCGCGCGCGAAGAAATCTTCGGGCCGGTGCTCGTGATCATGGGCGCCAAGGACGAATCGGACGCGCTCCGCATCGCCAATGACACGCCCTATGGTCTCGCAGGCTACGTCTCGGCCGATACGATCGAAAGCGCTCGCAAGTTCGGCCGCCGCATCCGCGCCGGCAACGTCAACCTGCAGGGCGCCCCGAACGACCGCACCGCGCCGTTCGGTGGCTACAAGCAGTCCGGTAACGGCCGCGAATGGGGCAAGGCCGGCCTCGAGGACTTCCTCGAGATCAAGGCCATCGCAGGCTACGACGCGGCGTAAGACCGCGTTTCGAAGCTTCGGGCTTCGTGACTGAAAACGCCGGGGCGAAAGCTCCGGCGTTTTTGTTTTGACGACGAGCCAAAAGGCGGACGTCGCGTCGGCGGCAGAACTGCGCGATTAGATCTGGTTGTCGCGTGCGGCTTAATCTTTCGTTCAGAATATGGGTATCGGCACCGCCAAATATACCAGTCCGTTAGACTTCATCGGCATGATCTGGTTGAAGATCGTCTTGATCGAAGCTGAAGGTGGCGTCGTTGGCCGAAACGCGAAAGATGGAGGGACTGCGCACACGCCTCACTGCTCTGCGGCGCATGCTGGCTTCGATGGCAGGGCTGATCGGCTCCGACTATGCGACGAAAGAGCAAGCATGGGAAATGCTGGAAGGGCTCTTCAACCCGCTGGCGCATGCACTAACTGCGACGGCCATCACGATCGTCGCCTGGCATAACTGGCACGCCTACGGATCTCTTGCCTCCGTACCGGCGGCCATCATCGTGATCGGGACATTCGCTATCCGTCTTGCTTTCGTCCGCCGCTTTCACCGCCGCGGGCCGGATGCACGGGTTTCCGATTGGGTTCGTCGGTTTGCCTCATCCAGCTTCATCGCGGCTTTGGGTTGGGGCTCAAGCCTGTCTATTCTGCTTTACACCACTGAAGGGGCGACCAGGTTTGCTGTCTTCGCGCTGATCTCTGCTCCGATCCAGGGAGCCAGCGCGCGCGCCTATGCCATGCCGGGGGTGGTGATTCTTCACATCAGCATCGTGCTGGGTATGATCAGCGTGACCGCAACGGCGTTCGGCGTGACGGTCGCCATTCCGCTGGCGCTTCTCTATCTGTGGTACCAGGTTGGCTTCGTCTCCGAGCTGTTCACATTGCGGACGAGAATGCTGAAGGCCGACCACGATAATCGCGCATTGCTTGGCCAGGTGACGCGCTACAATGCAGATCTTGCAGTCATGAACGCCCGGCTGTCGACTTTTGCGCTCACTGATGGCTTGACCGGGGTCAGTAACCGGCGGAATTTCGACGAAAAGCTCAGGCAGAATTTGCAGGATCAGCCCATGCATGCTGCGTCGTTGGCGTTGCTGCTGATCGATGTCGATCATTTCAAGCGCTTCAACGACAATTTCGGACATCTGGTCGGCGACGAATGCCTGAAGCTTGTGGCGGCCGCGATCCGGAGTGTGGAGCGCGCCGACGACTTCACGGCGCGTTATGGCGGCGAGGAATTCGCGCTCATCCTGCCCGCGACGACCCGCGCAGATGCCTTGATGGTCGCCGAACGGGTGCGGCTGGCCGTTGCAGCCATGGACTGTAGCGCTTTGCCGAATCCCGCCAGGGGACTGACCGTGAGTATTGGTGTCGGCATCGCCGTGGCTAACGCGAACATTCAGCCACGAACGCTGCTGGAAGCGGCCGACAGTGCTTTGTATCTGGCCAAGCAGAGTGGGCGCAATTGCGTCAGAGACGGCATGGCGTCAGGACAACAACTGCAACAGATCGCCTGATCGGTCAGCCGCCCAGCGCACCCTGCGTGTTCACATAAACCGCATAAATCGACTGGCTTGCCGCCATGAACAACCGGTTGCGCTTGCGTCCGCCGAAGGCGACATTGGCGCAGCGTTCGGGCAGTGTGATGCGGCCGATCGGCGTGCCGTCCGGCGCGAACACCATCACGCCGTCGAGTTCAGGCGTCCCCATCCCCCAGCCGCACCACAGATTGCCGTCGGTATCGCAGCGCATGCCGTCCGGCGTGCCGGGACCGGCATCGATGGCGATGCGCTTGTTTCTGAGCGTCTTGCCATCGGGTGCGACATCGTAAGCAAGGATTTTTCGCGTCGGCACGCCGCGCGATTCCACGATGTAGAGGATCGTCTCGTCCGGCGAGAAGCAGAGCCCGTTCGGCGCAAGAATGTCGTCGGCAACGATGCTCGGCTGCAGCGTCTCGCCATCGATGCGATACACGTTCATCCCGATCTCGGACGGCGCCTTGTCGCCTTCGTAATCGCTCAGGATGCCGAAGGCGGGGTCGGTGAACCAGATCGATCCATCGGATTTCACTACCACGTCATTCGGTGAATTCAGCCGCTTGCCCTCGAAGCGATCCATCAGCACGGTGATGCTGCCGTCATATTCGGTGCGGATCAGGCGGCGGCCGTGCTCGCAGGTGATCAGCCGGCCTTGCCTGTCACGCGTATTGCCATTGGCGTAATTC
Organism: Tardiphaga sp.; assembly: GCA_030147505.1. Lineage (GTDB taxonomy): Bacteria > Pseudomonadota > Alphaproteobacteria > Rhizobiales > Xanthobacteraceae > Tardiphaga. Next base: position 4,590 of record JASBVG010000133.1, read on the forward strand.
GACGGTTTGCGGAAATCGCTGACCGCGCCGGTCTCTTCATCCCAACGGATGATGCGATTGTTGGGAATGTCCGAGCAGAGCAGATAACGGCCATCGCCGAACCAGACCGGGCCTTCCGCCCATCGCAGGCCGGTGGCGATGCGCTCGACGGCGCCGAGCTTGATCCAGTATTTCTCGAAGCGGGAATCGAGGGCGGTGATAGCGGGGTCGGGATAATAGGCCGCCGGCTGCCAGCCGCGCGATGACGTATCGGAAATTGGCGTCTCGTTCACTGTCGTTTCCTCGGATGCGTTGCTAGCATCGGCAGGGATGGGCGGCAAGCAATGCCGGTTGCGCTGCCTTGCTGGGACGCCGGCGCTGCGTCATACTTGTCTGACAACTGACAACATCACGAGGGACGGGAATGCCAAGGATCTTGATGACGGGCGCCTCGGGCGGCATTGGCACGCGTTTGCGCGAACTCCTGCCGCCGATCTATCCGGACCTTGTGCTTAGCGATCTCACGACGCCGCCGAATCTCAAATCCGCCGAGACATTCAGGCAGGCCGACCTCGCCGATCTCGCTGCCGTCGAATCCATCTGCGACGGCGTAGATGGCATCCTGCATTTCGGCGGCTTCTCGGTGGAAGGGCCGTGGGATACCATCCTGCAGGCCAATATCATCGGTTGCTACAATCTGTTCGAGGCTGCGCGCAGGAAAGGCGTGAAGCGCATCGTGTTCGCCTCGTCGAACCATGCAGTCGGCTTCTATCCGCGTCACAGCAAGATCCCGCCCGCAGTCACCGCGCGACCCGACAGCCGCTATGGCGTCAGCAAGGTATTTGGCGAGGCGCTCGGTGCGCTCTATGCGGACAAGCATGGCCTTGCGGTGACATGTCTGCGCATCGGCAATTTCGGCGATGTGCCGCTCGACAGGCGCCGGCTGTCGATCTGGCTGAAGCCGGACGATCTGGTGCAGCTCTGTCGTATTGGGCTCGAGCACCCGGATATCCATTTCGAGGTGCTGTATGGCGCCTCCTGGAACGAGCGTGCCTGGTGGGACAACACGCGCGCCTACGAGCTTGGTTACCGCCCCACCGGCAAGGGTGAGGATCACCGCGAACATGCGATGGCGGAACAGGCTAAGCTGAAGCCCGATCCTATCGGCGATTTCTATCAGGGCGGCGCTTTTTGCACCGCCGAATTCTCCGGCGATTTCAGCAAGATTTGGGAGCCGAAATCGTAGGATGGGTTGAGCAAAGCGAAACCCATGCTGTCCGTCGTCTCGGCAGGCTCCGCCGATGGGTTGTCGCTCTGTCGCTGTCGCGCCTGCGCTTAACCCATCCTACAGCCTCCGCATTGACTTCCGCTCCCGCGGCTTCATAAGAAACGTTCAAAACAAGCATTGGGAACGCGAGAATGGCCGACGGATTGCGCAAGGGACTCACGAGCTATGGCGATGCCGGTTTTTCCCTGTTCTTGCGAAAAGCCTTCATCAAGGCCATGGGCTATTCCGACGATGCGCTCGACCGTCCCATCGTCGGCATCACCAACACCCACAGCGACTACAATCCCTGCCACGGCAACGCCCCGCAGATCATTGAGGCGGTGAAGCGCGGCGTCATGCTGGCTGGTGCGTTGCCGATGGTGTTCCCCACCATCTCCATCGGCGAAAGCTTTGCGCATCCGACATCCATGTATCTACGCAATCTGATGGCGATGGATACCGAAGAGATGATCCGCGCCCAGCCGATGGACGCCGTGGTCGTGATCGGCGGCTGCGACAAGACGCTGCCGGCGCAGATCATGGCGGCGCTGTCCGTCGATCTGCCGACGGTGGTGATCCCCGTCGGTCCCATGGTGGTCGGTCATCACAAGGGTGAGGTGCTGGGTGCTTGCACCGATTGTCGCCGCATGTGGGGCAAGTTCCGCGCCGGCGAGATCGATCAGCAGGAGATCGACGACGTCAATGCGCGCCTCGCGCCATCGGTGGGCACCTGCATGGTGATGGGCACGGCCTCCACCATGGCCTGCATCACCGAAGCCATGGGTCTGTCGCTGCCGATGAGCGCGACCATCCCGGCGCCGCATGCGGAGCGCTTCCGCTCTGCCGAAGCCAGCGGCAAGGTCGCCGCCGAACTGGCGAAGAACAAGGGCCCGAAGCCGAGCGAATTTCTCACGCCAGGCTCGTTCCGCAATGCGCAGGTGGTGCTGCAGGCGATCGGCGGTTCCACCAATGGCCTGATCCATCTCACGGCTATGGCCAACCGCACGCCGAACCGCATCGATCTCGGTGCTTTCGACGATCTCGGCCGCGATGTGCCGGTGCTGGTCGATCTGAAGCCGTCCGGCGATCACTATATGGAGCACTTCCATCACGCCGGCGGCGTACCCAAGCTGATGGCACAGCTCGGCGATCTCATCGATCTCGATGCGAAATCGGTGACTGGCCAGACCCTGCGCGACATCATTGCGAAGGCTGAGGATGTGCCGGGGCAGGATGTCATTCGCTCGAAGGACAATCCGATCAAGCGGGAAGGCGGGCTCGCCATCCTGCACGGCAATCTCGCGCCGCGCAGCGCCGTGATCAAGCACGCGGCCGCCTCGCCGAAACTGCTGCAGCACACCGGCCGCGCGGTCGTGTTCGAGTCGGTTGAGGACATGACCAACCGCGTCGACGATCCCGAACTCGATGTCACCGCCGATGACGTGCTGGTACTCCGCAATGCCGGCCCGAAGGGCGCGCCGGGCATGCCCGAGGCCGGTTATCTGCCGATTCCCAAAAAGCTGGCGCGCGCAGGCGTGAAGGACATGGTGCGCATCTCCGACACCCGCATGAGCGGCACGGCCTTCGGGACGATCGTGCTGCATATCACGCCGGAGAGTGCGGTCGGCGGGCCGCTGGCGCTGGTGAAGAACGGCGACATGATAAGGCTGGATGTGGCGAAGCGGAGCATCGATCTTCTGGTGGACGAAGCCGAGCTTGCGAAGCGTGCTGCCGCGTTGCCGAAGCCGGAGGCGCCGGACTGGGCCAGGCGCGGCTACGCGCATCTGTTCCATACGACGATCATGCAGGCCGATGAAGGCTGTGATTTCGACTTCATGACCGGGCAGGGGAAGGTCTGATTGTCGTTACCCTCCCCCTCCAGGGGAGGGTGAAGAACTATACCTTCGCCTCGAACTCTTCTTTCACCGCCGCGATATCTGTCAGCGTCGGCAGCCCGCTCTCATTGCCGAGCTTCTGAATCTTGTAGCTCGATGCCGCCCGGGCGAACTGGAAATGCTCCGACCAGCTCGCCCCGGGATTTGCGAGATATGAATACACATAGGCGCCGTGAAACACGTCGCCGGCGCCATTGGTATCGATCACGCGTTCGCGCGGGATCGGATAAGCAGGCTGCGTGTGCACAGCGCCCGCTTCGTCATACCAGAGCAGTCCCTTCTCGCCGAGCGTGACACCGCCGACGCGGCAGCCGCGGCCCTTGAGATATTCGAGCATCTTCTCTGGCGTCAGATCCATCTGTTCGCAGAGTCGCTCGGCGACGATGGCGACATCGATATATTCCAACAGTTCATGCGTATTGGTGCGCAAGCCGCCGCCGTCCAGCGAGGTGAGAATGCCAGCCTCGCGGCACAGTTTCGCATAGTGGATCGCAGCATCGGGCTGATGCCCGTCCACATGCAGCGCGCGGCAGGCGCCAAGGTTGAGGAGCGGAAACGGATGGATATGCTCGTCGTCGCGGCAGCGGACGATGGCGCGTTTGCCGTCCTTCGGCATGATGAAGGACAGTGACGATGACGCCACCTTGCGCGGATGAATCTCGATATTGTACTTCGCACTCATGTCCATGAACATGCGCCCGAGCCAGTCATTGGCCACGGTGGCGATCAGGTCGGGCACGATACCGAGCTTGGCGCAGCAGAACGCCGCGGTGACGGCATTGCCACCAAACGACACCGCATAGTCGGAGGCGACATGCTTTTCATCGCCAGTCGGCATATGGTCGGTGATGAAGGTGACGTCGATATAGGTCTGTCCGATAAAGAGCGCTTTCATGAATCCGTCCGTCGCGTCAGGGGGGATGGCGGTACGGCCGCCGGCCTCGGCCACATCGAACAGCTTAACAGCCGCCGCGCCGCCCGCCATCGAAAATTGTGCGGTGCCGCACGGGCCGCCCGCGAATCCTGTTTGTGCTTCGGTCGTGGCCGCACTGGGGCAAATCGCGCAAAGCGGCTGCGTCGTCTTGACCAGTTGGCCGTAAAAGCTGGCATAGTGGCGCAGCAAGAAACAGGAGGAGAGAACGATGATCACCGGGCTGGATCATGTCGTCATTCTGCTGAACGATCTGGAGGTGGGCATTGCCACCTACCAGACATTGTTCTCGCGCAAACCCGCCTGGCGCAGCACCAGCGAGGGCGCCGAGCTTGCGATCTTCACTCTTGCCAATATGTCCGTCGAACTGATGGCCCCGCATGGCGAGGGCACGGCCGCAACCCGCATCCGCGCGGTGCTGCCGGAAAGCGGCGCCACGCTCGCCAGTATCTGCTTTGCCACAGACGATATCGCCAGGATGCATCGCCGCCTCGATCGCGTGGCCCTGAAGCCGGATCCCGTCACCGAGGTCGAGAGCCGGGATCGCGACACCGGCGCCACGTTGTCCTGGAAGCGCACCCGCGCGGCCACCGATCATACCCGCGGCGTGCGCCAGTTCTTCCTTGAGCTGGATGGTGAGCGCCAGGTTTCAGCCAGTACCAGCAAGACGCCGATCATCGGCCTCGACCACATCGTCGTCGCAACGCAGGATCCGGAACGCGCCGCCGCGCTCTATGGCGCGCGGCTTGGCCTCGATCTCGCGCTGGATCGCTCCAATCCGGATTGGGGGCACCTGATGTTCTTCCACTGTGGCGATCTCGTCGTCGAACTGGTCAAGCGCCCGCATGATCAGGGCGATATCAATCGCGACGTGTTGTGGGGCATGACCTGGCGTGTCGCCGATATCGATGCCACGCGCGAACGTCTGCTCGCCGCTCATGTCACTGTCTCCGAGGTGCGGAGCGGCCGTAAGCCCGGCACCCGTGTCGCCAGCCTGCGCGATGGCACACTCGGCATTCCGACGTTGCTGATCGAGCGGGAGGAGAGAGAAGGGTAAGATTGCGGGATAGCAGAGCGTGGTCCGTAGCCCGGATGGAACGAAGCGCAATCCGGGAACCGGAGCTTCAACCATCTCGGCATTCTCGCATTACGCTCCGCTCCATGCGGGCTACGCTCACTGCCGCTCATCGCACGAAGTGCGAAATCCCTTGCCACAGCAGCACCAGCGAGATCACCAGCAGCATGGCATAGGCGATGTTGTAGAACAGGTCGGTCGGCGTGCGCTTCACCAGCCAGATGCCGGCGAAATTGGTCAGCACGGCCGCGGGCAACAGCAGCAGCGATGTCGCGAAATTCGCAGTGTTGAACTGGCCGAGCGCCAGATAGGGCACGATCTTCAGCGCATTCACGATGGCGAAGAAGATCGTCATGGTGCCGACCAGCACCAGCTTGGGCAGCCGCTGCGGCAGCACATAGACCTGGAAGGGTGGGCCACCCGCCTGTGTCATGAACGACGTGAAGCCCGAGACCGCACCCCAGAACACGCCAGCGGCCGGGCCCATGCGGCGCGGTTCGATCTGGGCGCGCTTGCGCCAGACATCGATGACGAAAACGAGGCCGATCAGGCCGACGGTGATCCGCACCGCATTGTCAGAAATGACGGAGGCGAGCAACCATGCCAGTGCCATGCCTGCGATAGCGCCGGGCAGCATGATCTTCAGATTTGAGGCGTCCCATTCGCGTCGATAGACATAAAGCGAAATCAAATCCTGCGTGATCAGCACCGGCAACAACAATGCTGCAGCTTCGAGCGGCGGCAGATACAGCGCCAGCAGCGGCGTTGCCGCGATCCCAACCCCGGCAAAGCCGCCCTTCGACAGGCCCAGGAAAAGCACCGCGGGAATAGCGACGACATAGAAAAACGGGTCGGTGATGATGGCGGGCACGGCGGGATCCGGTTGGGCCGCGCAGTGATAGCGACGCGTCAGCTAAAAGGCGATGGATGTTTATGCATACTCGCCAGAACGTATGCGGTTCTCAATGCTGCAACCGCATGCTACACGCGATGAGGTTGCCGGTGTGATCCATCATACCGGTCGGCGACAGGGACAAGGTTTGGCCAAGAAGCAAACGACCAGGCAAGCGATCAGGACGAGATCGACCAAGGCGGGCAAGTCGGCAGGCAGGGCCCAGAGATGGCAGCGGGACCCCGAGGGCATGCGGCTGCGCATCCTGGAAGCCGCGACGAAGGAATTCGCTGCCCGCGGCCTGGCTGGTGCGCGTGTCGATCGCATTGCGGCGGCCGCGGGTGCCAACAAGCGCATGCTGTATTACCATGTCGGCAAGAAGGATGATCTCTATCTGGCGGTGCTGGAAGGCACCTATGCCAAGATCCGCGCTGAAGAACGCACGCTCGATCTTGAGCATCTCGATCCGCCGGAGGCGATCGAGAGCCTGATCACCTTCACGTGGAACTACTTCATCCGTAACCCGGAATTCCTTGCGCTGCTCAACACCGAGAATCTGGAGCGCGCCAAGCACATCAAGCGCTCCGACAAGGTGAAGTCGATGCATTCGCCTTTCGTGGAGATGATCCGCCAGGTTGTGTTGCGCGGTGTCGCGTCCGGCGACTTCAAGGTCGCGATGGATCCTGTTCAGCTCTACATCTCCATCGCCGGCCTCAGCTTCTTCTATATCGGCAACAATGCGACGCTCAGCGTCATCTTCGGCCGCGATCTCCTGGCTAAGGACGCCAAGGACGAGCGGCTGGCGCATATGGTGTCGCTCATTCTCGGAGCCTTGACCGGGCGCTCGCCCGCGGAATTTCCGGTGCCGAGAACTCAGCCTGTCATCCCTGCGAAAGCGGGAATTCAGTAACCGTTTCGGCCCGCGATCGTGCCTCTAACTCGAAGTGTGCTGGATCGCCCGGTCGAACCGGGCGGTGACGGTCGTGCCTGTTATCGACAGTCTATCAGGCTGAAATCGCTGTAGAAATATCTCTAGTTGATCGGCTGATTGACAAGTCAATCAGTGTGGCTAGTATTTATCCAGTGAGTTAATTACGACTGCGAAGCCGGCCGATCGAGCTAGCCAACCAAACAGGCCAATGAAAACCGGCAATGGGAGACGAGACGCGTGAGTGAGAAAAAGGCGCCAGGGGCAGTTACCAGACTGCTGAATTCTTCGTGGCTGCGCCCGTTCATATTCCTGCTTTTCATCATCGCTGCATGGGATCTATCGATCCGCATTTTCGGCATTCCGGCCTATCAGATCCCGGCGCCGATGGATGTGGTGAAGGTGTTGATCTCCGACTGGCCCGAACTCCTCTCGCAGTCGTGGCCGACGACCTATGCGACGCTGCTCGGCTTCCTCGCGTCCGCCGTGTTCGGGATTCCGATCGCGATGCTGATTGCGGGCTCGCGCACCGTCGAAAGCTACGTCTATCCGCTGCTCGTGTTTTCTCAGTCGATCCCGAAGGTCGCCATCGCGCCGCTTTTTGTGGTGTGGTTCGGCTTCGGCATCATCCCGAAAATCATCTCGGCCTTCCTGCTCGGTTTCTTCCCCGTCGTCGTTTCTGCGGTGCAGGGCTTCAAGTCGGTCGATCCCGATATGGTCGATCTCGCCCGCGCGATGAAGGGTAGCCGCATGCGCGTGTTCTGCGCGGTGAACCTGCCGCATGCACTGCCGGCGATCTTCTCGGGCCTCAAGGTCTCGGTCACGCTCGCTGTTGTCGGCGCCGTCGTCGGCGAATTCGTCGGCTCCAATTCCGGCATCGGCTACGTGCTGCAGCGGTCCATCGGCACCTTCGACTTGCCGACCATGTTCGCGGCGCTCGTTATTCTCGCGCTGCTCGGCGTCATCCTGTTCTGGATCGTCGATCGCATCGAGAAGATTGCGATTCCGTGGCACGTCAGCCAGCGCGCTGATGTTTTCGTTGCGTCTTGATCGGACGCCAATATCCAAAAGCGGCCCGGCTGAACGGGCCGCCATCACCTGCTTCAATGGGAGGCTGACTATGCTGAAATGGGTTACCGCCGTATCCACTGCCGCGATCGCTGCAACGATCGCCTTCACCGCGCCGGCCGCTGCCGCCGACAAGGTGACGCTGATGCTCAACTGGTATGTCTATGGCGAGCATGCGCCGTTCTATTACGGCAAGGCCAAGGGTATCTATGCCGCTGAAGGCATCGATCTCGACATACAGGAAGGCCGTGGTTCGGCCGCCACCGTGCAGGCCGTCGCTGCCAAGACCGTGAATTTCGGCTATGCCGACGTCCCGACCATGATGCGCGCCGCCGTGAAGGGCGCTCCGGTGGTCGCCACCGGCGTGCTGCTGCAGACCACGGCCATGTCAGCCATGGGCTTCGTCGACAAAAACATCAAGAAGGCCGAGGATCTGAAGGGCAAGACGGTGGCGATCACGCCAGCCGACGCGCTCACCCAGATCTGGCCGCTGTTCCTCAAGAAGGCCGGCCTCAAGGAATCCGATCTCAAGACCGTCGCCGGCGATGCACAGACCAAGCTGAACGCCGTCATCAACGGCCAGGCCGACGTGCTGCTGGGCTACGTCATGGACCAGTCCATGAAGATCAAGGATGCCACCGGCAAGGACGTCAATACGATCAAGTTCGCCGACTACGGCATCCATCTGGTGTCGTCGGGCATCATCGCCAACACCGACTGGGCCAAGGCCAATCCGGATCTCGTCAAGCGCTTCATGAAGGCGACCATCAAGTCCGTCGAGGAAGCGCAGAAGGAGCCGAAGGCGGCTGCGCAGTCGATCCTCGATGCCAATCCGAAGGGCGGCAAGATCGACACCCTGACCCAGGGTTTCGAGCTCACCACGCAGTTCTACAAGACGCCGGAAACCAAGAACAAGCCGGTGTTCAGCGTCACCGATCAGAACATGAAGGAGTCGGTCGAACTGATGGTCGAATATGGCGGTCTGGAAGCGAAGGCCAAGGACAATCCGAAGGCCTTCTACACCAACGACTATCTGCCGAAGTAAGCGAAAGCGAACAGGACGACTGATGACTGCAACGATGAAAGCCACGAGCCATATGAGCGTCGATCAACCCAGCGCGCATCTTCGTGTCGTGTCGGAGCAGCCGCAAAACGCGGCGTCGGGGATCAATCTCTCCGGCGTCTCCAAGACCTACGGGACCGGCGACGGCAAGGTGCAGTCGCTGCGTCCTTTGGATTTTCACATCAATGACGGCGAGTTCTTTGTCGTGGTCGGCCCGTCCGGCTGCGGCAAGTCCACGCTGCTCAAGATGATCTCGGGCCTGTTGCCGCCGACCACCGGCGAAATCCGCGTCGATGGCAACAAGGTCACCGAGCCTCATGGCGATGTCGGCATCGTATTTCAGAACGCGCTGCTGCTGCCGTGGCGGAACATTCTCAACAACGTGCTGATGCCCATCGATATGAAGGGCGAGAAGCGCGAAAAGTACATTCCGCGCGCCAAAGAACTGCTCAAGATGGTCGGCCTCGAAGGTTTCGAGAAGAAGTTGCCGTGGCAGCTGTCCGGCGGCATGCAGCAGCGCGCCTCGATCTGCCGTGCGCTGGTGCACGATCCCAAGATCATGATGATGGACGAGCCCTTTGGCGCGCTCGATGCCATGACGCGGGAGAAGATGAATGTCGAGCTGTCGCGCATCCAGCGCCGCACCGGCAAGACCATTTTGCTGATCACCCATTCGATCCCGGAAGCGGTTTTCTTGGCCGACAAGGTGCTGGTCATGACCGAGCGCCCCGGCGGTATCGCGGCCATCTATGACGTGCCGCTCGGCCGCGATCGCAATCTCGATGTGATGTCGAACCCGATCTTCACCGATCTCGTCGCCCGCATCCGCAAGCATTTCATGACCAACAGCGCGCTGGACTGAAGCCGTTGAACACCGCACCACGTATTGCCCTGCGAGATATCACGCTGTTCGAGCGCCCGACGGCGTTCGTGCGGCCGTTTCGCTTCGGCAGCGTAACGGTTCATGCGGCGCCGCAGGCTTTCGTACGCGTCGAGCTCGAGGTCGAGGGCAGGGGCGTGTTCGTCGGTGCCTCCGCCGAGCTCATGGTGCCAAAATGGTTCGACAAGCGGCCCCATCTTGCCATTGATGACACGGTGAACGAGCTGCGCCAGTCGCTGGCGATCGCGAAGGATCTCTATCGCGCGCAGTCCGGTTACATCACGGCTTTCGGCCTGCATGCGGCCTGTATCGGCGCGCAGATGCAGGCCTGCGCCGCACGCGACATTCCTCTGCTCGCCGCCGCTTTCGGTCCCGCCGAGATCGACAAGGCCGTTCTTGATGCTTTGCTCCGTGGTCTCGGTACCGATTTCTTCATCGGCATGAAGGCGAATGTCGCCGGCCTCACGCCACGTCTCGCGCCCGATCTCGGCGCCGATGACATCGCGACGTTCCTTGCCAGCCGCGAGTGCCTGCCGCGTGTCGCGCTGCGCCACACCGTCGGCCTCGACGATGTGGTCGAAGGCGAGGGCGGTGTCGCCGATCCCACTGAGAATTCCGGCGCGCGCTACTTCAAGCTGAAGATGAATGGCGATCCAGACGCGGATGCCATCAGGCTGACACGCATCGGCAACGCGCTAACGACGCTGCCTTACGATTATCAGGTCACGCTCGACGCCAATGAGCAATATGCGGATCTCGAAGCGCTCTGCACGCTCGTCGATCGCCTCGACAAGGACACAGCACTCGCGCCGATCGCATCAAAACTGCTCTATATCGAGCAGCCGATGCCGCGCGATATCACGCGCGAACAGCCGCTCGGTTTGCTCAGCTCGCGCTCCTTCATCATCGACGAAGCCGATGATAGCTGGGACGCATTCCCCGCTGCCAAACAGCTGGGCTATCGCGGCATCTCGTCAAAATCCTGCAAGGGGTTTTACAAGTCCATCGCCAATGCCACCCGCGCCGCCGCGTGGAGCGCGCAAGGCACGCCGCATTTTATCACCGGCGAGGATCTCACCTGCCAGGCCGGCCTTGGCGTGCAGCAGGATCTCGCGCTCGGCGCGTTGATCGGCGTCACCCATGCCGAGCGCAACGGCCATCACTATGTCGATGGCTTTGGCTTCGCGCCCGCTGGCGAGGCGGAAGCCTTCTTAGCTGCGCATCCCGATCTCTACAGCCGCGATGAAGATTTCATCCGTCTGCAGATCAATGACGGCGATCTCCTTACGGGATCGCTCACCACTCCCGGATTTGCATCCGGCGCACATCCGGACTGGACGGCAATGACGCCGCTCGCAGTCCCTCAAACTAAAGTTCTTCAGGAGTCCTGACTATGGCTGTCCACCGCCTTGGCATTATCATGAACGGCATCACCGGCCGTATGGGTCTCAACCAGCATCTGATCCGCTCGATCGTTGCGATCCGCGCGCAGGGCGGTGTCACGCTGAAGAACGGCGATCGCATGATGCCGGATCCGATCCTGGTCGGCCGCAATGCCGAGAAGATCGAAGGCCTCGCAAAACGTTTCGGCATCGAGCGCTGGACCACCGATCTCGACAAGGCACTGCAGGATCCGAACGACACCATCTTCTTCGACGCCGCCACCACCCAGGCGCGTCCGGGCCTGCTGCAGAAGGCGATCGCCGCCGGCAAGCACATCTATTGCGAGAAGCCGATCGCGACCAATCTCGCCGAAGCGCTCGACGTCATCAAGGTCGCGAACGCAAAAGGCCTCAAGCACGGCACGGTGCAGGACAAGCTGTTCCTGCCCGGCCTGAAGAAGCTGGCGATGCTGCGTGATAGCGGCTTCTTCGGCCGCATGCTCTCGGTGCGCGGCGAGTTCGGTTATTGGGTGTTCGAGGGCGACTGGCAGGAAGCCCAGCGCCCGTCGTGGAACTACCGCGCCGAGGACGGCGGCGGCATGATTCTCGATATGGTCTGCCACTGGCGCTACGTGCTCGACAACCTGTTCGGCGAAGTCGAGAGCCTCACCTGCCTCGGCACCACCGATATTCCGGCGCGCTGGGACGAACAGGGCAAGGAATACAAGGCGACCGCCGATGACTCGGCCTACGCCACCTTCCAGCTGAAGGGCGGTGTCATCGCCCATATGAACATGTCATGGGCCACGCGCGTCTATCGCGATGACCTCGTCACCTTCCAGGTCGATGGCACCCACGGTTCGGCTGTGGCCGGTCTCACCGAATGCATGATCCAGGCCCGTCAGGCGACGCCGCGTCCGGTCTGGAATCCCGACGAGAAGCGCACCCACGACTTCTATGCCGACTGGCAGAAGGTTCCTGACAACGCCGTCTATGACAACGGCTTCAAGGAGCAGTGGGAAATGTTCATCCGCCACGTCTGCGAGGATGCACCGTACAAGTACACGCTGCTCGAAGGCGCCAAGGGCGTGCAGACGGTGGAAGCCGCGCTCACGAGCTGGAAGGAACGCCGCTGGGTCGACGTTCCCGCACTCAAGGTCTGAGGGACATCATGAACAAGCCAGTCCAGTCCACCACCGGCTCATCGCTGTCGCTGAAACTGCCGACCGCCGATCGCAGCATCGAGACCTATCGTCTCGCGGCCTCGCGTTCGTTCCCGGCCAAGCTTGAAGGCACGCTTAACCGCGTCGCTTTCTCGGCGGCGCATGTTGTGGCCGATCCGCTCGCCGAATGCGATCCGTGGCTCAATCAGGCGATCGATTGGGACAAGACCATCGCGTTCCGTGAGCATGTGTGGGATCTCGGCCTCGGCGTTGCCGAAGCCATGGACACCGCCCAGCGCGGCATGGGGCTGGACTGGCCGACCTCGCTCGAACTCATTACGCGCTCCGTCGCGGCTGCGAAGCCGCGCAACGGCCTCGTGTTCTCCGGCGCCGGCACCGATCACCTCGCGGTGGAAGATGCCAGGTCGATCGACGACGTCATCAAGGCCTATGAACAGCAGTTCGAAGCCATCGAGAAGGTCGGCGGCCGCATCATCCTGATGGCGTCGCGCGCGCTCGCCAAGATCGGCAAGAATGCCGACGACTATGCCAAGGTTTATGACCGCATCCTGTCGCAGTCGCAGAACCCGGTGATCATCCACTGGCTCGGCGACATGTTCGATCCTGCGCTCACCGGTTACTGGGGTACGTCGGATCTCGGCAAGGCGATGGACACGGCCACCGATGTCATCAATCGCAACGCCGCCAAGGTCGATGGCGTGAAAATCTCGCTGCTCGATGCGCAGCGCGAGATCGATATGCGGCGCCGCCTTGTGCCCGACGTGAAGATGTATACCGGCGACGACTTCAACTATGCCGAACTGATCGCCGGCGACGACAAGGGCTATTCCCACGCGCTGCTCGGCATTTTCGACGCCATCGCGCCGGCGGCTTCCTACGCGCTGTCGCGTCTCGCGGCAGGCGACGAGGCCGGCTTCCATGACGTGCTCGGCCCCACCGTGCCGTTGTCGCGTCACATCTTCAAGGCGCCGACGCGCTTCTACAAGACGGGCATCGTCTTCATGGCCTATCTCAACGGTCATCAGGATCACTTCACCATGATCGGCGGCCAGGAGAGCACGCGCTCGACCCAGCATCTCGCCGAGCTGTTCCGTCTCGCCGACAAGGCCGGTCTGCTCGCCAATCCGGAACTGGCTGTGCAGCGGATGCAGTCGGTGATGGCCACGCGCGGGATCGAAGCCTGATCATGCGCGATTTTTCCAACGATCATCGCTGGCTGTCGCTGAACACGGCGACCGTCCGCAAGCAGGGCGATTTCGTCGCCATCGCCGAGGCCTGTGCACGTCACAAGATCCGCGGCGTCTCGCCATGGCGCGACCAGGTCGCGCATGTTGGGCTGGACCGCGCCGTGAAAGCGGTGAAGGATCACGATCTCGAACTGTCCGGCTATTGCCGCGGCGGCATGTTCGTTGCCGACGCCGCGCATCGGCAAGCGGAGCGCGACGACAACAGGCGTTGCGTCGATGAAGCCGTGGCGCTCGGCTCGCCCTGCATCGTACTCGTCGTCGGCGGTCTGCCGCAATATTCGCGGCCGGGCAGTGCGCCCTCGAAGAACATCATCAATGCGCGCGCGCAGGTGGATGATGGCATTGCCGAGATGCTGGAATATGCGGTTCAGGCGAAGATGCCGCTGGCCATCGAGCCGCTGCATCCGGCCTATGCGGCCGACCGCGCCTGCGTGAACACCACCGAGCAGGCGCTCGACATCTGCGACCGGCTCGATCCCAACCGCACCGGCATGCTCGGTGTCGCGCTCGACGTCTATCACATCTGGTGGGATCCGGAGATGCATGCGCAGATCGCGCGGGCAGGGAAGGATCGTCTGCTGGCCTTCCATGTCTGCGACTGGATGGTGCCGACCAGGGACATCCTCAACGACCGCGGCATGATGGGCGACGGCGTCATCGACATCCGCAGCGCACGCGCCGCTGTGGAAGCGCAGGGCTTTGCCGGCTATGCCGAGATCGAGATTTTCTCGGAGCACTGGTGGAGCAAGCCGATGGATGAGGTGCTCACCACGTGCATCGAGCGACACAAGACGGTGGTGTAACGCGTCCCCTCGCCACCGCGAAGCGAAGCTTCGTGGGGGAGAGGGTGGATGCGCGCCGGAGGCGCGCAGACGGGAGAGGGGACGCCACAAGCTCCGGCGCCCGTGGAGAAACCCTCTCTCTGACCCTCTCCCGCAAGCGGGAGAGGGGACATGGCTGCCAGAGCCTTCCTGCTTGCTGCATTTAGTTCTTGTTTTGTTCTTGACAATAATCCTCCCGTCCATCATCCTCTCGCCCGTTTCGTTCGTGAGGGGCGCTTTCATGAGGCGTCTTTAAGCGGGGCGGAATGCGGCGCCTGCGGGTGAGGGAGGACGTACCCCTCACACTCGGGTGGCCGAGGGTAACCGTCCGGCCCCACTACGGGGGTCTGCCGCTAGCGCGGCTGGACGTGGTGCGGGTGAAGGCAGGGAAACCTGCCGGATGGCTTCCCTGTGGGAAGCGCCCAGTACCCGGAAGAGCGGTCCTTCGGCCAAAAAGACGTCGCGGTGGCACGCCGTAAGGCGTTGCGCGGTCGCGGTTTTTGCTGGCGATCCAGCAAAACGGGCTGCGTCAGTTCCACCACATCGCGCCTTGCGGCGTGCTGCCTCCCCTCATGTCTCGAGGGGAGATCTATCTACGCCTTGGACGCTTCGGCGTTGCGAGGTCGGTTCACTGTGTCTCCCCGGCTACCACCCCGTTAAAACCCCTGATGCGACGCACCAATTCATTGACAGGAACTGAGGTGAGCGCTTACTCACGCGGCTATGACGACTCTCCGAATGACCCACGATCTCCGGCGCGAGCTGATCCTGTCAGCCGCGAAGCGTTGCTTTGCGCACAATGGATTTGCCGGCACCACAACCAAGAGCGTGGCGGCGGCCGCGTCGATTTCGGAAGGGCTGTTGTTCAAGCATTTTCCCACCAAGTCGGCGCTCTATGCCGAAATTCTGGCGGAGGAATGCAAGGCCGATCCGGCGCTCAACCGG
The DNA here is from genome assembly GCA_030147505.1 of Tardiphaga sp. Taxonomy (GTDB): domain Bacteria; phylum Pseudomonadota; class Alphaproteobacteria; order Rhizobiales; family Xanthobacteraceae; genus Tardiphaga. Next base: position 20,147 of record JASBVG010000133.1, read on the forward strand.
CTGCTCGATCTGCCGGCGTCCACCGAGACGCTGGTGATCCTGATCCGCGAGATGGTGCGGCATTTTCTCGACATCGCGCGCGAGCCGGACGACGAGGAAGCGCAGCGCCTGCGTCTGGTCACGATCAGCTATCTGAACGACGGCGAATTCGCGCGCCTGATGCACGAGAAAATCGCGGGCATTATCGGTTCGGCTTTTGTCGCCGCTTACGAACGGGCAGTGAAATCGGGCGATGCGCGGGCATCGTCGCAGGCGCCCATGAACCTGTTCTGGTTCGCGCATCACGCGGCGATGACCACATCGCTCTCGCTGCTGCCGGCGGTGCCTTCTCTTTCTTACGGCAAGGCAGAAAGCCTCGATCTGGAACTGACGGAATTCATCCTTCGCGGGATTGGACTGAACGACGATGCGATCGCATCGCATATTCATCGCGCGCTGCCGCCCGAGCTGATGCCGGCCGCCGCGACCACGACAGAAAGCGCATAAGATGACGATGACCCAGAATCCTCCCACGGCGCACCAGCAGCCATCTGTCGAGAAGCCGCGCAAGCGTCCTCGCACGGTGCGCTGGTTCATCATCGTCGGCGGTCTGCTGGCGCTGCTCGTCGTCGCCATTGTCGGCTTCAATGCCTTCCGTGCGCATATGATCAAGCAGTTCTTCGCCAATATGAAGCCGCCGCCGATCACTGTGAGCATCGCCGAGGCGAAGTCCGAAGTGGTGCCGAACCTGATCGGCGCGGTTGGCGATCTCGCCGCCGTGCATCAGGTCAATGTGTCGTCCGACACCAATGGCCGCGTCACCGAGATCATGTTCGAAGCCGGCGCCACCGTGAAGAAGGGGCAGCCGCTGGTGCAGTTGTTCGACGGGCCGGAGCAGGGCGACCTTGCCAATTTCAAGGCGGCAGCTTCCGTGGCACGCATCAATCTCGATCGCGCCAAGCAGCTCGCCGAGCGCCAGGTTGGTCCGCAGGCGACTGTCGATACGACGCAAGCCGTGTATGATCAGGCGCTCGCCAGCATCGCCAAGACCGAAGCGGTGATCTCTCAAAAGCAGGTCCGCGCGGCGTTCGATGGTGTGCTCGGCACCCGCCGCGTCGAAGTCGGCCAGTATCTCACCGCCGGCACGCAGATCGTGTCGCTGACCGATCTGTCGGCGGTCTATGCGAACTTCACCGTAACCGAAAAGGATTCCGGCAAGCTTGCGGTTGGGCAGGTCGTGCGCATCAAGGTCGACGCCTATCCGGGCCGCACCTTCGAGGGCAAGCTCACCACCATCGAGCCGCAGATCTCGGCGGATACCCGTAACATCCGCGTGCAGGCCACGATCCAGAATCCGGAAGGCATTTTGAAGCCGGGCATGTTCGCGACCACCACGGTGGTGCTGCCGGATAGACCTGCCGTGGTGACGGTGCCGGAAACCGCCGTCGACTACACGCTCTATGGCGACAGCGTCTATGTCATCCAGGAGAAGAAGCTTGAGGACGGCAAGACCGAGCTGCATGCTGTCCGTACCTTCGTGCGCACTGGCGATCGCATCGACGGCCGCGCAGTCATCACCCAGGGCATCAAGGCCGGCGATCGCGTGGTTGCGGTCGGCCAGCTCAAGCTGCAGTCGGGTGCGCTGGTCGCCATCTCATCGGACCCGCCGCCGAAGATCCCGGCGCAGCCGTCGCTGAACTGACGGGGAGCACACACGCATGTCCTTCACGGATATCTTCATCAAGCGCCCCGTGCTGGCGGTGGTGGTCAGCCTGCTGATCCTGCTGATCGGCTTCAAGGCGGCCACCAGCCTGCCGATCCGGCAGTATCCGAAGCTCACCAACACCGTGATCACCGTCACCACGGTGTATCCCGGTGCGTCTCCGGACCTGATGCAGGGGTTCATCACCACGCCGATCGAGCAGGCCGTCGCGGCTGCCGAGGGCATCGATTACATGACTTCGGCCTCGACCCAGGGGCAGAGCCTGATCTCGGTCTACATCAAGCTGAACGTCGACCCGAACGCGGCGCTCACCGAAGTGCTGTCGAAGGTGAACTCGGTCAAGTATCTGATCCCGCGCGAAGCCAACGATCCGGTGATCCTGAAGTCCACCGGCGAAACCACCGCGATCATGTATCTCGGCTTCTCCAGCGAGGAACTGTCCGGTTCGGCGATCTCCGACTATCTGACGCGTGCGGTGCAGCCGGTGCTGTCGACGGTGGACGGCGTGGCCAATGCCGAAATCCTCGGCGGCCAGACCTTCGCCATGCGTCTGTGGCTCGATCCCGTCCGCATGAATGGCCGCGGGGTGTCGTCGGATGACGTGGTCAATGCCATCCGCGCCAACAACTTCCAGGCGGCGGCGGGGCAGACCAAGGGCTACTACATCGTCTCCAACGTCACCGCGAATACCGACCTTCAGAATGTCGGCGAGTTCAAGCGGATGATCATCAAGGCGAAGGATGGCGGTTTCGTCCGCATGGAGGACATCGCCACCGTCGAACTGGCCGCGCAAAGCACCGATGCGTCGGTGGCCTTCAGCGGCGAGCGCGCCATCTTCATCGGCGTGAAATCGACCCCGCTCGGCAACCCGCTCAACATCGTCAAGGGCGTCCGCGACCTGTTCCCCGAACTCGAGCGCAATCTGCCGCCGTCGCTGAAGATGAAGGTGGCCTACGACTCCACGAAGTTCATCACCTCGTCCATCGAGGAGGTGCGCAACACGCTCATCGAAGCGGTGGTCATCGTCGTCGTCGTCATCTTCCTGTTCCTGGCGTCGCTGCGCTCGGTCATCATTCCGGTGGTGACAATCCCGCTATCGCTGATCGGCGTCTGCAGTCTGATGCTGATGGCCGGCTTCAGCTTCAACCTCCTGACTCTGCTTGCGATGGTGCTCGCCATCGGCCTTGTGGTGGACGACGCCATCGTGGTGGTGGAGAACATCCATCGCCATCTGGAGGAGGGGAAGTCGCCGGTGCAGGCGTCGCTGGAAGGCGCGCGCGAAATCATCGGCCCGGTCATCTCCATGACCATCACGCTGGCCGCGGTCTATGCGCCGATCGGCTTTATTGGCGGTCTCACCGGCGCGCTGTTCCGCGAATTCGCCTTCACGCTGGCCGGTTCGGTGATCGTGTCGGGCGTCATCGCGCTGACGCTGTCGCCGATGATGTGCTCGGTCCTGCTCAAGCAGGAAGAGCCGGGCTGGTTCGCCAAGAAAGTCGACACGGTGTTCGGCGCCACCACGCGCTGGTATGGCCGTCAGCTCGATCGCTCGCTCGACTATCGCCCGATCACCGCGCTGTTCGCGGTGGTCATCCTCGGTCTCGTCGGCTTCATGTATATGAACACGTCCAAGGAGCTGGCGCCCGAGGAAGATCAGGGCATTCTGTTCGCCATCACCAAGGGACCGAAATACGCCAATATCGACTATGCCGACTACTACGGCGACAAGATGGATAAGGTGTTCGCCCAGTTCCCGGAAACGGATCTGCGCTTCATCATCAATGGCATCAACGGTCCGAATAACGGCATCGCCGGCATGCTCCTGAAGCCATGGGATGAGCGCAAGCGTTCGACCAACCAGCTCAAGCAGCCGGTGCAGAACGAACTCAGCAAGATCGAGGGCGTCCAGGCTTTCGCCTTCAACCTGCCGGCATTGCCGGGCGGTCCGGGCGGCCTGCCGATCCAGATGGTGATCAACACCGTCGGCAGCTTCCAATCGGTCTATGAGGAGATGGTCAAGCTGAAGGCTGAAGCGCAGAAGAGCGGCCTGTTCATCGTCTCGGACAGCGATCTTGACTTCAACCAGCCGGTGGTGCGCGTCAGTGTCGACCGGTCGAAGGCGAACGATCTCGGCGTCACCATGCAGAGCGTCGGCAATACGCTGGCCGTGATGCTCGGCGGCAACTACATCAACCGCTTCAACCTCGAAGGTCGTTCCTATCAGGTGATCCCGCAGGTGCCGCGCGGCATGCGTATCTCGCAGGATTCGCTGGCCAACTACTACGTGCCGACCGCAACGGGCCAGCAGGTTCCGCTGTCGACACTGGTCAAGGTCGAAACCGGCACCAATCCGAACGCGCTGTCGCATTTCAACCAGTTGAACTCGGCGACCTTCCAGGCCGTGCCGATGCCGGGGGTGACGGTGGGGCAGGCGGTTGACTTCCTTGAGGAGGCAGCGAAGAAACTGCCGGCAGGCTTCAACCACGACTACCTGGCTGACAGCCGTCAATATGTGCAGGAAGGCAACCAGCTCGCGGTGGCGTTCGGCTTCGCGCTGATCATCATTTTCCTGGTGCTGGCGGCGCAGTTCGAATCCATCCGCGACCCCTTGGTCATCATGATCTCGGTGCCGATGGCCATTTCGGGTGCGTTGATTCCGCTGTTCTTCGGTGTGGCGACGATCAACATCTACACCCAGGTGGGTCTGCTCACGCTGGTCGGCCTGATCTCCAAGCATGGCATCCTGATGGTGGAGTTCGCCAATGAACTTCAGCTGAAGGAGGGCCTCGATCGCCGCTCCGCGATCGAAATGGCTGCACGCGTTCGTCTGCGTCCGATCCTGATGACGACGGCGGCGATGGTCACCGGTCTCTTGCCGCTGCTCACCGCATCCGGCGCCGGCGCCGCGAGCCGCTTCTCCATCGGTCTCGTCGTCGTGGCCGGCATGCTGATCGGCACGCTGTTCACGCTGTTCGTACTGCCCGCGGTCTATGTGGCCATCGCCACCGATCACCGTGCCGGCAAGGAAAGCGAGCGGGCAAAAGAGATCGCCGATTTCGACATGAAGCACGCGAAGACGACGTAAGCAGATTTGATCGCTGCAACGAAAATGGCGGACCGGTGCAAACCGGTCCGCCATTTTCTTTTGGCTATGCGGCGCGCGCCGACTTGCTCAGATGCGCCGCCACTATGCGAAGATCTTCGACGAAATTTTCGTATTCCCGCGCTCTTGCGACTTCATCCGGCAGCCGCAACAGATAGGACGGATGCACCGTGACGAGCACGCGCGTCCCGTCATCGAGATCGATCACGCGCCCGCGCGTCTTGCCGACCGGCACGATCTTGCCGAACACGCTCTGCGCAGCCGTCGCGCCCATGGCGACGACGAGCTCCGGTTTCACCAGTGCCTTCTCGCGCTCATACCAGGGCCGGCACGCCTTGATTTCCGGCGTCGCCGGTTTCTGATGTAGCCGGAATTTGCCGCGCGGCACGAATTTGAAATGTTTCACCGCATTGGTGACATAGACCTTCTCGCGGATGATGCCGGCTTCTTTCAGCGCCTTGTCGAGCATCTGTCCGGCCGGACCGACGAATGGCTTGCCCGCAAGGTCTTCCTTGTCGCCGGGCTGTTCGCCGACCATCATTACCGAGGCATGTTTCGGCCCCTCGCCGAACACCGTCTGCGTTGCATCTTTCCACAGATGACAGGCGCGGCAATCGGCGGCCTCATCGCGCAAGGCCTTGAGGCTGGTGTCTTCAGTATGTTCAGATTCTGCGGCTGGGTGTGACCTTGCCATCGTGTCCTCGCGGCGCTGCGGCTTCTTCGGCTCCAGCGCTTCGGCTGCAATCATTTCGCCCGTTATTCGTTCCGCCTTCTCGATCAGCGGCTTGATGAGACCGGCTTCCGGCAGGTTGCGCCAGTACTTCTTCGGCATCTCCTTCTGCATCGCTCTGGTCTTCAGGCGGGCAGGATTGAAGATGCTGGCATAGTAGGTGCGCCATGTCTCCTCGAGGCGATCGCTCGACGGTGCCATGGATTTGTCGACGCCGGGCGAAAACGACACCTCGTGGCCATCCCAATGCGCGCACAGGTCAGGCGTCAGGATCGACCACGCCATATCGGCAAAGCGTCGCGTGAAGAACGGCGCAGCGAGTTCGACGATGTGATGCTCCGGTTCGAACCACGCCACGAAATGCGCCTTGGCATCGCGGCCGATCTCGCGGAAACGGACAAAGGCATGCATCTTGTGCTCGTCGCGGCGGATCGCCCTGGCCATGCTTTCCAGCTTTGCGGTGTCGGGATCGGTTGCCAGATGCAGCAGGTCATGATTGCTGCGCAGCCGCCACAGCATGCGATAGAGCAGGGCGAAGCGCTGGGGATCGCGATGCAGGATCACTTGCTGCGCGAGATCGACGAATTGCGCGGGGACATTGAAAGTGCCCTGGACCTCTTGAAGAGATGTGTCCTGTTCCGTCGGAAACAGCTCGGGCTCATCGCCACCTGCAACGATCCAGCTCACATCCGCCGGCGCGACGCCATTCATCGCCAGCAGTCGTGCCGCCTTGCGCCAGCCGTCGAAATCGGTCTCGCCATCGAGTGTGATGGTGTGCATCGTTTCTCTCTCGCATCAGTCTCCAGCCTCATCCTGAGGAGCATGCCGCAGGCATGCGTCTCGAAGGATGGTGTTCAACGCATGCGGCCATCCTTCGAGACGCCGCTTTGCGGCTCCTCAGGATGAGGGTGGAGTGTGTTTCACTTGCTAGAAAGCGAAACCCAATTGCTTCGCCTTCGGCTTGAACCGCTCCGGCAGTTGCGCGCTGTCGAGTTGATGCACGGCCGGCCGGTGATCAGGGAGAACGATGAAAGGAAGTGCCTTGTTCCGCGGGATATGCAACCGCGCGAGATCGCCGACGCGGATGGAGCTGATCCGCCGCGTCTCGATGATGCGCTCGACGGCACGCGCACCAAAGCCGGGCACGCGCAGCAGGTCTTCGCGGCTGGCGCGGTTAACGTCGAGCGGGAAACGGTCGCGATGGCGCAGCGCCCAGGCGAGTTTCGGGTCCATGTCGAGCGGCAGCATGCCGCCTTCGCCATCGACGATCTCGTCGGCGTCGAAACCATAGAAACGCATCAGCCAGTCGGCCTGATAGAGCCGATGCTCGCGCATCAGCGGCGGTGCGCGCAAAGGTAGCGAACGGCTGGCATCGGGGATCGGGCTGAAGGCCGAATAATAGACGCGCTTGAGATTGTAGGAGCCATAGAGATTAGCCGAGGTCTTGATGATGGTCACGTCATTGGCGCTGTCGGCGCCGACGATCATTTGCGTGCTTTGCCCGGCCGGCGCAAAGCGCGGTGCCGTGCGTCCGCGCGGCGTCGGTTTTGCGCCCTCGCGCGCTTCATCCAGTTTCAGCCGCAGCCGTCCCATGGTGCGGCGGATGGCGCGGACATCCTTTTCCGGCGCCAGTTGCTTCAGGCTGCCTTCATCCGGCACCTCGATATTGATGCTGAGCCGGTCGGCATATTTGCCGGCTTCGGCAATCAGCGCATCATCGGATTCCGGGATCGTCTTGAGATGGATGTAGCCGCGAAAATGGTGTTCCTCGCGCAGCTTGCGCGCCACGGTGACCACTTGCTCCATGGTGTAATCGGCGCTGCGGATGATGCCTGAGGAGAGAAACAGCCCCTCGATGTAATTGCGCCGGTAGAAATCGAGCGTCAGCTGCACCACTTCATCCACGGTGAAGCGCGCCCGTGTCACATTGCTGGAGGCGCGGTTGACGCAATAGAGGCAATCGTAGTTGCAGGCATTGGTGAGCAGGATCTTCAGCAGCGAGATGCAGCGTCCGTCCGGCGCATAGGAATGGCAGATGCCCATGCCCGCATCGGTCGATCCCATGCCTTTGCCGTCGCGGGAGTCTCGCTTCTCCGTGCCGCTCGATGCGCAGGAGGCGTCATACTTCGCGGCATCCGCAAGGATCTCCAGCTTGCGCTTCACGTCCATTCCAAATCCTTCCAATACCGCCGCGAAAATTTGGGTCGCGGTCCCGTTGACTCGTCCGGGACAGTTGGCTTTATATAAGAACATATCATGAACAATGTGGCCGGCAAAGCGTTCATGAAAAACCTTTGCCGACACCGGATTTTTGAGGAGCGGCGCATGACCAGCGCACGCACGGACACGCTTGCGCGCCTGCGCGGCAGCATCGAGCGGATCGAAGGGCATGAAGATACCACGCGCCTCGATCGCGTGGCGCTCGGTCATGCCGAGGCCGACAGCGTGCTGCAGGGCGGTCTCATCCGCGGCGCGCTGCATGAGGTGTTCGCGCTGGAGACGCGGCAGATCGGCGCGGCCACGGGCTTCGTCGCCGGCATGGCGCAGCGCCTGATCAAAGGAAAGCCGTTGCTCTGGATCCGGCAGGATTTCGTCACCCGCGAAGGCGGCAGCCTGTCGATGACCGGGCTCAAGGAACTCGGCCTCGATCCGCGCCGCATCGTGCAGGTCGCGGCGGCCGATCACGAGATGGCGCTGCGCGTCGGCGCCGACGCATTGGCCTGCGATGCGCTGGGCGCCGTGGTGCTCGATCTGTGGGGCGAGGTGCGCCCCTTCGATCTCGTCGCCAGCCGCAAATACACGCTCGCCGCCCAAAGCTCCGGCGTCAGTTGCGTGATGCTGCGCACCTCGGCGCTGCCGATGGTCAGCACCGCCGAGACACGCTGGGTGGTCCAGGCCGCGCGTTCGCCGCCGGCAGCGCCATGGGAAGCCTGGGGAGCACCGATCCTCGATATCGAGCTTGTCCGCAATCGCCACGGCCAGACCGGCCGATGGATCATGGAATGGAAATGTGATGAGTGCCTTTTCCGTGACGCAAAATCTCATGCAGACAAGGCGCATTCTCAGCCTGTGGCTGCCGCGCCTGCCGACCGACCGCATCAGGCGCCAGCGCGTCCGCAGCGGCGCGTTGCACGACGCGCATAGACCGCTGATCGTCGTCGCCAAGGAGAACAATGCCTGGCAGATCACGGCGCTGAACGATGCGGCGGCAAGGCTCGGTCTCGAGATCGGCTTTCCGCTCGCCAATGCGCGCGCGGTTTGTCCCGATATAGATGCCTGCGATGCCGATCCCGTCGCCGATGGTGAATTGCTGAACGCCATCGCCGACTGGTGCGATCGTTTCACGCCGCTGGTTGCGCTCGATCCGCCGCATGGCCTGTTTCTCGACATCACCGGCTGCGCGCATCTGTTCGGCGGCGAGGCTGCATTGATGGAACAACTCTGTGCGACGCTGACGCGGCAGGGCTTCATCGTCAGCGCTGCGATTGCCGGCACCTCGGTCTGTGCCCGCACGTTGAGCCGCTATCGTCATGGCCCTATCGTTGCTGCAGGTGATGAAGCCACGGCGGTCATGCCATTGCCGCTCTATCCGCTTGGCGCGGACGAGGCGATCATGCGCGGCTTGCAGCGCGCCGGGCTCAAGACCATCGGCGATGTCGCCGCACGCGCCCGCCATGAAATCACCGCACGTTTTGGTGCGGCTTTCACGACGCTGCTCGAACAGGCGCTGGGGCAGGGTGACAGTCCAATCAGCCCGCGAAAACCGCTGCCGGATTTCATCGCCGAGAAACGATTTCCCGAACCGATCTCGACCGATGCTGTCATCACAGCGATGTTGCATGCACTCGCCGGTATGCTGATCGCCGCTATGGACAAGCAAGGCAAAGGCGCACGCCTCCTGGAAGCCGCCTTCTTCCGCACCGACGGCGTCGTCCGCGTGATCGCTGCGCAGACCGGACAGGCGGTGAATCGCGTCGAGGTCATCGATCGCCTGTTCCGCGAACGCCTGGATGCCATCGCCGATCCCCTCGATCCCGGTTTCGGCTTCGACATGATGCGGCTGTCGGCCAGCCACACCGAGATCGTGGTGCAGCAGCAGAACGATCTCGACAGCCGCGTGCAGGACAATGACGAGGTGATCGGGCTTGTCGATCGTCTCTCGGCAAGGATCGGCCTGCGCCGCGTGCTCGTGCATGTGCCGGTGGATACGCATATCCCGGAGCTGGAAGCGGGGCCGATGCCGGCGCAGTGGGGTCTGATCGAGGCATCGCTTGCGCCATGGCCGCTTCGCATCACCGGCGAGCCGCCGCTGCGACCGCTGCGTTTGTTCGAGCGACCGGAGATAATTGACGTGAAACTCGCCGAGTTTCCCGACAAGCCTCCGCAGTCTTTCACATGGCGCCGGATCAATCACACTGTTCGCCGCGCAGAAGGTCCAGAGCGGATCGCCATGGAATGGTGGCGTTCGCAGGGACCGCAATCGACCCGCGACTACTTTCGCGTTGAAGATGATATCGGGCAGCGGCTCTGGATTTTTCGCGACGGGCTCTATGGCGAGATCAGGGATGACGAAAACAAGATCGTTCATCCAAAATGGTTCATCCACGGGCTGTTTGCATGAGCGAGCGCGCAGTCACGTCACCGGCCTATGCCGAACTCGGCATCACCACCAATTTCTCGTTCCTGCATGGCGGTTCGCATCCGCAAAACTATGTGCATCGGGCAAGTGAGATCGGCCTGCCGGTCATCGGCATCGCCGACCACAACACGCTGGCCGGCGTGGTGCGCGCCTATGATGAACTGGGAAACAAGGATGTCCTGCATCCGCCGCGTCTTCTGATCGGCGCGCGTCTCGTCTTCATCGACGGCACACCCGACATCATTGTTTATCCCCGGAATCGCGATGCCTATGGACGGCTATGCCAGTTGCTCAGCCGCGGAAAGCTGAAGGCGGATAAAGGCGACTGCCATCTCACGCTTGGCGACCTCATCGATTTCGCCGAGGGGCAGCTCTGCATCCTTTCCTTGCCGCATCGTTTCGACAAGGTTGCGGCGCTCGAAACGCTGGAGCGTCTGACCAGGGCATGCCCTGACGATGTGTGGCTCGGTGCCAGCTTTTGGCATCATGGCGATGACAAGCGATGTCTGGCGCGGCTCGAACGGATCGCGGGCACCGCCCGCGTTCCGCTGCTCGCGACCAACGAGGTTCTTTATCACGACCATGGCCAGCGACCGCTGCAGGATGTGCTGACCTGCATCCGCGAGAAGACGACCATCGACAAAGTCGGGCGCCGGCTGCAGGCCAATGCCGAACGCCATCTCAAATCGGCAGCGGAGATGGCACGGCTGTTTCGCGATTATCCGGATGCCATTGCCGAGACGATCAGGTTTGCGGAACGCATCACCTTTACGCTTAGTCAGTTGCAGTACCAATATCCCGATGAGCCTGTTCCTCCAGGCAAGACTGCTCAGAGGCATCTCGAAGACCTGACATGGTCAGGTGCACATCAGATTTTTCCGGTCAGGATTTCGCCGAAGACGAAGAAAGTTCTTCATAAGGAATTGCGCCTGATCAGGAAGCTGAAATACGCGCATTATTTTCTAACCGTGCATGACATTGTGCGTTGGGCAAAAGAACAGAAAATCTTGTGCCAAGGGCGAGGATCGGCCGCGAATTCCGCAGTTTGTTATGTATTGGGGGTTACTTCTGTAAATCCGACCGAAGTTGATCTCCTGTTCGAGCGTTTCATATCCAAGGAACGTCTTGAGCCGCCGGATATCGATGTCGATTTCGAGCACGTCCGGCGCGAGGAGGTGATGCAATATGTCTATCGCCGCTACGGTCGCCACCGTGCTGCGATCATCGCCACCGTGATCCATTATCGCCCGCGCTCGGCGATCCGCGATGTCGGCAAGGCGCTCGGACTGACCGAGGATGTGACTTCGGCGCTGGCCGACACCGTGTGGGGCAGTTGGGGCAAGGGTCTCAACGAGATGCAGGTGAAGCAGGCCGGGCTCGACCCGTCCAACCCCGCCATCGTGCAGGCGGTTGCGTTGGCGACGCAGTTGATCGAATTCCCTCGCCATCTCTCGCAGCACGTGGGGGGCTACGTGCTGACGCAGGACAATCTCGACACCTATGTGCCGATCGGCAATGCGGCGATGGACGACCGCACCTTCATCGAATGGGACAAGGACGACGTCGATACGATGAAGATGATGAAGGTCGACGTGCTCGCGTTGGGCATGCTGACCTGCATCCGTCGCTGCTTCGAGCTGATCTTTAAGCACAAAGGACTGAGCTACGAATTGGCGACAGTCCCGCGCGAGTTGTCAGAAGTTTACGACATGCTTTGTGAAGGTGAATCTCTCGGCGTATTCCAGGTCGAAAGCCGCGCGCAGATGAACATGCTGCCGCGTTTGCGACCGCGCAAGTTCTACGACCTCGTCATCGAAGTCGCCATTGTTCGACCGGGTCCAATTCAGGGCAACATGGTTCACCCCTATTTGAAGCGAAGGGAGATGGACTGGGAGAAGATCGAATATCCTTATCCGAAAGGAGGCGACAAAAACGAGCTTCGAGACGTCCTGCATAAGACGCTCGGCGTTCCGTTGTTTCAGGAACAGGCAATGCGCATCGCTATCAAGGCTGCTCATTTTACTTCAGAAGAAGCTAACGGCTTGCGTCGCGCGATGGCTACGTTTCGTAACGTCGGCACGATCGGGAATTTTGAAGAAAAGATGGTCAATCAGATGATTGACCGGGGATACGATAAGGTTTTTGCCAAGAATTGTTTCGAGCAGATCAAGGGCTTCGGCAGCTACGGCTTTCCGGAAAGCCATGCAGCTTCTTTTGCGCAGCTCGTCTATGTGTCGTCATGGCTGAAGTGTTTTCATCCCGACGTCTTCTGTTGCGGCCTGCTCAACTCTCAACCCATGGGGTTTTATGCGCCGTCGCAGATCGTTCAGGACGCCCAGAAGAACGATGTCGAGGTTCATCCCATCGATATCTCATACAGTCATTCGCAAAACACGCTCGAAGACATCGGCGACAAATTCCACGCCGTCCGGCTCGGCTTTCGCCAGATCGATGGTTTCAAATGGGTCGACGTCGACGAGGAGCGGCTGCGGCAGAGCAAGACGAAGCCGCCGCCGCCAGCAGAGGACTGGGGCGCGCGCATCGTCGCTGCGCGCGAGCAGCGTCCCTTCACCACGCTGGAAGACTTCGCCCGCGATACCGGCCTGCCGAAGCGTGCGTTGATCATGCTCGCCGATGCCGATGCATTCCGCTCCATCAGCCTCGATCGCCGCGCGGCGCTCTGGGCCGTGCGGCGTTTGCCGGACGACAGGCCGCTGCCATTGTTCGAGGCCGCCACTGCGCGCGAATTGTCCGACGAGAATGCCGCGCCTCTCCCGCAGACGCCGAAGGCCGAAGAGGTGGTGGCGGATTATCAGAGCATCCGCCTGTCGCTCAAAGGTCATCCGATGGAGTTTTTGCGCGCGATGTTTGCCGCCGAGAGAGTCTCCACCTGCGCGACAGTCGCAGCATCGCCCGATGGCACGCCGGCGCGCTGTGCCGGCGTCGTGCTGGTGCGGCAGCGGCCAGGCAGTGCCAAGGGCGTGATCTTCATGACGCTGGAGGATGAAACCGGCATCGCCAATATCGTCGTCTGGCCTAAGGTGATGGAGAAATTCCGCAAGGAGGTGATGGGCGCTCGGCTGATCTGGGTCGAGGGCCGCATCCAGAGCAGCAAGGAGAGGGTGGTTCATCTCGTCGCCGAGCGGCTGGTCGATCGCTCCGATGAGCTGAAACATCTCGCCAATGACGCGCTCGGCCCACCGCGGCGGCTGCTGTCAGCAGGCGAGCCGCTCAATGACGACCGCCGCGAACATCCCGACAATCCCGCCCAGCGCATCCGCCATCCGCGCGACGTGCGGATCCTGCCGCGCTCGCGGGATTTTCACTAGGGCATGATCCCGAAAAGTGGATATCGGTTTTCGGATAGATCATGCTCCCCTAAAGAAAGCGTCGTTCAGCAACCGTTCAGCGGCGACTGCCTATTCAGGTGCTGCGCCGACTGGCGGTCCTCCCGGCGGCCGGTGCAGGAAGGTGATGGTGGCATAGGCGCCGATCCACGAGCCGATCGCGGCGAAAGCCACGTATATCCAGTTTTCCGTATAACTGATGACGGCATAGGACGAGAGCACATACCAGACGCTGCTCCACGTGGCGGCAGGCACGCGCCGGCGGGTGACGACCGCGGCGGTGAACATCACATAGACGGCGTCGGTGGCAGCCGTGGCCAGCAGGACAGCGCCGGCTGTCAATGGATCGATGGTCGCCATGGTCTGTCCTCCATGCTTGTGCAAGATGGTGCGATGGCAGATGTGGTTGCCCGGAAGCGTGCGCTGAAACGGCAGTATGGCAAAGGGGGATTGATGCACGGCATTCACGAGCTGCTGGCTGATATCTGGAAGCAGGCTGGCGGCGATATGGCTGCGCTCCAACGCGTCCTCCTGACCGGCCATGAACCGCAATTGCCGTCATCGTTCCATGTCGGTGCAGCTGCCCAGGTCAGCATCGCAGCGGCCGGTCTTGCCGCAGCCGAGATTTGGCGCGCCCGCAGCGGGCAGGCGCAGGACGTTGCCGTCGATATGCGCCATGCCGTCGTCGAATGCCGCAGCGAACGTTATCTGCGGTGCGATGGCAATCCGCCACCGCCGGCCTGGGATGCGATCGCCGGCGCCTACCGGACCGGCGACGGACGCTTCGTCCGCCTGCACACCAATTTCCCGCATCATCGCGATGCCGTTTGCAAGGTGTTGTCGTGCGCGCCCGAGCGCGACGCCGTGCAGGCCGCGCTGATGCAATGGACGGGCGAGGCGTTCGAAACCGCCGCCTATGCGGCCGGGGGCGTTGTCGCGCTCATGCGCACCCACGACGAATGGATGGCATTGCCGCAGGCGAAAGCGATTGCTGAGCTTCCGCTCATCGAGATCACCAAAATCGGCGACGCCGCGCCGCGCCCTTGGCCCAAGGGAGAGCGCCCGCTTGCCGGCCTGCGCGTGCTCGATCTGTCGCGCGTCATTGCGGGCCCTGTCGCCGGGCGCACGCTCGCCGCCCATGGCGCCGAGGTGATGCTCGTCTCCAGTCCCAATCTCCCGGCGATCCCGTGGCTCACCATCGACACCGGCCGTGGCAAGCGCTCGTGTTTTGCCGATCTGGATACCGAACAGGGCAGGGAGGCGCTGCGCGGCCTGCTCGAAGGCGCCGATATCTTCTCCCAGGGCTATCGCCCGCAATCGCTGGCCGCGCGCGGTTTTGCGCCGGCGGATGCCGCGCGGCTCAGCCCCGGTATCGTTTACGTCTCGCTGTCGGCTTATGGTCGCAGCGGCCCTTGGGCGCAGCGCCGCGGCTTCGATTCGCTGGTTCAATGTGCCACCGGCCTCAACCACGCCGAAGGGCAGGCGGCCGGCGTCGATGGACCGAAAGAGCTGCCCGCGCAGATGCTCGATCATGCCACTGGTTATCTGATGGCCTTCGGCGCCATGATGGCAAAACTCCGCCAGGCGCGCGAGGGCGGCAGTTGGCATGTCCAGGTTTCGCTCGCGCGCACCGGCAAATGGCTGTGGGAGATGGGCCGCCTCGAAAAGGGCTTGAATGCGCCGGATATCGCCGGCGATGCCGTTGCGGTTCTCGCGGAGGAGCTGCCGTCAGGCTTCGGCACATTGTCGGCGGTTCGTCATGCTGCCGTGCTAGGGCTCACCCCAGCATATTGGGCACAACCTGCTGTGCCGCTTGGGACCGATCCGCCGGTATGGAGGTCCGCAATATAAATACCGCTCGTAAGCGTAACAGAATTTTTAACCGAAAATGCGGGTCTGACCTGCGTTTTTTGATTGTCTCAACGTCTATATGCGCACTAATAGCGCGCGCATTGGGACAAAACGCCGCGGCATAAGCGGACTCTCACTTTAAGGGCTCGGCAGGTGACGAACGTGAACCAGGGATCTTCCAAATTCGGCCGCAAGCAGCTGGTTGCCGGCGTTTGCGCGGTCGTGATTTTGGCCGGCGGCGGTTACGCCTATACGCAGCTCAATGCGATACCGCAGAAGCATTCGGACGTCTCCAGCCAGTCCCGCAAAAATGCGCAGCGCTATACGCCGAGCCCGTCGGAATGGGCGAGCCTGACCATCGAACCCGTCACCGTGAAGTCGTTCCGGTCGGAATCGGTCACCGAGGGCAAGATCGCCGTCAACGAGGATCGTTCGACGCCGATCTTCTCGCCATATGCCGGCCGCGTGACAAAACTGCTCGCCAAGCCGGGCGATCACGTGGTGCAGGGGCAGCCGCTGTTTGTCGTCGAAGCCGCCGATACGGTTGGTGCGCAGAACGATTTCGTCGCCGCCGTCACCGCCGCCAACAAGGCGAAGTCGCAGCTCGATCTCGCCACCATCCAGGACAAGCGCGCCAAAGACCTGTTCGAAGGCAAGGCCGTGCCGCTGAAGGATTATCAGCAGGCCCAGGCCACGCTGCTTCAGGCGCAGAACGATCTGCGCACAGCCGAGACCGCGCTCGAAGCTGCGCGCAACCGGCTGCGCATTCTCGGCCTCACGGAAGATGCGATCACCGCCTTCCAGGAGAGGGGCCGTATCAATCCGGAAACCACCGTGTTCTCGCCGCTTGCCGGCACCGTGGTTCAGCGCAAGGTCGGCCCGGGCCAGTTCATCAGCGCCGGTGCCAGCGATCCCGTTTTCGTGATCGGCGATCTCTCTAGCGTATGGCTGACCGCCTTCGTGCGTGAAACCGAGGCTGCCTCGGTGCAGATCGGCCAGGAAATGACCTTCACTGCGCTGGCACTGCCCGGACGCGTGATGACCGGCCGCATCGACTACGTGTCCACTGCGCTCGATCCCAATACGCGCCGCCTGATGGTGCGCGCCACGCTGAACAACAGCAACGGCCTGCTCAAGCCGGAAATGTTCACCACGGTGACGATCTATGCGCCGGGCGAGCAGCCGACCGTTGGTGTGCCGAAAACTGCGCTGATCTATGAAGGCGACCAGGTCCGCGTCTGGGTCGCCAATGACGACAAGACGATCGAGCTGCGCACCATCAAGACCGGCATGACCAATGCAGGCCTGGTGGAAGTATTCGGCAACCTGCGGCCGGGCGAGAAGATCGTTACCCGCGGCAGTCTGTTTATCGATCGCGTCGCTTCCGCTAGCTAAGTTCCAGTTCCGGCCCGCCTGAAAGGACCGATCTGGATGGATCGCCTCGTCTCTATCGCTGTCGACCGTCGCTTCCTGATGGTTGGCATGTTCCTCGCCGTGTTCATCGGCGGATTGTTCGCCTTTCAGCAGCTGAACATCGAGGCGTATCCCGATCCGACGCCGCCGATGGTGGATATCGTGACGCAGTCGCCCGGCCTCTCGGCCGAGGAAATCGAGCGCTACATCACCATCCCGATCGAGACCCAGGTCGCCGGCATCAAGAACGTCAAGACGATCCGCACCATCTCGCTCTACGGCCTGTCCGACGTCAAACTGCAGTTCTCGTTCGACTATACTTACGACGAAGCGCTGCAGCAGGTGCTGAACCGCCTCGCGCAGCTCGGCACGCTACCGAACAATGCGCAGCCGACGATCTCGCCGCTGTCGCCGGTCGGCGAAATTTTCCGCTATCGCCTCGTCGGCCCGCCCAACTATAGCGTGCTCGATCTCAAGACCTTGCAGGACTGGGTGCTGCAGCGTCGCTTCCGCGCCGTGCCGGGCGTCATCGACGTGATCGGCTGGGGCGGCAAGACCAAGACCTATGAAATCCAGGTCGATTTCAACAAGCTCGTGGCCTATGGCCTGACGCTGCCGCAGATGCTCACGGCGGTGGGCAATGCCAACATCAATGTCGGCGGCAACACCGTGAATATCGGGCCGCAATCGGCGGTCGTGCGCGGCGTCGGTCTGATCCGCTCGATCGACGACATCTCCAACACGATGATTTCGCAGACATCCGGCAATCCGGTGCTGATCCGCGACGTTGCCACGGTCACGGTGGGCGAGAAGCCGCGGCTCGGCATTGCCGGCCTCAACAATGACGATGACATCGTCCAGGGCATCGTGATGATGCGGCGAGGCGAGAAGAGCTCGCCGACCATCGCCAATGTCGAGAAGGCGGTGCGTGCGATCAATAGCGGCAATGTGCTGCCGCCCGGCGTGCGGATCGAACGCATCTATGACCGCAAGGATCTCATCGACATCACCACCCATACGGTGCTGCACAATATGGTGGTCGGCATCCTGCTGATCGTCTTCTTGCAGTGGCTGTTCCTCGGCAATTTGCGCAGCGCCCTGATCGTCGGCGCCACGATTCCATTTGCGCTGTTCTTTGCCGTCATCATTCTGGTCGCGCGGGGGGAGTCGGCGAATCTACTCTCGGTCGGTGCCATTGACTTTGGCCTGATCGTGGACGGCACCGTGATCATGGTGGAGGCGATCTTCAGGCGACTGACGCAGACGACGCCATTGTCGGATGCCGAGAAGAGTCACATATCCCCCGAGACCATTATGGGGATGAAGAAACACGGCATCCTCAGTGCGTCCGCAGACGTGTCGAGATCAATTTTCTTCGCCGCAGCAATCATCATTGCGGCCTTCCTGCCGCTGTTCACCCTGTCGGGTGTCGAAGGCAATATTTTCGGACCGATGGCGCGCACTTACGCCTACGCGTTGGCCGGCGGCCTGATCGCCACTTTCACCGTTACCCCCGCGCTGTCGGCGCTGATCCTGCCTGCCCATGTGCAGGAGACCGAAACCTGGATCGTTCGCAAGCTCCATCATCTCTATGTGCCGGTGCTGAACTGGGCGGTGAAGACGCGCACCATTGTGATGGGTATCGCTGTTGCGCTCCTGGTCGCCACCGCCATCATGATCCGTCTGCTCGGCCTCGAATTCCTGCCGAAGCTGGAAGAGGGCAATATGTGGATTCGCGCCACGCTGCCGCCGACCATCTCGCTGCAGGAGGGCAACACCTACGTCAACGAGATGCGCCGCTTCATCCGCGAGCAGCCTGAAGTGGAATCGGTGGTGTCGCAGCATGGTCGCCCCGATGACGGTACCGACGCGGCTGGCCTGTTCAATGCCGAGTTCTTCACGCCGTTGAAACCCGTCGCCCAGTGGCCGACGACGAAGGACAAAGACGAGCTGACCGCGCGCCTGCTCAAGGATCTGCAGACCAAGTTTCCCGGCGTCGAATTCAACTTCTCGCAATATCTGCAGGACAACGTCTCCGAAGCCGTGTCCGGCGTGAAGGGCGAGAACTCGATCAAGCTCTACGGCAACGACCTGCAGATGCTGACCAGGACGGCGAACGAGATCAAGGATGTGCTCTCCACCGTGCAGGGTGTGACGGACCTTGCGGTGTTCACCTCGCTCGGCCAGCCGACCATCCAGATCGATATTGATCGTGCCAAGGCCGCACGTTACGGCCTCGCGCCCGGCGATATCAACGCGACGATCAAGGTGGCGATCGGCGGCGACAGTGCGGGCGATCTGTATGAGGGGGGCAGCGATCGTCATTTCCCGATCATCGTGCGTCTCGCGCCGGAATTCCGCCGTAGCGCCGAGGCGATCCAGAATTTGCGTATCGGCGCACCCGGACCGAACGGCACCATCACGCAGATCCCGCTCAGCGAAGTCGCCTCGATCAACCTGATCTCCGGCGCGGCTTACATCTATCGCGAGAACCAGGAACGCTATCTGCCGATCAAGTTCTCGGTGCGAGAACGCGATCTCGGCAGTGCGATCCAGGAAGCGCAGGACAAGGTGAATGCGCTGGTGAAACTGCCGGCTGGCTCGCGAACCGAATGGGTCGGCGAATTCGGCAATCTGCAAGATGCCATCGCGCGCCTGTCCGTGGTCGTGCCGATCAGCTTACTGCTGATCGGTGTGCTCCTGTGGTTCAATTTCGGCTCCATGGCCGATACGCTGCTGGCCATGAGCGTGATCCCCATGGCGGTGTTCGGTGGCGTGCTCGGCCTGTTCCTGACTGGCATTCCGTTCAGCGTCTCGGCCGCCATCGGCTTCATCGCGCTGTTCGGCATCGCCGTGATGGACGGCATCCTGATCATCTCGCAATACAACCAGCTGATCGACGAGGGCATGGAGCGCATCAAGGCAGTCATCAAGACCGGCGAGCTGCAGCTTCGCCCGGTGCTGATGACCTGTATCGTGGCGGGCGTCGGCCTGCTGCCGGCCGCGCTGTCCGAGGGCGTCGGTTCGCAGGTGCAGAAGCCGTTGGCGGTGGTGGTCGTCACCGGCATGATGCTGGCGCCGCTGGTCATCCTCATTACGCTACCGGTGCTGATGACTTTCTTCGCCAGACGTCCAACGCAGGCCTGAGCGGGCGGCTAAAAAACCGGCATGGGGCTGGATCGAAATGCCGGCTCTTCCGTTACCCTGATTATGCATGAGCGAACCCTGGGCCATCTTCCGATGGCTCCCAGGCTTCGAGTGTTTGTTTGTCAAGGTCTTCGGACGTGGCATGCTCCGATCCATGGCTTGCGCGATACGCCGTTTCAGAGAGTTTTGATGCTCACCACGTCCGATCCCGTCGATCTCACCAATTGCGACCGCGAGCCGATCCATATTCCCGGCACCATCCAGCCTCATGGATGCCTGCTGGCCTGCGATGGTTCGGTGGGCATGGTGCGGCGGCATTCGGCCAATGCCGGCGCGATGCTTGGCATTCGCGGCGAGATCAACGATCGCCGCCTTGACGATCTCATCGGTGAGAAGCCGGCACATGACATTCGCAATGCCATCGCCAAATGGGGCAGCCAGCAGCGCGCCGGTCTGCTCATCGATTTCAAGGTCGCTCACGCGCAGACGTTCTTCAACGTCGCCGTCCATCGGCATCATGGCGTCAACATCATCGAGTTCGAACCGGTCGATCCGGTCGAGGCGACGCCGCCGCTGGAATTGTCGCGCCTTCTGATCGGGCGCATCGGTCAGTGCAACAACCTCGATGTTCTGTTCGACAATGCCGCGCGGCTCTTGCGCGGCGCACTCGGCTACGACCGGGTGATGGTCTATCAATTCGCCCATGACGGCTCGGGTCGCGTCATCAGCGAAGCCAGGCGCGGCGACCTCGAGAGCTTTCTGGGTCAGCACTTTCCCGCCAGCGACATTCCGCAGCAGGCGCGCATTCTCTACCTGCAGAACACGGTGCGTATCGTTTCGGATTCATCCGGCGCCCGCGTCGCCATCCTGCCGGAGCGGGACACATCGGGCGAACCGCTCGATCTGTCCTTCGCGCATTTGCGCAGCGTGTCGCCGATTCATTGCGAATATCTGCGCAATATGGGGGTCGGCGCTTCGATGTCGATCTCGATCATTCTCGACGGGGCGCTGTGGGGCCTGATCGCCTGCCATCATTATGCGCCCCGTGCGCTGTCGATGGATAAGCGCGTCGCCGCCGAAATGTTCGGCGAATTTTTTTCCATGCAGCTCGCGTCGCTGATCCAGAAGCGCAAACTGGCGGCAAGTGAACGTGCGCGCCGCTATCTCGATCAGCTCCTCCACAATGTCTCGCATCACGGCAATGTCGAGGATCTGCTGAAGAGCAATATCCGCGACTTCCGTGAATTGATCCCGTGCGATGGCGTCGGTCTCTATTTCAACAATGCCTGGACCGGCTTTGGCAAGGCGCCGCCGTCCGACGCTGTTCCCGCGCTGATGGCGCTGGTGAATTCGGCCGCCGAGGGACGCGTCTGGGCCACCAGCGCGCTGTCGGACCGGTTGCCCGAGGCGGAGGACTACAGTGAGATGGTTGCCGGCGTGCTGGCCGTTCCGCTGTCGCAGTTGCCGCGCGACTATCTGCTCTTCTTCCGCAGCGAGGTCGCGCAGACGGTGAACTGGGCCGGCGATCCCAACAAGACCTACGAAACTGGGCCGTTCGGCGACCGTCTGACCCCGCGCAAGAGTTTTCAAATCTGGAAGGAAACCGTCGAACTGCAGTCGGAGCCGTGGCTGCAGAGCGAGCGGGACACGGCCGAAGCCACGCGCGCCGCGCTGGTGGAGGTCGTGCTGCGTCACAACGAGCTTCTGGCCGAGGAACGTCACAAGGCCGATCTGCGCCAGAAGATGCTCAACGAAGAACTCAATCACCGCGTTAAAAACATTCTCGCGCTGATCAAGTCGCTGGTCTCGCATCCTGTGGAAGACGGGCGCAGCATCGAGGACTATGTCGCCTCGTTGAAGGGCCGTATCCAGGCGCTGTCGCTGGCCCATGATCAGGTGATCCGCGGTGCCGGCGGCGGTGGGCTGAAGAGCCTGATCGATGCAGAGCTGTCGCCCTATCGCGAGGCAGTGAAGGAGATCGAGGTTGCCGGTCCCGAAGTGATGCTGGATGCCCGCGCTTATTCTGTGCTGGCGCTGGTGCTGCATGAGCTTGCGACCAACGCCGCGAAATATGGTGCGCTGTCCGTCGGCCCCGGCCGCCTCTCGCTGACCTGGCAGCGTCTCCATGGCGGTGATTGTGAGATCCGCTGGCTGGAGCGCGACGGTCCGATCGTGACGCCACCGTTGAAGCCTGGCTTCGGTTCCATGCTGATCGGTCGCAGCATTCCCTACGATCTCGGCGGCAAGAGCGATATCGATTACGATCCTGCCGGTATGCGTGTGCGCCTCTTGATCCCCGCACGCTTCGTCACCTGGCCGGCGCCGCTTGCGACGAGGACGCGTCGCAGCAAGCGTATCGACGACAGACCGATGGCCGCCATACGCGGACTCGATGTGCTGATGGTCGAGGATCAGTTACTGATCGCGATGGATGTCGAGACCATGCTGGCGGGGGAGGGCGCTGCGCGCGTC
Organism: Tardiphaga sp.; assembly: GCA_030147505.1. Taxonomy (GTDB): domain Bacteria; phylum Pseudomonadota; class Alphaproteobacteria; order Rhizobiales; family Xanthobacteraceae; genus Tardiphaga. Next base: position 42,551 of record JASBVG010000133.1, read on the forward strand.
GAGACCGCGGCCTCTGCGAAGGAGGCGCTATCCTTGCTCGCGAGCTTTCGGCCCGACGTGGCGATCCTCGACGTCAATCTCGGAAGCGGCAGTTCGATGCCGGTGGCGCATATGCTCAGCGAACTCGGTGTGCCTTTCGTGTTTGCTACCGGTTATGGTGAGACCAGTCTCATTCCAGCGTCACTGGATGCCGTGCCGGTCGTCCGCAAACCCTATGATGTTGTCTCGCTCGTCGCCGCCCTCGGCGCGGCGATTGCGCGGAGCGGCAAGCCGCCGACATAGCTCCTACTTGCCGTCAGGCGTGCGCAATCCGTGCCAGGCGTCGCGCACCTGGTGATAGTGCACTTCCGGCAGATAATCCGGTGTCTTCAGGCCGAGCGTCTTGACGTCGAGACGGCCCACGGCGCTCAGCAGTGCATAGGAGGCAATCACGCGGTCGCGCTGTGCGCCGATCAGGCGGGCCTTGGCCTGGATCAGGTCCTGCTGGGCGTTCAGCACTTCCACGGTGGTACGCTGGCCGCCGGCGGCTTCACGCTGCACGCCCTGCAGGGCGACGGCCGCGCCGCGCACTTCGGCTTCGGCGGCGGTGACGGCCGTCTTGGCGCCTTCGTTCGAAACCCATGCGCCGATGGCTGCGGTGCGCGCCTGGTTGCGCACCATTTCCAGCACCAGCCGGCTCTGGGTCGAGAGTTCCTTGGCCTGACGCGTCTGCGCCGCGCCGAGGCCGCCGTCATAGATCGGTGCATTCAACTGGCCGACAATCGAGGCCTGATCGGTGCCATAGGTGCCGAGCGTCGGGTCCGACTGGCTCGATTTGCTGGCGCTGCCCTGCACAGTCAGGGTTGGCAGCAGGCTGCTTTCGGCCACCTTGATGCTGGTGGTCGCGACATCGACGTCGAAGCCGGCGGCGAGCACCGCGGGATGGCCCTTGAACGACTGCGCAATCGCATCTTCGCGCCCGCGCGGCAGCAGCCGGTCGATCGGCTCGGCGGGGCTCAGGCGGCTCGGCAATACGCCGACGATCTGCGCATAGGTGGCCTGGCTGATCGACAGCGCAACTTCCGCGGCGTTGAGATCGGCCTGGCCGCGGGCGAGGCGGGCTTCGGCCTGCGCCGTATCGGTCGGTGTCACGTCGCCGGCATTGAGGCGCTTCTTGGCGATATCAAGGGTCTCGCGCAGCGCCGTCACGTTGGAGCGCTGCGCTTCCACCAGCGACTGGTTGGCCAGCACGTTCATATAGACGGTAACGGCATCGAGCAGCACGCCCTGGCCGACATTGCGCAGCGCCTCGCGGCCGGACTGCACCTGAAATTCGGCGACGCGGACGCTGTTGGCGGTCTTGTTGCCGTTGTAGAGCGTCTGGGTGACGGTGACGCCGATGGTCCACGGCTTCAGCGTCGCGCCCGCGATCGTGTTGTCGGGCAGCAGGTTGCGGACGGCTTGCAGGCCGACGCCGAGGGTGGCAGCCACCTGCGGACGATAGCCGGCCATCGCCTGCGGCACGTTCTCATCGGTGGCACGCTGGCGTGCGCGCTCGCTGTTGAGTTGCGGATTGGTCTGGTAAGCCTTGACGAGTGCATCGGAGACGGTTTCAGCGCGCGCGTCGGTTGCCGCAAGAAGGCTGCAGGCGATCAATCCCAAGGCCGTTCCCGTCCGAAGCACGTTCCGTGCGACGCGGCCCATTCTCACGCGGTGACTGGTCATTTTGTCCCAAAGCGATCTTCGGATATCCGCCCCCGCTGACATCCACTGGTATGTTTAGAGGGCGTTGCCAAGGGTGGCAAACCTTCCGACGAAGAACCTCCGGGCTTTCGCGCGTTCCCCACAGGGCATTTCGAGGCCCTGATCTTCTCGATTGATCAAGACTCTAGCGGCATCGGTCAGGTGATGGAATGCGACAACGAGCCCGCTCAGTTTGCTCACGCCTGTTGCATCATGGGCACATTCGCGCTTACTCGCGAAGCGGTAGCCATGTCCGGTCCACGCCGTTCAATCGGAAACGTCATGCCGAAGATATTCTCCGACCCCGATGCCATCGCCGAGGACATCATCCGCGATGTCGGCACGACGCTGGTGGTAGGATTGCCACTTGGTCTCGGCAAGGCCAATCACATCGTCAATGCGCTGTATCGGCGCGCGGTCTCCGATCGCAGCATCGATCTCACATTCTTCACGGCGCTCACGCTGGAAAAGCCGCGGCCGTCGAATGAACTGGAAAAGCGTTTCATCGGTCCGGTGATCGATCGCCTGTTCGGCGGCTATCCCGATCTCGATTATGCAGCAGCATTGCGCAAGCGTGAATTGCCTCCGAATATCCAGATCAACGAGTTCTTCTTTCTCGCCGGCAAGTGGCTTGGTGTCGCCGATGCGCAGCAGCACTACATCTCTGCGAACTACACCCACGCCGCTTCTTATCTGCTGGCGCGCGGGCTCAATGTGATCACGCAGCTCGTCGCCAGACGCGTCGTCGATGGCGTCGCGCGCTACAGCCTGAGCTGCAACACCGACACGACGCTCGACATGATGCGCGCCCGCACCGAAGGGCGTGCGTCGTTCAGACTGATCGGCCAGGTCAATTCCGAGCTGCCATATATGCCGGGGCTGGGCGATCTGGCCGGCGACGAATTTCATGCGGTGCTGGAAAGCCAGGATATCGAATTCCCGTTGTTCGCGCCGCCCTCCGAGCCGGTAAGTGATGCGAAATACGCCATCGGCCTGCATGCTGCCGGCCTGATCCGCGATGGTGGCACATTGCAGATCGGCATCGGGCAGATCGGCGACGCATTGGCACAAGGGCTGATCGTTCGTCACTGCGACAATGCCGCGTTCCAGGACGTGATGCAGCGCCTGTCGCCTGCGGTGCATGCGCAGACCGCGCCATTCGAAAAAGGCCTCTATGGCGTCAGCGAAATGCTGTTCGAGGCATTTCTTGGCCTGATCGAGGCAGGCATCCTCAAGCGCGAGGTCGATGGCACCATTTTGCACGCGGCCTTCTTCCTCGGGCCGAAAGCATTCTACACGGCCTTGCGCGACATGCCGGCGGAGCAGCTGGCGAAGATCCGGATGATGCCGGTGTCCTTTACGAACGAACTCTATGGTGACGAAGACGCCAAACGCCGCGCGCGCGTGGACGCGCATTTCGTCAACAACACCATGATGGCGACACTGATGGGCGCCGCGATCTCCGACGGCCTTGAGGACGGGCGGGTGATTAGCGGTGTCGGTGGTCAGTACAATTTCGTCGCGCAGGCTTTTGCGCTCGATAGCGCGCGGTCGATCCTGACCCTCGAAGCAACGCGGCCGGGGAGGGCGCCGTCATCGAACATCCGCTGGTCCTACGGACACCAGACCATCCCGCGCCATCTGCGCGATATCTTTGTGACCGAGTATGGCGTTGCCGATCTGCGCGGCAAATCCGATGCGGATACGATCGCCGCGATGCTGTCCGTCGCAGACTCGCGTTTCCAGCCGGAGCTGATGCGGCAGGCGAAGGATGCCGGAAAACTGCCGAAGCATTTTGAGATCGCTCCCGCATATCGCGACAATACGCCGGACCGGATCGCCTCTGCGCTGAAGCCTGCACGCGATGCCGGTTTGCTGCCGATGTTTCCGTTCGGCAGCGATTTCACGGACGTCGAGCAGCGCCTGATCCCCGCGCTGCAGATATTGAGCGCTGCCGTGAAGGCGCCGTCGAAACTTGCGGGACTGTTCTGGGAAGGGCTCACATCATCGCCGACCGCGAATGACGAAGCATGTCTTGCGCGCCTGAAACTCGACAGGCCCGCCACCATGCAGGAGCGGGCCTATCGTTGGCTGGTCGCGGCGGCGCTGAAGCGCTGTCGTGCTTAGCGGTTCTTGTTCACCGGCTTCCGCTTTTCGATGAACGCCGCCATGCCTTCGCTGCGATCCTCCAAAGCAAAGGTCGCGTGGAACAGATCGCGCTCGACTTTCAGTCCCTCGGAGAGAGAAGTTTCCAGCGAGCGATTGACGGCGCTCTTGGCCATGGTGGCGACAGGGCGCGACATGCCGGCGATCTTCTCGGCCATGGCGAGCGCTTCGTCCATCAGCTTGTCGGCAGCGACGACGCGGCTGACGAGGCCGGAGCGTTCGGCTTCCGCCGCATCCATCATGCGGCCGGTGAGGCAGAGATCCATCGCCTTGGATTTGCCGATGGCGCGGGTGAGGCGCTGGGTGCCGCCGATGCCGGGAATGGTGCCGAGGGTGATTTCGGGCTGGCCGAATTTCGCGGTGTCCGCGCAGATGATGATGTCGCACATCATCGCCAGCTCACAGCCGCCACCGAGCGCATAGCCGGACACGGCGGCAATGGTCGGCTTGGTGCAGGTGGCGACGCGGTCGCCGCCGATCTGGGTGAAGTCCTCGGAGAACATGTCGATGAAGCCCTTCGGCTGCATCTCCTTGATGTCGGCGCCGGCGGCGAAGGCCTTTTCGCTGCCGGTGATGACGATGCAGCCGACCGCATCGTCCGCTTCGAGATCGTCGATTGCGCGTTTGATCTCGCTGAAGACGCCGAAGGACAGTGCATTGAGCATCTTCGGACGGTTCAGGGTCACGACACCGACGGTGCCTTTGCGCTCGACGAGAATGTGTTCGAAGCTGCTCATGTTTCATCCCGCGGATTGTTGCTTGCAGCCGCCGGAGCCGGCGACCGCGCGCAATCTGCCCGCTCACCGGATGAGGTTCAAGCCATAAACATCCGTGCCGCGGAGGCCATGGTCAGCAATCCGCCCAGCGCGATAAAGACCTTGCCGATCACCGAGGTCTGCTCCCACGGCGTGTTGTTCTCCGCCGTTGCAGCGGGCGTAGCCGCAGGCGGTGTGTCGATGGTGGCCCTGGCGAGAGTGAGGGGCGGCTTTTCCTCGGCGGCGCGGTCGAGATCGTTCAGCTGATCGGCGGCAACCACCTGCTCTGTATTCGTATTGTCTGCCGCAGCAGGGCTTGCGCCCGGCGCAGCCTGGGCGTCCATCTGGTTCAGCACATTCCCGGCCTGGGCGGACATGCTGTAGGTGTCGGTCGGTTTCGCATCGGTAGGCCACTGCGCATTGGCATTGGCGACGGCGGAAGTGATGCTGCTGCCCTGCTCGGGCTTCGTATCTTCTGCCTTGGCGCTCTGTTCCTCGGCAGCTTTCTTGGCCTTGGCCTGGCGCTCCGCCTTGCGGGACTTGTTGGCTGTTTTCCTCGCGTGGCTGCGGGCGGGTCTGACGGATTCTACAGAGGTGTCGGCGGCCGTGCCGACGGAGGTGGGCTGTTCCGGCGCCTGGGCTGCTGTCTGCGCCGTGGCCTCGGTGGCAGGGAACAGGGCTGCGGCGCATATCCACAATCCCGCCGCAACGATCCATGCGGCATGCCCGGTGGTGTTCAATCTCATCTGAGTCTCCCCAAGATACCCGCCCCACCCGGCGCCAAAGGAAACTGCGCGCGTGACCATACCGGGGCAAAATAAGGGAATCTTCGCGCCTTGATCGGCCATTGGCCCTTACAGCCGGGATGCCCGCCGCGTCGTAATGGTGCTATGAGCCGGATGACAGGGCAGGGATTGCGGCGCGATGCGCTGGGTCACGCTTCTGTGATCGTTATATGGCGGATGTAACGTTTTGATCCGGCCACCGAAATGCCTTCAGGAGCGCGCGTGCGCGGACGTGACGACGAATGGACCGGTCTGATGCGGTCGGCCAATGCCGGTGATAGCGCGGCCTATCACCGCCTGCTGAAGTCGGTCGCGCCGGTATTGCGTGCGGGTGCGCGGCAAGGTCTGTCGCGCGCCGGACAGCCACCTGATCAGGCCGAGGATATCGTGCAGGACATTCTACTCGCGGTACATCTGAAGCGGCATACCTGGGACGCCAATGCGCCCTTCGCGCCGTGGTTGTTCGCCATCGCGCGCAACAAGCTGATCGATGCGCTGCGCAAGCGCGGTCGTCGCGTTTTCGTCGATATCGACGATTTCTCGGAGACGCTGCCGAGCGAGGCGCCGCGGGAGCCGCTGCCGTCGGTCGATATCGCCAGCCATCTCGGCGATCTGCCGCAGCGCCAGCGCGACGTGCTGCAGTCCATCGCGGTGGAGAATGCCTCGATTCGGCAGACGGCCGAAAAACTATCGATGACCGAAGGCAATGTGCGCGTCGCGTTGCATCGCGGGCTGGCGAGCCTCGCGGCGAAACTGCGGGAGGATTGAGCGTGGAAACCGATCGACTGATCATGGCGCTCGCCGCTGACAATGATCACCGGCCGCAGCCGGTGCGTTCGCAACTCGCCATGGCGCTGCTCGTCGCCCTGCCGGTAGCGGCGGCGATGATGCTCGTCACCATCGGCCTGCGGCCGGATTTCATGGCGGCGATGCGCAACCCGTTCTTCGATTTGAAATTCGTGATCGCGCTGGCGCTCGCCATTCCGGCCATCGTGATCAGCGTGCATCTATCACGGCCGGAGGCCTCGCTCGGCCGCTGGGTGTGGATGCTGCTGCTGTCGCCTTTCATCCTGATCGCCGCCATCATCGCCGAAATGATGGTGCCGCAGCGCACGCCGATGATGATGCGCATGGTGGGCAAGAGTGCGGGACTATGCACGATGTCGATCTCGCTGTTCTCTCTACCGATCCTCGGCGCCGTCTTGCTGGCGCTGCGGCATGGCGCGCCGTCGCGTCCTGCCTTCGTCGGCGCATTGGCGGGATTGATGTCGTCGGGGTTTGCCGCGACGATCTACGCCGCGCATTGCGTCGATGACTCGCCGCTGTTCGTCGCGGTCTGGTACACGCTGGCGACATCGCTGGTGACGGGGCTGGGCGCTGTGGTCGGCGCGCGCGTGCTGCGCTATTGATATGGCGTGCGCCGCACGACGCGTTCCCGCTGGCTAAGACTTTTACCAACTTGGCCTGATCGCAGTAGCCGCGCGTTACCCAACGGCGCCGGAGGTAGCATCCTCCCCGCAACAAGCGCTACGAGTTGTCGTTCTCACTCCATCTGATCCAGTGTGGAGCACATGACATGGCGACCCTTCTCAATGGCAATGATACCAACCGTCTGGTCGAAGTCCTCGCCGGCTCGACCGCGCTGCTCAATGACAATAGCGGCGACGGAACGCTTCCGCTCTCCCTCAATGCATTGCTCGGCGATGATACGTCGCTGACCGATACGATGATGACGGCCGCGCCGACCGCAGCCGTAGATGGTCCATTGCTCACGGCCGGCGTGCTCGATCCCGTCACCGACGTCGTCGATGGTGTGCTGGGTACAGATACGTCGAACCTGCTCGGCATCGGCGATGTACTCAATCTCGGCACGCCGTCGCAACTCGCGCTGGCCGGCGACGATGGTGGCGCGCAACCGGTCTTCGACGCGACCAATATTCTCATCAAGGATGTCCATGCCGAGATCGAAACTCTGAGCCATCAATCCGGCCTGTCCGATATCCTCCATGCCGTTACCAGTCTCGGCGAGACCGTCGGCCTCGGCACCACCGGCGCAGTGCCGCCCGCCGCCGATGACGGTCACACCAATCTCATCACCGATGTGGTCAACGCGCCATCGACTTTGCTGAATGGCGGACTCGACGATGTTGTCGCGCATGTTGGCGCCGATCTCGGCGATACGCTGGACGCGGCGGTCGGAGTGGTCGGCGCGCTGCTTAACGGCAACGATCCGCTCAATCCAGTTCCGGAGCTCGTGAACGGTCTCACCTCCAGCCTGCAGAATCTGCCGCTGCTCAACATCAACGGCAGCGGTGAGGGCGGCGGCCAGCTCGGCGGTGGGCTGCTTGGTGGCGGGGTGCTCAATGGCGTGGTCGGTGATCTCACCGGCTCCTCCTCCAGCCATCTGATCGATATCGATCTTGGCTCCGAAAACGGCAACGGCCTCGGTCTCGATCTGCTCGCCACGCCCGATGGCACCCATGACGTGAGCGTAAACGCCATCGATATCGGCCCCAACGGACCGCAACTGCTCGATCTCGGCCTGCTCACCGGCAGCGGCATCATCAGTGTGCCAAGCCTTGGCGGCGCCGGCACGGATGGCCTCACCGGCAGTCTGCTGAATCCTGACTGTCTCGCGGGCGGTTCGTTCATTGGTGACATCGCCTCCGGTAACAACACCTCCGCGCCGGTCACCGCGCCGCTCGATATCGCCGTCCTGACCGACAACCTGGCCGCGCCGCTCACCGGCGATCACGGCATTCTCGATCTGCACGGCGCGCACATTCTCTGATTGGATATTGGGAGAGGCCAAGTGCCTCTCCCGCTTCACCGGGCATCCCCATCGCCCGGTGCGTCAGCCGCGAGGATGTCAATGAGTGGTCTGCGTTTCCGGCCGTCCGCGTGGCCAGCCCCAATTCGTTTGGCCTTTGGCGAAACACATATCGCGTTGGTTGCCGTCGCTGGTGCGAGCTTCATCGTCAATCTGCTGATGCTCGTCGGCCCGTTGTTCATGCTTCAGGTCTATGATCGCGTGCTGCCGAGCCGCAGCCTGTCCACGCTCGTCGGCTTGCTCCTGATTGCTGTCATGCTGCTGCTGATCCAGGCTGCGGTCGATATCCTGCGCAGCCGCCTGCTGGCGCGCATGGGTGAGGCTTTCGATCAGTCCATTCGTGGCGCGGTGTTCGATTGCATGCAGCATCAGGCGCTTGCAAAGCCGGGCACCGACGGGCTTCAGAACATTCGCGATCTCGATACGATGCGCGGCTTCATCTCCGGCAGCGGCCTCATCGCCGCCTGCGATCTGCCCTGGACGCCGCTCTATATCGTCGTCTGCACCCTGTTTCATCCATGGATGGGACTCGCCGTCGCCTGCGGAGCCATTCTGCTCGGTGTGATCACCTGGGCGTCCGAGACGTTCAGCCGTCATCCGACCCAGGCGCTGGTCGGGCTTGCCTCCGCACGGCGCAGCGTGGCGGAGACCGTGTTCGATCATGCGGAAGTCGTGCACGCCCTCGGCATGTCGCGCCGCATGGGCGAGCTCTGGAGCGAGCGTACCGACGCGTTTCTCGACGGACAGCGTCTGACTTCCGATCTCACCGGCGGCTTTGGCAGCGTGTCCCGCTTCCTGCGCATGATCCTGCAGACGGGCGTGCTTGCGCTTGGTGCATGGCTCGTGATCAATCAACAGGCGACGCCGGGTGTTATGCTCGCGGCCACCATACTCTCGATCCGCGCCCTGGCTCCGATCGAGCTCGCTATCGCCAACTGGCGCAGCTTTATTGCGGCACGTGCCAGCTTCGAGCGACTGTGCGATGCGCTTGCAGCATTGCCAACGAAACCTGCGCCAATCGATCTGCCCGGGCCTAAGCGCCAGTTACGTGTCAATTCCGTCAGCCTTGCGGTGTCGCGCGCCGAAGGCCTGGTGCTGCATGACGCCAGTTTTGTGCTGCAGGCTGGCAACGCCGTGGCAGTGGTCGGCCCAAGCGGCTCCGGCAAGTCGACACTCGCGCGTGCGCTGGTTGGCATCGTCCCGCCGGTGCGCGGCGTCATCCGGATCGACGGCGCGGCGCTGGCGCAATGGAATTCGGTCGCACTTGGCGAATCGATTGGCTATTTGCCGCAGGATGTGGCGCTGTTTCGTGGCACGGTCGCGCAGAACATCTCGCGGTTTGCGGCGGAACTCGATGCCGAGCGTCTGCTTACTGCCGCACAACAGGCGGGCGTGCATGATCTCGTCCTGCGGTTGCCCAATGGCTATGAGACCGAAGTCGGCGAGGGCGGTCTGATGTTGTCCGGTGGCCAACGCCAGCGCATCGCTCTTGCGCGCGCGCTTTACGGGGACCCGTTTCTCGTCGTGCTCGACGAGCCTAATTCGAATCTCGATAGCGAAGGCGAACGAGCGCTCGTGCGTGCCATTACCGGTGTCCGCCAGCGCGGCGGCATTGTCGTGGTAATCGCGCATCGGCCGGCGCTGCTGGCGGTGGTCGATCACATGCTGGTGCTGAACGAGGGGCGCCAGCAGGCCTTCGGCAAGACCGACGCCGTTTTGCCCCTGCTGGTGCCGAAGCAGGCCGCGCAGCCGGCCGAAACCGTCGAACAGACCGTGCCGAGGCGCGCCGGCAGAAAGCGTGCGGTGGCCCATGACTAGAGACGCGGAAAGAACCACGCAGTCGATCCGCCATCACATGATGGCGGTGGGCGGCGCTGCGGCTCTCATGATCGGCAGCATGAGCATTATGAGCGCAGCCACCGACATGTCGGGTGCCATCATTTCGAATGGTTCGCTCGTGGTGGAATCCAGCGTCAAGAAGGTGCAGCATCCCGCCGGCGGCGTGGTGAAGAATCTGCTGGTGTCCGACGGAGCGCGGGTCAAAGCCGGCGATCTTCTGATCCGTCTCGATGAAACTGTGGCGCAGGCCAATCTGTCGGCGGTCACCAAGAGCCTGTGGGAGTTGGACGCACGCCGGGCGCGCCTGCAGAGCGAGCGGGATGGGCTCGGCGAGATCGGCTTTCCCGAAGAGCTGACATCGCTGCCTGCCGACTCCCCGGCGCATGCGATCATGGTCGCCGAGCAGCGCTTCTTCAAATTGCGCCGCAACGCATCCGATGGCCAGCGTCTTCAATTGCGGGAGCAGATCGCGCAGTTGAAGGAACAGATCAACGGGCTCGACGATCAGCTCACCGCCAAGAAACAGGAAGCCGACCTTCTGAGCAAGGAACTCGTGGGCGTCGAGCAATTGTGGGAACAGCGGCTGGTCTCGATTACGCGCCTCGTCACCCTGCAGCGCGATTCCGCCCGTCTGCTCGGCGAGAAGGGGCAGCTCACAGCATCGATCGCGCAGGCGAAGGGCAAGATCTCCGAAACCGAGCTGAAGATCATGCAGATCGATCAGGATTTTCGCAGCGATGTCGCCAAGGAACTCGCCGATGTCCGCGCCAAGTATGCCGAGACCTTCGAGAAGAAGGTCACCGCGCGCGATCAGGCCGAGAAGCTGGAGCTACGGGCGCCCCAGACCGGCGTGGTCCACGATCTCAATATCCATACCGAAGGCGGCGTGATTGCCGCAGGCGAAGCGGTGATGACCATCGTCCCGGACAGCGATAGCCTGATCGTCGAGACGCGTGTGCCACCCCAGGAGATCGATCAGGTCAAGTTCGGCCAGAATGCCGTGCTGCGCTTCACCAATTTCAACCAGCGAACCACGCCGGAAATCGATGGCATGGTGTCGCGGATCGGCGCTGACGTGTCACGCGAGGACAAGACAGGACCGACCTACTTTGTCGTCCGCATTGCGATTGGTCAGGATGAGATCAGGAAATTCAATGGCACGCGGCTGATGCCGGGAATGCCGGTCGAGGTCTTCATCCGCACCGGCGAGCGGACGCTGTTATCCTATCTGACCAAACCCATGGCCGACCAGATGCATCGTGCGTTCAGAGAAAAATGAGTACGCCATGGCGTTCTTCATCTCTCGCGGCAGGCAGAGGTGAAGAAGGCACGTTACGCTGCCGAAGTCTTCGGTGCCGCTCCCAGATGACGTTGATAGCTCATGATGATTTCATCGAACGTCTTGTCGGCGATGACACCAACCGATGGTGCGCGGGTCGAGATGAAGCCTTTTGGCCAGCCGTCGACGATTTTCTTCAGCTCGGGATCGGGCTCGAACGTGACCCGCGGCGCGACCTCTGCCACGATGTTGAGCGCGGCGACGATATCTTCCATGCTGACGGTCAGCGCCGGCTGATTGAGCACACGCTTGCCGCGCAGTGCCAGAGTGTCTGCATCGTGCAGCGTGATCAGGTTGCGCACCACCGTGTCCACTGAAACCACGGGCACCCTGGTATCCGGCCGCAGCGGGCAGACCGTCGGTCTGCCGGCAACGCTGTCGCGCACCATGCCCGCGATGCGGTCCGACACCGACAGCGTCGGTGGCCCCGGATGCACCAGCACGATCGGGAGCCGCAGCGCGCGCGCATCGATCGTGCCATGGCGCGTCGCATCCGCAAGCATCAGTTCGGCGATCGCTTTGTGCGTGCCATAGGATGTCTGCGGTTTCTGCAAGTGGTCGTCATCGACATTGTCCGGCAGCAATCCGCCGAATACGGCGATGGAGCTCGGAAAGATCAGGCGCGGTGGGGTGGTCTTGCTGCCGGCAGCCTCGATCAGGCCCGCGAGCGAGGAGACATTGACGGCGAGCGCAGCCGCAGGATCTTCCTCGGCGGCGCTCGTAAGCACGGCGGCGAGATGGAACACGCTATGCGGCTTCCATGCGGCGATCCTTGTGCACGTTTCGCGATGGGAAATATCAGCCTGCATGCGCGTAAGGCGCGGATCGGATGTCGGCGGCAGATGCGTATCGAGCAGCAATATCTCGTCGATTGCTTCGCTTTCGCCGCTGCCGTTCTTCAGAACGCCGTTTTGCAGCAGCGCCGCGATGAGCGTCGTGCCGATGAAACCGCCGGCGCCTGTGATCAAGACACGCATGGAGTCCGCCCTGTCTTTGCCCCGCTGGTTCGGCGTTACTCGCCGAAACCCGGCATCACTATCAACGCCTGCGCGGACAAGTCGATGCGTGCTGGGCGAATGGCAGGCCAGCGCAATTGGCGTTGCAACGATGGTGCAATGTGGCACACACTCGCGCGCGTGAAGCGTCGATCACGCGACGGACGTGTCTGCCGTAACCTGTTGCATGCGATGGAAGCGCAGCACTTGCTGCGCCGTTGAAGGCCGCAGCCGTTCATAGGTGTCGCGATCGGCAATGTTCTCGGATAGCGGCTGGTTCGCCAGCCTTTGTCGCATGTCGATGATCGCCTTGACGGTCGGCCACGAGAAATTGGCGACCTTCGACATGATGAGAATGCCCTCATTGCTCGCCTCGATCATCATCGCCTCGACCACGGACACCGGTACATGCGCCAGGCATGCGATCGCCGCATTGGTCTCGTCGAATTTCTCATTGATGGCGAATTTCAGCACTTCGTTCTCGTCGAGGCGGCCGTCCTTGTAGAGCAGGCGCACCAGCTCGTGCGAGATCACCGCTTCGTCGCTCATGGTGGCAGGCGCCGAGCGCGCCTGGCGCGTGGCCTTCTGGACGGCGGACGCGATTTCCTCGGCGAGCTTCGGATTGGCCGACGCCATCCGTGCGCGCACCGATGCCGAGGCCTGGTTGATCAGCTTCAGGAGGTGATGGCGCGGGATCGACGGGCGGACAGCCACACATGCGGCGATGCCATCACTGTTCCCGGCGCGCTGTACCAGCCGGTCATAGCCGCGCTCGGAGAACGACGCGCCCTGATTGTTGACGGTGCTCATGACCACGGCGTCGTCGCCGCGCTCGACCAGGATTTCGGTGACGGCGCCGCTCAATGTCTTGCGCGTGGAAATGGCGAGCAGGTGACCCTGGCTTTTGGTGCGCGCATTCTCGATCAGCGTGGGTTCGTCGAGCTGGCTGGATTGCGACAGCACCGGGGCTGCGATCTCGATGCGGTCGTCGAAGGCGAGATTGCGCAGCACGCGCGGCGGCGCGCTGGCGGCGGCGCCGAGGCGTTCGGCAAGGAGAACCTTGGTATGGGATTCCAGATGTTCGATCAGACATTCGAACACATCGTCGAACACGGCGATCTGCGCGGCCGAATAATCGGGGGCATGATCGATGAACAGATCGGTGACCCTGCGCAGCATGTCGACGCGGCGCGCGACATTGCCATGCGCAAGCGCGGCCTGAAGGTCGTCGAGAATATTGGCCGATAGCGGCGATTTGAAAACCATGACTCTTTCCTAGAGCATTCAAAACAGGCGTCCGTTCTCGGTCGCCCTTGGTGGTCAAAATAATCAGGCGGCGGCAATACGGTTTCGACCGCGCTCCTTTGCTGCGTAAAGGGCAAGGTCGGCGCGGGCAAGCATGGATTCGGATGTTTCGTTCTCGCGCAGCGTCGCGACGCCGGCCGAGATCGTGACTGTCAGTCCTTCGGAGAAGGCGCTCCAGTCGAGCGCCTCGATGATGGCACGCAGCCGGTCTAGCATGCGTGCGGCGCTGTCGTGTGACGTCTCAGGCAGCACCAGCAAAAATTCCTCGCCGCCGAACCGGCCGAATTTGTCGATGGCGCGGACATTGGCAAAAATGCTGATGGCGAAGGTGCGCAGCACTTCGTCGCCGGTGAGGTGCCCGAATTTGTCGTTGATCTGCTTGAACAGGTCGAGGTCGATCAGGGCGACGCTGCAGGCGATGCCGTTCTGCCGGCAGCGGACGACCTCGGCATCGAGCAGCCGCATGATGCTGCGCCGGTTGAGCGCGCCGGTGAGCTCATCGACTTCGGCCAGCTCCTCGATGCGCTTGTAGGCGGTTTCGAGCGCGGCGCTGCGGCGGTACAGGTTATCGCGCAGCCGGCTCGCGAAGATATTGATGAACATGATGCGCGCGAGTGTCGCCGCGAAGGTCAGCAGCGTCGCGGTGCGTTCGAGCGGGGTGCTTGAAGGCAGGACGATCGGCAGATCCGCCATCAGAAAGAGTGCAACGACGCTGCCGGTCATGATGGCGCAGGCGATGGCGCCACGCCGTGGCTCGGCCCGGAAGGCGATCACATTGGCGATGATAAAGAACGTGCACAAAAAAACGACGGCGACGGCGGGAGCGATGTAGATGAACGCCAGCATCAATGCGCAGGTCGTCGCGGTGTACGGGCCGGCAAGGAAGTGATCCTTCCAGCGGTCGCTCAGGCCACTTTCGGAAATCGCCATGAATGTCGCGACCTTGCAGGTTGCGCAGAGGGCGAAGGCGGCGACTAGCGCGGCGGAGATCGTTCCGGCCGCAGCGAATAGCATGAGCAAGGCAATATTGATGACATGGCTGGCGCCGGCCAAAATCAGGGTCTGGCGCCGGCGTCTGAGCCGCCGCGCGAGCACATGCGGCAACGACTCGCCATCGACGGCCTCGAAATCGCCGTTGACAGGATCGTAAAAGGAACCGGCGGCTACTGTCATCGATCCAGGGATGTCGGGTTTCAGTGCTGGAACACTAAGTTCCAAAGCCTTTAAGTTTGGTATCTATGAACGTGTAGGCATGCTCGCTTTTTGGGCTATGCCACTAGACCGTCGAAACAATTTCCGTATCCTGGTAGGGTGAGCCCGGTTCCCTGCAACCTGCGGCAGCCGAATTTATCGGCTTTACCGGCGGGTTTGTGTCGGGTGCTGTCGACTTGGTAAGCTTGTTGGGCGAATGTTGCGGACATACTCGGAAACGAACGAGCATTATGGTACCCATCCGTCCGCTCTTTCCCGGCCGTAACGTCCCTCCGCCGCCCTGCCGGCTGGTCGTGGTCTATCCCGCAAGATTTTGAGAAGATTTCGCCTTGCCAGTCGAACCTCTTGTGATTTCAACCCGACCAACCCTGCGAGACGGACAGTGAGCGCGACCCAGGCGACGTCAGACGAAACCCTGATCGGCCGTATCGCGCAGGGCGACCGTCTCGCGATGCAGGTGCTTTATGGGCGCCATCATGTCCGGGTGTTTCGTTTCGGCCTGCGGCTGGTGCGCAACGAGCAGATCGCGGAGGACCTTATCAGCGAGGTATTTCTGGATGTGTGGCGCCAGGCCGGCAAGTTCGAGGGGCGTTCGGCCGTTTCGACCTGGCTGCTGGCCATTACGCGATTCAAGGCGCTCTCCGCATTACGGAAGCGCAAGGATGCCGAGCTGGACGATGAAACCGCCAACGCGATCGAGGATACGTCCGACGATCCGGAGGTAACGGTTCAGAAGAAGGATAAAGGTGACGCCCTGCGACGTTGTCTGTCGTCGCTTTCGGCGGAACACCGCGAAATTGTCGACCTCGTCTACTACCACGAGAAATCCGTGGAGGAAGTGGCCGAGCTGGTTGGAATTCCAGAGAACACCGTGAAAACGCGTCTGTTCTATGCGCGAAAGAAATTGGCCGAACTGCTGAAGGCAGCCGGCATTGAACGAGGCTGGCCATGATGGCGATGAGCAACAAGATGCCGGAGCAGGAGCCGGGCGAGATCGAGGCGTTGCTGCCTTGGCATGCCGCAGGCACGCTCAGTGCGCGCGACGCGCGCCGCGTCGAGGACGCGCTCAAGCGCGATCCCGATCTCGTGCGCCAATATGAAGTGATCCGCGAGGAATATGCCGAGACCATCGCGCTCAACGAGAGTCTCGGTGCGCCGTCGGTGCGTGCCATGCAAAAATTGTTTGCGGCCATCGATGCCGAGCCTGTTCGCAAGGACACCTCGAAGTCGGTGAGCGTCGGCTCGCGCCTCACCAGCTTCTTCGGCGGCCTGTCGCCGCGCACACTGATGGCCGGCACGGCGATCGGGTGTCTTGCCATCATGCTGCAGGCCGGCGTGATCGGCAGCATCGTCCTGCAACGCGAGGAGGGCGGCTTCCGTCCGCTCAGCCAGGAAGCTGCGCCGAGCGCTGCACCCGTTGCCCCCGCTCCGGCGCCGCGCAGTGCCGCTCCGGCCGTCACCACGCGCTCGATGACCGCGTCACCGACCTCGCAGCTCGCGGTGGCGAGCGACGGCCCGACCCGGCTATCGGTCCGCTTCGCGCCGACCGCGCGGGTGTCGGATATCACCGCTCTGCTCGAGGCCTATCAGGGCACGATCGTCGGCAATGACAAGGATGGCCTGTTTCGCCTGCAATTCGGCAGCCAGGTCATGACAAAGGATCAGGTTGCCGGTCTGATCCGCCGTCTCGAAAACGAGAAGATCGTCAGCATGGCGGTGCCGGCGCAGTAAGTGCGTCGCCGACGGCTGGCATCACCCGGCCGCTAAAATCGTCCGATCTCGTTGAACGTTTCCCGATCTGCGCTGACTCATGAATATGGGAGCGGTTTTCCCTCCCGGCGAGACCAGCCCTTGGCGTAAGCGCCCAACTGCGCCTCAGGTATCGCTTGACCCGTCCGGTTGTCCCCCCGGGCGGGTCTTTTCATGGACGCATGGCCCGCCATGTAGCGGCCGCGGAGCCTGAGCCGGAGATTTAAGGGTGTACTAATACGCTCTGTAATATTTGTTCCAATCTTCTGTGACATACAGCCATTCATCGACTCGGCTTGACAGAAGAAATGCAGATTCCACGGAGCTTTCCCGAAGCTTGCGTGCCGAAACTGTCAAATTGCGGACACATTTCGCTAGACTGCGGACGTTTTTCCACAGATTGTAGCTAAGTACCAGTCAGTGATTCTGTTGCGTTGATTCCGTCTCTCTCTTTTGCGGACATGCACATGTCACTGCATCCTCTGTTTGCCCGATCTGCTGCGCCGCTTTTCGGCGACGCAAAGTCCCGCAAGGTCGCGGAACGTTGGTCCGCGCTGGCCGAGCAGCGCCTGGCTTATCTCACCGAATTGTTCGACAGCGGTCGTTGGCGCCGCTTTCACGGCGAGGCCGAGTTCCTCGAGAATATTGCCGAAGCGAAGGACGCCGCGGCGCGTTGGCGGGCCATGGCGAATGGCGAGTTCGTGGCACCGGTGATCCGCGCTGCGCCGCCGCTGCAGCCGATCCTGGCTGCGATCGAAACCGCCATCGCCGAAGCTCCGGCGCCGGTCGAGCAGCATCAGGCCGAGGTACTGTCCTTCGAGGATCATTTGGCCCAACGCGAGGTCGTACGAAAACCGCATCTCGTTGCGATGAGCGACGTGATCGTGAAACACGCCGAAGCGGGCGCTGCCATCGAGGCACAGGAAGCCGAGCCGGCGGTGCACGCCGTCTCGCCGCTCGACCTGTTCGATCACGACGCCATCGTCGCCCGTTATCCGATGCTGCGCGCCGCGATGTGATCGCGGCGCCTTCGTCTTCAACGCACCGTATTTCCCGACAGTGCGATCTGCGCAAAATTCTGCGCGCCCTTCGCCGTGAGGTCGGGCGTTGTTGGTCTGGCGTGATCGAGGCCGACCACGGCACCGCGTGCCGCGCCTGAAATCATGTTGTTGCTCACCAGTGCCGTGCCCGCGCCGGGCATCACCGACACGCCGATGCCGACAAAGGCATTGCGCACCACATTGCCGGATATGGCGACATCGCGCAGATAACGCCCCCAGCCGGCGATGATGCCGAAAGCCGGCGCATTCTCCACCACATTGCCGCTCACCGTCGCATCCGCTTCCACATAGATGCCGACGCCGGCATCGTCATCCGGCGCGGTGCCGATCGGCCGTTTCGGGATCAGGTTGCGAATGACGTTGCCCTGCACGACGGCGATGCGGCCGCCTTCGTTGAAATTGCACACCGAGACGCCGAATGCCGCGCCGTCCACGGTGTTGTTGGCGATGACGGCGCCCTCGAAGGCGAATTCCGAATACAGCGCGACCTCGCGCACCTGCGACACGCTGTTGCCGGTGATGTGGATGTTGGAGGCCGAATTGCCGCGCACCGCCGAATAGTCGCAATTGCGGATGCGGTTGCCGGACACGATGACATTGCCGGCGCGAAACGCGTTGATGGCATTGCCATACTGGCCGGAGCCGCCCGGGCCGGCCTTGATGTCCTCGATACGGTTGTCGATCACCTGCGTGCCGTCGTCACCGATGGCGCTGCGCAGGATTTCGATGCCGTTGCTGCGGGTGTTGCCGATCGTGTTCTGGGCGACGAGCAGGCCGTTGCCGTCGAAGGAAACGATGGCGGTGGTGGCGATATCGCTGAACGCGTTGCCGCGCAGCGCGCCGGCGCAGCGTTCGAGCCAGATGCCGGCATTGCCGCTCTTGAGGACCGTGCAGTCGTCGATACGGATCTCGTTGCTCTGCGCGATCTGCACGAGACCGGTGCGAGGCGGCAGCGCCGCGTAATTGCCGTCGAGGGTCAAGCCGCTCAGGCTGACATAGTCGGCGCCATCGCCCGCCAGCAGCGGCCCGCCGCCGAGCGAGGTGAGGGTGGTGGCGCCGCGAATGCCGACCAGTTGGGTGCCGCGTGCGAGCTTGAGCGTCGAGGTGCGATAATTGCCGGGCGGCAGCACCAGCGGCGCCTGCAGACGCGTGGCGTCGTCGATGGCGCGTTGCAGGGCGCGCGTCTGGTCATCCTGCGTGTTGGAGCGCACGCCATATTGGGTGGCATCGCGTCCGAGCGCCGAGGGCAGCGGCGCCGCTTCGGCGCGCGATGCGACGAGCACGCCAGCCGCGCCGAGTGCGGAGGCGTTCAACAACTGGCGGCGGTCGGTGATCATGGCGCGGATCCGATGCAGGGAAGCGTCGCTCACCATACGCGATTGGCGGTCGTGATCGGTGAGGGGAGCGGGACACGGTTAATGTCGTATCCCGTAAAATTGCAGGACGAATGAGGCGAGCGGCGCGTCACCCCCTTAGCTGTCGTTGCCCGACTTGATCGGGCAATCCAGTAACCTCCGACCTCCCGGATTGAGCCGCGCAGCTTGTGTCGACTGGATCCCCGCTCCACGCACGCCTTCGGCGTGCTAGGCGGGGATGACAGGTAGAGCGCGGGGCGGGCGCAAAGGATTTCCGAGAAAATTTTCCTATTTTGTTCTTGACGAAATTCCATAAAGGACTATGTTCCGTCCTGTCCGGCCTCGATGAGAGGGGCGAGCGCGATCGTCACGTTCGCGGGGCTGGATGCGGTGGACGCCAAGGTTGGGGCGTCGCGCGGTGCCCGGAAGACGTTCGCCTGCGGGCGGGACGGACCCTTGCCAGACCTGCCA
>JASBVG010000014.1 GCA_030147505.1 Tardiphaga sp.
GAATGGTCGGGTCAGGCCTTCATGTGCTCGCGTGACAAGGAATTCACCATCAAGGGGACAGAGAATTGCCTGGCGCGCGGTTTCGACCGCACCGGCTTCTTCGAAGTCGATACCGGTGAACAGCGCGCCTGGACGGTGCAACTGACCGAAACCAACGAGCAACCACCCAAACTACCGGGCATGCCGGGTCCAGGTCCCGGAGGGCCGCCTCCGGGCGCGCCGGGCACAGGCTTTCCTGCCTTGCCGAACAATCCGGGCAGCGCGCCCGCGGGATCACCGCCGGCAGCGACGCCCGGCACGAAGCAATAGAACGGGCCGAGACATGAGACGACAACGCCGCATCAAGATCCTGGCCACGCTCGGCCCCGCCTCCTCCGACAGCGCGATGATCCGCAAGCTCTTCGAGGCCGGTGCCGACGTGTTCCGCATCAATATGAGCCACACACCGCACGACAAGATGCGCGAGCTGGTAAAGACCATCCGCAATGTCGAGAGCAGCTATGGCCGCCCCATCGGCATTCTCGTCGACCTGCAAGGCCCGAAGCTGCGCGTCGGCGCTTTTGCCGAAGGTGGTGTCCAGCTCAAGAACGGCGAGGCCTTCACGCTGGATTCCAATCCCGAGCCGGGCGACGTCACCCGCGTGCACCTGCCGCATCCGGAAATCCTCGCCGCGCTCCGTCCCGGCCACGCGCTGCTGATCGACGACGGCAAGCTGAAACTGATCGCGGAAGAGACCTCATCGGATCGCGCAGTGACGCGCGTCGTCGTCGGCGGCCGCATTTCCGACCGCAAGGGTGTCAGCCTGCCCGACACTGACCTGCCCGTCTCGGCCATGACGCCGAAGGATCGCAGCGACCTCGAAGCCGCACTCGAAACCGGCATCGACTGGGTTGCGCTCTCCTTCGTGCAGCGTGCCGAGGACGTGCATGAGGCCAAACGCTTGGTGCGCGGCCGCGCGGCCATCATGTCGAAGATCGAGAAGCCGCAGGCGATCGACCGTCTCGAATCCATTCTCGAGGCCTCCGATGCGCTAATGGTGGCGCGCGGCGATCTCGGCGTCGAATTGCCGCTGGAGCGCGTGCCTAGCCTGCAGAAGCGCATGACGCGCATGGCGCGCCGCGCCGGCAAGCCGGTCGTAGTGGCGACCCAAATGCTGGAATCGATGATCCAGAGCCCGGTACCGACCCGCGCTGAAGTCTCCGACGTCGCCACCGCGATCTATGAGGGCGCCGACGCTGTGATGCTCTCGGCGGAATCCGCCGCCGGCAAATTCCCGGTGGAAGCAGTTTCGACCATGAACCGTATCGGCGAGGAGGTCGAACGCGACCCGACCTATCGTAATGTGCTCACTGCACAGCGCCCCGGCCCGGAATCGACCGTCGGCGATGCGATTGCAGACGCTGCCCGGCAGATCGCCGAGACGCTGGAATTGTCGGCGATCATCTGCTGGACCAGTTCGGGTTCGACCGCCATGCGTGTCGCCCGCGAGCGGCCAAAGCCGCCGATCGTCGCCATCACGCCGAATCTCGCCGGCGGCCGCAAGCTCTCGGTCGCTTGGGGCGTGCATTGCGTCGTGGCGGAAGATGCGAAGAACCAGGACGATATGGTCGACCGCGCCTGTCGCATCGCGTTCCGCGATGGTTTTGCGAAGGCGGGCCAGCGCGTGATCGTAGTGGCCGGCGTGCCGCTCGGCACGCCCGGCGCGACAAACATGCTCCGCATCGCCTATGTCGGGCCGAACGACGCGGATGTGTAGTTCAGCAGCGTCCGGATTGAGAGCGCTTGAGCCCCAATCCTACCCCTCTCCCGCAAGCGGGAGAGGAATGGTCTGGGTGTGTTGAAGCGCCAGTGACTGCCCAGCATCCCCCGTCTCTTTCCCGCTCGCGGGGACGGGGTCGGACCGCTACAAACTTCCGTGCTATCCTTCCAGCGTCGCGTCCAGCGTTATCTCCGCCTTCAGCAGCTTCGACACCGGACAGCCGGCCTTGGCCTTGGCGGTGCATTCGTCGAACTTCGCCTTGTTCGCGCCCGGGATCTTTGCCGACAGCGTCAGATGCACCTTGGTGATGGCAAAGCCTTCGCCCTGCTTCTCGAGCGTCACATCCGCCTTGGTCTCCATCTGATCGGCCTTCATGCCGGCCTCACCAAGAATGAGCGAGAGCGCCATGGTGAAACACGCGGCATGGGCAGCGCCGATCAATTCTTCCGGATTGGAGCCGGGCTTGCCCTCGAAGCGGCTGGCGAAACCATAGGGATAGTCAGCAAGCGCGCCGCTCTTGGTCGAGATCGATCCCTTGCCGTCCTTGATACCGCCCTGCCATTGGGCCGATCCGAATGTCGTGCTCATGCTCTTCTCCTCGCTGTTGTGAAGTCGATCGGATGGAATATTAGCGTGCCGCAGCCTTCGGTTTTGTGTCAGCGGAGATCATCTGCTCGATCTCGTGCAAGACAACCTCCGTGGCCGCATTTTGCACCATATGCCCAACGCCCGGCAGCAGAATAAGTTTGCCATTTGGCACCGTCTCGATGAGCCGTCTTGAATGAATTTCGGGAGAGACCGTGGTGTCCGCATCGCCGGTAATGGCGACCACGGGCATCCTGAGTTCGGCATAGCGCGGCGCCTGTTCGGTCACTGCCGCCTTCAGCGTCACCAGATCCCATGCATTGGCAAGGAATTCGCGCGGCCGCAGCAACAGCGGAATTGTGCTTTCGGTCATGTAATCATCCGGCATGGCCTGCGGTGCAAACACACTGCGTGTTCCCGGCTCGACCAGCAGCAAGCCGAGCGGCAATGTGATCGTATAGGCGAGCAGAGGCCCGACCACCGGCGTCGTCACCGCCGCATTGTAGATTCCCACACCTCCCGGCCACGGATAGGCGACGCCCGCCAGCGTGACGAGCCCCGCAATACGTTCCGGATAATCCAGCGCCATCCGCAGGCCCAGCACGCCGGCCAGCGAATGCACGACGACGATCGCAGGCTCGATCTGCAACTGACCGAGCACATCGTCGATCATCTTCGCCTGCAACGCCGGCGAAAGGTTTTCGCTCCGCGTGCTCCAACCATGGCCGGGGCGGTCGATCAGGATGACACGATATTGCTTCGCCAGTAGGTCGCCGAGCGGCACCCGCATGGTGCCGAGATTGCAACTCGCGCCATGCACCAGCACGATCGGCGGTCCGTCCGCATCACGCGGACCGAGATCGAGCACATGCAGCCGTGCGCCTGCCGCATCGAAGAACTGACCTACGGGCGGAAAACGGCGTTGTAGAAAGTACACACCGGCCTGCGTCGCCAGTGCCAACACGCCAAGCACGACCGTCAGCGTGAGAGCGATCATCGACAATATCCGGGAGAATGGGTGCACCGAGCAGATACGCCCCGGCATGAGAACAGTTTCGCCGCCCGGCCCGCGGGCACCATTCGACCGAAGCTCAGGGTTTCAGATTGACGACCGCGCCGTCGATCCGTGCCTCGGTGAGCTCGATTCTCACCATTCCCATTTGCAGTGGCACCGACGCATGAACGAGAACCTCAAAAGGGCCACCAGCCGGCACGGACGACACCCTGATCTGCTGGTTGTCCCGCATGAACTTCACGTAGGAAGCATCCGCGATATGTCCCGCCACTGGATTGTAGCGGACTGCACACAGACTTGCTTGCCCGCGATAGGCGGATGTTCGCGTCGTTTCCATCTGCAGGAAGGACGTCGAGACATCCGCGCGGAGATTGCCACCGTGAATCCGCAGCGCCTCGCCACATGTCGCCGCGGGCCTGGGGTCCGCGGCGGTCATTGCTGCCACCAGCGCGCTCAGCGGATCGACGACGTTCTGCCCGTGCTCCGTCGAGATCGGAACGCGCTTGCCCAGATCGGCTAGCGGAGGATCGATAGCGACATGCGCAACATTGCTGGATTTGAAGTTCATCTGCAGATTCCGCACATCCTTCGCAGCACGCGAAGAATAGACATATGTTTCCGGAACAAGCTGACCGTTCTGATATTTGCCGCGCGATTGCATCTCGAAGGAGAAGCCGGATGCGAGAGACGCCGCACCGCTGACCTCGCCGCTCAGGCGTGCTTCATAGCGATCCTTCTCGATATCGACGGTCAGAACCCCTGTCCCCACAGGCAGACGGAGATAGTAAGCTTTGTAATTCGCCCGAAGCTGCGTTGCCACCGCGGGCGAAAACGGCGCTGCCAGCCCCAACACCGATACAGCAGACAGAAACACACCACACGCCTGACCGCTTCTCATGAACATCCTCGCTCGTTGCAACGCCAAACGCCTGTGGCTCCTGGCGCATGAGAATGAGACCGCGCTCGCCTTCGGCGCGCGAGAATAGAAGCGCTGTGAATCGAGGCCTAAGGGAGGCATCTCAACACCGGCAAGGCCTGCTGCGTAGTTCTGCCGCAGGCGTCCAACAGCATGGCCTCGCTCCAATCGCTTTACGCCACCAGCCCAAGCCGACCAATTCCCGGTAGCTTGATGGCAGGGCGGCGGATATCGAAACCGAGAACGGCGCCGAGAATGTTGAGTTCGAGGCCCTCAATCCAGCCCACCGTCAGACCGAGATAGCCGCCCAATGTCGCACGCACGCCGGTCCCCGACGGTGTCCACCCGAATGCATTGCCTTCATAGGGAAAGTCCTTGCCAATCGCGGTCGGCGGCAAAGCCACTTGCAGCTCCGGCACGGCAGCCAGAACCGCGGTAACGAATGTATTGGAGTTCGGCCCCGGCCAGGCGCAATAGTCGCCGTAAGTACGCCATGAATAGCCGGCGATAGCAGCCCTGATCTTCGGGATCATCTCTTCCGCCGTTGCGCCTTCTGCCGACGCGATCGCCGTCGGCTCGTCGCCGAACCAGCGGCCATCGGCCGCAAAACCATTGAGACGTATCGGATCGCCCCAGGCGGTATAATCATAGCGCGTATAGTTTTGTGCGTCCTTTTCCTTGAACACGATCCAGCTATGGACGGCGAAAATGCCACGCCAACGGACGGTGCGCGCGGTAAAAACCCGGACCATCGCTTCGGGACGTTCCGCAGCCGGCGGCAACAGGCCGGCGCTTGAACGATCAGCACTTTGCCAGTCCACGGATCGATCACCTGTCCAATATCTGGCCGCCGACACTCCAATCGGAACGACAAGCAGCGCGAGCAGAACAAGCACGATCTTTTTCACCGAAATGATCCAGAAAACGGAAGTAGAGCGGGGATATCGGTATGAATATGGGGCTGGTGCGGGCCTTCGCCATATCGCGCTTGCCCGAAACTCCGACAGCACTGTCCACGCTATCCACAGGACCAGCACGCGATTGGGCAGGTTGTTGCCATGATCGCGAGGTGGAGTGCCGTCATGATCGCAAGTGATCGAATGATCGAAAGCGGAGATTGAAAATGGCGCCCGATCTGATCGAAACCGATATCGACGAAATCGTATCGGCCTGTAACGGGGATCTGCGGGGCGCCGTAAAGGCTCTGCTGCTGGTCAACGAACAACTCGAAGCAGAGTTGCAGCAATTATATGCGGCATCGGTCCGGGGCGGTGCAATCCGTCCCGGAACCGGCGCGCTGCATTAGTTTCCTACAGCCCGCATGCCGCCGCGCGTTATCATTACGCGCGGCGCTTTTTCTGTTTCGCTTCCGCCGCCTGGCCCTCATCAGCCACTTGGCTTTCGTCGACGACGTCTTCCTTTGCCGGCGGCGGCAATTGCATGACCACCGTCTGGTTCGGCGAGGCGATCACGATACCCTCTTCCTGCAGACGCATCTTCATGCGGCGGTTGAATTCGCGCTGCACGCCCCAACGTCCGGAGTCGGTGCAGCGAATCTGACCGACGAGCGTGGCCATCGAGCCATCGACCTTGTCGACGCCCCACAATTCGAGATCGCTGCGCATGAGCGGACGATAGGCATCTTCCTTGCGCATGCCGATTGCAATCTCCTTCAGGATTTCGCCGACACGATCCGTGTCTTCCCTGTAGTCGACGCTGACAGACACCGCAGCATTGCCCGCACCGCGACTCGCATTGGTGATGCTCGTCACCGCGCTGAACGGGATGATATGCACCGCGCCGTCGCCGGCGCGTAGCCGAATGGTACGGATCGACAGGTTTTCGACCACACCGCTCAATCCCGACACCGTGACCACATCGCCCACTTGCACCGTGCTTTCCAGCAGCAGGAACAGGCCAGTGATGACATCCTGCACCAGTTTCTGGGAACCAAAGCCGATCGCGACGCCGAGAATGCCGGCGCCGGCCAGCAGCGGCGCGACATTCACCCCGATCTCACTCAACACCGTAAGTGCGATCACCGCGATGATCACGCCGAGTAGTGCGGTGCGAAGCATCGGCTGGAACGTGCGCAAACGCGCCGCCCGCGCGAAATGCCCATCACGCGTCAGCGCAGTGAGCTGACGTTCCATCAGCGCATTGCTACCTTCCCACACCACCGCCGCGACAACAGCCGCAATAGCGACGGTGACGACAGCCGAGACGATGCGGCTGCCAATCTGGCCGCCGTAGAACCAGACAACGGCATTGACGCCCCACACTTCCAGCAGCGCGACAAGGCCGATCGCGGCGATGATCGCGGCGACCACCTTTCGCAGCAGCGGCAGATAGCGATTGGCGCGGGTCTCAAGCCCCGGGAAGCGCTTCAGTATCTCCGGCTGGATGCGGAAGCCGCGATCGATCAGGCTGAGCGCCATCATGGACGCAAGGCGCGTGATCAAAGCGACGATCACTGTGCCGACGATATATTGCAACAGCAACGCATAACCGTTCTGGATATTGAGCGCCCAGATCGTCCATGCCGCCATCACAACCAGGATCGCGAGAACATGCCACATTCCGGCGACGCGATTACGCATGCCATTCAGGAAACCCGTCGCACCGACCGGTGCGCGCAACGCATCGGCGACGGGCTTGCGGCATTGCAGGATGATGACGACGACGAACAAATGCACGACCAGCATCACCAGCTTGATCAGTGCCAGATGGGCGGAGCGATACAGGCCCATCATCAGCGCGACATTGGCCAACGCGATGCCGGTCGCGCCGACGCCGACAATGCGACGCGTCCAGATTTCGAGATAGGCGGCGGTCTCTTCTTTCACCCTGAACAGAGCGAGCGGGCCGAACAATGCGCGCATGCCGCAGATGATCGCGCGTGCCACCACATAGCTGTTCACGATCGCAAGGATCGCAAGGCGGGTCGTGCCGGCGTCGCCGATCTGGGTGCCGAGCAGCAGCGACACGGTGCCGGTGAAGACGAAAATCGGTATCAGTTCAAGCAGCAGGCGACCGATCACATAAGGCAGCCGCAGCAGCGACTGCCAGGCGCGTGTCAGGCTGCGGCGGCGCGTGTTCAGATCCGGCGCTTCGGTGATATCGGCCGTCGATGACGGCGGATCGATACTGGCGATGACAGCGGAGGGCGCCCGCGCAACAAACGGAATCCGGGCCTCCAGCGCTGCTTGCGGCCTGCGCAGCAGCCAGACAACGAGCCATTCGGCCGCCAGCGCGCCGCCGAATACGACGACCAGCTTCCAGGCAATGTCGAACAGCAGATGATAGGTGGCAGGATCGTTGGCACTGCGTTGCAGCCAGTACCAGAGCGCCGGGAAGCGCGTGACCTGCTGTACCGCCATCGAGACTTCACGCGAGATATCGCCGAGCTGGTCCGCAATCGTCACCAGGAGCTGCGCACCGAGACTGTCGGCATCGAGCGGGATCGCGGGCTTCTTCTCGGGCTCTGCCGGCTTTGCCTGAGCGATCGCCTGCAGCGTGTCGATCATCTCCTTGCGCTTGGCATCGTTCTGCAACGTCTCAAGCGCGGCCTTTGCCTGCTCAGGCGTCAGGGCAGGCACGGCGGC
Organism: Tardiphaga sp.; assembly: GCA_030147505.1. GTDB lineage: Bacteria > Pseudomonadota > Alphaproteobacteria > Rhizobiales > Xanthobacteraceae > Tardiphaga. Next base: position 7,881 of record JASBVG010000014.1, read on the forward strand.
AGCAGCCGGCGCGTCTCCCTTCTGCGCCAGCGCCGGCGCGCTGAATGGCGCAACCAGCAAAAGAAATAGCAATGCGAAAAGCGGGAAAGACTTCTTCGCCAAAACGGGCCCCTTCGAACAATCTGGAAAGCGCCCTTTTCGCCTATTTCATGTGTCGGAAGTTTGATTCCCGGGTGGAGATCGCGTGAAAAACTGCCGTAACACGGCAGCGATGCGCTGAGTGGGAGGGTCTTGCGTCAAATGTCCCGGCCTTCGACCTTTTCGGTCAGGGACTTGACCAGATCCGGCACCTTTTCGAGGTGCGGATTGACGGCGAGGGCCTTGCGATAGGCTTCGAGTGCCCGTTTGTCGTCGCCGAATTCCTGCATGATCATGCCAAGCCCGGCAAGCGCCCCGAAATGCCGCGGCTCACGCGCGAGCACCTGCTCGATGTCTTCGAGCGCATGGGTGTAGTCGTTCTGCAGATAATACAGCGTCGCACGCCGGTTCCAGCCTTCGATATAGTCAGGCTTCAACTTGATGACGGCACTCAACAATTTGACCGAAACGTCGATCTGCTTGGCATCCAGCGCCGTCTTGGCGCGGGTCATCAATAGCGCCGCGGTGTCACTGGACGTCTGCGACCACTGTGCCCAGATTCGGCCTTCGACATGCTTGGCACTGGCTTGATCTGGCGCGGCTTTCAGCGCACCGAACAGAAAATCCAGGCCGCGGGTCTTGTCCGCGCCGATTTTCGGAAGCTTTTCAGGGGCTTGGGGGATATCCTTGCGTACCCCGGGCTCGACGGATTTGGGATCCTTGACCTGCGCGGCGGCAGGTGCCGCCGCGAAAAGCGCGGTCAGTAACAGGCCAAAACCTGCGGTCCGAACTTGCGATGCCATGACTAAGTCTAGACACGAAAAAACGCGCTGCAAAGCGGCAGCGCGTCAAACACCTGTGATATCGCGGTGCCGGCCGGCAAAACTGCCGACCGAACAGCAACTTAGCCCTGGCGAGCCTTGAAGCGGCGCTGGGTCTTGTTGATCACGTAGACGCGGCCCTTGCGGCGGACCAGACGGTTATCGCGGTGACGAGCACGCAGCGATTTCAAAGAGTTACGGACTTTCATCGGTCGATCCTGATAGCTTGCGATCGTGACTTCAAATGCCGTGCATCGCAGGCCGAAATCAGCGAAATATGGGCTTTAACCCGCTGGCAGCCGAGCCGCCCGGGACCCGCGGTTTCTAGACACCAAGGGTCGCGCTGTCAATCCGAACGGGCAAAATCGCGGCCCGTGCGGACCACATTTGCAGGCATTTGTCACGTCAAACGCCAAATTCCGTGCGGCAGCACAGTGTCACTCCTGCGGCACGTTTGCGGTCTTCACCACCGCGCTCCACTTGGCGATTTCCGCATCCACGAAGGCCGCGAATTCCGCTCCCGTTCGCTTGCCGGGCTCGACCCCCTGCGTGGCGAACTTTTCGCGGGTCGCCGGCGTGGCCAGGATCTCCCGCATGGCCTCGACCAGCTTTTTATAGACTGGGCTGTCATTCGCCTGCGGCATGTACATGCCGAACCAGGACGTCGCCTCGAATCCCTTCACGCCCGCCTCGTCGAGAGTGGGCACATCGGGCAGCGAGGCGGCGCGCTGCAGGCTGGTGACCGCGAGCACACGGATATTGCCGGCCTGCGCAGCGGGGAGCACCGTGGGCAACGTATCGAACATGATCGGAATATGGCCCCCGATCAGATCGTTCATCGCGGGCGCTGCACCCTTGTACGGAATGTGTTCGATATTGACGCCGGCCATCTGCTTGAACAATTCGCCGGAGAGATGATTGGCGCCGCCGATGCCGGAAGAACCGAACGACAATTTGCCGGGCTGCCGCTTCGCCATCTCGATCAGTTCGGCGACGCTCTTCGCGGGAAAATCCTTCGACACGCACAAGGCGTTCGGCGCCGTCGCGACCACGGCGATCGGCGAGAAGTCCTTTTGCGTATCATAGGGCAGGCGCTTGCGCAGGCTGGGATTGATGACGTGATGCGTCGCCGTGATCAGGACCACGCTGCCATCTGGCGGCGACTTCGCAACCATTTCCGATCCGATGGTGCCGGATGCGCCGGGCCTGTTCTCGACAAGCGTCGTGACGCCGAGCTTGTCGCCGAGATACTGCGCGACGAAGCGCGCGAGGATGTCGGTGGTGCCGCCGGCAGGGAACGGCACGATGATCCTGATCTGATTGCCGGGAATGGTCTGCGCCTGCACGGGCGCAGCAATGATGCAGGCGATCACCAGAGCGGCCTGCACGCTTCTTGCGAGCAAATTCATTTCGTCCCTCGATATCAATTTTATTATTGAATGGTGTGCGACCTTAGCCGCACACCATGATGCAAAGCTGACGACGCAAGGAGCGATCAGGCTGCGATTGGAAACTCGACCATGGCCTCGCCGGTCGCGACCTTCTCATCGTCCTGGTTTTTCACCAGCACATCGATCAGTACCCAGCGCGATTTCTGCGTCACCTGCTTGGCCTTGATGATGCCCACGGGCCTGATCGTATCTCCCGGCTTCACCGGCTTGACCCAGCGGGTTTCCAGGCGGCGATGAATCGCACCGGCCGGATAGGCCCAGTCGGTCAGCATGCGGGTGATGAGCCCGAAATTATTCATGCCATGCATGATGATACCGCCGAAATTGGTCTTGCCGAACGAGTTCTTCATGTAATCGTCGTCGAGATGCAGCGGATTGTAGTCGAGCGACCCGTCGCAAAAGAGACGAATGGACTCGCGCGATACAGCAAAACTTGGACCGTCGATGGTATCGCCGGCATTCAATGTGTCGAAATTCATGCTCATGAGCTTTCTCCTGCGCTGCGCTTACATCGGCCGAATGGTCTGGCCGCGGCCGGAGCAGATGACGTCGCCATGCTGGTTGAAGAAGACGTTGTCATGCACGACGAACAGCCGCTCGCGCTTGATGAACTTGTCGAGCGCGCGCGCCTGCAGCGTGATGGTGTCGCCGGGCCGCGCCGGGATGTTGTAGCTCCAGCTCTGGCCGGCATTCACCGTGCCGGGCGTACGCATCCAGTCATCGGCTGGCGTGCAGGAAAACATCAGCAGGATGTGAATCGAGGGCGGTGCGATCAGCCCGCCATAAGGCGACGCCTTCGCGTAAGCTTCGTCGAAGTACAGTGGATGATCTTCGCCGACCGAGCGGCAATACAAATGGATCGCTTCCCTGGTCAGCACATAAGGCAGCGTCTTGCGGGGCGCGCCGGGGACGATCTCGTCCCAGACTTTCCGCAAGTTCGCATCCTTCCAAAAATCCGTCTCAAAAGCTTGTGCTTGCATCGTGCAGTCATCTCCCATAATATGTTCGCTATACGAACTTTTTATTCATTCAGCGAACAACATTGATATGATTTTGACCGATCTGCAAGCCGCAGATTTCGAAGGAGCCTGACGTGGCGAAAGAGAGCGATGGATTTGTGCGTGCGATCGCGCGCGGCTTTGCGACGGTGGAGGCACTCGGCAAGCCGCCCGGACGCCATACGCTGTCTGAGGTCGCGGTGATCGCGGGCCTCACCCGCGCCACTGCGCGCCGCATGCTGGCGACGCTGGTGGCAATGAATTATTGCGAGGCCGATGGCCGCTATTTCAGCCTGCGCCCGCGCGCGCTCGGGCTTGGCCTCTCCTATCTCAACGCGCTGCCCTATTGGGGCTATGCCCAGCGTGCGCTCGAAGACCTGCGCAACGAGACCGGCGAGTCCTGCGCACTGGCGGTGCTCGACGAGACCGAGATCGTCTATGCGCTGCGCCTGCCGGCGCGCCGCATCCTTGCCGCCAACCTCGCCGTCGGTAGCCGCCTGCCTGCACATGCGGTGTCGCTGGGCCGCGTGCTGCTCGCTGCGTTACCGCCCGACAAACGTGCCCACTATCTTGCGACCGCCGACTTCCAGCCGATCACCGCGCGCACTATCGTCGATCCGGCGGAGCTCGGGCGCGAACTCGACCGTGTCGATCACGAGGGTTACGGCTGGATCGACGGCGAACTCGACCCCGCGATCTGCGGCATCGCCGTGCCGGTCCGCGACCATGCCGGCCGCGTGGTCGCCGCGATCAGCATCAATACGATTTCGGGCACGCTGAGCGAGGCGGAAGCGAAGGAGAAATATCTCGTGCCGCTGCGACGCACGGCGCAGGATATTCGCACGCAGGCTTCGGCGGGATAGCCCCCACACTCCGCCCTCATTCTGAGGAGCGCGCAAAGCGCGCGTCTCCCAGCGAATGGCGAAGCCATTCGCAAGGGATGGCGGCAAACTCGGGGCCCGGCCAGCTCATGGTTCGAGACGCGCGCGAGGGCGCGCTCCTCACCACGAGGGCTAGAGAGTGTGGCTTCAACCTATCCTGCCGTTCTCTCTGAGCAGGTCCTGCATCGCGTCCCATTTCCGATTGAGATACACGGCCAACTGAACCGGCATCCAACAGACCAGATAGACGATCGCGAGAATGACTGTCAGCAGCCCGAGCCAGTGGGCCCAGTCGCGGAACAACGGGCGCGCCGCTCCCAGATAATAGTCGATATCGAGGTAAATCCGGCCGCCGACAGCCAAGCCGACCAATGGGACGAATATGCAAATGGCCGTCGCATTGTAGCGCAACAGGACCAACAGAAGCGCCGGCGACAGGCCGAGGGAAAGTCCGAAAACGATTTGCCCGACCGTTTCGCGCGTTGGGATCTCTATCGGGACGCCGAAGACGATGACATAGGCCACCGCGAGACACAGCGCCAATCCCGAGATCGGGCGCCGTAATTTCGGCGGAACGGAAATCACGCCAACCTCCGGAATGACGGCTTCGGACTTTCACAAGCTTAGCGACAGTGAAACCACCCTACGCCACTATGCCTGGAATGCACAGATTGGACGTGGTCCATGGTGCGTGTTGTTTCAGCTCCGCGGCGGATTACGGCTTCGCCTAACCCGCCCTACGTCTCGGAATATTGTCAGCGCGTGGCGGTCAGATGACAGGCTATCATCACCAGTGGCAACGCGAGGGTGAGCCAACACAGCGCCCACCAGATGCCGCCCTCGCCTATCAGGCCGGCGAGCAGGCCGAGCAAGGTCGATAGCGAAAGAATGATCGGCCACAGCCATTGACGCCTGAAGCTGCTCATCGTGCGGCTGCCTGCAATCCGGCCACTGCGATGCCCGCACGGCGCCGGCGGCGCTTTGCCCACCACAGATACAATCCGCTGATCAGCACGACGATGGTTACGATGTCCAGCACCGCCCAGATAACTTTCAGCGGCAGGCCGCCATAGTCGCCGAAATGCAGCGGCTGCGACATGAACAGCGCCGTCGCATACCATGGCATGTCGCGCACCGAGACGACGTGGCCAGTCGTGGCATCGGCCAAAGCGGGCTTGAGGATACGGCTGGTGATCGGGGTGTTGCCGGTGAGGAAGATCGCCACATGCGACGGCGTCGCGAAGGGCGTGCCGGGAAAGGCGACCGTCATGACATTCATGCCGGGGACGGCGCTGCGGACCTCGCGCAGCACGTCGTCGATGCGGGCGCGCTTCGTCGGATCATCCGCAGGCTTCGCCTGCGCAGCCATCTCGACGAGCTGATTGGCCTGCCAGGCGAGTTCGATCGGCGCAGCCAGCGTGTTGATCACGCCGGTGAAGCTGACGACGGCGAACCAGGCCAGCGTGCCGATGCCGAGCAGATTGTGCAGATCGAGCCATGTGCGCTGGCGGCTGCCGCCGAGGCGGACAGCGCCGAAATCGAGCCGACGCGTGAATGGCCCGTAGAGCACGACGCCGGAGACGATGGCGATGCACAACAGAAGCCCCATGACGCCAAGGAACAACGTGCCCCAGATGCCGGCGAACAAATCGAGATGCAGCCGCAGCATCACATAGAGAAAGCCCTCATTGGGCTGCGGGACCTCGATCTGCTTTCCGGTGCGGGTGTCGAACACCTGATAGTGGAAAGCGCCGGGATCGGTCGTCATCAACGGCGAGGTCGGCACTTTCACGATGGGATGATCGCGATCGTAAAACAGATAGGGCACGACCTGCCCAGGGCGCGCGGCCAGCGCACGGGCGATGATGTCGTCGATGGAGGCCGTGCCCGGCGCGATCTTGGTGGTTTCGAGCTTGAGGTCGGGGCCGAGTTCATCCTTGAAGATCAAGGGTAGACCGGTGATGCAGAGCATCAGCGCGAACAGCGTGCAGATCAGGCTGGTCCACCGATGCAGCCATGACCAGATACGAATGGTGCGCGGAGTCATGACGGGGCGTACCCGTTGGGGAGGCATGATGCCGCACTCTCCAACTGTCGTCGCCCGGCTTGACCGGGCGATCCAGTATACACTGCGAGAGATGAGTTTACTGGGTCACCCGGTCGAGCCGGGTGACGACAAGCGAGATGGTGGTGGGACGCGGCGTGCATCACCACCGATACCGCAGCCCCGCCAGCACCGTGCGGCGGTTGGCGTATTGGCAATAGAAGCCCGACGAGCAGCTCGAATAATATTCCTTGTCCAACAGGTTGTTGACGTTGAGCGTCAGCGCCATGCCGTTTAGGCTGCGATTGAGATTGCCGAGTTCGTATTTGAGCGCGAGATCTGCGACCGTATAGGCCGCCGTGCGCAGCGTGTTGTAGTCGTCGCCGAAAGTGGAGCCGACATGGCGGACGCCGGCGCCGACGGTCAGGCCAGTCACCGGGCCGGTGCGGAAGGTGTAGTTGGCCCAGACCGAGCCGTAGAAATCCGGCACCGCCTGCGGACGCATGCCGAGCAGCAGCGTATCTGTAGATTTTGTGACGCGGGTGTCGAGGAAGGTGAGCGCGCCGACGAGTTCGAGGCTGTCGGTGACATTGCCGCGCGCTTCCAGTTCGACGCCGGTGGAGCGGACCTCGCCCTGCTGGACGAGGAGGCCCGGGATGGCCGACGGCGACTGCACGTTCTGCTGCCGGATATCGAACACCGCGGCGGTGAGCAGGATCGGCAGGAAGGTCGGCTGATATTTCACGCCGGCTTCATATTGCTCGCCGGTGGTGGGCATGAAAGGCGTGCCATTGGCGCTGACGCCGACGACCGGCTCGAACGAAGTGGCGTAGCTCACATAAGGCGCGACGCCATTATCGAAGCGATAGAGCAAACCGGCGCGATAGGTGGTCTTGGCGTCAGACTGGGTCTGGCGACCGGCCACGGGATTGAAGGCGGTCACGCGGGAATCCGTGGTCTGGTCGGCCCAATCGTGACGCACGCCAAGAGTGGCACGCCAGCCCCCCAAGCTGATCTGGTCCTGCGCATAGAGACCGGCCTGCGACAAGCGCTGCGTGTTGTCGAAGGCGTTCATAAAGGGGCCGACCGGCTGACCATAGACGGGATTGACCACATCGAGGGGCGTCGCGCCGCCGATCTGATACAGCCAGTTGCTGCGCGTTTCCTGATAGTCCACGCCGGTGACGAGCTTGTGCTGCAGGGCGCCGGTGCCGAAATCGAATTGCAGGCGATTGTCGGTGGCGAGGTTGTTCGCATCTTCCAGCGAGCGGATGCCCCAGCGCGGCAACTGGCCGGTGGCGGTCATCGGCGCATTCATCTGCAGCGACTGGAAGTTGGTCTGCACATGGCCGTAGCGCAGGGTCGAATACAGGCTGACCACGTCATTGAGGCGCTTGTCGAACTGATAGCCGACGCCATACTGCTCGCGCTTGAAGTGATCGAAAGCGGGATCGCCGACATTGAGCTTCGAGTTCAGGTAAGGCCGATACTGCGCGGGCGCGAGCGACTTAGCATAGATGGAGTTGAAGTAACCGCCCTGCGGATCGTTCTGATAGTAGCTCTGGATGGTCAGGCGCGTATCCATATCCGGCGCCCAGGTGATCGCGGGTGCCACGGCAACGCGCTGCTCATCGACGCCGTCATAGCGCGTGCCGGACTGGCGACCGATGGCGCTGAGGCTGTAGAGCCAGCGACCTTCCTTATCCAGCGCGCCCTGGCTGGTAACACCCGACTGGATACGGCCATAGGTGCCGCCTTCGACGCGGAATTCATTGAAGGGCGTGGCGCTCGGCATGCGGCTGATCATGTTGACGAGACCGCCGGGGCTGGTCTGACCATAGAGCATCGCCGAAGGGCCTTTCAGCACATCGACGCGATCGAGCAGGAAGGGGTCGATGGACGACACCGCAAACGCCTGGCCGCGCGGCAGCTTCAGTCCATCGAGGAAACTGACGTAACTGGTCGTGAGGCCAAACGATCCGAAGCCGCGCATAAAGATGCTGTCGTAGCGGGCATTGGTATCGGCATCGGAGAGGACGCCTGCGGTGTAGCGCAGTGCATTGCCAACGGTCTGGACGTTCTGATCGTCCATCTGGCGGCGGGTGACGGTTGAGATCGATTGCGCCGTTTCCAGCACGGGTGTGTCGGTCTTGGTGGCCGTTCCCGAGGATTTGTCGAGATAGCGATCTGAGGTGTTGGTCGCGCTCACCGGCTGAACGGCTGGCGCCGTTGCCGCGACGGGTGCGCGCGATGGCGTACGAGCGGTGCCGCGCTGGGCAACGGCAGGCCGGGTCGCCGTGCGACGGGCGGCACGGCGCTGCTCGGGAGACTGCACGGTGACTGCGGGAAGCGCCACCGATGGCTCGCGTGCCGTCTGCGCCGTGGCTTCCGGTGTGCCCATCAACGCCGCGGCAATGGCCGCTCCGACGACGATCCTGTGCTCGCTTCCCATTCGATAGTCCCCATTCCCCAATCGCGAATGGGTGCGACGAATAAACGGGACGGGACCGTCCTGTCCAGATTGATTGCCAAATGAGGGCAAATCTGAGATTGGAATTGCTCGAAACACCCGCTTACCGGATGCGCGACTGAAAGACCTGAATGCCGGCTGCACCTTCCACCTCCAAAGGCGGACGCCCGCGCAAGAGCGATGTGGAGGCGAAGTCGCTGCACATCATCGAGACGGCGTCTCGCCTGTTCGCGCAGCAGGGCTTTGCGGCAACCTCGGTGGAGCAGGTCGTGGCCGCCTGCGGCGTCGGCAAGGACACGGTCTATCGGCGTTACCCGTCAAAGCTCGCTTTGTTCGAGGGCGTGGTGGCGCATGCGCGGATACAGACCGAGGCGCATTTCCAGACCGCCATGGCAAGCGCCACCGGCGACGTGATGGAGCAGCTGCGCGCCGCCGCGCGCTGGCTCCTGGAGGTCAATCTCGATCCGACGCTGGTGGCGTTCAAGCGCATCGCCTTCAGCGAGGCGCTGGTGGTGGGGCAATCCGCCGCCAACCGGACGGTGGACCCGATCATGGACCGGCTGTTTGCTCTGCTACGTGCCGCGCAGGACGAAGGCGAGATCGGACCTGGCGACGTGGCTTTTCTGGCGACGCAGCTGATCAACAGCATCGCCGTCGGGCCGATGATCGGCGCGATGCTCGGCAGCACGACCTACGCGTCGAGCGACGCGCAGGATGTGTATTTCGAAAAGGCTTGGCGATTGTTTGTCGACGGCGCGCGAGGCAGCCAAGCGTAAGGCGAATTACGCCACCTTCAGCCCCGTCCAATGCGCGATGAAGGCCCATTGATCCGCCGTCTCCGCGATCACCTTGTCGGTCGGCTTGCCGGCGCCATGGCCGGCGCGGGCTTCGACGCGGAGAAGATGCGGCCTGTCGCCTATATCCGCCGCCTGCAGCGCCGCTGCGTATTTGAAGCTATGGCCGGGGATGACGCGGTCGTCCGTATCCGCCGTGGTGACGAGGATCGCGGGATAGTTCTCGCCTGGCCGCACATTGTGATAGGGCGAGTAACTGCGCAGCGCGTGAAAATGCTGCTCCTGCCGGGGATCGCCGAAATCTTCCATCCACATCTTGCCACCGGTGAAGAGCGGAAAGCGCAGCATGTCCATCACGCCGACACCGGGCAGCGCCGCGGCGAACAGATCGGGACGCTGATTGACCACAGCGCCCATCAGGAGGCCGCCATTGGACTCGCCTTGTATTGCGAGGCCGTCGGGCGATGCGATCCCCTCGGTCTTCAGATATTCACCAGCGGCGATGAAATCGTCGAAGGCGTTCTGCCGCTTCGCGAAGCGGCCGGCATCGTGCCACGACTTTCCGTACTCGCCGCCACCGCGGATATTGGCCACCACCGACACCCCGCCCTGCTCCACCCAGGCCATCTGCGTCGGTGCGTAGAACGGGATCATGCTGATGCCGAAACCGCCATAGGCATAGAGCAGCGTCGGCGCCGGACCGATCACATCCTTACGGCGGATGATGAACATGGGAATGCGCGCGCCATCCTTCGATGCATAGAAGCGCTGCTCGACATGGATGCGATCGAGATCGATGCCAGCATCGGGTTTCGCCCACACATAGGTGGTGTTGGTCGTGACGTCGTAGCGATAGATCGTGGTCGGGATGTTGTAGCTGGTGAAGACAAAGAAGACTTCGTGACTGTCCTGATCGCCGCGGAAGCCACCGACGGTGCCGATACCGGGGAGATCGACCGCGCCTTCATAGGCGCCATCGAGCGCGTAACGACGCATTTCGGATTTCGCATCGACGAGATAGGTCGCCAGCAGCTTGCCGCCCAGCAGTGCAGCGTAGCCCAGCGTTGCTTCCTGTTCGGCAACGATATCTTCGAAGACCACCTCGTCATTGGCGAGATCAACCGAAACGATCTTCTTGCGCTCGGCGCACTTGTTGGTGCCGATGAAGAGCTTCGTGCCGACATTGCCATAGACCATCCAGTCGGAATCGATCTCCGCAATTAGCTGGCGTGGCGTCCATTCGGCAGCGTCGAGATCAATGATGGCAAGCGCATTGGCGCCCGGCCCCGGCGTGGACAGCAACACGAGATAGCGGCCGTCATCGGTGGTGTAGCCGACATTGATCAGATGCGGCTTGTCCGGTGTCGCGTGGATCAGGCGGTCCTGCGCCTGCGATGTCCCGAGCGCATGATAGTAGATGGCATGGTTCTGCACCCCGGCCTGCGAGGCCTCGCCTTCCGCCGCATCGGGATAACGCGAATAGAAGAAGCCGCGATTGTCCTTCGTCCAGGCGATGGTGGTGAAACGCGCGCGTGTCACCGCATCCGCCAGCTCTTCGCGTGCATTCACATCGAACACCTTGATGGTCCGCCAGTCGGTGCCGGCCTGCTGGATCGAATATGCGATCAGCGCACCGTCATCCGATATCGCCCATTCGCCGAGCGCGGTGGTGCCGTCGGATGACCAGTCATTGGGATCGATCAGCACCCGCTCGGGACCTTCGAGGCCTTTGCGCATCACCAGCAAAGGCTGGTTCTGCAGGCCACTCTGGCGCGTGTAGAAATAATGACTGCCACGCGCCCATGGTGCGCTGACGCGCTCATGATCGAACAGCTTTTGCAGGCGCGCCTTGAAGAGGTCGCGGCCGGGCAGAGACGCAAGATAGGTCTCGGTGACGTCGTTCTGCGCCTTGGCCCATGCGGCGACCTCGGCGTCATCGCGCACGTTTCCTTCCAGCCAGCGATAAGGGTCGGCGACCTGTTGGCCGAAATGGTCTTCGAAGAGATCGAGACGGCGGGTTTTCGGATACGCGAATGCTGATGCCATCGGGAGGAACTCCGTTGGTTGACGAAAACAGATGAGGCTTGGTTTGTGCGTCCAGCGCGCTCTACGGCGCGACGGGATCGCAGATCGGCAAGGTGCTGGCGGTCCGTATCGCTTCCGCCATCCGGTCGATCACTTCCGACAGCGTGAAGGCGCGGCGATCGGTGATCGCCGCCGTTGCGATGTCCTCATCGACGATGCGCAGTGCCGTCATCACGGCGGCACCGCACAGGCGGACATCGAAATCCGTGGTCCATCGCCTCGTCCGCCGCGCCACCACCTCGATGATGGTCTCCTCGGCAGCGTGGCAGGACATCAGCCAGGCCGAGCGCAGCGCCGGCTCCTTCGGCAGCAAGGCGACAAGGCGGACGGCGAGAATGTCGTCGGCAATTTCGCGCGGGGTCTGGTCCTGCGGGCGAACCACCGCATGCAGATAGGCCTCGATGGAGACGTCGAGTGGCCATTCGCTGAGCTGGTTGGCAAAGCGCAGGGACGAGACGGCGAACAAAGGCTCCACTGCACTCTCCTTGGACCGAAAATAGCGCCAGACCGTGCGCTTCGAGAGGCCGGCCGCAGCCGCGATGTCATCGCCGCTGGTCGCAGCCACGCCGCGCTCAAGAAACAGTTCAGCAGCGTGGCGGGAGACCGTCAGGCGCGGATCTTCGCGTTCGGGGGGCACAATGAAGCCTCACGTCGTGTCACTTAGTGACAGCAATGTATGTCACTAAGTGACACAGGTCAACCGGGCAGCTTTGTTGCAGGGATCAACGATTCGGTCTTGTTGTTGTCACCCGGCTTGACCGGGTGACCCAGTAAACACCGCCGCTACCGAGTTTTCTGAATCGCCCGGTCAAGCCGGGCAATGACAGAACGAGTGCCACTCGCCTTTCATTGCTCCCGCCGCTTTGCTAATTGACCGGTCAACCACAACGACAAGATCCCAGGAAACGCGCTGCCATGAAATTGATCGATCCGGACGAGCTGGTCGCCATCGACATTCACACCCATGCGGAAGAACCGTGTGGCTGCCATGCCGATGACGGCTATGACGACTTCCAGGCGCGGATGGCGGAATATTTCAAATCACCGCACAAGCATCCGCCGACCGTGGAGGAAACCGCGGCCTATTATCGAGCCAAGAAGATCGCGGCCGTGATTTTCCCCGTCGATGCCGAGCGCGAGACCGGCTTCCGCCGCTACAACAATTATGAGATGCTGGAGATCGCCCAGCAGAACGCCGACGTGCTGATCCCCTTTGCCTCCATCGATCCGCACAAGGGCAAGCTCGGCGTGCGCGAGGCGAAGAAGCTGATCTCCGAATACGGCGTGAAGGGCTTCAAATTCCACCCGACCATGCAGGGCTTCTACGCCAATGACCGCATGGCCTATCCGCTCTACGAGGCGATCCAGGAAGGCGGCGCCATTGCGCTGTTCCACACCGGGCAGACCGGCGTCGGTTCCGGCATGCCCGGCGGTATGGGCATGCGGCTGAAATATTCCAACCCGATGTATATGGACGACGTCGCAGTAGATTTTCCGGACTTGAAAATCATTCTCGCGCACCCGTCCTTCCCCTGGCAGGAAGAAGCGTTGTCGGTCGCCACCCACAAGCCCAACGTGTATATCGACCTCTCAGGCTGGTCGCCGAAATATTTCCCGCCGATCCTGGTGCGCTATATCAATTCCATTCTGCAGGATAAGATGCTGTTCGGCTCCGACTGGCCGGTGATCATGCCGGACCGCTGGATGGCCGACTTCGCCAAGCTCGACATTCGCGACGAGATCAGGCCGAAGGTCCTGAAGAACAACGCACGGAAACTACTGGGTATATGACGAAAGCCGATCTGCCTGAGAAGCTCGCTGCCAGCCGGCAGATCGCTGCTATCGCCACCGCCTTCTTCCTGCCCTTCTCCACCAGCGGCCAGGCCATCGCGATCTCCGTCTTCGCGGTGCTGGCGCTGCTGACACTGGATCGCCCGCGCTTTGCCGCGACCATGCGGCACCCGGCAGCGTGGTTGCCGACGGCACTGTTCGCGCTGATCCTGGGCGGTGTGCTGTGGTCGAAGCTGCCCCTGGACGGCGCGATCAAATGGGTTGGGCCCTATACCAAGCTGCTATTGATCCCGCTGCTGCTGGCGACGGCGTTTACGCCAAGACAGGCGCTGCATATCGGCTACGGTTTTCTGGCCTCGTGCCTCGTCATCCTCGTCCTGTCCTATGCGGCCCTGCTGTGGCCGACCGGGCCGTGGACATGGTTCAAATCGCTTGGCGTGCCGTTCAAGGACAATGCCGTGCAGAGCGAATGTTTCGCGATCTGCGCGCTTGGCCTGGCGCTGGCGGCAACTCGCGTGTGGTCCGACGGCGATCGCCGACGCGGCGCCGCGCTCGGCCTGTTGGCGCTGCTGTTCTTCGCCAACATCTTTCTCATCTATGTGTCGAAGACCGGCATGCTGGTGGCCTTCACGCTGGTGGCCGTACTCGTCATCCGCACCGGCGGCTGGCGCACCGCGCTCGTCCTCGGTGTTCCCATCGTGCTGATCGTTGCGGGATCGCTGATCTATTCGCCCGCCGCGCAGCAGCGTGTGGCGGAGATCGCGACCGACGTCACCGCGGCGGGCAAGGAGGGCACCGAAACGATCTCGACTGCCTCACGCCTCGACTTCTGGAAAAAGGCGTCCGAATTCGTGAAGCAGGCACCGCTGTTCGGCCACGGGACCGGCAGCATCCGGCCGCTGTATCAGGAACTCGAGGCCACGCGGCCCTCGCCCTATGGCGAGGCAGTCGCCGATCCGCACAACCAGATCCTGCATATCGTGCTGCAGGTGGGGCTCGTCGGCGGCGTGATCCTGCTGGCGATGTGGTTCGCGCATTTCCGGCTGTTCACGGGATCTGACATGGCCAGCACCATGGGCCTCGCGATCGTCGCGCAGAATTTCGTCGGATCGCTGTTCAACAGCCATATCTCGCAAGTGACCCAGGGCATGTTGTACTGCCTCGGCGTCGGCCTGCTCGGCGCGGTGGCGCTGCATCGACGCGCGATCACCGGCTCTTCGCCTTCCAACCACAAAAATCTGTTGTAAGCCCCTATGTCCCTCGAATCCGTCCGCGCCGATCTCGCCGCCAAGGCTCCCGATCTTACTATCGTCGTTACCGATCAAAGCTCCGCCACGGTCGCCCTTGCAGCCGAAGCGCTGGGTGTCGAACCCGGGCAGATCGCCAAGACACTGTCGGTGCGGGTCGGCGATCGCGTCGTGCTGGTGGTCACCAAAGGCACCGCGCGACTGGACAACAGGAAGGCGCGCGAGGCGCTTGGCGGTAAGCCGCGCATGCTCGGGGCGGAAGAGGTGGTGGCGCTCACCGGCCATCCCGTTGGCGGCGTCTGCCCGTTCGGCCTCGCGACGCCACTTGCCGTCTATTGCGATGTATCGCTGAAGGACTATGCCGAGGTATGGCCGGCGGCAGGCTCGATCAACAGTTCGGTCTGTGTCACCCCGGACCGGATGGCGGAGCTGACCGGGGCGACCTGGGTGGACGTCTCCCAACCGCCGGTGGAAGTGATGGATCAGGCCGCCGCAGAGGCGTCCTGAGCTGAGAATAAATCGGCTGCCATCCTACAAAGGCGGAGCATGAACCGACTGCCCGCAGTTGCATCGGCAGTCCGGGCATTGCTATTTTTCCGACCCTCTCGACTTCGCATGCGGGGACCACGATTTTCCAAGCGACGCGGCACCTCTGCCGCCGAACGGACATCGACTCATGCGCAGCAAAGCTCCTGCTTCGACCTCACAATCCTCCCGGACCTGGCGGATTCTGAATGCGATGATCGCCGCCGCAGCGGCAGGTCTCAGCACCGCCGGCGTTTGATTTAACGCAGTCGGGCAGCCTGCACGCCTCCTGCGTGTGGCACTTCTGCGCGGCATCCGCGCATTATCCAATTCTTGAAGGTATTTAACTAAGTTCCCCACCCGGCCGCGCCCTGCGGCCCCGGGAGGAACGGAATGCGGCTTTTGCCGATCAGCGACGCCGACCGCAGCTGGGGTGTCTTGAAGGCACAATGGCGCAAGGCCGCCGAGGCCGTCGAGGAGGATTTCTCGACCTATATGACCGGCAGTTTCGCGGCGCTCGATCCTCTGGTGCAGAGCGGCAAAGGCGGCCTTTACGGACTCTATGACGGCACCGCGGCGCAGGCATTCTGCCAGGTCAACAAACTCCTGATGCCGAAATTCGAAGGCCCGGTGCTGCGGGCGCGCTTCATGACGATCGCGCCGGCCTACGATCTCGGCACCGCCGGTGCGGATAAATACGGGCAGCTCCTCATCGAACTGTTTTCCGGGGTTGTCTGGTTGTCGCGTAACGCGATGGCGGCGCACCATGTTCTGTTTCACCTGCGCAGCCCAGCCGATGCGCATTTCCTCGCACCGCTGCAGACGCCAGTGGCGGACTCGCCCTTCCAGCGTTTCGCCATCCATGGCGCATGGGTCGAATGCGACCTCAAACTGCACGAACTTGAAGAGGCCTGATTGCCGCATCGCACCATGCCGCGACTATCGAACTTGCGTACAATCATCGGCAATGATAGCCCGGTTGTACGATGATCGGACAAGCCAAACATTCTGCGCGCAAGAACGGGAGCGGATCGACACGTCCTGCCTTGCTGCGGCCGCTCAATCCCGTGCGTCGCCGCACCGAGGAAGTGGTGGAGCGCATTGCCGCCCAGATCACCGACGGCCAACTCCCCGCCGGCGCGCGGCTGCCGACCGAGCAGGCGATGATGGCCGCCATGGGTGTCAGCCGCACCGTGGTGCGCGAGGCGATCTCGGCGCTGCGCGCCCGCGGCCTCGTCACCACACGGCAGGGCGCCGGCGCTTTTGTCAACAGCGATGCCAGCCAGCAACCCTATGCCATCGATCCGGAAGGACTTGGGTCGCTCGACAGCGTGATCGAAATTCTCGAACTGCGCACGGCCGTGGAGATGGAAGCTGCCGCCATCGCCAGCGAGCGCGCCACCGCCGCGCAGATCAAGGCGATCGCCAAAGCGGCGAACGTCTTCACCCGCGCCATCGCCAAGGGCGACCGCGCGATCAAGGAAGACTTCGACTTTCACTACGCCATCGCCGTCGCCACACAGAATTCTCGTTTCGTCGGCTTCCTCGAATTCCTCGGCGGCCTGATCATTCCGCGCCAGAGCATCCGCACCTTCGACGGCAAAGCCGACCTGCAGACGCGCTATCTCGAAAGCATCGAGAAGGAGCATCAACTGATCGTCGATGCCATCGGCGAGCGCTCACCGCGCAAGGCGCGCGAGGCGATGCGGCGGCATCTCGTGAACGGCAAGGCGCGATACAAGCAGCTGGCGGATGAAGCGGGAGAGTAACTCCTCACCCTCATGGTGAGGAGCGTGCTTCTGCGCGCGTCTCGAACCATGAGCTGGCCGAACTCCGATCTCTATTTTCATCCTTCGAGACGCTGCTGCGCGGCTCCTCAGGATCAGGACGGAGTGTGCAAGGCGTAGCGTAAGAGCTGTGAAGTCCCGGTCAGAATTGCGCGCGCAGGCCCACATTGCCCTTGAGGATATAGCTGTTGCCGAACCCATGAAACGGCGTGTTGCCGGAGACCTCGCCATAGACGGCAAGATCCTTGCGCCAGTTCACGCTTACGCCCAGGCCGAGTTCACCCCACAGCCGTTCGTTGGCTTGCGTGACCAGTGTATCCGAGACGCGCGTGCGCATGCCATCCCGCGATTCATAGCTGACATTGGCGATGGCGTAGACATTGCTCCGGCCACCATCCCACATGCGCTGATGATCGAACGCAACACCCCAGCGTGTCTTCAGACCGTCGTTCCTGTCGGCCGTCACGACGGCACCCGATGGATCGACGAAACGGTCGAACCGGACATTGGAATAGACCACCTGGAATTGCGGCGTGATGCCGGATTTGTCGCCGAGCGCGATCCTCTTGCCGGCCTCGATGCTGAATGCCTCGCCGCGGCCGGCATTGTCATGTCCGAGCGCATTAAGAAGCGTAGAATAGAGGTCGCTGTTATAGCGGCTGACCTGCACCTGACCATCGACATAGAAACCTTGCAGACCATACCAGGTTAATGTTGCGCCAAAGCCGTAGCCGTTTGTCTTGAGCGCACCGTCGCCGAAGGCCGAACTGATCCGGCTGTTGGCCTCGCCATAGGAAACATTGATACCCGCTACCAGACGTCCTGCGGTGGCGGTATCGAGCAGCACCCGATCCGCACCCACCTGCATCTTCCAGGTATCGATGCTCTGATCCAGGCCGGTCGACGAAACCGCGGCATTGAAGCGACCGCGTGTGCTTTCGGTGCGGCCCCAGATTCCATTGCCATCGGTTGGAGAACCGGGCATCCAGGTGCGAGTGCCGACACGCTGCTGAAGCGTCGACAGAGCGTTGAGCGCTTGCAGATTGGCGCCGTAGGCTTCGTAGACCGGCACACCCGGCTGATAGAGCGGCGTGGTACCGCCCGCGCCGCCCGGCGTCCCCGGGTCGGTCAAGGCGGAACGCAGATACCAATCGCCGTCCGTAGGCGTGGAGACACCGCCCTGATAGAGACGATAGGCATAGGCCCCCGCGATCACCGCCGGGGCGCCGTGAAAGATATAATTGCCGTCGAGAATGAAGCTGCCGTTCGACGCTCCCGTCACGTCGACGATCTTGATGCCCTCGATGGTCTGCGCGCCGAGGCCACCACGGTTGATGACCGTGACCTGCGTGCTGCCAGAGGTGGCGCCGTTGATCGCGAGGCGGCTCGTCGCCGAATTATCGTCACCAAGCACCGTTGCGATTTCCAGGCGACCACCATTGCCGACATAGCTGCCCTGGATGGTGAGCGTACCCATGGCCCCGCCATAGCCTGGCGCGATGACGCCACCGTTGGTCGTGACGCCGACCTGACCGGTGCCGGTCAGCCGCCCGGCTGTATCGACCAGCATGCTGCCGCCCAATATTCCGTTGACGGCCAGCGTGCCGGCCGACACCGTCGATGCACCGGTAAAGCCGGAGCTATCGCCGGTCAGGGTCAGCATCCCAAGGCCGAGCTTGTTGAAGCTCGACGTACCGGAAAAATCGGTACCGATGGCGATGTCGTATGTGTTGGTATCGAACCAGGCGCCTCCGGCGCCCACGGTCAGCGCCGTAAAGCCGTTGAGGAAATTGGCTTCATCGCGGTTCGCACGCAAAATGCCGCCATTGAGGTCGAGGATCGTGGTGACGCCGGCCCCCTTGATCACCGCGCCGGTTTCGACAACGCCGCGCCCGGTGGCATCGCCGTTGAGATACAGCGCTCCGCTGCTGCCGCTGTAGTGACCGACATAAACCTCGCTCAGAGCATTGACGAAGCCGCCTTTTTCAACGGTCAGCGTACCGCTGCCCTGGCTGCCGACGTCAATGCGGTCAGATGCCGTCAGACTCGAGACATTGCCCGTGCTGCTCGCAACCGTAACCGCGCCCGTGCTCCCGGCAAAGTAACCGATATAGACAGCGGCAGCGCCGCCCCCGGCCGCGCTGGTCGTCACCGCAGCCCCATCCAGAACCTTGAGCGTGCCGTTTCCATTAAAACCCACATAGATATTGTTCTCGGCTTTCCAGGTCGATGCATGGCCGTTGGTATCGCGTCCCGAGACCGTGACATCGCCCTGGCTGCCGATCCCCCAGGCAATAACGCCCTGGCCGCTGTTCACCACCCCGCCGTTGAGGATATTGAGCGTGCCCCTGCTGTTCACGTCATCAGCGCCGCCAACAAGGATCTGGTTGGCAATGTTCCAGGTCGAGGCATTGCCGCTCGCATCGTGACCCGAGACAGTGACTGTGCCGGCACCAGTGCCTGAGGGGTCGGACTGGTTGCCGAGGGTGGCTGTCGTTCCAGTGTTCACCACACCGCCATTCAGGATGCTGAGCGCGCCCGTGCCGAGGTCACCGATGATGGTCTGACCGCTGTTATTCCAGGTCGAGCCCTGTCCCGTGACAGTGACATTGCCGACGCCGGTCGCCCCGGCGCCGACATAGCCATATGCATTGTTCACCACGCCGCCATTCTGGATGTTCAGCGTGGCGCTGCCATCCTGACCAACAACGAGGTTGCCATTGTTGGTCCAGGTCGAGGCATTGCCGCTGCCGTCAGAGCCCGAGACGGTGACCGTTCCCTGGCCGGTGGCACCGTCGCCGATATAACCGTTGGCATTGTTCACCGCGCCGCCGGCGGTGATGTCCATTGTGCCCGGACCAGTGTAGCCAACAGACACGTCATCGACAGTCGACCAACCCGGTGCAGCAAGGCTGCCTAAGTTGTTGTTACCCGTGATGACCACCGATTGCGCGCTGGCCGATCTCGGGCCGGCCATTGCGGAGATGAGCGTGACAATCGCGGTGGTGAGAAACAACGACCGTCGGGGTCCTGCGGCATTGGCGCCACGTCGCGGCCGTACCATTCTTCGCATTCCTTCCCAGCCAGGGACCGCCGATCGGGAAAGCCGGTTACCGACCGGGCTTGACCGTGGATGTGCCCCCTGTCCGGCAACAACCGAGGGAAAGGGCGACTCACACCGATGCAATGTGTCAAACCATTGCTGGTCAGGGTTAATCCTTCGTTATTGGCTGGGACTTGAGCAAGTGATTGAGCGGGAGCGCGTGCACAGGGCTCGCTTCACGCGCCATCGGCTCATTCGTCCTGCGGCTCTGAAGGTGACGCCGTAGCCCATCATTCAGCTCCGCCCTCATCCTGAAGGAGCCGCGCAGCGGCGTCTCGAAGGATGATCGCACACTCCGAGCCCAGCCATCTCATGGTTCGAGACGCGCGCAAGAGCGCGCTCCTCACCATGAGGGACGGAGTTGGATGATAACAGAGAGAGTGGTCTGCCTATCTGAACCCGAATGCATGCGGGAGCGCCATCGAGAACCATGGCACATAGGTGACCAGCATCAGCACCGCGAACATCACCCAGTAGAACGGCCAGATGCCGCGCATCACCTCGTCCACCGACACCTTGCCGATGGCGCAGCCGACGAACAAAGTGGTGCCGACCGGCGGAGTGAGCAGACCGATGCCAAGATTGAGCAGCATGACGATTCCGAAATGCACGGGGTCGATGCCGAAGCTCTTCACCACCGGCAGCAGGATCGGCGTGCAGATGAGCAGTAACGGCGCCAGATCGAGCGCGGTGCCGAGCACCAGCAGCATGATGTTGAGCCACATCAGCAGCACATATTTGTTCGACGAGATGGCAACGAAGAAATCGGTCATCTTGGCCGGCATCTGCATCAGCGCGGCGACATAGCCGAAGCAGGACGCTGTGGCGACCAGCGTAAGCACCATCGCCACCGTCTGCAGCGTGCGATAGGTGAGCATTGGAAGCTCTGACCATTTGTAGTCGCGATAGATGAACATGGTGACGAAGAACGCCCAGACGCAGGCGACGGCGCCGGCCTCGATCGGCGTGAAGATACCGGTGAGGATGCCGCCGAGCACGATGATCAGCGTGACGATGCCCCAGGTGGCATCGCCGAGCATCTTCAACGCCTGCTTCACCGGCACCGGCTCACCCTTGGGATGGCCGTCGCGATAAGCAAAATAAAGGCAGAGCAGCATGATGGCGAAGCCGAGCAGCAGCCCCGGCACGATACCTGCGAGAAAAAGACTGGTGATCGACACCACGCCGCCGGTGGCGAGTGAATAGATCACTGCATTGTGGCTCGGCGGCACCATGATCGCCTGCACCGAGGCGGAAATGGTCACATTGGTGGCGAAGACGCGCGGATAACCCTTCTCCGCCATTTGCGGGATCATCACCGAGCCGATCGCCGACGTATCCGCCACAGACGAGCCGGAGATGCCGGACATGATGGTGGTGGCCAGGATATTCACCTGCGAGAGGCCGCCCCGGATGCGGGTGAAGCCGACAACCACAGCGGCGAAATCGACGAGACGCTTCGCCATGCCCCCTTCCGCCATGATCGCGCCAGCGAGCACGAAGAACGGCACCGTGAGCATCGATACCTTGCCAACACCCGACGAGAGCTGCTGCATCACGGCTTCGACGGGAAGATCGATCCACAGCGCCCCGACCAAGGCGGCGAGCGCGAGGGCAAAGGCGATCGGCATGCCGATCGCGAAAAAGAAGCACATGCTGAGCAGGAGAACGGCGATGTCCATGGATGATCCTATTAAGTCACAACACGCTCAGGCAGGCCCCCTCTCCCCTCCGGGGAGAGGAGAGGAGGGAGCGTCGCCGCATATTCACCCCCTCACTCCAGGGGCACATGCGCGTCGGTTCCATCCTGCGGGGGCGGCCCGATGGTGAGGCGTTCGATAACGTAAAGCAGCATCATGGCGCCGGAGACCGGGATCGGCAGATAGGTGACGCCGACCGAGAGCCAGGGAAATTCGTCGACCGAATTGCCCCAGGTGGTTTCCACCAATGCCCCGCCCCAGATCAGCATGAAAAGGGCCATGGCGGCCATCAGCAGTTCGCTGATGAAGGCCGCGCCCGCGCGCGCTTTCGGCGGCAGCAGGTTGGTGCCAACGGTCATGTTCATGTGGATGCGCTGGCGATAGCAATTCGCCGCGCCAATGAAGGTGACGGCGACGGTGAGCAACACCGCAAGTGGCTCCGGCCATGACGCGGCGCTATTCAGAATGTAACGGGTATAGACCGCCCAGGGGATGATGAAGGAGATCAGCACCAGCGCGATGCAGGAGATAACCGCGCCCGTCCAATAGAGGATGTTCATCGCGCGGCGGAAAGCGAGAGCGGTTCCGTTTGTTGTCTTCTCCTGTGCAACAATCATTCTCTTGGAGATGGCTTCGGACATCAGAGCCTCAATTTCCGCTGTCATCGCCCGGCCTGACCGGGCGATCCAGTAAATGCAGTCAGCGCATGGGTGACGGCAGTGAGAGCTTCAACCTGCGCTGTGCCTCAGCTCACTGCCGCGATGCGCTTCGTCATGTCGGCATATTTCGCACCGTATTTGTCCCACACGGGCTTCACCGCCTCGCGGAACGGCGCCTTGTCGATGGACATGACGATGTCAGTGCCGACCTCTTTCATCTTCTCCAGCGCCTTGGCTTCGGCTTCATACCAGAGTGTGCGCTGTTCGAGCTGCGCCTCGCGGCCGAACTTCTTCAGCATCGCCTGATCCTCCGGCGTGAGCTTGGCCCACGACGCCTTCGAGAACACCAGCAGCTCCGGAATGATCAGATGCTCGGTCATCGAGAAATACTTGGCGACCTGATAGTGATTCTGCGCCACGAAGGACGGCAGGTTGTTCTCGGCGCCATCGACCACGCCGGTCTGCATGGCGCTGAAAACCTGATCGAAGCCCATGGCGACACCGTTGCCGCCCAGCGCATTCATCGTGTCGATGAACAGCGGATTGCCGATCATGCGGATCTTGAGGCCCTTGAGGTCCGCCAGCGTCTTCACCGGATGTTTGCTGTTGTAGATGTTGCGCGAGCCCGCATTCATCCAGCCGAGCGCGACCAGTTTCGTCTTCTCGTTGGACGTGATCTTGTTCAGAAGTTCGTTGCCGATCTCGCCATCAAGCACCGCTTCCATGTGCCTGGAGTCGCGAAAGACGAAGGGCATGTTAAAGACATTGACGTCGTCGACCACCGGGCCGACAGCGCCGACCGAGATGCGGGCAATTTGCAACGCGCCGACCTGGGCCTGCTCGATGGCCTCCTTCTCGCCGCCGAGCTGCATGGAGGGAAACATCTGGATGCTGAGCCGGCCATTGGTCGCCGCCTCGAGCTTCTTGCCCATGCGGACGACGGATTCCACCGTGGGATAGCCGAGCGGATGAACATCCGATGCCTTGAGCACCATCTTGCTCTGGGCGCGCGCGGGCATGGCACCGCCGAACCCCACCGTGCCAGCCGCAAGCGCGGCCAGGCCGCTGGTGACGACCTCTCTCCTGTTCATGGACGAAATCCTCCCTGATTTCCCGATGACCGGCATTTGCGCCGTTATTCTTGGTTGCACCCTGTTTTCAGGGTCACACGTGTCGCCAGCCTGCACGCGTCAAGTTGTACGATGACCAGACATCTAGCACCGTGACCGATCTGCGACAAGCTAGCACATGCAAGCGCAAGTCGAACCAAAGTTCAACGCGCGTGCGCTGCGAAGCGAGCGGTTTACGGGAGCGGCATGAGGAGAGCTATCAGGCCCGATTTGCCGTCACCGGCTTGACCGGGCGACGACAGGCTGCCTCAAAGCGAGCTACTTCACCGTCGCGCAAAAGCTCTGCTGGACCAGCTCGGCAACTGCGCCGCCGCGGCGTGAAACTTTCAGCCACCAGGCGTCCAGCGCCTCGCGCGAACACGGCAGCTTCACGCTCATGCCATCGGCAAAAGCGATCCATTCGGCGAAACGGTGCGAGGGGACGGCGATCACCACGGGAATGTCGCCGGAGAGCGCGCGTTCGATCAGATAGGCGAGACCTTTGCCCTCGCGTTCCTGCTTGCCGAAGCGATTGATGATGACGAGGTCGGCGCCCTGGTCGATGGCATCGGCCACCCGGGTGCCGGCGTCGAGCAACTGGCCGACATCGAGTTTGCAGCCTCTGGCACCGGGGCCGAGATCCTGAAACAGCCGCACATGCTCGCCGGTATGCAACATCACGGCATTGAGCTTGGGCACGTCGAAGTCGCGGTGGCCGAGTTGCACGAGACCGACGGCGCGGATGCCCTGCGCGCCGAGATCGTCCGCGAAGCCGTGCAGCACCGCATCGGGGTCCTGGTCTTTCTCATAGACCAGCGCAGCCAGATCGCATTGGGAATCGAACATTGTGACATCCAGGACGGGACGGCACGATCCTATTGCAGAATGGAGGCATTCAAAAGGCCAATCCCGCCGCGGGATCGGTATATCCGGGAGGATACAGCGGCGAGCCGCTGAGCCGCTATCGTACCTTTCGCTTCCCGGCGATGTCGCTTTTCAACGCCAGCAACTGCTTGCGGGCGGCGGTGGCAGCGGCCTGCTCGATCGCCCGGTAGCGCGTGACAAGGCTCGCGCCGAACGGGGTGAGCATCGCACCGCCGCCATTCTTGCCGCCGGTCTGCCGCTCCACGGCGGCCTGACCGCAAATGCGGTTGAGTTCGTCCACCAGATCCCAGGCGCGCTTGTAGGACATCTCCATGGCGCGACCGGCGGCGGAGATCGAACCGGTGGCCTCGATGTTTTCGAGAAGCTGGATCTTGCCCGGACCGATGCGCCCCTCGGGATCGAGGTCGATGCGGATGCTGAGGGCTGGCACAGGGCTGGCTGACTTGGACATGGCGGGGACGTTACGTCGTGACCATCGGGTTATCCAGTCCTATCGCCAAGACATGCAAAAGGGCGACGCTCATACGAGCATCGCCCCATGCAGATCAAGCGTTGCCGATCAGCCGTGCAGCTTCTTGGCGGTCTCGGCGATCACCTTGCCCTGATAACGGGCGCCAGCGAGTTCGTTCTCGCTCGGCTGACGGCTACCGTCGCCGCCGGTGATAGTGGTCGCGCCGTAGGGCGAGCCGCCGGTGACTTCATCCAGCTTCATCTGGCCCTGGAAACCGTAGTTCAGGCCGACGATGGTCATGCCGAAATGCAGCAGATTGGTGATGATGGTGAACAGCGTGGTCTCCTGGCCGCCATGCTGGGTCGCGGTCGAGGTGAAGGCACCGCCCACCTTGCCATGCAGCGCGCCCTTGGCCCACAGGCCGCCGGCCTGATCGAGGAAGTTCGCCATCTGCGAGGCCATGCGACCGAAGCGGGTGCCCGTGCCGACGATGATCGCGTCGTAATTGGCGAGGTCGTCGATCTTGGCGATCGGGGCGGCCTGATCGAGCTTGTAATACGAGGCCTTGGCGACCTCAGCGGGCACCAGCTCTGGCACACGCTTGATATCGACGGTGGCGCCGGCTTCGCGAGCACCTTCGGCAACGGCATTGGCCATCGCTTCAATATGGCCGTAGGCGGAATAATAGAGGACGAGGACTTTGGTCATTGGGGCAGTCTCCTGTGTGGTCCCAAACCGTCATTGCGAGGCGCCCTTGCGTGGCGCCGCCGGTTGCTTCGTAACCCTGCGGGTGCCTCGCAATGACGATGGGCATGGGCTCTAGATAAAACCAGAGCTTTGATGCATAAATAGAAACGATTGAAACTCATCGTTTCTGGATTTGATGTCGAGACTTCCTGATTTCGAGGCGCTGGCGATCTTCGCCAAGGTGGTCGAACTGCAGTCCTTCGCGGCGGCGGCAACCGAACTGACTTTGTCCAAGGCGACCGTCTCCAAAGCCGTGAGCCGGCTTGAGGAGCGGCTTGGGGCGCGGCTGTTCAACCGCACTTCGCGGCGGCTGGCGCTCACCGATGCCGGCCGGACGCTGGCGATCAAGGCGGCGCAACTGCTGGCCGATGGCGAGGCGCTGGAGAACGAGGCGCTGGCGCAATCGGCGACGCCGCGCGGGCTGGTGCGGCTGGCGGCGCCGATGACCTACGGCACCGGCACCATCGCACCGCTGCTGCCGGAATTTCTCGCCAGATATCCCGAGGTCTCCATCGACCTCAATCTCAGCGACGCCACGGTGGACCTTATCGGCGAAGGCTTCGACGCCGCCGTCCGCATCGCCTCGTTGGCGGACTCCTCGCTGATCGCGCGGCGGCTGCGCGCGGTGAAGCGCCACATCGTGGCAGCCCCCTCCTATTTCGTCCGGCATGGCCGACCGACGCATCCGTCCGAACTCGCCGAGCACAAGTGCTTCGGTTACACCTATCTTTCGACGCCCGGCGTCTGGCATTTCACCAATGCGTCCGGTGAACTGGTCAGCGTGCGGCCGAGCGGGCCCTTGCACGTCAACAATGGGGAAGCCGTGATGCCGGCGCTGATCGCAGGCCTCGGCATCGGCGGCTTGCCGGATTTCATCGTCGACGATGCGATCGCACGCGGCGATCTCGAAACGGTGCTGGGCGATTGGTCGCAAACGCTGAGCGGCGTCTATCTCGTTACACCGCCGGGCGGCCCGCGCCCTGCGCGCGTGGAAGTGCTGCTGGATTTTCTGGCGGAGAAACTTTCGGACGGCGGCAAGCGGGTGCGAAAAGCGTAGGCTTCAGCTCACCTTCATCATCTGCGCATAGATACCAAAATACTGATCGCGCATATTGGCGATGTCGAATTCGGTAACGAATGCGCGCCCGGTTGCCGCCAATCGCGCGGCGAGATCGGGACGCGCCGCCAGCGCCATGATCTTCCCGGCAAGGTCGCGCTCGCTACCAACTACAAACTTGATGCCGTTAGAGCCATCCACCAGCAACTCGGCCGGTCCATCCACATCCGCCGCAATTACCGGAAGGCCCGCGGCCATGGCCTCCAGCAACACCAGACCGAAACCTTCGAAGCGCGATGGCAGCACGAACATATCCGCTTCGGCGAGCGGCTCGCGCACATCGGTACGGCCGCACAGGAAACGGACGCGATCCGTAACGCCTTCGGCGATCGCCAGCGCCTTCAGACTGCCCATGGTGGCGCTGTCGCCTTCGGGCGGACTGCCGACGAAATCGCAGCGAACATCGAGGCCCTCCCTCGCGCAGATCGCCAGCGCCTTGATCAGGACGTCCTGTCCTTTCTGCTTCGGATAGATGCGCGCGACATTGACGAGGCGCAGCGGTGCGGTGAACGCGCGTGCACGATCGATCGCGCGGAAGGGATGCAGCGAAATGCCGTTATGCACCTTGAACAGGCGCTTCAGATTGACGGCTTGGCACTCGCGCTCCACGGCAGCGGAGATGGCGATATTCCAGTCGACGAAGCGCTGGTGCAGCCGCAACTTCACCCGGTCCCATGACTGCACAATGCCGGTGTTGTGGATCGTAGTACCGACGCTCATCGGTCGATATAGCTTGCTCAGCATGGCGAAATGCTTGGCACCGCTGTCATGGGCATGAATGGCGCGGATGTCGTGGCGACGGATGATATTCAGCAACGTCAGGATGATGCGCGGATTGCGATTGCCCGGCGCGCGACGAAGAAAATAGACGGGATGACCGGCGGCCGTGAGTTCGGCCTCAAGATCCGGATGGACACGGTCATTGATGACAACAAAAACCTGCGGGATGCCCGCGCCCGGCGTGCAACTCGCTGCGAAATTGATCAGCAGTCGCTCTGACCCGCCCACGGTCAGCGACGAAATCAACTGAAGTACCGACGACACGTCAAAATGCTCCCGGCCCGCTGCCGGGCGACTAAAAATTGATAGATCTCGCAAAGATCGATGCTGGCAGCATTTCGTCTCAAAGAAATGGCTATTCTGCGACGCGGACGGGCGCGCCGCCGGCACTAAAATGGGCGCAGAACGCATTCCTTCCATCGGTTGCGCGTCCGGCGATAGGTTCCTTGCCAAAGCCCCCGATAGTTCAGTCGGCCATTTCATTGACTGAACGCGCGCCGACCGTAGCTTTGACGGGCCTCATCGCATCAGAGAAAAATCGACAATGACCGACACTTCTACCACCCGCCGCCTGCTCTCGGCGGTCATCGCCACTGCCTTCGGCGCAACCCTCGCAAGCACCGCCTTCGCGGCCGACCAGATCGTGCTTCGTGTCGGTGACCAGAAGGGCGGCAACCGCTCGTTGCTGGAATTTTCCGGCCTGGCGAAAGACCTGCCCTACAAGATCCAGTGGTCGGAATTCCCGGCGGCCGCGCCGATCCTCGAGGCCATCAATGCCGGCGCGCTGGACGTTGGCCATACCGGCGATCTCGCCTTTCTGACCGTCTATGCCAACGGCTCGCCGATCAAGGCGATCGGCGGCGTCCGCGCCAATGCCGACACACAAGCGATCCTCGTGCGTAACGACTCGCCGATCAAGACCGCCGCCGATCTCAAGGGCAAGCGGCTCGCCGGCACGCGCGGCGGCTGGGGTCAGTTTCTGATCGATGCCACGCTGGAGAAGCAGGGCTACAAGATCACCGACGCGACCTTCGCGCCCCTCGGCCCGGTGGACGCCAAGATCGCGCTGGTCGCCGGCTCCATCGATGGCTGGGCCGTCTGGGAGCCCTATGTGTCCTATGCGCTGCTGAAAGACAATGCGCGCGTCGTCGCCGATGGTGCCGGACTGACGCCGACGCTCACTTTCATCATCGCCTCCGACCAGGCCATCGCCACCAAGCGCGAAGCAGTAGCGGACTTCCTGAGCCGCCTGAACAAGGCGCGCGAATGGTCCCGCTCACGTCTGCCCGAATATGCCAAGAACACGGCGGAGCTGACCAAGCTGCCCGAGGATGTGCTGCTGCGCGCATATCAGAAGCAGGACACGCGGCCGATCGCCATCGACGATGGCGTGGTGAAGGAGTTTCAGGACGCTTCCGACCGAGCGACGCGTTACGGCATCCTGGGCAAACAGGTGGATGTGAGCAAGGCAGTGGACCGCAGCTTCACGAAGGACCTTGCGGTGTCGAACTGACCGGCTTGGCCGCGAGAATGCGCATGGTCGCCAGCGTGGCGATCAGCGACAGAACCGTGGCGGCGCTGAACAGCGCGCTATAGCCGAGCCAATCGGCGATGCGGCCCGACACCAGCGAGCCAATGAAGTAGACGATGAGCTGGGCACAGGACAGGATCGTGAAATCCGTGCCCGGCTGCTCCCTGGATGACGCGGCCATGAACAGGCTGTAGAGCGCGACGATCTCCATATAGCGGATCAGCGTCTGGAAGCCGGCGGCGCCGAAGATCGGCAGGATGCCGGTGACGAGACCGAGCGCGTGTGCAGTGAACAGCGCGAAACAGATGGTGCGCAGAATGCCGAGCAGGCCGAGCGTCAAGCCGCTGCCGAAGCGATGCAGCAGCCATGCGGCGATGGCCGCACCCGCGAGCCCCGCCGTTGCGGCAGCGCCGCCCGAGAGATAGCCGATCTGCGTCAGCGGCACGCCGGCATCGACGAGATAGCTGCCCTCCATCGCTTTCACGAGACCCTCGCTGACCCGGTAGATCAGCGCGATCCAGAGAATGTTGCGCACCTCGCGCCGGCGCAGGAACGCCATGATGGACGGCCGCGGCGCCGCGGGATCCGGCTGCACCGTTTCGCTCTCGCGCATGGCGAAGGCAGCGGCGAGCGGGATCAGCGAGAAGCCCGCGATGGTCAGCAGCATGCCGGTCCAGCCGATCTGGGCATAGAGGACCAGCCCCAGCGTGCCGCCGATCACGACGCCGAAGGCCACAGAGCCGCCCTGGATCGCATTGCCGATCGGGCGATCTTCCGGGGCGAGATGCGCGGCAGCATAGCCATCGGTGGCGATATCCTGGGTGGAGATCAGCAGCGATCCGATCAGGCCGACGGTGGCGATGCCCCAGATATTGGTCGGACCGAACGGGATCAAACAGAGCAGGCTGAGAATGACGCCGGCCTGGGTGACGATCACCCACCCCGCCCGATGCGACCTTGCGAAGGGGCGGATGCGATCGACCACTGGCGCCCAGAAGAACTTCAGCAGCAGCGGCAGGAACCAGATGCTCAGATAGCCGATGGACGTGCGCGACATGCCGGCCTCGCGCATGATCGGCGGCAGCGCGGCGGCGAACAGATAGGACGGGATCGCCTGTGCCAGATAGAGACCGGCAAGCACGACGAACAGCCGCTTGCGTCCCATGACAGCTGGCTGGGCTGCCGGCATCTCCAGCGCAGTCATGGCGCCCCGCTATGTCTTGCAAGGAAGCTGCGCGCCGTGGTCTCGTCCTCAAGCGCCACCAGCGGCATCGGCCACAATTTGCGAAACGTCTCCTGCATCTTCTCGTTGGCTCCCGGGCGCACGATGGCGACGGCACGGCAATGCGTCGACACATGCTTGCGCGTCGCCTTGAACCACAGCGCCTGCTCGCGCTCGCCGGCCATGGACAGCTTGCGCCCGCCGCCGCCGAACAGGATCAGGAATTCGAACGGCTCCGCATGCCGGCCGACCCGAACCAGCGCGTCCAGATAGTCGCGTTCGTCCTTATCCGCATAAGGCGGCAGGAACCGCAGCGTCAGCAGGCTGCCTGCAATCTCCAGATCGACCATGATCGCAATTCGAACTCCCTGGGAAGTGGCCTTGGAAGGATTCAGTTTAGAACGTCTTGCGATAGCCCACGGTGACCGTACGGCCCCACGAATAGACCGGCAGGTTGCGCACCGATGTGGCGGTCGGATTCTGCACGGCGGTATCGAACAGGTTGTTCACCGCCGCATAGGCCTCGCCGCCATAGACCGGACCGCTCAGCGCCGCATTCATGGTGAAACCGCCCTCGATCGGGTAGACCGTATTCGCGAGATTGATGCCGCGATTGCGGCCCGACCAGCCCTCACCCTCAACCCGCAACTTGATGCCGTTGTCGAAGCGATAATCGCCATAGACCAGGCCGCGCACCGGCGTGGCGATGCGGTTGTTGGGCAGCCAGCTATCCAGCACGCCATCCTTGTTGCTGTCATAGCGGCCTTCGCGATAGCCGATCGTGGTGCCGAAGGTGAAGTTCGAGGTCACCGCCATCTCGCCGATATATTCGACGCCGTAGATCATCTCCTTCTGCTGCGAGATGAGATTGGTGACGGGATCGAAGGTCACGCCCTTGTCCGAGGTGCTGACGAAGCCGGTGATGCTGCCCTTGTAGGGCCCGTTGCCGCCGCGAATGCCGAGTTCGTAATTGTTGACGATCTGCGGCTCCGGCGAGATCGATGAGAAGCTGATGCTCTGGCGCGCCGGCGTCAGGCAATTCGGCGCCGCGAGCGTACAGGCATAGGCGGTGGAGGAGAGACCGGCGCGGCGCGTATAGGCGCCGACATCGGGCAGTGCGTAGCCCTGCGAGAAGCCGCCGAACATCTCGATCTGTGGCGCGAGCTTGAAAGTGGCGCCGAGATTGTAGGTCGGCGAGGCATATTC
Organism: Tardiphaga sp.; assembly: GCA_030147505.1. Lineage (GTDB taxonomy): Bacteria > Pseudomonadota > Alphaproteobacteria > Rhizobiales > Xanthobacteraceae > Tardiphaga. The sequence goes on from JASBVG010000014.1 coordinate 39,363, forward strand.
GTAGTCGCCGCCGATGACATTGAGCTGCGGCAGCACCAGCGCCACCACGCTGTTGCCGATCGGCGTCTGCGCATAGGCCGTCGGCCGCTGGAAATTATTCACGCTGAGATCAAAATGCTCATAGCGGACGCCGCCGCGTACGGTGAGGCGATCGGTGATCGGCACCTGCGCCAGCGCGAAGCCTGCGGTGGTGACCTGGGTCAGCGGCGTGAACACGTCGCGGCCATCGGTGAGCGTCTGCCAGGTCTTGTCGTGAACGACATCGGTGCCCCAGGTGATGCGCGCGCCGCTCCAGATCTTGTCGAGCGGTGTATCGATCGACAGGTTCATGCCGCCGCGCTCGGAGAACAAGGTCGTCTGGTTCGCCAGGCTGGTCGGGCTGAGCGGATTGCCGGAATAATAGACCAGCGAATTGTAAGGGTAGGAAAACTCGGAATAGTTGAAGCGTTTCTTGATGTCGTTATAGAAGCCGACCACGCTGAGATTGCCGAGCACGAAATCGCTGTCGCTGTAGCGGAGCTGGATCGTGCGGGTGTCTTCGAGCACGCTCTCGCCCGTATAGGGCTTGGTGAAATCGGGGCGCGCATAGGCGCCGGCATAATTGGTCAGATAGCGCGGCGTCTGGTCCAGATAGAACTGGGCGATGGACGCCTCGATGCGCTTGCCGCCATCGAAATCGTAGCCGACCTTGCCGAGGAAATTGCCGCTGACGAAGCGATCGCCGCCGCCCTGGCCGAGCATGGCGTCCGACGGCAGTTCGCGGCCGGCGCCGTCATAGGTCTTCTGCGCGCCGCGGCCGCTGCCGACGAACAGATAGTCGATGCCGTTGGCGCCCTTGCCGCTGACCGTCGCGGACAGTTCCGGCGCCAGCGACCCGCCAGGATCCGTTGTGAAGCTGCGCAGCGCGGTATTGACACTGACGCGCGGACCACCGGGCTGCGCCTTCTTGGTGATGAAATTCACCGTACCGCCGGTTGCACCGGCGCCATACAGGCTGGATGCGCCGGCGACCAGTTCGATCCGCTCGACGGAATTCAGATCGATCAGCGACAGCAGCCGCGAGACATCGCGGAGCGGCGTGGTCAGCGGCACGCCGTCCATCAGCACCAGCAGATCACGGCCGCGATAGGTTTCGGACGCGCCCGAGATGGTCTGGTTCGACACCGAGAATCCCGGCAGCAGCTTGGCCAGCACTGCCGAGGCGCTGCCGGTCTGCTTGAGCTGCTCCTCGATCTCCTTCTGCTGCACCACCTGCACCGTCTGCGGAATATCCGAGATCGCACGCTCGGCACGTGCGGCCGTCACGGTGATCTCCTCGAGCGCGACCGGTGCACGCTGCTGGGCCGCGGCCTGCGTCGAGATGAGACCAAGAGCTGAGACGAAAAGAAATTTGCTGGTGCGCATGATGCCCGGATTCTTCGGTTCGAACGGGAAGACGAAGCACGCGCGCCGACCGGCCAAGCAATGGGCAAAGAGCCCGGGCAATTTGGAATCAATGTAAATTCCAGCCGCCGCTTTACGCTTCTTACGCTTGCGCAATCCGTCTATCTTCGCAGCCAGCGATACCGCACGGCGCCATCGCATTACTTGGACTCGGGGACTTGATAGTCGGACTGGAGCGAACGACGCGATTTGGATTTTCCGCTGTGGCAAAGCGGCATCACTCGCGTGCTCCATCCTGCAGCGATGCCGCCCCGGACTGTCCGCTGGTGCCGCTCTGGCTGGTCGCGGACGATATCGATGAGTTCACGCGCAAGCCACTCGAAGCGCGCTTGCCGTGGAAGGCGGTGCACCGCGATTCCCTTGGGTCGTTTCGCGCAGCTCCATTCCAGTCCAAGGCGATCCTGCAGATGCAGCCCGATCTCGGACTGATGTCCTGCTTCGATCCGGCGCTCCGCTGGATGCTACCAGATGCCTCTCCCCAGGAGACCACAGAGGACGCAGGTCAGCATATCCTGATCGTGCGACCGTCCGACGGTGTCGTTATCGTCGAACAGAACGGCCAACGGCAAACCTGCATGCAGCGCGAAGCCGTCGTGCTTGACGCCAGCACCGCGGCCACTTTCATCATGCATGATGTGGGACGGATCGACTGCCTGCAGATGACTCGCCATGTCCGCACAGACATGCGCCATATCGCCCATGACAATGGCGGCCTGATTGCGCTTGGCCACTATGCGGCGGCGATCATGCGGGGTCTGCTGCCGATGAATTCTGCAGCTCTCGCTGACCTCGCCGTGGACCACATGAATGGCCTCGTCACCGCGATGATCGCTGAGGCGGACGCGCCCACCAGGCTGAGCGGACAGGTACGGGATCGCTCCAGCATCTCATTGCTTGCACTGAAGGCCGATATCGAGGTCGGGCTCGGCCAGTCATCGCTGTCGCTGGAGCAGCTTGCCAACACCTATGGCGTCACCACGCGCTATTTCCAGAAACTGTTCGAGGCCGAGGGACGTACCTTCTCCGACTATCTGCTCGAACGCCGCCTTGAGCGCGCCTTCCACATGCTGCGCGACGGCAACCGGATGGACCACACCGTGAGCGCCATCGCCTTTGGCGTCGGCTTCGGCGACCTCTCCTATTTCAACCGTACCTTCAAGAAGCGTTTTGGTGCCACGCCGCGCGAGATCCGCACCAGATTCGCCACTGTCAGAACGATGGCCACCGCGCCGGATGCGAGCGTATAGCTCACATCGCCTTCGTTGCGGCGTCGGTCTTCGGCAGGATTTCAACCGTTGCCGTCCGGCCCGCGACCAGAGTGCCGCCATCGGGCAGCGCATCCAGTGCAATCCGAACCGGCACGCGCTGGGCCAGACGCACCCAGCTGAAAGTGGGCGTCACATTGGCGAGCAGATTGCTGCCCTGCGCACGATCGCGGTCCTCGATGCCGGCGGCGATGCTTTCGACGCAGCCGGTGAGTTCCTTGCTGTCACCCATCAGGTGAATGCGGACGGGATCGCCGGGATGGATACGCGCCAGCTTCGTCTCCTCGAAATAGCCGTCGACGCGCAGGCTGGACGTATCGACCAGCGCCATCACACCCTTGCCCGCGCTGACATAGGTGCCCGGCCGCAGATCCATATTGGAGATGCGGCCTGACACCGGCGCGCGGATTTCGCTGCGATCGAGATTGAGCTGCGCCACGCCGCGATCGGCGACGGCCTGATCGTAGGACGCCTGCGCGAGCTGCTGCGTGGCAACCACCTGCTCCTTCTTCTGCTGCGAGACCGCGGCAGTGGTGAGATCATTGTAGCGCTTCAGATCGAGGTCGGCCTGCTCCAGCGTCGCCTTGCGGCCGGCAACGACGGCATCGGCCTGTTGCAGCGCCAGCACGAAGCGCGCGCGATCGATGCGCATCAGCACATCGCCGCGCTGAACGGCCTGATTGTCCTTCACGAGAATTTCCGTCGCGAAGCCGGAGACATCCGGCGCCACGGTGACGACATCGGCGCGCACGCGGCCGTCACGTGTCCACGGCGCGTCCATATAATAGACCCAGAGATAACGTCCGACGGCGAGCGCGGCGACGACAGCCAGCGCTGTGACGGCAAAACGACGGATGAAAGCAACAATGTTCTTCATGACAACAATCCAGACGATAGATAAACCACGCCGCCCAGCAGGCAGACGTAAAGAGCGAGATCGAACAGCGCGCGGTGCCAGACGAAGCGATAGACGCCGGCGCGTTCGAGCAACGGGCGCAGCAATGCGCCGATGGCGTAAGTGATGACCAGCCACAGCATCAGCGAAGGCAGCAGCACGCCGAACAGGTCGATCTGATATTTCATGCGGCAACACTCCCGACATGTGCAGTGGCTTCAGGCTGATAGTCCGGCGCATCCGGGAACAGGCCACGGCGAATGCCGACCAGGCCAATCAGCGCATCGGTGCGGCCAGAACCGCGCTCATCGACGGCCGCGGCCATGGCATGATCGACCCGCGCCAGCAATGCACGGGGCATCGCCGCGCCGTCGTGTTTCCGGAAGCACTGCGCGAGGTCATCCAGCATCGTATCGATCGCCCCCAGCGTCCGTGACGACAGATGATGGCGCGCACGACGGAGATCGACGATGCTGAGACCGACGCGGAGTTCGCGGAGATTGTCGACCTTGCGCAGCTCCGCCCCCTTCAGGGCGAGCAGGCGCGGCGCCAGCACGCCGATGCGGTTCAGCATGACGCCGGCAAACGCAGCGCGGTCGCGATTGCCACGGCGTTCGGCGGCCTCCGCGATGGCGATCCAGCCGCGGCGCATCAGCCGGCGCACGCTCCATTCCGCACCAACCGAGCGGATCAGCCGGATCGAAATCGACGACAGTTCCATGCCGACGAAGAAGGCGATACTCGAATTCGCGAACGAGGCAAATTCGGCGCTGTAGGTTTCCTGCAGCGCCATCATGGTCGCCGTATTGGCGGCAAGCATCATGCCGATGAAGAAGGTCGCGGGCCGCGCGATCAGATAACCGAAGACCAGGAAGGACGGCGCCAGTGCAAAGACCAGCACTTCGACATTGCTGATGGCCGGCAGGATCGCGAACAGATAGGCCGCGATGATCATCATGGCGACCAGCGTCCATTTCGCGAAATCACGCAGGCCGACCGAGGGATCATCCATATTGGCGAAAAAGGAACAGCCGATTGCCGCCATCATCGGCGCAGTCGCGCCATCGGTCCATCCGGTCAGGATCCAGAATGCACAGCACACCAGAATGGTGACGAAGGCTCCCGCGGACGACCACAACGCCATGCCGGGATCGCGATAACGGGCCGGAGCGACGCCGCCTTCCGGCTGAAACACGAGCTTCGCTCCGTTCGGCCGCTCGCCGCTGGCAATCGCCTGATTCAGGATGCGGCAATCGGCGGAGATATCGACGAGTTCGCGCAGGCGCATCAGCAGGCTGGCCACGATGATCTCGGCCCATGGCGAGGTCGCGTTCAACACCGGACGCTGCGCGGCAATGCGCTCGCGCAGGCGTTCCGCGGGCTCGCGGTCGAGATCGTCATTGCCGATCCACTGCGCGACATCGTCGAGCAGCATGACCAGCTGCGGATACCTGGCTCGCGCGTCAGGGCCGAGTGCATCGATGCGATCGCCGAGCGAAGAGAGAGCCGGCAGGAAAGTGAGCATGCGAACCCGCAGCGCACGCATCCAGTGCACGGTCTCACGACCAACGCTGCGATCGAAGCTGAGATGATCGGCGAGACCGTCGAGATCGACCGCATCGGCGGCAAGCTTCAGGCGGAGGTCGCGGACGGCCTGATCGGCGCTGCGTCCCACCAGCACGTCCTGGCTCAGCTTGCGTGCACCTCTGAGCCAGCCATCGACACGCGCGGACACGGCGAGACCGACGCTGCGCGGCAGCAGCACCGTGGAAACGACGGTGGCGCAGAGAATGCCGACAATGATTTCCTGACTGCGCGCCACGGCCGTATCGAAGATGGCGGCGGGCTCCGACACCGAGGGAAAGGCAATCAGCGCGCAGGTATAGCCCGCGAGCATGAACATGTAGCTGCGCGGCGTGCGGTCGAGCAGCGAGACATACAGGCAGAGGCCGACCCATGCCGCAATGGCGAGGCTGAGCAGTTCGGGCGAATTGACCAGGGTCGGTACAAATACAATGCTGGCAACGGCGCCGATCAGCGTGCCGATGACACGGTACAGCGCCTTGGAGCGCGTCGCGCCGGCCAGCGGCTGCGAGGTAATGTAGACGGTGGCGAGCGCCCAATAAGGCCGCGGCAGATCGGCAGCAAAGCCGATCAGCAACGCCATCATGGCGGCGATGAAGGTCTTTACGGAAAAGATGATATCGGCATGGCGTTCGAGGAACGGCAGGCGGTCGGCAGCGCTCGTCATGACGCGGCCTCATCTTCGAGCGCCGCCTCATAGAGGCGATGCGCAGATTGTTCGATCCGGCTGAGCACATCGAACGCAATGGCGAGTTCGTCCGCTGCGATACCCTTCATCAGCTCGGCACGGGTGCGTTTCATCACACGCTTGATCTCGTCGGCCTTGGCCGCACCGAGTTCGGTGAGATGCAAGACTTTGGCGCGGCGATCCGTCGGGTCCTCACGCCGCTCGACCAGCCCCTCCGCGGCGAGCAGATCGATCAGCCGCACCACCGACGGGCCCTCGAGGCCCATTTCCTCCGCCAGCACGCCCTGACGCACATTTTCGCGGCCGCCGCGCGACAGGATCAGCAGCGGATGCGCGGTGGCCTCGGACAGACCATGCGCCGCCAGGGTCTGGTCGGCCTTGCGGCGCCAGACCCTGGCCAAACGCGCGACCAGCAGGCCAAGCTCGGCCTGCACATGTGCAGTGGTGGGGGGCATAAGAATTAGATAGGATGCTATCGATTAGGCTGCAATCGGTATTGTGCATCGCAGCGATCACGCTGTGGTGAGCGCGCCGGCATGGTGAACAGAGCCCTAACGCAAACGGCCCCGGATCTTCCGATCCGAGGCCGTTCTAAATTCCGAGAGGTAAAACAGCTTAGTCGGTGGACTTGCGCAGTTCCATTGGTTCGCTCTTGGCCGGTTCGGCCTTCACGGCGCCGGTGGAGACCGGATCGAGCTTGCTGCTCTCGACCCGCGGGGTGGACACGCGGGTCACGGTCTCGCCGCCAGCCGATGCATCAGCCGAGCGGGTACGCATGGTGCGCGGATGCGACAACGAGCGGGCCATCAGCAACTGGCCGCGGCCCTGGTGGCGGAAATCGCAATAGCCGGTGAAGCCGAGCACGGTGACCGAGCCGCGGAAACTGCGCTCGTCCTTCTTTTCCAGATCGAAGCACGGCTCGAAGGGCATACCCTTGAGCGACGCGCAGATATTCTGACCGCGCACCTGCAGTGTGTTGCCGGGCACGCGCATGTTGCGCGCCGCAGCGGTGCCGGAGAATTGCACCGCGCCAGCCGCGCCACCGTCATCGAAGATGCGGCCGGCACCACGGGTGCCGTCATTGCAATTGAACGCGAAGACCTTGCCGGCGACGAATTTGCGTGCCTCTTCGGCATTCATCTTCTGGCCGGCCAATGCCGGTGCAGCCACCGTGGTGGCAAGCACCGCCCCCAACACATAACGCGCAACCATGGGATACTCCGAAACAACCGAGCGCGGATGGCCACCGCATGTGACCGCCAGATGTCTTTACCCGCTGCTTACCATACCAACTGAGGCAACAATGGAGCAGGATGGTTGGTAAAGTCTGAACGTGGTTTAGCCGATCTTTACCACGATTCGCCCGCGGACCTGTCCGGCCAGCACTTTGGCGCCGGCATCGATCACCTGGTCGAGCGCGATTTCCTGAGTGATTTCAGCGAGCTTGCCCGCATCCAGATCGGTGGACAGCCGCGCCCAGGCCTGCTTGCGC
>JASBVG010000098.1 GCA_030147505.1 Tardiphaga sp.
TGCCGCCCGTAATCGGCAGGACGGTTCCCCGCCGAAGAGCGCGCCACCAACAGCTTCGCCGCCCGGTAAAATCTCCCGCGTTACGCAACGCAGGAGGCGGGTGATGGACTTCTTTTGCGGGCTGGACGTGGCCATCGAGGAGACGGCGGTGTGCGTCGTCGATGATCGCGGTGAAGTACATCTGACGGTGAAGGTGGCGACCGAGCCGGAGGCGTTGCTGGCGGTGCTGAAGCCCTTCGTTGGGCGATTGAAGCGTGTCGGCCACGAGGCCGGCTCGCTGTCGCCCTGGCTCCATCCCGAGCTCAAGAAGCTCGGCCTGCCGGCGATCTGCCTGGAGACGCAGCATGTGCGGGCCGCGATGTCGGCCCAGCGCAACAAGACCGACGCAGCGGACGCCCTCGGGATCGCCCACATCATGCGCACAGGCTGGTTCCGCCAGGCGCACGTGAAGACGGAAAGCTGCTACCGGATGCGCCTGCTGCTGACGCATCGACGCAACCTGAAGCGCAAGTTCCTCGATCTCGAGAACGCCATCCGCCACTCGCTGAAGAGCTTCGGGATCAAGCTCGGTGGCACCTCGCGCGGCAAGTTCGACCAGGCGGTGCGGGAGGCGGTGGCCGACGATCCGCTGTCCTGCGAGCTCATGGACGCCATGCTGTCGGCGCGCGCCGCGCTGTGGAAGGAGTATTGCCGGCTGCACGATCTCGTCGTGAAGCTGGTGGCGCAAAGCGAGCTGTGCCGGCGCTTCATGGCGATCCCAGGCGTCGGGCCGGTGACGGCGCTCAGCTTCATGACGGCGATCGACGACCCGTCCCGCTTCCGCCGCTCGCGCGACGTTGCCGCCTATTTCGGGCTGACGTCCAGGCGATGGCAGTCGGGCACATCGATCGACGTGCAGGGGCGTATCTCAAAGGCTGGGGACTCTGATGTGCGCCGCGCGCTCTACGAGGCGGCATCGGGACTGCTGACCCGCTTCAAGGGCAAGGACAAGGTGAAGGCCTGGGGCCAGGAGATCGCCAAGCGCTCCTGCCATCGCAAGGCGTGCGTCGCCGTGGCCCGCAAACTGGCCGTCATCATGCACGCCATGTGGAGCGACGGCACCTTCTATCTCGGCGATCCGGCAGCGAGCACTGCCGACGCCGCGCAGCGGGCGCACACCAAGGATCGCAAGCTCCTGGGAGCCCACCGATGAGCAACTTGCTGACACGAGACATGCAGCGCGCCCGCAACTGACGGACGCCATTCTGAACATGGAGATCCGCCCTCGGCGGATGAGGACCGATGCAGACCAGGACCGACGGAACGCACGTTATCTTGCCTGCGGCTGTGCCGATCGGAAGACGGCCGGACCGCGCTCGATTGCCTGTGACGATGCTCCGTCAATCCGATGGAAAAGTGCGCCGCGACGGTTCGAGCGCTGCCGACGTGCAGCCGGAACACCCCGTCGCAGAGCGCGGAGGAGTGCAAGGCGCATCGGAACTCGAAGCCCGCGAGCGGAGGCGTGCCGTGGCGAACAGCATAGTATATTCTCGCATCGGGAAGGATGAACGACGATGTCCGCAAGAGCAGTGGAAATACGACCGATTAGGAGGGC
>JASBVG010000044.1 GCA_030147505.1 Tardiphaga sp.
CCATCGATCGCGGCGGTCGCGGCCGCGTCGTTGCCGGCCGCGGTCGCCAGCGCGGCGGCGTTCTGCGCGCGCGCTTCGGTGGCGTTCTGCGGCGCCTGCGAGAACAGCGTCGCGGCCGTGTTGACGGTCAGCGCGTTGCCGTAGAGGTTCACGACGGTCTGCACAGAGCTTCCCGACGCCGTCATCAGCGCCGCCGCCGCCGGCGCGGAGCCGGTCGTAAAGGCAAGCAGGTTCTGGCCGTTATTGATCGCGGGTACCGGGTAGCCGCCGGAGGAAACCGTCGGCGCGCCGATCGGCGACACGATGTAGTAGTAACCGTTGGCGCCGGTGGTCGCCTGGCCGATGCGGCTTCCGTCGGCGTTGAGCGCGATGGTCACCGCGCCTGCCGCGCCTGAGGCCAGCGGCGTCGCGCCGCCGTCGCTGTAGGCGAAGCCCGACACCGCCTGCACGCCGTTCGGGAAGAAGCTCGTGAGGTAGGGATAGAGCCCATTCTGGCCCCCGGAGAAAGCGGAGGTCGTGCCGTCGCCGAGCGCGTTCACCACGGAGAACAGGACGCCGTAGACCGGATCGAGCCCCTGCAATTGCCGCGTGGTCAGCCCGGTGACCCTGCCGGACCCGGAGACCTCGTCGAAACCGACGCCGACGCCCAACCCACTGGTCTGCGTGTCCCAATAGGCCTGCGTGATTGTGCCCATGTTGTACCCGACAAGGCCGCCCACGGAGGTGGAGCCCGAGACGGCGCCGGTGGCGTAGGACTGCGTGATCGTGGCGAGGGCGTGGTTTATCCCGACGAGGCCGCCCACCTGGTCGGAGCCCGAGACGGGGCTGGTGGCGTAGGACCGCGTGAGCGTGCCGTCGTTGAACCCGACGAGGCCGCCTACGGAGGAAGAGCCCGAGACGGCGCCGGTGGCGTAGGACTGCGTGATCGCAGAGCCATCGGTATTGTACCCGACGAGGCCGCCCACGGAGGTGGAGCCCGAGACGGCGCCGGTGGCGTAGGCCTGCGTGATCGTGCCGCGGTAGTAGTTAAACCCGACGAGGCCGCCCACCTGGTCGGAGCCCGAGACGGCGCCGGTGGCGTAGGAAGAGTTGATGGTACCGTAATTCCAGCCGACAAGGCCGCCGACGTAAACGCCGGTTCCCGTCACCGCGACGGCGGCGCCGGAGGCGGTGATCGTGCCGGTGTTGTGTCCAACGAGCCCAGCTACAGCGCTGGAGCCGGCCAGCGTGCCGGAGACATGCACATTGCTGACCGTACCATTGTTCTCGACCGCAAGAACGCCGCCGGCCCCAACACCGGTCATGGTGGCATCGAACAGGTTGAGATTTTTAACCGTGCCGCCAGAGACGATCGTATTGAACAGGCCGGTATTGCCGGCCGACAGCATGGTGAGCCCCGAGATCGCATGGCCGCTGCCATCAAGCGTGCCGCCGAAGGTGGCCAGCGGCTTGAAGCCCGCGCCGCTATTCCAGTTCGCCGTGCCCGACGCATCGATGTCATTGGCGAGTTTCCAGCTGGCCGCGAGATAACCCGCCGACGAGCCGATGCCCTGCACGCCATAGATATCCGCGAGCAGATAAGGCGTCGCGCTGGTCCCGTCGCCGCCGGTGACGCGCAGGAAGGAGCCGCCATTGAGCTGGAAATCTTTGGCGTAGAAGCTCGGCAGCGTCGCCGCAGTCTGCTGCCAGCTGCCGCTGTTGAGCACGAATGTGCCGAGCGAGATGGCCGCCGGTGCCAAAATGGTGCCGCCGGCATTGATGGTGAGGCCGCCGGAGGCCGCTGATATGGCCGCGCTGATGGCGACATTGGCGTCGGCGGTGAGCGTCAGAATCGAGGACGACGACCAGCTCATCGCCGCATTGATGGCGATATTGCCGCCATCGGTGCCCGCCGATGCGGTGTTGATTTCCACATTGCCGGTGCCGAGCGCGGCGAGATAGGCTGCGACATTGCTGTTATCCACCGTGATGTCGGTGGGATCGATCAGCCACTTGCCGCCCTGGCTATCGACCTTCAGATCCTTGTCGATGGTGACTTTTGCGGCCGAGGTCTCGACGAATTTGGCCTTCAGTTTCCCCGCGGCTTTGACCTCGCCATGCTGCATGTCGCCGAGCAGCAGGATGCGGCCGTTCTTGGTGCCGATGCTGTTGGCTTCGATGGTGCCGGTATTGTTGACCACGCCCTTCATGGCGGCGGAGGCGCCCTTGGCAGTGAGGATGGCGACGCCGCCATCGGCCTTGATCAGCCCCTTGTTCTCCACCAGCGTCGCCATGGTGGAGGCCTTCACCTCCACCGACAGCAGGCCGTCGCCATTAAAGTCGAGCTGCACATCGGTGCCGGCGGCCAGCGCGGTGTTGCCGGTGATGGTGCCGCTGTTCGACACCACGGGCGAGATCAGCGCCACGGTCTTGCCGCTAACAGTGCCTTCATTGGTGATGGTGCCGGACGTGCCCGTGAAACGATAATTGCCGGCGAGGAAGTTTGCGTCGGAGATTCCGAGCGTCGAGGCGACGAACGCGCCTGTCTGCACCGAGCCCGTCTTGCCGATGGCGATGCCGTTGGGATTGACGAGGAAGACCTGGCCGTTTGCCGTGAGGCTGCCGAGGATCTGCGAGGCGTCCTGCCCCGTCACGCGATTCAGCGCAACGGAGGATGCGCCCGGCTGGTTGAAGGTGACGGAATTGCCGGCGCCGATGGAAAAACTCTGCCAGTTGGCGATCATTTTGTCCGACGACTGATTGATCGTCATTGCCGCGCCATTGGTGGCGATGGATGCCGCACCGGAGACCACCTGCCCGCCTGTGGGCAACACGCTCTGCGCCAGTGCAGGCGTTGCAAGCAGCATCGCTGCAGCGGCGCCTAGCAGCCATCCTTCGAGACGCGGCCGAAGACGGCCGCTCCTCAGGATGAGGATGGAGTGTGTTGATAGAAGACCCTCATGGTGAGGAGCCCGCGCAGCGGGCGTCTCGAACCATGCAGGCCCCGCACCCGCCGCATCGCCAGGACGCAAGCCAGAACCACCCTTGCGGCCCTGCCCGCCCTTGCAACATTCCGGCACGATGACGAGCCGGCCGAGGGTTTTGGACCAGATATGCTTGTAAGTGTGGTTCATCTTCGTGCCCTCAGAAACGGACGGAGCCTTGCAGCCAGACCTGTTGGCTGATGGCCTTGCCATCGGCATTGTCGCCGGTGAGACGCGAACGGCCGGGATTGTCACCGAGCGCATGCGCCCAGGTGGCGGAGAAACTCAGATTCTCCCGCGCCCAGCGGGCAGACAGACCGGCGCTGGTGAGCTGATAATCATTGCACTGGCAGGCATTGAGCAGCGCGATGCCATCAGGACTGCGATTGATCCAGACATGCCCGCTATCGACGAAGCCGGCGAGCTGGAGCTGGCCGAACGTCGCCGGCACCGGCGCGTCGTAGCGCAGCTCCAGCGTGCCGACGACGCCCATGTCGCCGCGCGCCTCGCCCACGGGATAGCCGCGGATGCCGTAAGCGCCGCCGAGCGCAAAATCTTCCGAACTGTCGAGATTCTTGTTCGACGCCTGGCCATAGAGGCGCGCGAACAGCGAGAACGCATCGGGCAGTTTTTGCAGCCGCGCCAGTTGCACATTGACGCGCTGGAACTGGCCCTGGGTCTGCAGCGTGAGTTGATCGATCAGCAGCGCCGTATCGACGCGGGAAAGATCGAGATTGCCGACCGTCCAGCTCGCCGACCAGTTGGTGAGGCCGCCGCCGAAAAAGTCGTCGCGGGCATCGCCGCTGACGCCCAGCGTGCCGGACACCGAGCGCTTGTCCTGCAGGCGGTCGACAATGCTGTCATCGGCCAGCTCCTTCCAGTTGAAGGTGCCGGACAGCCGCCAATTGAGATCGCGCGAGCGGATCAGGCTGTAGTCGAGACCCGTGCCGGCATAATGCGCAAAACCTTCGAGGCCGAGCGCAGAGCCGAGCTCATCGCGGTTGCGATAGCTGAGATAAGCGTAATTGGCATTCACCGACAACGGTGTGGCGCCGACCGGCAGGCTGGCCGCGACCTGGCCGAAGCGCTGGCCTTCGGAAACGATGCCGGTCATGCGGGTGAGATCGCCATAGCCGGTGAGATCGGTGATGTTCACCAGCCCCGTCGCCTGTGCGCGGCCGGTGGCATAGGAGCCGGAATTGTCACCGGACAGCGAGCCTTCGAGCCGCGGCGCCTGCTCGACGCCGATGATGAGGCGGCTCGACTGCTGGCTTTCGCCCGGCGCAAGCCGCGCCCGCGCCGTGACGCCCGGCAGGTCGTTCATGCGGAGCAGCGCGTCCTCAAGCGCATCCTTTTCGACGCCTTCGGGAACGATGCTGCGATGGAGCAACCCGTTGAGGATCTCCTCGCGGATGCGGACGTCGCCCTTGCGCTCGAATTCGATCCTGCTGAGCTTGCCTTCCATCAGCTGGATGATGACCGTGCCGGCGGTGATGTCCTGCGGCGGCAGGATGGCATAGCCGAGCAGCCGGCCGCGCTGCTGGATGGCGATGGTCACCTCGTCGGCGATGCCCTTGATGCCGATGATGCCGAGCCGCTTGCCCTTCGCCTTGTCGGCGATCCTGGCGCGCTCGGCTTCCGGCAGCAGGTCGAGCTTGCCAGTGAAGCGGATGTTCCTGATGACCAGCGTCTGGCCGCGCTGGACCCCGACGATGCCGGAGCGCACAGGCTGCTCCACGGCGTCGGGCGCTGGCAGCCGGTCGAGCCGCTGCAGCTCCTCGCGGCGTTGTTGTTCGCGAAGCAAGGAGCCTGCGTCCTGCGCAACTGACGGCGCAGCGGCCATGACAAGCAGAGCGAACACCGACGCCACACACGCCGGACATGCCGAAACGATTTTCACGAACAACCCCGTCAATGCGTGGCCGCTGTGCCACGTGAACGCAACGCCATGCAGAAACCGGCAACCGATCGGGTCTTTTACGGCGGTATCAAATTGCATCGGGGCAACCGAATTCCAATGAACGGGATGTGAACGGACATTCACATCGGGGACTCGCTCAGCTGGCGTGGGAGAAGAGCTAAGGGGATTTGCCGGACCGGTCTGCGTCCATTTTTGAACGCAGGGTCGAGGCTTGCGCGAGCGCATCGTCCAGGATGAGCAGCTTGTGCGCTTGCACACGCGCATATTCCTGATGGAAACCGCGCGAAATCCACATCCGGGACCGCCCGCGCGCCCCGCTCCAGCCAATCCCCCCGATCGCCTCCGCTGCCGCCAGTTTCCGGCTGGTATGAGCCCTGGAAAGACCGAAAGCTTGCGCCAGATGGTCGATCGCGTGGACATTTGTGAGGAACTGGTCCGCCGTCGATGCTTCCGCCTCGATGCCGGCGATCAGCCGGTCCATCAACAACCCGCCCGCATCGACCCGGTTGAAGATGGTGTAGAGCTGGCCGGGGTTGCGAACCTCGAGACTCGACAGCAGCGCCTCCGCGACCGCAGGCTGGATGTAAGGAAGCATGCTTGCGGGATCGGCAGAGAACCGGGCAAGCCGGTCGCCGCTGTCGATCATATCGAGCGCCTGGAAATGGATGCTGTACCAGTGGATGAGCATCACGATGGTCGTCGGCGCGGGCTCGACAGAAATCAAGCGGCCGGTCTGCGACGGATCGACCTGACGAATGACATCATATTGCAGCGCTTCGTCGAAAAATGCGTAAGCGGTATTGCGGCTGACGATCTGATATCGAAAAGCGAGCTGCCCCACATCGCGGCGAGTCAGCGCTGGCTGCCCCCATCGCGCCAGTTGGAAATGAAATCCCAGGGTCGCGTGAGACAGAAGCCAGCGCTGCTGGGTGGCAAAGAGCGCGGCCATGCGCGGCGCAGCCTCATGGGTCGCGATAAAACTCCGCGCCAGAAATTGCATCGCGGGATGAAATGCTTGCGCTGCGAGCAAATCATCTACACCGCGCGAAAAGGCGTCGGCATCGTCCGGTATCGTCACAGAGGCGCCTCCCGGCAACTCGCCCCTGAACCGCGCATTGCCATTTCCCGGTCATATTGTCCGGCATGAAAGTCGCGCGTATGAGTAGCGGGTTGACGCAGCTTTCCTTGAATAGGATGCGAACAGCGGTTTACATGTTCCGGGTTTGCGTCAGACAACGCGTTTCACATATCCATTTCTCGCCCTTGGTGGCGAGCAAAGACGACGCAGCAACAGGACAGGACTTTTGCAACCCTCTCTGCCCTCCTCTCCCACCGGAAGCCGCGAACGGCTCATCGTCGTTGAAGACGATCCGGTCACGCGATCGATGATCGCCGGCTATTTTTCCGATCATAATTTCGATGTGGTGGAAGCCGGAAGCTGTGCCGATTGCAGGCAGGCGCTCAAGGCACGCGCCGATCTTGTGTTTATCGACGTCTCCCTGCCCGACGGCGACGGCTTCGAACTCGCGAAGGAAGTGCAGACCGCCAGCAATGCCGGTATCATCTTCGTCACCCGGCGCGATACCGAGGTCGATCGCATCCTCGGCCTCGAACTCGCCGGCGACCACTATGTGACCAAACCGATCAATTTGCGTGATTTGCTTGCCCGCGCCCGCGCCGTTCTTCGGAGGCGCGCGATCGAGCGCAAGTCGGCCCGCGCCCGCAGCACCATCGCCTTCGGTGACTGGGTCATCGACCTCACGCGCCGCGAACTCACTGGCCTCGACGGCAAGTCGATCGCACTCACCCGTGCCGAGTTCGACCTGCTCGCCGCTCTGATCGGCGCCGATGGCCGCCCGCTCAGCCGGGATTATCTGATCGAAGTGGTAAGCAACCGGCAAGCCGATGTGGATGTTCGCACGGTCGATGCATTGATCGCGCGCCTGCGCCGCAAGCTCGTCGGCGGCACCCAGCCTGTGATCGGCACAGTCACGGGGATCGGCTACAAGCTGTTGTTAACCGAGCGCCTCTGATTTGTCCTGTAGCCGCGCGAGTTCAGCGTCCAGCGCATCGAGCGATCGGCGCTGCAAGGCGGACAACTCGTCGATAGCGGCGATATCGACGGTCCCGGAAAGAATGTCTTTCTCGATATCGCTGCATCGGGCGAACAGATCGGCCAATGCCAGCGCTGCGGCAGCACTGCCGAGCTGATGTACAGCGCGGCGCAGCGCGCTGTGATCGGCTGAAGCGATGGCCCTCTCGATGTCGGTCATGAGCCCAGCCGCCGTATCGACAAAAAGTTGTCGCAACGCGTGAATTCGCTTGGCACCGAGCAGCTCGATCTGGGCTGTCAGATAGGCACCGTCGATCAGCCCCTGCGGTTTCGATGGCAACGCATGCGATGCTTCATCATTGGCAATACCAATCGCGTGGCGTAGCGCCTCTATCAGGATCGGCTTGCCGAGCATCGCGCTGATGCCGCTTTGCTCCATGCGGGCCTGATTGTCTTTCGAGATGTCCGCGGTCAATGCGATGATGCGCGGCTTTGATTGACTTTCGAGAGCGAGGATCGCGGCTGACGTATCGAAGCCGCTCATCCCCGGCATGTGGATGTCCATCAGAACGACATCGAATGTGGCCTGCCGGCAGGCAGCGACCGCGGCCTTGCCATCTGACGCGACACTTGGACGATGACCCAGCTTACGCAGCATCGCATCGGCAACTTCGCGATTGACCGGATCGTCATCGACTACCAGAACAGACAGCACGCGAGACGCGTGGGAGATCTCAGGCATGGGCTGCATGGATTGCGTCCGAATGACGGGCAATTCCAGGCGAAATGTGCTGCCCGCACCGAGACGGCTATCGACAGCAAGCGTGCCGGACATCAGCACGGCAAGTCTGCGGGAGATTGCCAATCCGAGGCCAGTGCCGCCGAACCGGCGCGCAATGCTGTCGTCAGCTTGCGTGAAATCGGCAAAGATCCGCTCCTGCATATCGGGCGCGATGCCGATACCGCTATCGGTGACCGTTACGATGAGCCGCTCGCCACCTGTCGACTCCTGCGTCAGTGTCGCGCCAAGCCGTATGGTCCCGCCAGGCGTAAACTTGATCGCATTGGACAACAGATTGAACAGGATCCGCGTGAGCTTCGCCGGATCGCCATCAATGATCGCGTCGTCCGGAATGGCGATGCTGCTTTGGAAGGTCAGTCCCTTCGCTTCAATCTGCGGTCGCATCAGCCCCGCCGCCGCTTCGATGTGACGTCGCAAGTCGAAAGGACGCAGCTCGACCGTCTCCGCGCCGGCCTCCAGCCGCGCATAGTCGAGAACACCATCGATCAGCGCGATCAGGGTCTCGCCGGATGTCATTGCATTGCTCAGCAGACGGCGCCGATCCAATGTGGATTCGCTGTCCTGAAACAGTTGCAGCACGCCGAGCACGCCGTTGAGAGGCGTTCGGATCTCATGGCTGATAACAGCGAGGAATCGCGACTTTGCTTCATTGGCCGTCTCGGCCATTTTTCGCGCGCGCAACGCGTCGGCATGTTCGGCCATTGCCTGATCACGCGCCAGCGCCAGTTCCGCCGTGCGCTCAACGACGCGCTGCTCAAGCGTCGCATAGGATTCCTGGAGCCGCGCGGCCATGCGATTGAACTGGTTGCCCAGATCTTCCAGCTCGTCGCCCGTCCTGATCGAAATGCGCTGATCGAGATGACCTCCGCCGATGCGGGCCGCTCCCTGGGCCAGCGCATTGATCGGCCCCGTCATACGCCGGCTGAACAAGAGCGCTACCACGACGGCGCAGGCCAGAAGCACGACCAGCAATACAGCGGAACGTAAGATCGAGGCGTAGATCGGCGCATAGGCTTCGTCGATGGGAAGCTGGACGAAAACCGGCCAGCCCATCGCAGGCACCATGGCATAAGCCGAAAGGACGTTCTGACCGGACAGGGCATCAACCCTCTCCCCCACTGCCGTCATATCCCCGGCCAACGCCGCGCGCACCTGCGGCTGCCCTGATAAATCGCTCTTTCGGAGCGCCTGCCGAAGATCGGGGTGTGCCACCAGAAGGCCTCGGCGATCGACCACATAGGCTTCGCCGCCCTCGCCAACCTTGATGCGCGACACGACTTCCCAAACGAAGCGGAGATTAATCTCCGCGACAATGACCACGGGATTCTTGTCTTCGCCTGAGATGGCCAGCGTCATATAGGGTTCGGTCTCGCGAAAGAAGTAGACCGGCCCGTAAAAGACACCGTTGGCTTTCGCTGTGGCGAAAGCGGCCGAACCCGACAGGTCTGCCTGACTTCCGATCGTGTCCCGGACGTTGCGCGAGACGCGAACCTGCTCACGACCGGCAGCGTTCAGAACCGCAATTTCGGCGATGGCCGGATTGAGCCGCATCACGCGGATTGCATCGATGCGCGGATCCACCGACTTGACCATACTGGGTGGCAATTGCACCAGCCAGCCAAGCTCGTGGCGTATTTCATCAACGAATTGACCGATGGTCGCGGCCGCCGCGTCTGCCTGCTGACGCTGGACGCTGATCAGCAACCGCTTTTGCTCCCGATAGGAGAACCAGCCATCGATCGACACACTGGCGATCAGCGCCACCGCCGTCACCGTCACGAAGGATGCAAGATACTTCCAGAACAGCCGACCACGAGGCGTGCGCGCCCCGGCTGCGTCGGACATCAGTTGCTTGCGCGTGGCGGTCATTCGAAAATCTGGTTGGCTCGCAGCATCAGCGCATCGGAGATGGTCAGCCCAAGCGTGCTCGCAACTTTGCGATTGATCAGCAATTCGTATTTGCGCGGCGATTGCACCGGCAATTCCGCTGGATTGGCGCCACGCAGGATGAGATCGATATAGTCGGCACCACGAACCTCCAATTCGGCGCCATAGGACATCAGCCCGCCTGCATCCATGAAATAGCGGAAGGGATAGATCGCTGGAATGGCATGCCGTGCGGCGGTCGCCACGATTCTGGCGCGATGCGCGACGGTGAAGCTGTCCGGCGGCAGGAGAAGACCGCCTGCCCCCTCGCGCGCGAAAGGACCGATCAGATCATCGAGCTGCGCAGCATCGCTTACACGAAGATCGCTCAGGGATACATTGAACGCCGGCGCAAGCTCGCGCATCGGATCGAGAAAATACTTGCCGCCGAGCGGGACCGATTGCGGGTTGTACAAAACCCCTATCCGGGAGATCCGCGGATCCAGCTCGGTCAGAAACTGTAGCCACTTGCCACCCATGGCGTCGTCGCTATTGGTGAATCCGGTCACGTTGCCGCCGGGCCGCGCGAGGCTTTGCACGAAACCATTGCCGACCGGGTCTGCCGCGGTTGCAAATACGATCGGGATACTCCGCGTCGCTTTCATCACGGCAGCCGTCTCATAAGTCGAGCTCACCATGATCACATCGGGCTTCCGCGCGACCATCTCCGCGACAACCTTGGTCTGCACCGCCAAGCCACCGAATGTCGATCGGATATCGTAGCGGACATTGCGCCCTTCGACCCAGCCGAGCGCGGCCATATCGTCGATAAATTTGGTGAGGCGTGGCTGACGATCGCTGGATGGCAGACTGATGATAATGCCGACGGTGCGAACTTTCTCAGATGTAGACCGGGCGATTATAGGCCATCCCGCGATGGTGGCTGCGGCGACGCGCAGTACACCTCGGCGGCACACATCTTTCGCTAATGGTCCGCTAAATCGGCCGTTCATCACAGTTGATATCCGGAACGCAATTGCGGATCAAAATATACTAAAGGTCGATCTACCTTAGCGTTCACCGTGTATTCGTGCTTGGACCACGCCTCCATCGCCTCAATGCAATCCTGCGTAGTTCACAGCCTCGATCATCTCGATACGTTGCTGCAAATTGCCTTGCGAAAGAGTTCCGTAGATTCCGGTTGTAGTTTTCTTGGTGTGCCCTAGAAGCACATTAAACTCTTCGTCGATATAACCGGCGTCCCGAAATGCATCAGCGATATTGTGCCGGAGGCTGTGGAAGTTCTTTTTTCTGCCGACCTTCACGCCAATTTCCCGGAAGTATCCATTGAAGAATTTTGAGGCCGCACCGAAATGCCCCCCGCGTGTCTCTCGTCAACTCCGGAAACAACATACGCTCGCCGCCGGCACGCATTTGGGTATGATACTCGATAAAACCGAGCTCGATTAACTTGCTGTGGATCGGAATCACACGTTGCGAGCCACCAGTTTTAGTTGATTTTTGATAATCTCCTTCTTCCGTCCCCCTCTTCTGTGATGTGCATGATCCAACTGCCATGGAGCAAACACACATCTACAATTGATAGCTGCGCAATTTCACCCAAGCGCGCTCCGCTATAAAGTGCAATCAGCGGCATCCAATAACGCCAATCTCTTATTTCAATTTCGCCAGCCTCGTATTCGTAGTCATCGCCTTTGCATCGTTTGAAAATCGGAGACGAAAAGATACTCTTCAATTCCATCTCGGTATACGGAAAGACCTTCTTCTCTTTTTTTAATCTACCGACAAATACATGCCGGTCATCACGTCATTGTCGAGATACTCGTTCTGCTGAAGCCAAGTCGCGAAACGTCGATACTTCCTGGAAGCACTTTCAGCCCCAACGCTGCTCCACGCTCGCGAGCAACCTGGGCAACCTCGCTTAGCTTGTTAAACGCAAGGTCGTTGCGGTAGTCGGCAGCAAGGGCATCCATGACAATGGCATCGGCGTCGATCGGAGCGTCACCTCGATGATCGAAAAGCGCGCCCATCTTGGCCAGCCTTACCTCGTCGGCAAACTCACAGTCCTCACGCAAAGACCGAAGAAACGTATCGACTTGCTTCTTGGTAAGGGTCGGATCTTCCCGCAGCATCATGAATAATCGCTCCGTTCCGAGCCAAAGCCGTCTTGTAGGCAAAATAACAGATGCAGAGGAGACATTCCTAACGACGCGGATTATTTCCGTTCGGCCAACTAATCTCTAAGGTATAATGGAACCTTTCTTCGGAAGACCAGGCGACCGTCCTTCCATCGAGAATGCGGAATCCTGCGCACAGATTAAAGCCCCCGAATCGGCCGTGGTGGACCGAAGCTGTGGATTGAGCTACTGTGGAATCAGCAATCGTGAATCGTGGACTTAGTCGTTGATTCCGCTGGGAATCCTAAATTTGGCTGGGGAACCTGGATTCGAACCAAGACAAACAGAGTCAGAGTCTGTTGTGCTACCGTTACACCATTCCCCACCTAAGCCATTGAGATCGCTACGGTAATTACGGAGCTGCTGCAATCTCGGCGGAGATTTTTGCAAATCTCATCGGCGGCGACCTCTCTCTAGGGGCTTCTCCGTTCCCTGTCCACCCCTTTTGAGGATCACTCACGAGGGAAGACCGAGAATGACGCGTCACGTCTTCATCTCGCCCGCACCGCCCGTACTCTCACTCTCTCCGCAAGCCAACATTGAGCCCGGGAGGAGTTTGAGGCGGTTACAGCTTGGTCGTTTCCGATGACATCAACCGTTACTACATCGCGACCAAACATCGTGACACCTCACCCGCAATCTGAATCTCGGTGGAATAGTGGAATAGAGGATTCAAACAAATCCTAGTTGGGACCAGCCAGCCCCTGTGACTGAACGAGACAGTCAGGACCGCTCTTTGCAGGAACGGAAAGCCAAGTCTGTTGTGCCACCACAGACGAGGGACAGTAGCGAAGGATCAGCGTCAAATGCTGACTTCCGCAACAGCAACGGGCTCCACGTCGTCCATCCGATAACGGAGCGATGCTGTGCGAGCGTACTCCTCTGAGATGTAGACGCCGATCAATTGCTCGGTAGCACCGCACGGAAAGCGCTTATCGACAACAAATCCACCACCGCAAGGCAATTCACGGACGCCGAACTTCGCAACCGAAGCAACCATGCCGCTATCCCAAAATGTATCGGAGAATCAGATCGAGGTAGGTGGCGAAGTTTGATGCTCTCGAGTTGACAGATCAACGCGCGACTGGCGCGCCACTCTGTCACAGCTCGCGGCAACAATTGCCACCACAGTGCACCGAATTGATTGCTACGTGCAGTAACGGTTCTCTAATGCGACCGCCCTACTCATATACCTCGCGCAATATGTACACGTATTTGAAGGAGCGGAAGTGCGGGAGGAAAACTCGGGCGGCCTGTTGAAATGTCTATGTGGCGGGCGCCGCGAACTTATCGAATTGAAGATCTTCGACCGAGCGAAGGGCGAAGATCTAAGAGTCTTTAAATGTACGAGCTGCAGTGAATTGGCGAAATTCGTGATCGGGCGAAACAGTTGTCGCCGGATCGAGTAGCCAACGTCCGATGGCTTCCCCTTGATGTAAAATGGCCGCCGGCTCGTAAGGACCAGCGGCCAAGTTTCCTAGATTTCGTCCTTGGTTAAAGGCCGGCTAAGGCCTCGCGCCCGGCGGGCCGGTTGCCGGTATTTGAAAACCGGATTCGGGACGGATTGGTCCTTCGCATTCTGCATAGTGAGATTGGCGCAACGCCTCGGCTCAAACCGTCTGTTTCGCCTTAACCGTTTTTCCAGCCCCCTCCCTTCATAGTGATGCGTAAATCGGGGTGCAGAACACGAATTCGATATGAACACCATGACTACGGTAGCGTCGTTCGGGCGCATCATTTCAGTGCGCGGATCGCTCGCGCGCGTCGGTCTTCTGGCCGTTAATCCGATGACCCCCTCCGAAATGCGGGGCACGGTCGGCCGATTTGTCAGCATTCGCTGCGCGACGTCGACCATTATCGCCATGATCACGGAGGTCTCCTCCGAAGACATGTACAAGTCTGACATCTATGTCGCCAGTGCGTCGGTGGATTTGCTCGGCGAGATTGTCGGTACCCCCGATCGTCCGAAATTCCAGCGTGGCGTCACCAATTATCCGACCATTGGCGACACCGTCGAACTGATCAGCAACACTGACCTCCGCACGGTCTATGCACCATCCGGCTCCGACCAGATCAATGTCGGCATGCTGCAGCAGGATCGCTCGGTCACCGCCTATATCGATGTCGAGGAAATGCTCAGCAAGCATTTCGCCGTGCTCGGCTCCACAGGCGTCGGCAAATCGTCGGGCGTGTCGCTGCTGATCAACGAAATCCTGCTGGTGCGCCCAAACCTGCGCATCTTCCTACTCGACGTGCACAACGAATATGGCCGCTGTTTCGGCGACAAAGCGCTGGTGCTCAATCCGCGCAATCTGAAACTGCCGTTCTGGCTGTTCAATTTCGAGGAAATCGTGGACGTGCTCTTCGCCGGCCGTCCCGGCATACCCGAGGAGCTCGAAATCCTCGCGGAAGTGATCCCGATCGCCAAGGGCATCTATACGCAATACCAGAACGCCGACCGCATCGGCCTCAAGCGCATCGACCCGAAGACCATCGGTTACACGGTGGATACGCCGGTGCCATATCGTCTTGTGGATCTGATCTCGCTGATCGACGAGCGCATGGGCAAGCTGGAGAACCGCTCGTCGCGCATCCAGTACCACAAGCTCTTGTCGCGCATCGACGCGGTGAAGAACGATCCGCGCTACGCCTTCATGTTCGACAATGCCAATGTCGGCGGCGACACCATGGCCGAAGTGATCAGCCATCTGTTCCGTCTGCCCGCCAACGGCAAGCCGATGACCATCATGCAACTCGCCGGCTTCCCCGCAGAAGTTGTCGACAGCGTAGTCTCCGTGCTGTGCCGCATGGCATTCGATTTCGGCCTGTGGAGCGACGGCGTCTCGCCGCTGCTGTTCGTCTGCGAAGAAGCGCATCGCTACGCCGCAGCGGATCGCAATATCGGCTTCGGCCCGACCCGCAAGGCGGTGTCGCGCATCGCCAAGGAAGGCCGCAAATACGGCGTCTATCTCGGCCTCGTGACCCAGCGCCCGGCCGAGCTGGATGCGACCATCATCTCCCAGTGCAACACGCTGTTCGCGATGCGCCTCGCAAATGACCGCGACCAGGCGCTGCTGCGCTCTGCCGTCTCGGACGCGGCCGCCAATCTGCTCTCTTTCGTGCCCTCGCTCGGCACCCGCGAAGTGCTGGCTTTCGGCGAGGGCGTGGCGCTGCCGACGCGCCTGCGCTTCAAGGAAGTGCCTCCGCATCAATTGCCGCGCTCGGAAGCGACCATCTCTACAGTCCCGTCGGTGGCCGCCGGCCACGATATGAACTTCGTCGGAGCCGTATTGGAACGCTGGCGCGGCGCCACCTCGAGCCGCGATGTACCGAACGATCCCGGCTTCAGCGAGCGTCCGATCCCGCCGCCGCAGCCGCGCATGGTCGATACGCCATTGCTGCAGCCTTCACTCGGTCTCGACCCGGATCGCTTCTCACTGCTGAAGAAGCCGCTGCGGTAAATCGGACGGCGGATTACGCTTCGCTAATCTGCCCTGCGCCTTTGCGTCGATCCCATCATCGTCTATCATCCCTTGAAAAAATGTACTTCAGGGGATGACGCGATGACCGTTGCCAAGACATCCTTTCCAACGCCTACCATCGACGGGACATCACCGCCGTCTCGGCCTTTTTTGCGCTTTCGAACCGGATGGCGAACGTCACTGGCAAGAAGCCGAACGATGAATTTTACATGATGGGACGCCTGCCGAAATAGCAGCAGCAAAGGAAAGCGCCGGTGCTCGACTGGTCGGAGATCATCCTGCGTCTCGGCATTGCCGCCCTGGCCGGTGGTACCGTCGGTCTCAATCGTGACCTGCATGGCAAGCCGGTGGGCGTGCGCACCCTCGCCCTCGTCAGCCTCGCCACGGCGATGCTGACGACGCTCGCCAATCCGCTCCACCAGGGCGGGTTCACCGATGCCGGCAGCCGTATCGTGCAAGGCATCGTCACCGGCATCGGCTTTCTCGGCGCCGGCGTCATCATCCATTCCGAACGCCACTTCCGCGTCCGCGGCCTCACCAGTGCGGCCTGCGTCTGGCTCACCGCCTGTATCGGCATCATGTGCGGCGCCGGCCACTGGCGCCTGGTCGCGATATCGCTCGCCATCACCTTTGCGGTGCTGCTGTTCGGAGGCAAGGTCGAACGTTTCCTGCATCGCGCTCTTGGCGGCAAGGGCGATCCGACCTCGGAGCCGGCGGACACGCCTCAGTTATCCGACGACGGGCCGCACCAGCCGGGCAGATAGATCGCATCCTTGCTCTTTGCGATCGCGAGCGCCTTCTCCATCGCAGCAGTGAAATCGGTTTCGACGGCCTTGCGCGGGATACGCTGGCGAAACAAGTCTGCCCACAGAAATTCGCTGAAGGGTGTCGTATCCTTGGCATAGCCACCGGCGCGACGGATTTCGCCGGCCAAGCTGCGATACGGATCATCTTTCAGCCCGGTCACCGATTTCGGGATATCCCGGAAATGCCGCCGCTCGCCCTTGCCATCGTAGGGATAGGCCCAGCGGCGGTGGTCCAGCACGCTCCAGAACGCGTCCTTGTCGACCATAGTGAGATCGGCAATCACGGTGACCAGAACGTCCTTGACGCCTTCGTCGTGCAACGCACGCGCAAGATGATGGTGATCGACCACATAGTGCCGCTTGTCCGGACCCAGCACCACCGGGATCATATGTTTTCCAAGCGACTCCGCCTGCTTACGCGTTGATTTCTGCTCTTGCCAGCGCTTCCGCTTCTCCTTTACTTCGCGCATGCCAACCGTCATCTGCGTGGGACGCAGCGACAGGATCGGGACCGGCTGAAGGATCGGCTCTCGGATGTTCGACATATCAGGCTCCGTGGATGGATTTGCCGCGGGAACTATGACACGGCGTCCGCCCAAAGAACGATCAGTTCCACGTCATCACGCGACATCACGACATTGCGGTTATGCGACTTTTGCCGACTCGGTGTCGCATCGCTGTGCTACTTTCAGCAATCCGTTTCGCAAACGATCGATCATGAAAACCGAGCAGCCGATTATCCGGGACGATGAAGAGCACCGCATCCTGCGTTTCGTCCCACGTACATCGACCTCGCTTCCCGACCATCCAGCAACTCCCGCATCTCGCAGTGCACTCAAGCCGACCGGTGATCTTTCGCGCTATCAGCAGAGCGCCGAGCCCGACGACTTCCGCCATCGCATGCTCGCGAACGCTGCTGCCTTTACCTTTACGGCCCTGCTGGTCGGGGCGGGCATTTGGCTCGCCGTCACCATCGCCGATCTCCGCAAAACCCAGGATTGTGTGCTGATGGGCCGCCGCGACTGCGCCCGGATCGCTACCCCTCACCCCTAACGGCTGTTCCAGCCGCCTTTTGACCGCCCACAACGCGTTGGTGAGCGACCGCTCAACTGCATTGAACTGGCGCGCCCGCTCCGATATACGGGCAAACGACTCCCTGCGGCGAACCGGCCCAAACCGGGGCGAAGCCTAGCCTTTGCGCGCGCAGATCGAAATTTATCTTCAATATATCAAAGGCTTAGTAATGTCCTCCACATTCGATCAGGTCGCCACCATCATCGCGGAAACCTGCGACATCCCGCGCGACACGATCACGCCGGAAAGCCACGCCATCGACGATCTGGGCATCGACAGCCTCGACTTCCTCGACATCGCATTCGCGATCGACAAGGCATTCGGGATCAAGCTGCCGCTGGAAAAGTGGACCCAGGAAGTCAATGACGGCAAGGCGACCACCGAGCAGTACTTCGTCCTGAAGAACCTCAGCGCCCGTATCGATGAGCTGGTTGCCGCCAAGGGCGCGTAACGCTCCTCACGTTTCGATGATTGCGTTCAAGGCCGCACCGACCTTTCAATGGGATCGGTGCAGGCATATGGACACCATGGTGAAGCGCCTGCGCTTCCTGCTTTGGGGCTCTATCCCAAGTCTCCTCTAAGGTAACGTCCCATGGCTGAAACCCGTCCCATCGCAACCGAGCCCGTCGAAGCATGGATCACCGGCATTGGCATCGTGTCGTCGCTCGGCGAGGGTCCCGACGCGCATTGGGATGCGCTCAACGGCAAGCGCGTCAATGTCGATGAGACGACGTTCGCGCCCTATGTCGTGCATCCGCTCTCGCCGGTGAGCTACGACGCGCAGATCCCCAAGAAGGGTGATCAGCGCCAGATGGAAGCCTGGCAGCGCATCGGCACCTATGCGGCCGGTCTGGCGCTGGATTCCGCCGGTGTGAAGGGCAACAAGGACATTCTGTCGAAGATGGACATGATCGTCGCGGCCGGTGGCGGCGAGCGCGATCTCAATGTCGACTCTAGCATTCTCAACGCGGAAGCCTATGGCTCGGCAACGCCGAACTATCTGAACGAGAAGCTGCTCAACGATCTCCGCCCCACCCTCTTTCTCGCGCAGCTCTCCAACCTGCTCGCTGGCAATATCGCCATAGTGCATGGCGTGACCGGCTCGTCGCGCACCTTCATGGGCGAGGAAGCTGCTGGCGTCGACGCCGTGCGTATCGCGCTTGCGCGTATTGCCGACGGCCAGAGCGACATTGCCCTTGTCGGCGCCGGCCATAATGGCGAACGCAAGGACATGCTGCTGCTTTACGAATTCGACAACTTCAATCTGCGCGACAAGTATTCGTCGGTGTGGGATCGCAAGGACAACAGCGGCTTTGCGCTCGGCTCCGGCGGCGCCTTCCTCGTCATCGAGTCGAAGACCCATGCTGAAGCACGCGGCGCTAAGCCATTCGCACGATTGAAAACGGTCGTCGCGGATCGTGCAAAGCGCAAGGATGGCGGCGAAGTCACCGCATCGCTCGACAAGCTCTGGAGCACGGTCGGCGTCGGAGAGCAGGACACCGCTATCATCACCGGCGCAACGGGTGCAGAGCCTGCGACTTCGGAAGAGTTGGGCTTCCTGAAGAAGCATGCCGATGTGCCGGTGCGTGCGACGGGATCGTCATTCGGTCATGCCGTCGAGACGCAGTTCCCGCTCGGCATCGGCCTCGCAGCACTGTCGCTGTCGCGCGGCGCGCTTTATCCGCCCAACGATTCCACCGGCACCGAGATTGAAATGTCGAAGGCGCCATCCCAGATTGTCGTGATCGGGACCGGCCACTGGCGTGGCGAAGGCATGGCGCTGGTCGAAAAGATCTAAGTTACGAGCGGCCCGCAGGGGCGACGGAGAGAAGATGTCAGCAACCCGCGATAAATTCGGCCGACCGATCGTCGTCGTCACCGGTATGGGCGTTGCCACTTCGCTCGGCGCCGGCAAGGCCGACAATTGGAAGAGGCTGACGGCCGGCGAATCCGGCATCCGTACCATCACGCGCTTTCCCATCGACGGCATGAAGACCACGATGGCCGGCACGGTCGACTTTCTGAATGTCGATCCATTTTCCTCAACCGACCTGTGCGAAAAGCTGGGCGAACTCGTTGCAGAGGAAGCCATCGCGCAGGCCGGCATCGGCAACAAGGGCGACTTCCCCGGCCCGCTGTTTCTCGCCGTCGCTCCGGTCGAGGTGGAATGGCCGCAGCGCCAGGCGCTGGCCAAGGCCGGCGGTGCGAATTCCGACATCAATTACGATACGCTGCTGCGTGCAGCCGGCTCCGGCGGCTTCACCGAATATCACCGCCGCTTTCTGTTCGGCTCGGTCGCCGACGCCCTCGCCGATACTTTTGGCACCAAGGGTTCGCCGATCTCACTGTCGACCGCCTGTGCCTCGGGCGCAACCGCGATCCAGCTCGGCGTCGAGGCGATCCGTCGCGGCGAAGCCGATGCCGCGCTGTGTGTCGGCACCGATGGTTCGGTCAATCCGGAAGCGCTGATCCGCTTCTCGCTGCTGTCGGCGCTCTCGACCAACAACGAGACACCCTCCAAAGCCTCCCGCCCCTTCGCCAAGAACCGCGAAGGCTTTGTCATGGCCGAAGGCGCCGGCGCGCTGGTGCTGGAGAGTCTCGAATCCGCAAAGGCGCGCGGCGCCAAGATCTTTGGCATTGTCGCCGGCTGCGGCGAACTCGCCGACTCATTCCATCGCACCCGCTCGAGCCCGGACGGCAAGCCGATCATCGGATGCGTCAATAACGGCCTGATCGATGCCGGCATGACGGTCGACCAGATCGACTACATCAATGCGCATGGCACCGGCACGCCGGAAAATGACAAGATGGAATATCTCGGGATCTCCACCGTGTTCGGTGAGCTCGCCAAGACTATTCCGGTGTCGTCGAACAAGTCGATGGTGGGCCACACGCTGTCGGCCGCAGGCGCCGTCGAGGCGGTGTTCTCGCTGCTGACGCTGGAACACCAGCGCATCCCGCCGACCATCAACTACGATGTTCCGGACCCTGCAATTCCGTTCGATGTGGTTCCCAACACCGCTCGCGACGCCCGCGTCACGGCTGTGATGTCGAATTCCTTCGGATTCGGCGGCCAGAACGCCTCGCTGATCCTCACCGGCGAGCCGGTATAGCGCCTCTCGCCGGTTGACGCGCCAGCGTGAACCGGCGATACGCAGGCCTCAGAAATCAACATCTTAGCCTCGGAGACACGGTGTCATGCGTGCGCTCAATCTTGCTGCTGAACGCGAGCTCATCACCGCCGACGTTCCCCCGCCCCCGCCGCCTGCAGCCGGCGAAGTCCAGATTCGCGTCAAGGCGGTCGGCCTCAATCATATCGACGTCTGGGGCTATCGCGGCATGGCCTTCGCCAAGCGCAAGCTGCCGATCACCATCGGCGCCGAAGCTTCGGGCGAGATCGCCGCAGTGGGCGAAGGCGTGACCAATTTCAAGCCGGGCCAGAAGGTCGCCATGTATGGCGCGCTGACTTGCGGTCACTGCAAGGCCTGCCAGGAAGGCCGTGACAATTTCTGCGAAAACGTCGGCGGCCTCTACGGCTTCCATATCGACGGCTTCGCGCGCGAATTGATGAACATGCCCGCCCGTCTCGTCATTCCGGCGCCGGACAAGCTCTCCTTCACCGACATCGCCTGCGCGCCGATCGCCTTCTCGACCGTGCAGCACATGCTGTTCGACAATGCCAAACTGCAGCCGGGCGAGACCATCCTCGTCCATGCCGGCGGCTCGGGCATCGGCACCGTCGCCATCATGATGGCGAAGAAGATCGGCTGCACCGTCATCACGACCGTTGGCGATGACTCGAAATTCGAAGGTGTGAAGAAGCTCGGCGCCGACTATGTGATCAACTATCGCAAGGATCGCTTCGAGGGCGAAACGCGCAAGATCACCAAGAAAAAGGGCGTCGACGTCGTGTTCGAGCATGTCGGTGCCGATACGTTCAACGGCTCGCTGCTGGTGATGAAGCGCGGCGGCCGCCTGGTCACCTGCGGCTCGACCTCGGGCCCGTCGACGACCATCAACCTGATGCAGCTGTTCCAGCAGCAATATCGCATCTTCGGATCGTTCGGCGCATCGATGCGCAACATCGCCGAGAGCCTCGACAAGATGGCTGACGGCATGCTGCCGGTCATCGATACCGAAGTGCCGCTGGATGATGTCGCCACCGCATTGAAGCGGATGGAGACGCGTCAGGTGTTCGGCAAGATCATCGTCCACTTCTGATGCTGCTTCGAACCAAGGCGCGCATTCGTGACGCCCTGAAGCCGGCAGGCGAAGCCGCCGTGGGCGCGCTGACCATCGGCATGTTGCGCACCACGCGCTGGTTCGATCCGATCAAGACCGCCAATCTGTTCGGTAAGATCACGCGCCGGATCGGTCCGCTGTTTCGCGAGGACAAGATCGCGCGCGCCAATCTCACCGCCGCCTTCCCCGAGAAGTCGCCGCAAGAGATCGACCGGATCGTCACCGGCGTGTGGGACAATGTCGGCCGCATCGGCGCGGAATTCGCTCATCTCGATCGCATCTGGGACTACGACCCCGCCAATCCCGGCAAGCCGAGCAATGTGGAATTCTCCAAGCGCACCGGCGAGATTTTCGATTCACTGCGCGACGACGGTAAGCCGGCACTGATCTTCGCCAGCCATCTCGGCAATTGGGAAATCCCTGCCCTCGCCGCAGTCGCGCATGGTCTGGATACGGCAGTGCTCTATCGCCCGCCGAACATCGCGGCGGCGGACCGTGCCATCAAGAGCATCCGCGCGGTGAGCATGGGCAATCTGATTGCCGCGAGCCACGATGCGCCGGTGAAGCTCGCGCATGCCCTCGACGAAGGCAAGCATGTGGCGATGCTGGTGGATCAGTGGTTTACCAAGGGCGCCGAGGTGGAGTTCTTCGGCCGCAAGACACGCGCCAATCCGATGCTGCCGCGCTTGCTGCGTCAGGTCGATTGCCCGATCCATGGTGTGCGCGTGATCCGCTTGCCTAACCATCGTTTCCGGATCGAGCTGTCTGAGGAAGTGGAGCCGGTTCGCACCGCCGACGGCAAGGTAGAT
The DNA here is from genome assembly GCA_030147505.1 of Tardiphaga sp. Classification (GTDB taxonomy): domain Bacteria; phylum Pseudomonadota; class Alphaproteobacteria; order Rhizobiales; family Xanthobacteraceae; genus Tardiphaga. The sequence continues at coordinate 22,217 of JASBVG010000044.1, forward strand.
ATCGCCGGCACCATGCAGGCGGTGACGTCCGTGCTTGAAGGCTGGATCCGGGAATATCCCGATCAGTGGCTGTGGTTACATCGACGCTGGCGTTAACGCCTATTTGCCCGTCTTCACTTTCGTCCACAACCGGTTAATGACGCGCTGCGTCTGCGGATCGCGGGCGGTGATGATGAAGAGTTTTGCCATCATCGCGTCATCCGGATAGATCGTCTTGTCCTCGATGATCTTCGCATCCACCAGCTTCTGGCTGGCGAGATTGCCATTGGCATAGCCGAGATAGTTCGAGTTCTTAGCGGCGATTTCCGGCCGATAGAGATAGTCGATCAGCGCGTAGGCCTCGGTGACGTTCTTCGCATCTGCCGGAATGGCGAAATTGTCGAAGAACATCTGCGCGCCTTCTTTCGGAATCGCATAGCCGATTTCGACGCCGTTCTTCGCTTCCGCGGCACGCGCGCGCGCCTGGATGATGTCGCCCGACCAGCCGACAACGAGGCAGATCTCGCCTGTGGCAAGGCCGTTCAGATATTCGGACGAGTGGAATTTGCGAACATTCGGCCGGATCTTCGCGACAAGATCGGCGGCCTTTTCGAGATCAATCTGCTTGGTTGAATTGGGATCGAGGCCGAGATAGTTCAGCGCTGCCGGCAGAATGTCATCGGCGCTGTCCAGCATGTGGACACCGCAATCCTTGAACTTGGCGAGGTTCTCCGGCTTGAAGACGATATCCCAGCTATCGATCTTCGCTTCGGGCCCAAGGATTTTCGCGATCTGCTTGACGTTGTAGCCGATGCCCGTGGTGCCCCACATATAGTTCGCGGCATGAGCGTTATCGACGTCGTAGGTCGCGAGACGCTTGGTCACCTCCGGCCACGCATTGGGAAGGTTCGGCAGCTTGCTCTTGTCGAGCGGCTGGAAAACCTTCGCCTTGATCTGCCGCTGCAGGAAATACGTTGTCGGCACCACGACGTCGTAGCCGGACTTGCCGGCAAGCAGCCGTGTCTCCAGCGTCTCATTGGCGTCGAACGTATCGTAGACGACCTTGATGCCGGTTTCCTTGGTGAAGTCCTCAAGGACTCCCGGCGCCATGTAGTTCGACCAGTTGTAAAAATTGACCACGCGCTGCTGCGCCTGCGTGGGCGAGGCCAACACGACTGCGGCCATCACCGCCAATGCCAGGCTCGCCTTGCGCATGATCATTCCCCTATCGGCGGTGTACCGCGTCCGACAGCCGCTCCAGTGCGGCATCCAGCGTCGCGTCATTCTTCGCAAAGCAGAACCGCACCACCGAGGTCACCTTGTCTTGCTCGTAGAAGGCCGACACTGGAATGCCCGCCACCTTGTATTGCGTGACGATGCGCTTGCAGAAATCCTCGTCGGTCTCGTTGAGGCCGAGCGGCGATAGATCCACCGTGAGGAAATATGTGCCTTGCGACTTGATGACGGGAAAGCCGATCCGCTCCAGGCCCGCCGCGAGACGATCGCGGCTGCGCGCGAGATCGGCGCGCATCGACTTGAAATACTCGTCGGACTTGCCGAGACCATAGGCCACTGCGACCTGCAGGTTCGGCGCCGTGGTGAAGGTCAGGAACTGATGCACCTTGGCGCAGACGCGCAAGAGATGCGGTGCCGCACAGACGAAGCCGATCTTCCAGCCGGTGAGCGAGAAAATCTTGCCGGCCGAGCCGACCTTGATGGTGCGGTCGCGCATGCCCGGGATCGTGATCAGCGGGATATGCTCGTGGCCGTCAAATGTCACATGCTCCCACACCTCGTCGCAGATCGCGATGGTGTCGAACTCCTGGCAGAACCTTGCCAGCAGTTCGAGATCCTCGCGCGGATAGACAACGGCCGCGGGATTGAGCGGCGAGTTGAACAGCACCGCGCGGGTCTTGTGATTGAAGACCGCCCGCAGGTCCTCTTCCGTCAAGCGCCAGTGCGGCGGCTTCAGGCTCACCAGACGCGGAATGCCACCGGCCTGGCGGATGATAGGCAGATAGCTGTCATAGACCGGCTGGAACACCACGACTTCATCGCCCGGCTGCACCACGGCGAGGATCGACGAGGTCAGCGCTTCCGTGCCGCCGGAAGTCACCATCACCTCGGTCATCGGATCGAGCGCAAGCTTGTGCCAGTGCTGGTAGTGCGTAGCGATGGCCTGACGCAGCTCGGGGATACCCATCATAGAAGGATACTGATTGTAGCCGTGAACGGTGGCATCCGCCGCAGCCTGACGAATGTCGTCAGGCCCGGGATGATCAGGAAAACCCTGGCCGAGATTGATGGCGTTGTTGTCGCGGGCGAGCTGCGACATCGCCTCGAAGACGGTGACGGGCAGCTCGGAGAAAATCTTGTTCATCGAGGGATCAGGCTTTCGTCGGCAGGCCTGCGGCTTTCCAGCCAATGATGCCACCGGCGAGATGCTTGTTGTAGGGCAGCCCGGCGTCCTGCGCTGCGAGTGATGCGGTCACTGAGCGCTTGCCGGAGCGGCATGCGAACACGACTTCCTTGCCGGCCGGATCGGGGATCTCTGCGGGATCGAAGGTCGAGAGCGGCACGACCACCGAATCCGGATAGGCTTCGACTTCGACCTCGTTCGGCTCGCGCACATCGACCAGCAGATACTTGCCGTCCTTGATGCCCTGCGCGACGTCCTCGGGGGTCAAATCCTGAACTTCTGCCACCACAAACCTCCTGCGCTCCGGCGTCCGGAGCAAATCAGAAGGGGCCGGATCGGCCCCTGTTTTCGGAGGCCAAACTCGCGCTTTGGAGGCCGAAAATCAAGCGCCGAGAGGCTGTTAAATCGTCACCTGGGTGCCCACCTCGACCACCCTCCCCGTCGGGATCGAGAAGTAGTCCGTGGCGTCGTTGGCAGTGCGGCTGAGGCCGATGAACAGATGATCCTGCCAGCGCGGCATACCGGAATGCACGGCCGGCTTCAGCGCCCGTCGCGACAGGAAGAACGAGGTCGCCATGATGTCGAACTGCCAGCCCGTCTTACGCGCGATGGCCAGCGCTTTCGGCACATTCGGCGATTCCATGAAGCCGAAGCGCAACGTGATCTTGGAGAAGGTCGCGCTGATCTCCTCCATGCGCACACGCTCGCTGATACCCACCTTCGGCGTCGGCGCCGTTTCGATGGTGAGAATAACGTTCTTCTCGTGCAACACTTTGTAGTGTTTCAGACTATGCATCAGCGCGGTCGGCGCGCTGAGCGGATCGCTGGTGAGAAACACCGCCGTTCCCGGCACACGTTGCGGCGGCCGCTTCTCCAGCATGCCGACGAGATCGGCGAGCGGGAATTCCAGTTTTCGCGACTTCTCGAACAGCAGCCGGCTGCCACGCCGCCACGTATACATCAGCAGGATGATGGCACCGCCCATCACCAACGGCACCCAGCCGCCGTCGAACACCTTCAGCAGGTTGGCCGTCAGGAAGGTGAGATCGATGACAAGGAATGGCACGATGAGCGCAGCCGCTGCCATCGGCGACCACTTCCAGCCGCGCCAGATCACCACGAAGCCCATCATCGCTGTCACCACCATGGTGCCGGTAACCGAGATGCCGTAAGCGGACGCCAGCGAACTCGATGACTTGAACATCACCACCAGCACGATCACTGCGATCAACAGCAGCATATTGACGCGCGGAATATAGATCTGGCCGGAATGCGCTTCCGACGTATGGCGGATTTCGAAGCGCGGCAGCAGGCCGAGCTGGATCGCCTGCCGCGTCAGCGAATATGCGCCGGTGATGACGGCCTGGCTGGCGATCACCGTGGCGGTGGCCGCCAAGATCACCATCGGGATCAGCGCCCAATCGGGAAACATCAGATAGAATGGATTTTCCAGCGCCGTCGGATCATGCATCACCAGCGCCGCCTGTCCGAAGTAGTTCAGCGCGAGCGAAGGCAGTACCAGGAACAGCCAGGCAAGCCGGATCGGCCTTTTGCCGAAATGGCCTAGATCGGCATACAGCGCCTCGGCGCCGGTGACCGCCAGGAAGACTGCACCCAGCGTCACGAAGGCGATGATGCCGTGGTGAAACATGAAGTAGATCGCATGCCAGGGATTGAGCGCGGCAAGCACTTCGGGATGCTTGACGATCTGCGGGATCGCGGCAACGGCGATAACGGTGAACCACAGTACCATGATCGGGCCGAAGAATGTCGCGACCTTCGCCGTGCCGCGTGACTGCACGGCGAACAGCGCCACCAGAATGACGATGGTGATCGGAACCACGTAGGGATCGAGAGCGGTGGTCACGAGCTTGACACCCTCGATCGCCGACAACACCGACAGCGCCGGCGTAATCACGGCATCGCCATAGAACAGCGCCGCGCTGATGATGCCGAGCATGACGATCATCGTCCCCCGCGATCCGATGGCACGTTGCGCGAGTGCCATCAAAGCCAGCGGTCCGCCCTCCCCGTTATTGTCGGCGCGCAGCAGGATCACGACATATTTGAGCGTGACGACAATGATCAGTGCCCACAGGATAAGCGAGAGAACGCCGAGGATGGCCTCGTTGTCGATGCCGGGTGCCTTGTGCCCACCGGCGGCGACGATGGCCTCCCGAAATGCGTAAAGCGGGCTGGTGCCGATATCGCCATAGACCACGCCGATGCAGCCCAGGATCAGCGAGCCGAAGCTGGCCGTGGAATGGCCATGGCTCGCGTCCGCCGAGAGATCCGCGGCGGGGGTGGCATTCTCGCTTGTCATTGAAATGGCCTCGGACAGCTTGTCTGACGTCTGAACAGCGGGGCAGCGAGGCCGTTCCCGGCCCCATTGATCGCAGCCAGTCTAGCGCAAATCCAGAAACCGGAAACGACAAAAGCCGGCCGCTAGATCGTTACCTGAGTACCAACCTCAACGACGCGGCCGGTCGGAATCTGGAAATAATCGGTGGCATCGTTCGCTGAGCGGCTGAGGGCGATGAAGAGATGGTCCTGCCACAACGGCATGCCCGATTGCGCCGACGGTTTTAGCGAACGCCGGGACACGAAGAATGACGTCGCCATGATGTCGAACTGCCAGCCAAGCTTTCGCGCGATAACGAGCGCCTTAGGGACGTTCGGCTGTTCCATAAAGCCGAAGCGCAGCTTTACCATCGAGAACTTGTCGCTGATGTTCTCCATTCGCACACGCTCGGCGACATCGACCTTCGGCGTCTGCGTGGTCTCGATCGTCAGAATAACGTTGTGCTCGTGCAGCACCTTGTTGTGCTTGAGATTATGCAGCAGCGCCGTCGGCACGAAATCGGGATCGCTGGTGAGGAACACCGCAGTGCCTTTAACGATGTGCGGCGGGCGCTTCTCGAGACTTTTGATGAGATCGCGCAACGGCACTTCGGTGCGGCGGGTCTTGAGGATGAGGATCGCAGCGCCGCGCCGCCACGTCCAGATCATACCGGCCATCAACAGACCGAACAGCAACGGCACCCAGCCGCCTTCGAGCAGCTTCAGAAGATTGGCGCTCAGGAAGGTGAGATCGATGAAGACCAGCGGCGCGATCAGCGCGAACGCCGTCGCAGCCTTCCAGTTCCACAGCTTCCAGATCACCACGAAGCCCATGATGCCATCCACCACCATTGTGGTGGATACGGCGATGCCGTAGGCCGAAGCGAGACCGCTCGACGATTTGAACATCAGAACCAGCAGCACGACGCCGATCAGTAGCAGGCGATTCACGCGCGGGAGATAGATCTGGCCGGCATGGGCCTCCGAAGTAAAGCGCACCTCGAAGCGCGGCAGCAGGCCGAGTTGCACTGCCTGGCGCACCAGCGAATAGGCGCCGGTGATCACGGCCTGGCTGGCAATCACGGTGGCGGCGGTGGCAAGCACGACCAGTGGAATCAGCAGCGCCTCCGGTGCCATGCGATAGAACGGGTTTTCGATGGCCGCGGGATTGGACAGCACCAAAGCACCCTGCCCGAAATAATTGATCAGCAGCGCCGGCAGCACGAAGAAGAACCAGCCGTACTGAATTGGCCGGCGACCGAAATGGCCGAGATCGGCATAGAGCGCCTCGCCGCCAGTCACTGCCAGGAACACCGCACCGAGCGTCACCAGACCGATCGTGCCATGCGTGAGCATGAACTGCACAGCATAGTACGGATTGATCGCTTTCAGCACCGTCGGGTCGTCCGAAATATGCGAGGCGCCCATCAGCGCGAGCGCCGTAAACCAGACGATCATGATCGGACCGAAAGCGGACGCGACCCTGGCGGTACCGATCCGCTGCACCGAGAAAAGCGCGACAAGAATGATGATGGTGATCGGAACGACATAAGGCTCGAGTGCGGGTGCCTTGAGCTTGAGACCCTCGACGGCGGACAACACGGAGATCGCCGGCGTGATCATGGAATCGCCGATGAACATCGAGGCGCCGAGCACGCCGAGCGCGAGCAAAACCCAGCTCTGGCGACCGAGCGCACGTTGGCCGAGCGCCATCAGCGACAGCGTTCCTCCCTCGCCGTTGTTGTCGGCGCGCAGCAGGAACAGCACGTACTTGACGGTGACGACGATGAACAGCGCCCACAGGATCAGCGACAGGACACCGAGCACGATGACGGGTGTCGGCGGGCCACCATGGGTAGCGCCGTGAACCGCTTCGCGGAATGCGTAAAGCGGCGAGGTTCCGATGTCGCCGAACACGACACCGATGCTGCCGACCATGAGGGACCAGAAACCAGCATGTGCCGCCGGAGCTTCGGTCGTAACCTCACCTGTTGTTTCCGTGACAGCCATGCCGGTCGTAACGCCCAAGAATAATCCGGCGACCGCTATGGCGCGCCAGACCATGCCAGTCAACCGGCAGCCTAGCCGATCCCAACGCTGATGCCTCTCCCGAAACGCGGCAAAAAGAGCGTGGAGCAGCAAAAAAAGGATTTGACTAAAGCCTGTTTCGTCTCCGCCGAACCAGGCTTTCGCGTTTATCTTTTTGGCGCATGATCTTGTCCGAAAACCGGAAGCCACTTTCCGGGATTATGCTCAAGTTACGGCTTGAGGTTCGGCGGTAGTGGCGGATCTTCCCGCATCAGCGTAATGGTGACGCGCCGATTGGCGGCCATGGTCGGATCGTCGGGGAACAGCGGCTGGCTGTCGGCCTTGCCCGACACCGAGAAGATATGCGAGGGCGGCAACCCTTCCCGTTCCAGGATCTGACGCACTACATTGGCCCGGTCCGATGACAGATCGAACGCATCGTAGTCATTCCGCGAAGGTACGAAGCCGGCGGCAGTGTGACCGACGATCGCCACCCGCAACGGCGTAGCTTTGAGCGGAGCCGCAAGTTTCTGCAGCAATTGCCGCGTGCGCTCATAGGGAACCTTCGAGCCTTCGGCGAACATCGAGCGGCCGTTTTGGTCGATAATTTCGAGATTGAGACCCTGCTTGGTTTCCTCGAACATGATGTTCTTCGAGATCTCGGTGATCTCCGGCATGTCCTGCAGAGCCTGCCGCAGCGAAGCAGAGGCCAGCGCGAATTCGCGGTCCAGCTTCAGCTTGGCGCCCGAAGGCCGCGCCGTCGCGGATTTCTCGTCGGGGCTCGTGACGTTGGACGCGTCCTGCGGCGAGACGTGTTCCTTGTTCTTGGTCATACCGCGAGTCGGCAGGCCGTCCGACTCGATGATGCCGGAATAGCGAGAATCGGTCTGAACGCCGAAAGCCTCGCGCATCGAACCGGCAACGATCTTGAGCTTCGCCGAATCCTGCGTCGAGAAGGCGACGAGCATCACGAAAAAGCTCAGCAGCAATGCCATGAGGTCGGCGAAGGTCACGAACCAGCCGTGACCGCCATGTGCCTCGCCGCGCTTTTTCTTCGCCATCTGCCGCTGCTCCGCGCAGATCCTTCAGCTTACGCCGGGACCGGCTCGCCCTCTTCGTGGCGATGCTTCTCCGGCAGATAGGCCAGAAGCATCTCGCGCACCAAGGCCGGGCTCTTGCTGTCACGGATCATCAGGATGCCGTCGATGATCAGCGTGCGATTGGTCTCTTCATCCAGCACCTTGACGTGCAGCTTGTCGGCGATCGGCAGACACACGAGATTGGCGACGAGCGCGCCGTACAGCGTCGCCAACAGCGCCACCGCCATGAACGGGCCGAGCTTCGAAGGATCCGACATGTTCGAGAACATCTGCACCATGCCGATCAGCGTGCCGATCATGCCGAAGGCCGGCGCGCAGTCGCCGATGGCGCGATAGATCTTCGAGCCTTCGTCGAGATGCATGAGGAAATTGTCGCGATCGCGCTCGAGATTGTCGCGGATGAATTCGAGATCGTAGCCGTCAGCCACGAAGCGAATGCCCTTGGCGAGGAACGGCTCGTTGGTCTCGACCTTTTCGAGACCGACCGGCCCCTGCTTGCGGGCGATCTCGGCGATGCGGGCCAGTTCGTCGACGAGGTCGCGGGCGCTGAGACGGCTGAGCGTGAACGCGAACTTCATGCCCAGCGGCATGCCGTGGATGATCGAAGATAGCGGAAAGCGGATCATGGTGGCGGCGATCGAGCCACCGAAAATGATGATCACCGCGTGAATGTCGTAGAACATCCCGAAGCTGCCGCCCATCAAGACGAGCGTACACAGCACGACGACGCCGAAGACGAGACCGAGGAGTGTAGTGATATCCATGTCAACTCCGACGCAACGACGCGTATCGACAGACGTCCGTCCTGGACGGCGGCGCGCTCGTAATGCAGCGCACGGAAGCAACCTAGCGATACTACGATTAAGGACGGGTTACCGTTCACCTCGCATTAACGATAGCTTAACGTCGCGGCAGAGCCTTCCGAAGCAAAAAGGCGGAGACGTTTCCGCCTCCGCCTGTCGCCTATCACTCTCGCGTTGCGTCAGTGAATTTCCGAAGCCTTCGCCATCGCATCGCGCAGCTTGGCGAGCGAGAATGACGGATCGCGTGCAACCGCCAGGATCGGCTCCTCGCGGCGCGCGCAGAGTTCGGCGGCATCCGGCAGTTTCGTCGCCACGTCCGGCGGAATTACCACCGCGCCGTGGCTGTCGGCATGGATCAGATCGCCGGATGCGACCGTCATGCCAGCAACCCGCACCTCATGACCGAAGTCTGTGACATGGACATTCGCGTGGGAGGGACCGATTGATCCGGCCAGCGCCTGGAAACCATCGGCCCATTGCGGAATATCGCGGACGGAGCCGTCGGTGACGACGCCGAGACAGCCGAGCGCCTTGTGGATCGCACTGTTCACCTCGCCCCAGAACGCGCCGTAGCCGGCGTCTGGTCCGTCAATATCCTGGATCACACTGATCTGCGGTCCGGGGCCGCTGCCGACATATTCGTAGTATGCCAGACGCCGCGCCTTCTGCTCGGCCGGCGGCAGGCCCGAGGCTACCGTCGCGCGAATGGTGGCGGTTCGCGCATAGCCGACCATGGGCGGCAGATTGGGGAACGGACAGACCAGCGGCCGTGTGGTGTAGCCGATCAGGCGGCGTTCCGGCGCCACGATCTCCAGCGCGTTGCAGATCGTCGGCGTGTCGTAGCGCCGGAGCGCTTCGAGCACGGATGCGGACAGCATGGTATCGGGCTTGGTCATGGTGTTATCTCCCTTTTTGATTTTTTACCCGGTCGTTGCCGGGGATCTTGTCATCGCCGATCAGGGCAAAGGCGTCGGTCGATCGCCCGATGATGGCGGCGGCTCCTCGGCCTCCGCTTGGTCGCCTGCCGGGGTCTGCGCGGCCAGCGCCCGCTCCTGCTCGCGATAGGACCGCCAGCCGAATGGCAGGCTGGCGAGATAGCCGATCGAGATCACCGACAGCATGTGCCAAGGATAGCCGATCAGCAGGGCTACGAAGAGCACCGCCGAGGCGAAGATCAGCAGTACCAGCTCGCGCGGCACCCGCATGTTCACGGCCTTGCCGGAGAACACCGGCAGGCGCGACACCATCAGGAAGGCGATCACCAGCACATAAGCGGTGGTGATCACGGCGGGGGGCTTCGGCACGTCGAGAAACGACAGATAGACCGGCAGCATCACGGTGATCGCGCCGAGCGGCGCCGGCATGCCCGTAAAATAGTTGGCGGCAAAAGCCGGCTTGTCTGGATCGTCCATGGTCGCGTTGAAACGCGCCAGCCGCAACGAGCCGGCGATGGCAAATACCATCGAGGCGATCCAGCCGACATTGTTGAGATCGTGCAACTGCCAGAAATACAGGATCAGCCCCGGCGCCACGCCAAAATTGACGAAATCGGCGAGACTGTCGAGCTCGGCACCGAATTTCGACTGGCCCTTGATCATCCGCGCGATGCGGCCGTCGACGCCGTCCAGCACCGCCGCGAACACGATGGCGGCCACCGCAAGCTCCATCCGGCCTTCGGTGGACAGCCGTATCGCGGTCAGGCCGGCGCAAATCGCCAACAAGGTAATGAGATTCGGCACCAGCATCCGGATCGGGATGGTGCGGAACCGGCGGCGACGGGTTTCGGGGATCTGGGGAGTGTCAGGCATTTCCATGAGCTGACCTTAGCAGACCGCACTTGGCTCCGCCATGACGGCACCGGCGGGCCCTGGGCGGCCCGCCAATGCGGTTAATCGGTCCGGTAGGTGCGACCGCCGTCGCCAATGCGGAAGTCGGCGAGCACCGTCTCACCGGCAATCGCCGTCTGCCCGACCGCCACCAATGCCTTGCTGCCTTCGGGCAGATAGATGTCGAGACGGGAGCCGAAGCGGATCAGGCCGAAGCGCTCACCTGCCTCCAGCACCTGTCCTTCGCGCACGAAGGAAACGATTCGCCGCGCCACGAGGCCGGCGATCTGCACCACGCCGATGCGCCCCCCCGGGGTCGAGATGACCAGCGAATTGCGCTCATTGTCCTCGCTGGCCTTATCCAGCTCGGCATTGATGAACTTGCCCGGCCGATAGGCGATGCGCTCGATCCGCCCGGCCACTGGGCTGCGGTTCACATGGACATTGAACACGCTCATGAACACCGAAATGCGCAGCAGCGGCTGATCGCCGAGACCAAGTTCTGCCGGCGGCAACGCCGGTTGCACCATGGACACCTTGCCGTCAGCCGGCGAGACGAGCACGCCTTCGCGGATCGGGGTGACGCGGACGGGGTCGCGGAAGAACAGCGCGCACCAGACGGTCAGACCGGTACCGATCCAGCCGAGCGGCGTCCAGATCCAGAACAAAACCAGGCTCGCCAGCGCGAAAATGCCGATGAACGGATAGCCCTCCTTGTGGATCGGGGGGATCTGGCCACGGATGGAATTGGCGATAGACATGGAGCGTTGGGACCTGTGTTCGGACGAAATCTAGGCTCTGCTTAGCAGAGTTTATTCTGCCGCGTCAGGCCTTGCGACGATCTCGCCATCGCTCTCTTCCACCACCTGCGGCGGACGGCGGTTCGGCGCTGCCCTTTCGTCATCGATTTGCGCCAGGCGCTCGCGCGCGGCCTCGGCCTCACGCTGCCGGTTCCACATGCTGGCATAAAGGCCATCGGCCACCATAAGCTGCGCATGCGTGCCGCGTTCAGCGATACGGCCCTGCTCCAGCACGATGATCTCGTCGGCGCCCACAATGGTGGAGAGCCGATGCGCGATCACCAGCGAGGTGCGGCCCCTGGAGACTTTCTCCAGCGCATCCTGAATCTCCTGCTCGGTATGGCTGTCGAGCGCCGATGTCGCTTCATCGAGCAACAGGATCGGGGGCGCCTTCAGCACCGTGCGCGCGATCGCCACGCGCTGCTTCTCGCCGCCCGACAATTTGAGCCCGCGCTCGCCGACTTCGGTCTCGTAGCCCTTCGGTGCCATGCGGATGAACGGATCAATCTGGGCCATTCGGGCGGCCTCTTCGACCTCGGCGTCGGTGGCGTCCCAGCGGCCGTAGCGGATATTGTAGCGGATGGTGTCATTGAACAGCACGGTGTCCTGCGGCACCATGCCGATCGACGAACGCAGCGATGACTGCGTGACGTCGCGGATATCCTGCCCGTCGATGGTAATGCGGCCGCCCGAGACGTCATAGAGACGAAACAGCAGCCGCGAGATCGTCGACTTGCCCGCACCCGACGGGCCGACCACGGCCACTGTTTTACCCGCCGGCACCTCGAAGCTCAGCCCCTTCAGGATCGGCCGCTCAGGATCATACGAGAAGCGTACATCGTCGAAGCGAATCGCGCCCGATGTCACCGCCAGCGGCTTCGCCCCGCTGCGATCCTTCACTTCGGCATCGCGGTTGAGCACGCCGAACATCTTTTCGAGATCGATGATCGCCTGCTTGATCTCGCGATACATCATGCCGACGAGATTCAGCGGCTGGTAGAGCTGGATCATCATGGCATTGACCATGACGAAATCGCCCACCGTGTGCGTCCCGTTGCGGATGCCGACGGCGCACAGGATCATGGTCAGCGTCAGGCCGATGGTGAAGATGACAGCCTGCCCGGCATTGAGCACGGCAAGCGACGTATAGGTCTTCACGCTTGCACGCTCGAAGCGCTCGACACTACGATCGTAGCGCTGCGCCTCGCGCGCCTCGGCGCTGAAATATTTCACTGTCTCGTAATTCAGAAGCGAGTCGATCGCCTTGGTATTCGCCTCGGTATCCGATTCATTCATGCGGCGCCGGATGCCGATGCGCCATTCAGTGGCGACATAGGTGAACCAGCAATAGACGAGCACCGTCAGCGCCACCACGGCCGCATAACGCCAGTCGAACTGCCAGACCAGCACCGCCATCACCAGCGCAAGTTCGACCACCGTAGGGATCGCCTGCAGGATCACCATCCGGACGATGACCTCGATGCCTTCGCGTCCGCGTTCGAGCACGCGCGTGAGACCGCCGGTCTTGCGCTCGAGATGAAAGCGCAGCGACAACTCGTGCATATGCACGAAAGTGAGATAGGCGAGCTTGCGCACCGCATGCATGGCGACGCTTGCGAAGATCCCGTCGCGCCATTGCGTGAACAGCGCCATCAGGATGCGTACCAGCCCGTAGCTCGCCGTCATCGCCAGCGGCGAAGCGATCAGCCACAACATCCAGTTCGATGGCGCAATAGGTGCCGAGCCGGTGCCGCTGAGCGCATCGGTCGCCCATTTGAAGGTGAAGGGTACGATCAGCGTGGCCAGCTTGGCGACCAGCAGCAGCACCATCGACCACACGACGCGGCGCTTCAGATCGGCGCGATCGCTCGGCCAGATATAGGGCCACAAATGTTTGAGCGTGCCGAGCAGCGTCGCCTGCTCCAGCGGATGGGCCGGAACCTTGCTGGCCATCGTGCTGGAAGTCGTATTGGAAGAGTTGTCAGCCATCGATTGCGCCCGGCAGGAAACAAGCAGCGGCGCCGGGCCGCGCAGGAAACGTCATGGTCATCGCAGTCATATAGGAGCTTTGACGCGTTGTCGCACCCTCGCGGGGAATCATTTACCGTCACAGGGCTGCATCCGGGATCATTTTCCCGCTATGCGTTTAGAGCGTCTTGACCGTGTCATATGGCGATGCCACATGCCCCACATGAACACTATTAAAACAATCTGCGTCTATTGCGGCTCCGGCCCCGGTACCAATCCCCACTTCATCGAATCGGCCATCGGCCTCGGCAAGATCATGGCCGAGAGCGGCATCGGGCTTGTCTATGGCGGCGGCTCCATCGGTTTGATGGGGGCAGTTGCAAAGTCGGTGCTAGAGCATGGCGGACGCGTCACCGGTATCATCCCGGAATTTCTCACCCGGCGCGAAAACGCGCTGGTCGGTGCGCAGGAACTGATCGTCACCCACGACATGCATGAGCGCAAGCGCCTGATGTTCGAGCGCTCGGACGCGTTCGTGGCATTGCCCGGCGGCATCGGCACGCTGGAAGAGCTGGTCGAACAGCTCACCTGGCAGCAGCTCGGCCGCCACAGCAAACCGATTCTGCTGGCGAATATCGACGACTTCTGGGAGCCGCTGCTGACGCTGCTGGCCCACATGCGCACCACGGCCTTCATCCGCCCGACGCTGCCGCTGGACGTGCTGACCGCCGACCGCACCGAAGACATCCTGCCCCGCCTGCGCACCGCTGCCGCCAAGGCGCCGGACGAAGGCAAGAAGCTGGCGCCGGACGTCGCGGCGCGGCTCTAGGCCCCGGAGAACGAACGACCGAGCGCAGCCCCGGGCTAGCCCGAGCCGTCGGCTGCGACTTTCGGCGCGACATGCGCCACCGCCTTTCGCTCTGCCCGCCAGTTCTCAAAACGCTGAATCACGACAAAGAATGTCGGCACGAACAGGACTGCGAGACAGGTCGATGCGAGCATTCCCGAAAATACCGTGATCCCGATCGACTTGCGCGCATTGGCGCCCGCGCCCGACGCCAGCACCAGCGGCAGCACGCCCAGAATGAAGGCGAAGGACGTCATCAGGATCGGCCGGAAGCGTGCGCGCGCGGCAGCGATGGCCGACTCCAGCAGCGGCTTGCGGTCATGCACGTGCAGCTCGATCGCCACTTCGACGATCAGGATGGCATTCTTTGCCGACAGCGCAATCAGCAGGATGATGCCGATCTGGGTGTAGAGATTGTTCTCGATCCGCAGCCCGGTGAGCACGGTCATCGGGCCGAGCAGCGACAGTGGCACTGCGAGGATCACCGATATCGGCGCGTACCAGCTTTCATACTGGCCAGCGAGCACGAGATAGACGAGCAACAGCGCCAGTCCAAAAACGTAGTAGAGTTGATTGCCGACGATCTTTTCCTGATAGGACATCGCGGTCCATTCGAAGCCTGTCCCGGCCGGCAGCGTCTTTGCCGCGATCTGCTCCATCAGCGCCATCGATTGACCGGAGCTGTAGCCCTGTGCGGGCAATCCAATCACTGTCGCCGACGGATAGAGATTGTAAAGACTGATGAGCGACGGCCCGACCGCTGGCGTGATCTTCGCGACCGTGCCGAGGGGGATCATGTCGCCTTGCTGGTTGCGCACCATCAGGCTTTCGATGTCGCGCACGCTCACGCGATATGCCGCATCCGCCTGCGCGTAGACCTGGAAGGTCCGTCCGAATTTGTTGAACTGATTCACATAGGTCGAGCCGAGATAGGACGACAGGGTCGAGAACACCTGATCGGTGGTGACATGCAGCGTCTGGGTCTTCACCCGGTCGATCTCGATATCGAATTGCGGCACCATCGAGCGGAAGGGTGAACTCACGCGCTGCAAGGCGCTCTGCGTCTGCGCATTGGCGACCATGGCCGTGGTGATCGCCTGCAGCTTGCCGTAATCCGCATTGCCGTCGCGCAGCTCAATCTGCATCGCAAAGCCGGCGGCATTGCCGATGCCTTGAATGGGCGGCGGCGGGATGACCAGGATGCGCGCCTCCTCGATGACAGACAGCGTGTCATTCAGGCCGACGAACAGCGAGCGCAGATCTTGCCCGGGCCCGCGCTCGCTCCAATCCTTCAGGATGAGATAGGCAACGCCGGCATTGGCGAGGCTTGAACTGCCGTCGAGCGCGGAGATGCCGGCAATGCCGATGACCTGCTCCACCGCCGGGGCCTTGCCGGCGAGGTCGCTGACGCGCTCGAGCACTTTCTGGGTCCGATCCAGTGCGGCGCCATCCGGCAACTGCACGGCGACGAGCAGATAGCCCTGATCCTCGATGGGGATGAATCCGGTCGGGATCCGCGACAGGCCGTAGCCGCCGATGGCGATCAGGACCAGCGCGACGACGACGGAGAGATTGCTACGCCCGACCATGCGGGTGATGAGCGCCGCATAGCCACGCTCGAGCCGGTCATAGACCCGATTGAAGCCGCGATAGAGAACGTTGCGTTGCTCGGGTGGCACCGGACGTCGCAGCCATAGCGCGCATTGGGTCGGCTTCAGCGTTGCGGCATTGACGGCGCTGAGAAGCGCGGTGGCAGCAATCACCAGCGCAAATTGCGCGTACATCTGCCCCGTCAGTCCCGGCAGAAAGGCGGCCGGAAGGAACACCGAGATCAGCACCAGCGTGATACCGACGATCGGCGCAAAAAGCTTGTCCATGGCACTGATCGCAGCGTCATGGCCGGTCATGCCCTGTTCGATATTGTGGGCGGCACCTTCAACCACGACGATGGCGTCGTCGACGACGATGCCAATCGCCAGCACGATGGCGAACAGCGTCGACAGGTTGACCGTGAAGCCGAGCGCGGCCATCGCCGCGAAGGCACCGATGATAGTCACCGGCACTGTCGTCGCCGGCACCAGCATCGCCCGCCAGTCTTGCAGGAAGACCAGGATCACCACCAGCACCAGCAGCCCGGCCTCGATCAACGTCTTGTAGACCTCGTTGATCGAGGCCGAGACGAACTTCGTGGTGTCGAACGGCGTGTCGTATTTGATGTCCTGCGGAAACTGCGCGGCCAGCGCCGCCATCTTCGCCTCGACGGATTTCTGCACTTCGAGCGCATTGGCCCCCGGCGATTGAAACACGCCGATGCCCACCGCGGGCTTGTTGTTGAGCAAGAAGATCTGGCTGTAGGTCTGCGCGCCCAGCTCCACCCGACCAACATCGCGCACCCTGGTAACTTGTCCGCTTGCGCCGGTCTTGACGACGATGTCCTCGAACGCCCCGGGATCATCCAGCCGTCCATTGAGATTCAGCGTGTATTGGAACGCCTGTCCCGGCGGCGTCGGCGGCATGCCGACCTGCCCGGCCGCGACTTGCTGGCTCTGCTGCTGGATCGACTGGATCACGTCCTGCGGCATCAGCGACCGCGCTTGCAGCTTGCGTGGATCGAGCCAGACCCGCATCGAATATTGCCCGGCGCCGAAGACGGTAACGTTGCCGACACCCGGCAGGCGCGACAGTTCATCACGGATGTTGATCGTGGCGAAATTGCTCAGGAACAGACTGTCATAGGTCGCCTTGGGCGACGACAGAGTTACGAACAGCAGGATCGCCGTCGATTTCTTCTGGACGGTGACGCCCTGGTTCTGCACCGCAGACGGCAGCGACGACAGTGCGCTCGATACCCGGTTCTGCACCAGCACCTGCGCGAAATTCAGATCGGTGCCGATCTTGAACGTTACCGTCAGTGAATAGGTGCCGTCAGCCGCGCTGTAGGACTGCATGTAGAGCATGTTCTCGACGCCGTTGACCTGCTGCTCGATGGGCAGCGCCACGGTGTCGATGACGGTCTTGGCGCTGGCGCCGGGATAACGCGTGGTCACCTGCACGGTAGGCGGCACGACGTCAGGATATTGCGCGACCGCAAGATTGAACAGAGATACGCCGCCGATCAGCACCATCAAGAGCGCGATGACATTCGACAGGACCGGCCGTTCGATGAAGAACTTCGAAATCATGTCCGCGTCCTATTTGGTGGCGGTCGGTGTCTCGGTCTTTCGGAGTTGGGGATCGACCTTCTGGCCGGGAATCGCGCGCAGCAGACCTGCGACAATCACACGGTCATCCGGCTTCAGGCCGCTCTCGATGACCCGCAAATCCACATCGAGCGGCCCCGTGACCACCTTGCGCTGCTCAACCACATTGTCCGCATTCACCACGAGCACATAACGCCCAGCCTGATCGCTGCCGAGCGCGCTGTCGGGGACCAGCAGCGCATTCGTTTGCTGATCGATGGGAACACGAACACGGACATAGAATCCTGGCAACAACGCCCGATCGGGATTGGGAAGACGACCGCGGACAAGCAGCGTGCCGGTCGATGCATCCACACTCGGCGCGACATAATCGAGGTTACCCTTGTGCGGATAGCCGGTCTCCGTCTGCAGCCCCACTTCGATCGGGAGCTGCCTGAGATCATTCACCGTCAGCCCGCGGCGCCGCGCTTCCTCGCGCACCCGCAGCACATCCTGTTCGCTGACACTGAAATTCACATAGATCGGATCGAGCTGGACGATCGTGGCGAGCTGCGTGGGCGACGACACGCCGACCAGTTCACCCACCGATACGAGATGCGTACTGACGATGCCGTCGAATGGCGCCGTGACATTCGTATAGCCCACATTGACGGCGGCGATCTTGGTATTGATCTGCGCTTGCTGCAGATTGGCCTGCGCATTCTCGCGCGCCGATGTCGATTGATCGAGTGTCGCCTGCGAGATCACCTGCCGCGCGACGAGATCCGACTGGCGCTTGAAATCGGCTTCGGCCTGTTTCGTCGATGCCTCAGCACCGGTTTGCGCAGCCTGCGCCTGTTGGAGCTTCAACTGATAGGTTTCCGGTTCGATCGTGAACAACGTCGTCCCCTTCTTCACGAAGGAGCCATCCTGATAGTTGATCGACTGCAGGAAGCCTTGCACGCGTGCGACGAGATCGACACTGTTGAATGGCGACGTGTTGCCCGTTGCATCCAGAAAACGCGTCATACTGCGTTGCGTGGGAACGGCGACTTCGACCTTCTGCGGTGGCGGCGCAACGAAGGTGTTCTGCTCGCAGCCACTCAAGACAAGACCAGCGAGACCAACACTGGCGGCGCGCACGAAAATACCGTGCTGCATGCGCACAATGCGATGCCATTGCTTGGGTGAACAGGCGCGCACAATTCGCATCTTACTGCCTCATCGCGCTGATATTCGAAAATTTCTTCGATCAAAATATTTAACGACAGATGACTTGATAGCAAGAAATCACTTGTGGTGGAATCGAAACCGTCGAATGATGCGCGACCCCAATGTTATCTTGCGAATACCTTTAGAACTGCAATCGAGCTGCCATCGAACTGCAAGTGCTTCTTCAGGAATTTTACGCAGGTGCCCCGGACAGCCCCGGGTATTTGACAACAAGGATGCTCCCAATGTTTTTCACGCTCGGCTCCGCCGTGCGAGGATGCATGCCCGCGGCAGCAGCAGTCCTCGCGATCATCAGCTCCGCATCCGCACAGGCGCCCAGCCAGGCGCAGCGCGATGCAATCAAGACGCAATGTCGCTCGGACTATATTGCACATTGCTCCAGCATCCCGCCGGGCGGGGAAGCGTCGCTCCAATGCTTGCAGAAGAACATGTCAAGCCTGTCAGCGAGTTGCGCAGGCGCGGTCCGCGCCGTTGGCACGCCGGCGGCCGCAGATCCTGCACCAGCCGCCAAGCCGCGCACCGACGCAGCACCGCCCGCCGGCAAGCCAGCAGCTACCGCATCAAAAGCGGCAGCAACGCCTGCGGGACAGCCAAGCAGCGCGCAGATTTCCGCGATCCGCAGCGCCTGCAGTTCTGACTATCCCAAGGTCTGCCAAGGCGTACCGACCGGCGGCGCCGCCGCGTTGCAGTGCCTGGAAACAAACAAGGCGAAGCTGTCTTCGGGCTGCCAGACGGCTGTGAGCGCCGCCAGCGGAGGCAGTTCGACAGTAGGCGCGGCTTCGGCAACAGGTGCTACAATGGAAGCGGTTGCCGCGCCGCAGCCGATGGTACTGCGACCGTTGCGTCCGCGCGAGGAGTTGTTCGTGTTGCGGTCAGCCTGCAGTGGCGACGTCAAGGCGCACTGCGCGCGCGTCCCACCGGGCGGCGGCCGCATTATCCAGTGCCTCGCCAGCAATGGCGCGTCGCTGTCGTCGGACTGCCGGAGCGTTCTCACATCCTTCGCCCAGCGCTGAACGTGTCTCGCTTCGCCTCATTTACCGCGAAAGGCGAGGATCAGTTCAATGAGACGAAGTGACAGAATGACATAACAGAACGACATCGCGATCTGGATGGCCAGATGCCACTGCAGTTTGGCCAGCTTGAAGAGGCCGTCGATGAAGTTCAGCAGCAGCAGGATGACGCCACACAGCATGACGCCACGACCAATCAGACCGTGACGCAAATAGCCGAATAGCGCAATCATGGGCTCATTGGTGGCGACGTGGGCCCCTGCCGACACGAACAGGGTGCCGACGATCATTCTTTCGACGTGACTGAAGATTTCCTTCGAGACCGGACAGATACGAGAATCGTAGAATTCAAGCCATCGGGTTTTAACGTCCGACATGAGAGCTCCTGCTGCGTTCAACATCAGACATTTCAGATCAGATTTTTCAGAACAGACAAGCAGAACAGACAAGCAGAACAGACAAGGGAGGCATCGCGTAGACCAAGGCCAGGATTACAATGTGATCGAAGCGCATGCGTCGCTTCAATCACTTTCGAAAATCACTCAGGCGCTTGCGTGAAATTCCCGGCAGCGCTGGTCGTCGGCGATGGTCATCGCGACATCAGCGGCATGCCTGACGTACTTTTTTCCTGACCAAACACGTTAATGACAAATCAAGCAGGAGGTTATGATGCGCTACGTCATCCTGATTGCAGCAGCTGTACTATCGTTCGGTACCACCATGACGACCCGTTCCACCGAAGCGAATGCAGTCGTCTGCGCCGCCGGAGTCTATCGGGCGGGCTGCGCGGGTTATCGCGGCGCGGTGGTCGTGCGCAAACCGGCCGTGGTCTGTCGAACCGTATGGCGCGATGGCGTCCGGGTTCGCCGCTGCCGATGATCGCAGCACCGAGGCACACGGCGGTACGATCAATTATTCCAAAGACACGTCCCGCGGCGGAAATGTCACCACCTCGATCCGGTTGCCATCGGCGTCGGCGATGAAGGCCGCGTAGTACATCACGCGGTCGTGCGGTCGGATCGACGGTGCACTTTCGGAGATGGCGCCTGCCGCCACGGCAGCGGCATGAAACGCATCGACTTCCTCAATCGTCTTCGCGCGCAGGCACAGATGCGCGCCGCTGGCCGGCGACAGCGGCGACATCCCTGCACGAAGATTGATCCAAACTTCCGGATAGCTTTTGCCGAAACCGACCATCGCCGGCCGCGTGACCAGACGGGTCATGCCGAGGGGCGCGAACACGCGCTCGTAGAACGGCGCAGCACGATCGAGGTTGCTGACAGCAATCGAGACGTGATCGATCATGCTCGCCTCCAACCCCGAATATAGGATGAGTAGAGCAACTTGTCCGCCGTAGCTCGAAGAGCGAAGGCGGAAGCGAAATCCATCATTCCGTCGTTGCGGTAGCTTGGTCGATGGACCTCGCCCCGGCGCTATCGCGCCTGCGCTCTACCCACCCTACGCATTTGCCGCGAGTGCTTTCTTCATCGTCGTATTCGCCAGCCACTCGTCATGCAACGGCACGCTGTTGCGCTGGGTCGCCACGTAACCGCGCTTCATGAAGAATTCGAGCGCGGTGTCGCTTGCATCCACCGTGAGCGCCGTCGCGCCGCGGGCGCCGGCCAGCCTCTCCAGCGCATCGATCAATGTCGAGGCAACGCCTTTGAGGACGGCATTGGGATGCACGTAGAGCAGATCGATGTGATCGGCGCCTTTCAGCGAAGCGAACCCGACCGGAATGCCGTCGAGCGTCGCGATCAATGTGAGCTGCGAAGCAAGGCGCTTGCCGAACCGCTCCTCGTCGTCGCCGGCCTGCGCCCAGGCCTCCTGCTGCGCCTCGCTGTAATCGTCGCCAGTCAATTCCGCGATGGATGCAACATAGATCGCCGCGGCAATCGCGGTGTCTTCGGGAAGGAACGGACGCAGGCCCGGCTTGGCGTTCGATGCAGCCATCGGTCTCACCAGTAGTCGACGAGCTTCAACGCCAGCGCGATAGCGCCGATGATGAGGGCCCATTTGATGGCGATGTAATATTTCCAGTGCTTCGGAAACGGCGTGTCGGGGCGACTCATCGCGCAATCTCCCAGGTAGTGCCTTCCTTGGAATCCTTGATCACGACGCCCATGGCGGCGAGTTCGTCGCGGATGCGATCGGATTCCTTGAAGTCTTTGCGCGCACGGGCAGCGGTGCGCTCGGCCACGAGCTTCTCAACCTCTCGTTTTTTACCTTCAGCAAGATTCTCAACCAGCGAATAGTTGTCGTGATGAAGACCCAGGAACCTCAGAGCGTCGGTGAAAGCGGTTGGATCGCCAGAGCCGTGGACCATAAGATTGCGGAGTTTGTGGACCTCGGCAATGGCCATCGATGAATTCAAGTCGTCGCAAAGAGCGGCCACAACCAATGGAAACTTTGGACGCTTGGGATATGCGCTCAGAGTTTCGAGATCGATCTTGTCGATACTCACTGCAAGGTCGTGCCATTCCCTGAAGATTCGATAGCTTTCCTCAAGCCCCTTCAGTGTCCAGTCGATCGGCGATCGGTAGTGCGTTTTCAGCATATTCAAACGCAACACTTCGCCAGGCCAGTCAGTCAGCAATTCGCGGATGGTGAGAAAATTGCCGAGACTCTTCGACATCTTCTCGCCTTCGACCTGCAGGAAGCCGTTATGCATCCAGTAGTTCGCCATGGCATGCGTGCCATGAGCGCAGCGCGATTGCGCGATCTCGTTTTCATGATGCGGAAAGATCAGATCGAGGCCGCCGCCATGGATATCGAACATGGTGCCGAGATAGGCGGCCGACATCGCCGAGCATTCGATATGCCAGCCCGGCCGTCCTCTGCCCCATGGCGAATCCCAACCGGGCTCTTCCGGCGACGACTGCTTCCACAGCACGAAATCGGTCGGATGCTTCTTGTGGGCATCCACGGCGACGCGCGCACCGGCCTGCTGGTCCTCGAGCTTGCGGCCCGACAGCGCGCCGTAATCCGGCATCGACTGCGTGTCAAACAGCACCTCGCCTCCGGCCTCATAGGCGTGACCGCGCGCGATCAATTCCTTGATCAGCGTCACCATATCGGTCTTGCCATCGGGCCGCGGCAGCACGAATTCCGTTGCGCGCGGCTGCACAGTCGGCGGCAGGCAGCCCAGCGCTTTCACGTCGGCCTGGAACTGATCGGCAGTCTTCTCGGTGACCTTGCGGATCGCCTCGTTGAGCGGCAGGCCGGGATAATCGCGCAGCGCGCGGTCGTTGATTTTGTCGTCGACGTCGGTGATGTTGCGAACGTAAGTGACGTGGTTTTCGCCATAGATGTGCCGCAGCAGGCGGAACAGCACGTCGAACACGATCACCGGCCGCGCATTGCCGATATGGGCGAAATCGTAAACCGTGGGGCCGCAGACATACATCCGAACGTTGTTCGCATCGATCGGCGTAAAGGCCCGTTTCTCACGGGTCAGGGTGTCGTAGAGGCGCAGTTCCATGGGATGTCCGTCGGCTTGGCGGCCGGGCGTCCGGTGATCTCGGGTGAGAAAAAGACGGCCTCAGCCAGCGAATCGCTAGCGCATAATCTCGCGGCAAATGGTGCAAATGGCGAGGAAACCGTTCATGCCGGCACCATGCGGCAGCACGGTTTCACCGTCAAGCGCCGCCGGGATGCCGCATCCGCCTCTGGAAATACGCAAGCGCGGCACATTTCAGCCGCATTCGATGCGTACCCGGCCCTCACGGTTAACCCTTGTTAACCATTGAGGTTTATCGAGTGGAACTCGGTTCCTCACTTGCCTGGTGGGTTATGAAAGTCATTTTCGCTGCTCTGACCGCCGTATTTGCGGTCGCCTCCTCGGCCGCTCTGGCCGATTCCCGGGTCTTCATCGTCGCCAACCAGTCCGACGGTTATGGCATCGACCAGTGCCTGGCCAACGGTGACAAATGCGGCGCGCCGGCTGCGCTATCCTATTGCAAGTCGCGCGAATTCACCCAGGCGGTGGCCTATCGCCGAGTCGATCCCGATGAAGTGACCGGTTCGATCTCGTCGCAGGCGGGCGCGTGCAAAGGCGGCAAATGCGACGAATTCGTTGCCATTACCTGCCGCCGCTGAGGCTGTTTTCCACGGTTTGACGCCAATTCGTTGCGGCGGCGGTGCGGCACGCTTGCGGCCTCCTTGTGACACCTGAATCGGCGTGACCACGCCGCCGGAAGCGGCTATGAGACGCCTTCGTCGCCGCAATTTCATCGCGTGCATATGGCAATGACGGCACGGGTCGCCGCACCGCGGCAGGGCCCGCCCCGTTTCTCGTTCATCGGCCGGATATGTCTGTACCTATGACTGCCACTTTTTCCCGCTGGGCCCTCGCCTGCGCCGCGCTGATCGGCGTCTCTGCATTTCATGGTGACGCATTGGCGCAGGGTTATCCGGCGCAGGTCTATCCGCCGAGCCAGGCGCAGCAGCAGCAATCCGCCAATCCGATGTGCGGCCGGCTCGAAGCGCAGCTCGCCACCATCGATCGCGGCAACGGGCTCGATCCCGCGCGCGCCGATCAGATCCGCCGCTATGAAGATTCCATCAGCCGCCAGCAGGGCGAGCTCGATCGCGTCTCGCAGCAGGCACGGCGGATGGGCTGCGACTCGTCCGGCTTCTTCTCGCTGTTCTCCGGACAGTCGGCGCAATGCGGTCCGGTCAACAACCAGATCCAGCAGATGCGCGGCAATCTCGACCAGATGACCACGAGTCTCGAGCGCCTGCGCGTCGGCACGCCGGGCTCGTCGGACCGCGACAGCCAGCGCCGCTCGGTGCTGCTGGCGCTGGCGCAGAATGGCTGCGGTCCGCAATATGCCGCCGCCGCGCGTCAGCAACAGCAGAACTCCGGTCCCGGCGGATTCCTCAGCAACCTGTTCGGCAACAGCGAATCCAGCCCCGGCGAAATCCCGCCGGCCGGCGACGCCATGATGAGCAACGTCCCGCAGGGGACCTATCGCACCGTTTGCGTCCGCACTTGTGACGGCTACTACTTCCCGATCTCGTTCACGACGGTCCCGGCGCGTTTCGCCGACGACGAACGCGCCTGCAAGGCGCAGTGTCCGGCGACGGACGCCAATCTCTACACCTATCGCAATCCCGGCGAGGACATGAACGCGGCGGTGTCGATCGCCGGCCAGCCCTACTCGTCGTCGCCGAACGCGTTCAGGTATCGCACCGAGTTCAATCCGTCCTGCTCGTGCAAGGCGCAGGGCCAGACCTGGGCGGACGCGCTGAAGACCATCGACGACAAGGCCGCGGCGGAAAATGGCGACATCATCGTCACCGAAGAGCGCGCCAAGCGGATGTCGCAGCCGCAGCAGAAGGGCACGCCGGCCGCGCTGAAGAAGAATGCCGCGCCGGATGCATCGCCCCCGCCGGCGCAGCAGCCGGCCGCGCCGGGCACATCCGGCCAGATCCGGCAGGTCGGCCCGCAGTTTCTGCCGAACAACGCGCCGCGATAGGTTACGCGCCATCGCACGGAACGCTCTTGTCATCACCCGCGAAAGCGGGTGATCCAGTAGACGGCAGCGTTGCAGTCAACGCTCCAACGACAGTGTCTACTGGATCGCCTGGTCAAGCCGGGCGATGACAGATGGGATTGGGGGAGATGACATTGACCGGACCGCTCGCAGGTATTCGCGTCGTCGAATTCGGCACATTGATCGCGGCCCCCTTTGCGGCGCGCCTGTTTGCGGAATTCGGGGCTGAGGTCATCAAGATCGAACAACCCGGCTCGGGCGATCCGCTGCGCACCTGGCGCAAGCTGCATGAAGGCACCTCGGTCTGGTGGTATCTGCAGTCGCGCAACAAGAAGTCCATCGCGCTCGATCTCAAATCGCCTGAGGGTCTCGCCATCGCACGCGATCTCGCCACCTCCGCCGATGTCGTCATCGAGAACTTCAAGCCAGGCGGCATGGAGAAGCTCGGCCTCGGCTGGGACGTGCTGTCGAAGCTCAATCCCAATCTCACGCTGGTGCGCATTTCCGGCTTCGGCCAGACCGGCCCCTATCGCGACAAGTCCGGCTTCGGCGCCATCGGCGAAGCCATGGGTGGACTACGATATACCACCGGCAGCCCCGATGCGCCGCCGGCACGCGTCGGCGTCTCCATCGGCGACAGCCTCGCTTCGTTGCATGGCGTGATGGGCGCGCTGATGTCGCTGCTGCGCGTGAAGACCGGACAAGGCGGCGGCCAGATCGTCGATGTCTCGCTCTATGAGAGCGTGTTCAACATGATGGAAAGTACCGTGCCGGAATATGCGCTCGACGGCGCGATCCGCACGCGCAGCGGCGGCTCGCTGCCGGGCATCACGCCGTCCAACACTTATGAGACCGCGGACGGCCAATATGCCGTCATCGCCGGCAACAGCAATGCGATCTTCAAGCGGCTGATGAATGTGATCGGCCGGCCCGATCTCGCCGAAGACCCCGCCCTCGCCCATAATGACGGCCGCGTGCCGCAGACGGCTGTCATCGATCAGGCGATCACCGACTGGACCCGCAAGCACGGCATGGACGAGGTGCTGGCTGCACTCGAAGCCGCGGACGTGCCGTCGGGTCGCATCTATTCGGTCGCCGATATCGTCAATGATCCGCATTTCATCGCCCGCGACATGATCCTGCCGGCGACGTTGCCGGATGGCACCGCAGTGAAGATGCCCGGCATCTCGCCAAAGCTGTCCGAAACGCCCGGCGAAGTGAAATGGCAGGGCCCCGCGCTCGGCGCGCACACGAACGAAGTGCTGGCAGGCATCGGCCGCAGCGCGGAGGATATCGCGCAACTGCGCAAAGCGGGCGTCGTGGGATGACCGCCTGGCGGCCCGTATTTCTGGTTGCAGCGCAATCTGTTCGCCCAGCGTACCACACACGAACAACGCGTCCGTTATGGATGACGTTTACAAGCTAACTGCTGGAGAATTCGCGCTAAATCCAAGCGTTTCGCGCAGGCGATTCAAAGCTATACGCCGCAAGCTTCGGATAACCTCACGGCAATATCATCGGACCAAACCGAAAGGCGCTGTCCGATGGTCTCGACCTATATCAACTACAATCTGGTGTCGCGCGACCTGCAGAAGTCGATGACAAAGGTTTCGCAGCAGGCCGCGGTGAGCAAGGACTCCGCCTATTACAAGGCCAATATCGGCAAGGTGACGAGTGTCGACGATCTCCTGAATGACCATCGTCTCTACACCTACGCCACCAAGGCCTATGGCCTGGAGGACATGGCCTATGCCAAGGCCTTCATCCGCAAGGTGCTGGAGAGCAACCTCTCAGATGCCAACAGCTTTGCCAACAAGCTGAGCGACAAACGCTACCGGGAATTCGCGGCCGCCTTCCCGTTCGGGACCGCCAGCGCCGACACCAAGACCGCCCAGTCCGCGAACCAGATCGACGAGATGATCGGCCTGTACACGACGGCGGCGAAACGTGGCGTCGATGCGCTGGATGCAAACAAGAACTACTACAATCTGACCATCGGCAAGGTCACCAACGTCAATGCCTTGCTCGCCGACGACAAGCTGCGGGACTACGTGTTCTCGGCGTATGGGATCGACAAGAGCAACTGGTCGCACGACACGATCAGCAAGGTGATGGGCAGCGATCCATCCGATCCGAACAGCTATGTCAATTCGGTCTGGGTTTCGCAAAAGGACGACATCAACGCCAACATCACCAAGGCGCAGGAGGCGATGGTCGATGCCGCCGGCAAGATCGACGCCTATACCGCGCAGCTCAAACAGCCCGGCGCCGACATGGCCGATCTGCGCCGCAAGATCGATCTGGAACGCGCGCGCGGATCGATGAACGAAATCAGCATCGTCAGCTACCGGAAGGCGCTGGAAACGATCGACAGCTATGTCGCGCTGGCCGGCGCCTTTCAGTTCGCATCCGACGGCACACTACCTGCCGGCACCGCCGCGCAGACGGCCGCCCAGCAGAGCGACACCCATGCCAAATATGTCAACAGCCAGGGCGCGGTCTATCTCGCGGTGGACCCGACCTATTCCGCATCGCTGATCAAGCAGTATCGCACCGGCCTCGCCAAGGTGACGACGATCGACCAGTTCCTGAAGACACCGAATGTCTTCAATTTCGCACTGAAGTCATTCGGCATCGATCCGGAGACGGTGTCGCCGACCACCGTCAAGAATGCGCTCAAGAGCGATCCGAACGATCCGAAGAGCTATGTGAACAAGCTGAGGGACGACCGCTTCGTCCAGCTCGTCCGCGCTTTCAATTTCGACAGCAGCGGCAACATCACCACGCCGGTGGTGGCGCAGGACGGCGCGGAAGTGAAGCTCGTGATGAAGGATTACATCGTCGCCAAGACGCGCTTCACGAAGGACAAGGAACAGACCGAGCTGCGCAAGGCGGCCGACAAGGACGCCGTCTACTATCAGAACACCATCGCCAATATCGGAAGCGTGAAAGAGCTGCTTGCCGACCGCAAGCTGCTCGACATCGCGCTGGTCGCCAAGGGCCTCGACCCGGCCAAGGTGACCACAGCCGACCTGCGCAAGATGTTCGACTCCGACCTGAACGACCCCAAGAGCTTCGTCAACACGCAGACCGATCCGCGTTTCGCGGAGCTGGTGGCGTCGTTCAATTTCGACGACGACGGCGAAGTCGCGCGACTGCCGAAATTCGGACCGCAGACCCGCGACCAGTTCATGGAAACCCAGCGCAAATATCTGCAGCAGACGTTGGAAACGCAGCAGGGCGAGACCAATCCGGGCGTACGGCTCGCGCTCTATTTCGAACGCAAGGCGCCGAGCATCACCTCGGCCTACGACCTGCTCGCCGACAAGGCGCTGTCGGAAGTCTTCCGCACCATCTTCAGCCTGCCCGACGAGGTCGGCGCGATGGATATCGACCAGCAGGCCAAGGTGGTGGAGAAGCACCTTGACCTGAAGGATCTCGCCGACCCCGCCAAGCTCTCGAAGCTGCTGAACCGCTTCTCGGCACTGTATGACATCAAGAACGGCCAGACCGCTGCGTCCTCGCCCGTCATCACCTTGTATCAGGGCGGCGGCCTGCTGAGTAACACAGCCTTCGCAGCGATCGCGAAGGGAGCGCGATGACGGGACGTCGATCGTAGGGCGGATTACGGCTCCGCCTAATCCGCCCTACGGTTATCCCGTCATCAGATCGGACGGCCAGCCGATCCGGACCAGAAGGCCATCGGGTCCGTTGATGCCAACCTCATACATCCCCCATTCGCGGTGACGCAGGATGCCGCCGGGGCGGATGATCAGGTCGTCTACACGCGCAGCGATGGCATCGACATCGGGCGTGCGAATGAAGACGCCGAAGGGATTGGCCTCCGGCACGCGCCACGGGCCATCACCCGCCTGGGTGACATGCACTTCGCATTTCCAGCCGGCCATGATGACATAATCGCCGTCGCCGCCGCTGCGCGCGAAGCCCAGCCGCTCCCAGAATGCGATGGCCGCTTTGAGATTGTTGCTCGGCACGATGGCGAAGGCGCCGACAGACACGGTGCGCGACATGGGCTCTCTCGATCTGTCATCACCCGCCCTGGCGCGCAATTGCGCGCTTGAAGCGGGTGATCCAGTAGACACTGACTTCTAAGGCTCAATCATCAATGCAAGAGTTTACTGGATCGCCCGGTCAAGCCGGGCGACGACAGCAGAGTATCAGGGTTCGAATGCCTCGCTGGTCCCCTTCCCCGGCCGCGTCACCAGATCTTCGTCGGGCTTGGGCAATGGCTGGGCGAGATCGCGAAAACGGTTGGTGATGGGGTAGCGGCGGTCGCGGCCGAAATTCTTGCGCGTCACCTTCACGCCCGGCGCAGCCTGGCGGCGCTTGTATTCGGCGATGTTCAGCAGCCGGTCGATGCGCGTCACCACGTCCTTCTCGAAACCATCGGCAACGATCTCCGACAGCGGCTGTTCGCGCTCGACGAGGCGTTCGAGGATGGCGTCCAGAATATCGTAAGGCGGCAGCGAATCCTGGTCGGTCTGGTTTTCGCGCAGCTCCGCCGTCGGCGGGCGGATGATGATATTGTTCGGGATCACCTCTCCGTCCGGGCCCATGGCGCCTTCGGGCTTCCATGAATTGCGCAGCGTCGAGATGCGGAACACCTGGGTCTTATAGAGATCCTTGATCGGATTGAAGCCGCCATTCATGTCGCCATAGAGCGTGGCATAGCCGACGGACATTTCCGACTTGTTGCCTGTCGTGACCACCATGGCGCCGGTCTTGTTGGAGATGGCCATCAACAGCGTACCGCGGGTGCGGGCCTGCAGGTTCTCCTCGGTAATGTCGCGGGCGAGGCCCTTGAAGGTGTCGGCGAGGATTTTTTCGAAACCGTTCACCGCGTCTGCAATGGGCAGGATTTCGTAGCGGAAGCCGAGGGCCTTCGCGAGCTTGTCGGCGTCGTCGAGCGACACCTGCGCCGTGTAGCGGAAGGGGAGCATGATGCCGCGCACGCGATCGGCGCCGAGCGCATCGACAGCGATCGCGGCACAGAGCGCCGAGTCGATGCCGCCGGAGATGCCCATCAGCACGCCGGGAAAGCCGTTCTTGTTGACATAGTCGCGCAGGCCGAGCACGCAGGCGGCATAGTCGCCCTCGTCCCCTTCAGGCAGTTTCGCGATCGGGCCGCTGCAGCGCCAGGCGTCGTGCGTCTTCTCGAAGACGATGGTGGTGATGCTTTCGGTGAAGGATGGCAGCTGCACGCCGAGCGAACGGTCACCATTGAGCACGAAGCTCGCACCGTCGAACACCAGCTCGTCCTGGCCGCCGACCTGGTTGAGATAGACCAGCGGCAGATGGCTCTCGGTGACGCGCGCCACCTGCACCGACAGGCGCAGGTCGTTCTTGCCCCGCGCATAAGGCGAGCCGTTCGGCACGATCAGGATCTCGGCGCCGGTCTCGGCGAGCGTCTCGACCACGTCCTCGTAATCGGCGGACTCTTCCATCCAGGTGTCTTCGCAGATCGGCACGCCGACGCGCAGGCCGCGGATCGTGACGGGGCCACCCACCGTGCCGCGGGCGAAGACGCGCTTCTCGTCGAACACACCGTAATTCGGCAGGTTCACCTTGAAGCGGATCGCACTGATGCGGCCGCCGTCGAGCAGCGCGCAGGCATTGTAGAGCTTGCCGCCATCGACCCAGGGCGTCCCGACCAGCATCGCCGGGCCGCCATCGGCGGTCTCGCGGGCCAGCGCCTCCACCTCGGCGCGGCAGGCCATCTGGAAGGCGGGCTTCAGCACGAGGTCTTCCGGCGGATAGCCGGCAATAAAGAGCTCGGGCAGCACCACGACGTCGGCGCCATCGGCCTTGGCCTGGGCGCGCGCCTTGCGGGCCTTGTCGGCATTGCCGGCGGTATCGCCCACGGTCGGGTTGAGCTGCGCCAGCGTGATGGTGAAGCGGGTGGAGTTTGTCATGGCGTCATTGAAGCCTTTGGACTGAGCCTTCGCAACTGCCTGCGCTGCAGCGCAGGCATCAGAACATGCCGAGTCGCTCGCCGAGCGCGAACAACCACACCATCCCCGCAATCAGCAGCGCGATGCCCACTGCCGCAGAGCCTAGATCCTTCACACGACCAATCTGTGAATCGTGCTCCATCGTGACGCGGTCGGCGAGTTTCTCGATGGCGGTGTTGAGGAGTTCGACGGTGAGCACCAGCATCACCACCGCGATCATCTCGATGCGGCGGGCCATGGTCGTGCCGATCAGGAAGGCCAGCGGCAGCGACAGCACAAGCGCGACCACCTCCTCACGAATGGCCCGCTCCGACAAGAAGCCGGAGCGGAGACCATTCCAGGAGTTGATGGTGGCTCGCCAGAGCCGATCCACTTAGAGACCAGACGCAACCGGGAGCGGCTGCTCCTTGCCCGCGCGGCCGCTCTTCAGCAGCTCGGCGATCAGGAACGCCATGTCGATGGACTGCTCGGCGTTCAGGCGGGGATCGCAGACCGTGTGATAGCGGTCGTTGAGGTCCTCGTCTGATATCGCGCGGGCGCCGCCGGTGCATTCGGTGACGTTCTGGCCGGTCATTTCCAGATGCACGCCGCCGGCATGAGTGCCTTCGGCCTGATGAATCTGGAAGAACGATTTTACCTCGGACAGGATGCGATCGAACGGACGGGTCTTGTAACCCGAATTCGACGTGATCGTGTTGCCGTGCATGGGATCGCACGACCACACCACCTTGCGGCCTTCCTTCTGCACCGCGCGGATGAAGCCGGGCAGATGCTCGCCGACCTTCTCGTGGCCGAAGCGGTTGATCAGGGTCAGGCGGCCGGGCTCGTTGTCCGGATTCAGGATGTCGATCAGCTTCAAGAGCTCGTCAGCCTTCAGCGACGGACCACACTTCAGCCCGATCGGATTCTTGATGCCGCGGAAATACTCCACATGCGCATGGTCGAGCTGGCGCGTGCGGTCGCCGATCCACAGCATGTGGCCGGAGGTCGCATACCAGTCGCCCGTCGTCGAGTCGACGCGGGTGAAGGCCTGCTCGTAGCCAAGCAGCAGCGCTTCGTGGCTGGTGTAGAAATCGGTCGAGCGCAGCTCCGGATGGGCTTCGAGATCGAGGCCGCAGGCGCGCATGAAGTTCAGCGCGTCGGAGATACGGTCAGCCAATTCCTTGTAACGGCGCGACTGCTGCGAATCCTTGAGGAAGCCGAGCATCCACTGATGCACGCTGCCGAGATTGGCGAAGCCGCCCGAAGCGAAGGCGCGCAGCAGGTTCAGCGTCGCGGCCGACTGGCGATAGGCCATGAGCTGGCGCTGCGGATCCGGCACGCGGGATTCCGCCGTAAAGGCGATGTCATTGATGATGTCGCCGCGATAGCTCGGCAGCTCCTGGCCGTTCGCTTTCTCGATCGGCGACGAACGCGGCTTGGCGAACTGGCCGGCGATGCGGCCGACCTTCACCACCGGCAGCGCGCCGGCATAGGTGAGCACGACCGACATCTGCAGGAACGCGCGGAAGAAGTCGCGAATATTGTTCGCGCCATGCTCGGCGAAAGATTCGGCGCAATCGCCGCCCTGCAGGAGGAAAGCCTCGCCATTGGCCACTCTGGCGAGCTGCTTCTTCAGATTGCGGGCCTCACCCGCAAAAACGAGCGGAGGAA
Source organism: Tardiphaga sp. (assembly GCA_030147505.1). Classification (GTDB taxonomy): domain Bacteria; phylum Pseudomonadota; class Alphaproteobacteria; order Rhizobiales; family Xanthobacteraceae; genus Tardiphaga. Next base: position 54,872 of record JASBVG010000044.1, read on the forward strand.
ACGTCGCGAGCTGCGCCTCGACATCGGCCAAGGCCTTGGCATCCGGATATTCCGGCATCTGCATGACGGGCTTGCCCCGCCAGCTCTCGGGTGTCCACCGCTCGGACATTGAATTGTCTCCTGAAAACCGCGCGTTATGGCTGCGGAGGCCGCGTTATACATGGGTCATATACGCTCCGCCAGTTGGAAATCCACCCCCACCGGCTCTGGCGATGCGCGCCAAACCCTTGCAAGGGCAATCGAATTCGCATTTGCTTGGCCTGCTTTGGGGGAACTGAAGGATGAGACTGCCGGACGCTGCGCCTGACGACGCATTTTCCGACGACATCGCCATTCCAGCTGCCGACGGCTTTCCGCTCGGCGCGACACTGTATCTGCCGCGCGGCGCCCGCACCCATGCGGTGCTGATCAATTCGGCCACTGCCGTGCCGCGGAAAATCTACCGCGGTTTCGCCTGCTATCTGGCGAGCCGCGGCTGCGCGGTGCTCACCTACGATTATCGCGGCACCGGCGACTCCCGACCGAAGGGCACGACCTCGCTGCGCGGCTTCAAGACCTCGATGACCGACTGGGCGGCGCTGGATGTGGTTGCGGCGGTGAACTGGATGCGCCAGCGCTACAAGCTGCCGCTCGGCTTCGTCGGCCACTCCTTCGGCGGCCAGGCCCTGGGCCTGATTCCGAACAATGCGGAAGTATCGCGCGCTTTGCTCGTGGCGGCGCAGGCGGGCACGTGGCGATTGATGACGCCGCCGGAGAACTATCGCATCTATGCGCTGATGAAGTTCATCGGCAAGCCGCTCACGCAGGTGATGGGCTATGCGCCCGGCAAGATCGGCCTAGGACTGGATCTGCCCAAGGGCGTCTTCACCGAATGGGCCGATTGGGTAACCAGCGACCACTATTTCTTCGACGACCGCAAACTGCGCGCGCTGGCGAATTTCCCGCGCTATCGCGGAGCGCTGCGAGCACTGAGCTTCTCGGACGATCCGTGGGCGACGCGGCCGGCGGTGGAGATGCTGTGTGCAGGCTTCACCTCGATCAAGCCGGACATCGACACGATCAGGCCGATCGAGGCCGGCAGCGACAAGATCGGGCATTTCGGCTTCTTCCGTCCGGAGCATCGCGACACGTTGTGGCGCGGCGCGGCAGAGTGGCTGCAGATGGAAGATTGAGCGTTGAACTCCGCCCTTCTCGCCTGAACGCAATTGCGTTCAGGCTGGGGTGAGGAGGCGCGAAGCACCGTCTCGAACCATGAGATGTCAGAGCTCCGTATCCATCCTTCGAGACGCCGCTGCGCGGCTCCTCAGGACGAGGATTGAGATTGGCGAACCGGCCGAGAAACGGCCACCGCCGTGTCCACATGATTTTAGAATATGTCGAACTGTTTCCGCGCGCTTGCGGGCGGCGGCTGCACGGCGTCAATTCTAAACCGCTGTCTTTTCAGTGACTTTTCGTCGCAGGTATTTTAGATTCATTCCAGACAGCACACTTCGCCATTTATTCCACTCGCGCACACAAATTTAGTTGTGCGCCCAGGTCTTTACGCGCCGGCCTCTCCTCCCCCATGAGCGATCAAGCACTTACGGGTGCGACAATTTGTACGGGGACATCCGGGGAGCGACGCATGCGTCACGACATCAACACACCTTCCATCACGCGACGGCTGACGCGTGCGACACTGCTGTCCGCAAGTGCCCTCGCGCTGACGCTCCTGACTGCCCCTCATGCGCATGCGCAGACGGCCGGGACGCAGGCTCCGGGCGCCTCCTCGCTGCCGCCGGTCACGGTCGATGCCCCAAGCACGGTGCGCCGCCAGCGCCGAGCTGCAACGACGACACGGGCCGCCACCACCGCACGCCGTCGCACCACTGCATCGCGACAGCCTGAAGCGCCGGCCAAGCCGGTGCCGGCCTTCAACCAGCTGCACGATGCGCGCACTGGCACGGTCGGCATCTATGCCAATTCGACATCCACGGCGACCAAGACCAACACGCCGCTGCTCAACATTCCACAGTCGATCAGCGTGCTGACCAAGGACTACATCCAGGATCAGGCCTTTCCGGGGATGACCGACGTGACGCGCTATGTGCCCGGCGTCGCCATCCATCAGGGCGAAGGCAATCGCGACGAACTCGTGATCCGCGGCGTCGATTCCAGCGCCAACTTCTTCGTCAACGGCTTTCGCGATGACGTGCAGTATTTCCGCGATCTCTACAACGCGCAGAGCGTCGAGGTGCTGAAGGGGCCGAGCGCTCTCATCTTCGGCCGCGGCGCCGGCGGCGGTCTCGTCAATCGCACGCTCAAGGAAGCCGATGGCCAGCGCGTCTATCAAACCACGCTTCAATCAGGTTCCTATGGCGACCGCCGCTTCACGCTGGATGCCGGACAGGCCGTCAATCCCGATGTCGCGGTGCGCCTGAACGCGATGTATGAGGGCTCCGACACGTTCCGCCAGTATGGCAAGCTGGAGCGTTATGGCCTCAATCCGTCGGTGACGCTGAAGCCGAACGACACCACCACGATCAAGCTCGACTACGAACTGTTCCACGACGAGCGCACCGCCGATCGCGGCAATCCCTCGCAGGCGCTGAGCAACACCGCACCGTCATCGACGCGCTTCAATCCGGCGCTGCCCTTCGCACCGAATGGCGACCTCACCGCCTTTTTCGGCGCGCCGGGGGTGAACCAGTCCTATGTCGACATGAACCGCGCATCGGCGGTGATCGATCATGATTTCGAGAACGGCCTCACCGTGCGGAATGCGACGATGTATGCCGACTTCAAGCGCGGCTATCAGAACGTTTATCCCGGCAACGGCACGCTGTCGGGCGCAGTGAACACGACCGATACGTCGTTCAACCGTGCGGCCTATAACAACACCACGAACCGCGAAAACATCTTCAACCAGACCGATTTCACCTACAAGACGTGGACCGGCCCGGTGTTCCACACGCTCGCCTTCGGCACCGAGTTCGGCCGGCAGAGCGGCCTCTCCTTCCGCAATACCGGCTTCTTCCCGGCGGCCGGCGGCGGGCTGAGCAACACCATCGCGGCCAATCCGTTCGACAGCGCCTATCTCGGCCCGGTCACGTTCCAGCACATCGCCACCGACGCCAACAGCAAGTACCGCCTCAACATCGCTTCGGGCTATGTGCAGGACCAGATCGACATCACCCGTTGGCTGCAGGTCAATGCGGGCGTGCGCTACGATAATTTCGATCTGCAGGCGCTCGACCAGAACACCGGCATCAGCCGCAGCCGCACCGACGGCAAGCTGTCGCCGCGTGCCGCCGTCATCGTCAAGCCGGTCGATAATCTCTCGGTCTATGGCAGCTACAGCATCTCGTATCTGCCGGCCTCGGGTGACCAGTTCAGCGCGCTGTCGTCGTCCACCGTGCTGCTCGATCCGCAGAAGTTCGACAACAAGGAAGTCGGGGTGAAGTACAACATCATGCCGCGCCTGCAATATACCGCGGCAGTGTATCAGCTCGACCGCAGCAATGTGCCGCTGGCCAATCCGAACGGCGACGGCACCTTCTTCCTATCAGGCAAGAACCGCATCCGCGGCTTCGAAACAACCTTGAACGGCTATGTGACCGATGTCTGGCAGTCGACGGTGGGCTATTCCTATACGGATGCGCGGGTGACCAGCGATACATCGGCAACGATCCTCGCCGGCAATCGCGTCCAGCTCGTGCCCTACAATCAGTTCTCATGGTGGAACAAGGTGCAGATCGATCCGATCTGGGCCGCGGCCGTGGGCATGATCTATTTCTCGAACTCCTACGCCTCGTCGGATGACAGCGTGCGCCTGCCCGGCTTCGTCCGCTTCGATGCGGCGCTCTATGCGAAGATCAACCAGAACTGGAAGCTGCAGCTCAACGTGGAGAACATCTTCAACAAGGGTTACTGGGCCTCGGCGGACGGCAACAACAACCTGTCGCCGGGCTTGCCGCGAACGTTCCGGATCTCGGCGATCGGGAATTTTTGAGGTCGGACACACTCTCGCTGTCATCACCCGCGAAAGCGGGCGATCCAGTAGACACTGCACTGAGTGGATATCACTAAAGCCTCAGTTTACTGGATCGCCCGGTCCTAGCGCGCAATTGCGCGCATGGCCGGGCGATGACAATTAGAGCGCTACTCCGCCGCTTCCCGCACGTAGCGCGCCGTCGGTGTCCTCATCGTCACCAGCTCTTCCGCGGCGCTCGGATGCACCGCGACCGTCGCATCGAAATCCGCTTTCGTCGCCTTCAGCTTGATGCAGATGCCGAGGATCTGGATCAGCTCCGCTGCTTCCGGGCCGACGATGTGGCAGCCGACCACCACGTCGGTCGAGCCATCGACGATCAGTTTCATCAGTACACGGCTGTCGCTACCGGAGATGGTTGATTTGATGCCGCGGAAGTCGGTCTTGTAGACATCGACATGGCTGAACGTGGCGCGCGCCTCGTCCTCGGTCATGCCGACCGTGCCGACCTCCGGCTGCGTGAACACGGCGGTCGGGATATTGCTGTGATCGACCTTCACGGTCTTGCCGCCGAACACGGTGTCGGCGAATGCATGGCCTTCACGGATCGCCACCGGCGTTAGGTTGACGCGATTGGTGACATCGCCCACCGCATAGATATGCGGAACATTGGTTTGCGAGAATTCATTGACGATGACCGAACCATCGCTGTGCTTGAAGTGCACGCCAGCCTTCTCCAGGCCGAGGCCCTTCGTATTGGCGTGACGGCCGATGGCGAACAGCACCTGATCGGCGGCTATGCTTGCGCCGCCCGACAGATGCGCAGTGAGCTCGTGGCGATGCTTGTCGACCGCCTTGACCGTGCAGCCGGTAACGATGGTGATGCCCTGCTTCTCCATCTCCTTGCGGACATGGGCGCGGACGTCCTCGTCGAACCCGCGCAGAATGTTGTCGCCGCGATAGACCACGGTCACATCGGAGCCGAGGCCGGCAAAGATGCAGGCGAATTCCAGCGCGATATAGCCACCACCCTGGATGACGATGCGCCTGGGCAGCTCGGGCAGATGGAAGACTTCGTTGGACGAGATCACATGCTCGATGCCGGGAATATCCGGGCCATGGCTTGGCGTGCCGCCGGTGGCGATCAGGATGTGCTTCGCACGTACCGTTTCGCCATTGCTGAGCTTGAGCGTATGCGGATCCTCAAACACCGCGCGCGCCTTGACGGTCTTCGCGCCGGGCTTCTCCACATTGGTGGTGTAGATGCCTTCGAGCCGGGCGATTTCCTTGTCCTTGGCGGCAATGAAGGCCGGCCAGTCGAAGGTCGCGGTCGGAATGGTCCAGCCAAAGCCCTTGGCGTCGTCGATCTCGCGCGAGACATGCGACGCATAGACCATCAGCTTCTTCGGCACGCAGCCACGGATCACGCAGGTGCCGCCGAAGCGATATTCCTCGGCGACCATGACGCTGGCGCCGTAGCCGGCGGCGATGCGGGCGGCGCGGACACCACCCGAACCACCGCCGATGACGAAGAGGTCGACGTCGAAGTCAGACTTGCTGGACATGAATTACTCCGATCGCCGCGGCTTTCTCTGAGCCATTATTGTCGTGTCCCGGACGCGTCGCATCGCATCCGGGCCACACATCCCTCAAACCAAAGCGCTCAGATTTCCTTGCCGCGCTTGCGCATTTCGGCGCGGAACTGGCCGTTCACCTGCTCGGCGAACTGCTGCGCCCACTGCTGCATATAGTTCACGCTGGCGGAAATCGACTGCGGCTCCATCTGCAGCAGCTTCTGGCCGAGCGCCGACTTGTAGAACGCCGCGAGATCCTTCAACTCGGCTTCGGTGAAGTCGCTGGCATAGATCTTCGCCATCTGCTCGCCGATTTCCTTGTCGCGGCCGGCATTGGCCTGGGCGACGATCACGGCGACCTCGTTGAGATCCTTCTGGTAGTTCAGATTGCTCTGCAGCAGCGAATCCTTGACGCGCTGGACCATGTTCGGAATGGCGTTCGCATACATCGCGCTCGCATTCTTCATCTGCAGGATTTCCTTGGCGTAGCCGATTGCGGCCGGCGATGCCGGCTTGATCGGACGCTCGGCCGGCGGCGCTGCCGGCTGCTGGGCGGAGGCCGGCAAGGTAGCGGCCGCGGCGCCGAGCACGAGGCCGGCAGAGAGCAGCAGTTTCGACAGGGTCTTCATGGGAGTCTCCTTGGGATCGCAGCCTCAGGGCCGCTCAACGACGCGAATTCCATCTGAGCCGGCGAGCACGATGGTGCGGGCCAAGCCGATAAACAGTCCGTGTTCGACGACGCCCGGAATGCCGCCGAGCAGTCCCGCAAGGCGCGGCGCATCGGTGATGGTTCCAAGCTTGGCATCCAGAATCCAGTGGCCGCCATCGGTGACGAAAGCATGGCCGTCCTTGCCCGGACGAACAGTCATCTCGCCAGTCAGGCCGCATTGGGCAAACACGCCTTCAATGGCGCGGTGGGTGGCGCCGAGGCCGAACGGGATCACCTCGATGGGCAGCGGGAAACGGCCGAGCTTCGGCACCCACTTACTGTCGTCGGCGATGACGATCATGCGATCCGAGGCCGCCGCGACGATCTTCTCACGTAACAGCGCGCCGCCACCGCCCTTGATCAGATTGAGATCGGGATCGGCCTCGTCGGCGCCGTCCACAGTGATGTCCAGGTGATCGATCTCGTCCAGCGTCGTCAGCGGGATGTTGCACGCCTCGGCCTGGATGCGCGTCGCTTCCGAGGTCGGCACGCCAATCACCTTGAGACCACCCTTCACGCGCTCGCCCAGGAGATCGACAAAATGCTTCGCGGTCGAACCGGTGCCGAGGCCGAGCTTCATGCCGTCCTGCACCTGTTCCAGCGCCCTGGCGGCGGCCTGTCGTTTCAGTGCATCCATGTCCATCGGCTGGTCGTCCTCGCAGTCAGATCGATCCCGCAAGCGGGAGCGCGGCATATCTAGCGACGTTTGCCGGAGAGGAACAGGGTGCAAGTCCTGCTTTCCTGGGAAACAAGGCCTGCTGTCCCGGGAAAGCTGACCAGCGTCCGCAGAGCGGTCTTGCGGGATCCGGCGCGGCCCGCTAGCGATCCCCGCATGACCAAAGCCCCTCTCGTCGTTTTCGACCTCGACGGCACTCTCGTCGATACCGCTCCTGATCTGATCAGCGCTCTCAACCATGTCCTGGCGCGTGAAGGCCTCGCGCCCGTGCCGCTGGAATCGGCCCGCCAAATGATCGGCCAGGGCGCGCGCCGGCTGATCGAGCGCGGGCTGGAGGTCGAGGGCCGCGAAATGACGCCGGCGGAGGTGACCCGGCTGACCGCGGACTTCATCGACTATTACGCCGCGCATATCGCCGATGACTCATGCCCGTTCGACGGTCTCATAGCGGCACTGGATGTGCTGGAAGCCAAGGGCTACCGCTTCGCCGTCTGTACCAACAAGCTGGAATGGCTGTCGAAACTGCTGCTCGAGAAGCTCGGCCTCACCGCCCGATTCGCGGCGATCTGCGGCGCCGATACCTTCGGCGTCTCCAAGCCCGATCCGGTGATCCTGCAACAGACCGTGGCGAAGGCCGGCGGCGAGATGTCGGCGGTGGTCATGGTGGGCGATGCCGGACCCGATGTGGGCGTGGCGCGCCGCGCCAATGTGCCAGTGATCGGCGTCACTTTCGGCTATACGGAAACCCCGATCGTCGAACTGAAGCCGGACGCGATCATCGATCATTTCCGCGATCTGCCCGCTACGGTTGAGCGACTGGTTCCGACCACACGCTCTTAGCCACTCAGTTACTTGGGTTTTTCAGGCTTCTCCACGATGGAATTAACCATCTATTAACTATCACGCGCCGGCTGGTTGCGTCATTGGACCCACGCTCCTATTGTCCGCGTGGGGACTGCGGGCAAGCCGCGAAAGTAACGGATTCAACTATGCGTCGAGTATTCCTATTGACGGCAGCGGGCCTGAGCCTCGCTGGCTGCTCATCGTTCTCCATGGATGCCTTCAAGTCGGCACCGGAGCCGGTTACCGTCCAGTTCGAATCGACGCCGCCCGGCGCCGAGGCGAAGACGTCGGTGGGTCCGGCCTGTACCACCCCTTGCTCGCTGCCGATCGTCACTGAAGGCAATTTCGAAGTGACGTTCACGCTGCCGAAGTTCCAGCCAGCGACGGTTCCAGTGAGCGTGACCCGTGTGCCCGGCGATTTCACCTCGCCCGCCCGCACCACGGTCGATCCGAGCCCTGTTGCCGTCGAGCTGCAGCCGACGACGCCGCCACGCAAGGGCCGCAAGGCTGCCAAGAGACGCGCCGCTGCGCCCGCTCCTGCCGCAGCACCCGCAGAGGCGGCCACGACACCGTTCCCCAATCCGCGCTGATCGGGCGGATGGGCGGATCGGGCCGGTCTCGATCCGCCATCGATCACCGCAGGATAGGCTTTCCAAATCGCCCCATAGGCAAACGCCTCTCGACGTTCGGCGCAATTGTGCCAGAGATGTTGCATGATTACATTATGACAAGCGGCAAGCGTGCCGCCCGTTACATGCAGCAAGGCGTTTGAATGTCGGTCACCACGCTCATTCCCGCACAGGCCTCCTCCGCCATGACCGATCCGTTCGGCCGGCGGATCAGCTATCTGCGCGTGTCGGTCACCGATCGCTGCGACCTGCGCTGTTTCTATTGCATGTCGGAAGACATGACCTTCTTGCCGAAGGCCGATCTGCTGACACTGGAAGAACTCGACCGCCTCTGCTCGGCCTTCATTGCAAAGGGTGTCACCAAGCTCCGTCTCACCGGCGGCGAACCGCTGGTGCGCCGTAACGTGATGGGCCTCGTGCGCTCGCTGTCGCGGCACCTGAAGACCGGCGCGCTGAAGGAGCTGACGCTCACCACCAATGGCTCGCTGCTCGCCAAATATGCCGACGAGCTCGCCGATTGCGGCGTGAAGCGGATCAATGTCTCGCTCGACACGCTGGACGCGGGCAAGTTCAGGACCATCACCCGCTGGGGCGATCTCTCCAAGGTGATGGCCGGCATCGATGCCGCGCAGGCCGCAGGCCTCGCCGTGAAGATCAATGCCGTCGCGCTGAAGAGCCTCAACGAGGACGAGATCCCCGCTCTGATGGAATGGGCGCATGGCCGCGACATGGCGCTGACGCTGATCGAGGTGATGCCCATGGGCGATATCGGCGAAGGCCGGATCGACCAGTATGTCCCGCTGTCGCTGCTGCGCGCGCGGCTCGCCGGCAGCTACACGCTCACCGATCTGCCCGACAATACCGGCGGCCCCGCCCGCTACGTCCGCATCGCCGAGACCGGCGGCAAGCTCGGCTTCATCACGCCGATGACCCATAACTTCTGCGAAGCATGCAATCGCGTCCGCATCACCTGCACAGGTACGATCCACACCTGCCTCGGCCACGAGGACGCGTCCGACCTGCGCAAACCGCTGCGCGCCTCCACCGACAACGATCTCCTGAACGCCACCATCGACCGCGCCATCGGCCTGAAGCCGAAGGGCCACGACTTCATCATCGATCGCCGCCACAATCGGCCGAGCGTATCCCGGCATATGAGCGTCACCGGCGGATAGCGCAACAACGATCAAGACCAGTAGCGCTGCGCGTAGAAGACGGTCATCACCGCGCCCGAAACGATCACGAACCAGCGGACCGCTTCCGCGGGCAATACCCGCACCAGATAGCCGCCGGCATATCCGCCGATCATCGCTCCCAGCAACATCGTCAGCGTCTGCGGCCATAGCACAATGCCGCGCAGGATGAAGATCACGATGGCGGCCAGACTGACGGCCGTCGCCAGCAGATTTTTCAGTACCTTGACCTTGCGGACGTCATTTGGCTCTGCGAGCGACAGTACCGCCGTCAGGATGATGCCAAGCCCGGCGCCGAAAAAACCGCCATAGATCGACGCCCCCGCCAAGGCGATCAGACCTCCCCGTCTCGACGGTTCGGCGCCGCGGCGCCGCGCCTCCGACCAAGCTGCGATCCGTGGCGCGAAAGCAAATAGCGCCGTCGCAAAGCCGATCAGGGCGGGAACGGGCAGGACAAAAAGCCGGTCGGGCAAGGCAAGCAGCAGCAGCGCGCCGACGATGCCGCCGATGACCGTCACCGCGAGCAGTGCAGCGATATGCGAACCAACGGCGGGAAGCTTCTCGCGGTCGGCGAAAGCGGCGATCAGATGACCAGGCGCGATGGCGACTGCGCTCGATGCGTTGGCCACCACTGGCGGCATGCCTGCTGCAAGCATCACCGGAAACGTGACCAGCGTCGCTCCCCCCGCCAGTGCATTGATCACGCCGCCGGCGATACCGGCAATAAACAGAAGACAAACGACAGGCCATTCCATGGGAGCACTCCGACACGGGCAAAACCTAGTGTGCCGATGCAACGCCGTCTGGAACGTTTGTGACTAGCGCATCGCGTCGAGATAAGCGCGCGGGGTCACGCCGAAGACGCGCCGGAAATGCCTGCCGAGGTGGCTCTGGTCCGCGAAGCCGCAATCCGCGGCTGCACCGGCAATGGAAACGCCGGCCCTGATCTGGCCGCGTGCCGCGTTCAATCGGCCAACAATTCGAAACGCGTTGGGCGACATCCCCGTGCGGCGGCCGAACGTTCTCGTAAAGGCCTCGCGGCTCACTCCAAGACGCGACGCAATCTCGCCGATGCTCGCCCTGTCATCCCAGGAAGCGTGACAGGCGAGATCATCGCCTCCCCATCCATCGGCATCACCCGCGAACCCGTGACGTCCCACCTCGGCAACGAGCCGGGCGACGTCGGCCTCCGAGACGCTGCTACTGCGAAGGCCGAGATCCGGAAGCTGGAAGACCGCAGGCTGTCTGAGCCCGCCGCCACCGGGAACATAGAGATTGAAGCACCGCGCCCGCGCGGATGACAGGCTGCGGTGCGGCATCCCTGCCGGAATATAGAGGCACTGGCTCGCTGTGACCTGCACGATCTCCGATCTGAGCTGGAATACACGGCTCCCCTCCACGACAATAGCGAACTGGCTCTCGTCGTGGAAATGCATGCCGAGCAACGGAGGAGCGCTTCCGCCCCACTGTGCATATTCGAAGCCGGGACCGTTGCGCTGCCGCGCATAGACCCAGGACCTGTCCGTCATCGACCTCTTCCCGGTGCAAGACCCTTGTTCTGCCATCCGTCGAAGCGCGACCTTGGAGGCAGCCGCAGCGGCGCCAGACCACCTACGGGACCCGATCGCAGTGCGTGGGATATTCGGATTCCCTTCCGCCCATGTTTTACCGCTTGCGTCAATCTGTCGATTTTCCGATTGACGATTGCATGACGCGCTGAAATGGTGCCGCAAATTTTCTTCGCCCAGCGGAAAAAGCTCCGTCTTCTCAGTGAGAAAGACGCGATCAGCGAAAAGCTGGGCGGGCTTCGGGGGAAACCGTGGACGTACTCAAATTCACGAGCGCGATCGACCGGCTGAGCGATGCCTTCGGCTTCGTCGCCAAATGGCTGGTGATGTTCGCTTGCCTGATCAGCGCCGGCAACGCCACCATCCGCTATCTGTTCCATTACTCGTCGAACGGCTGGCTCGAAATCCAGTGGTACATGTTCGCAGGAATCGTGTTCTTCGGCGCGTCGCAGACGCTGCGCCTCAACGAGCATGTGCGCGTCGACCTGCTCTACTCCGCCGTCTCCGACCGCGCGCGGTTGTGGATCGACATCATCGGCCTGTGCGTCTTCCTGCTGCCGGCGATGATCTATCTGACTTACATGACGATCCCGTTCTTCCTCAATTCTTGGAATTCGCAGGAAGTCTCCAGCAATGCCGGCGGCCTGATCCTGTGGCCGGTGAAGCTCGTGCTGCCGGTCGGCTTCGGCCTGCTGGTGCTGCAGGGCCTCGCCGAACTCGCCAAGCGCATCGCCGCCCTCGCCGGCCTCGTCAAGATCGACACCCATTACGAAGCGCCGCTGCAATAGCGGCGTTTTCTTTTTTGCACCCACCCATTCGACGATACGCATTCGATAGTCAGGACCACCGATGTTTTCCTACGGCGTGTTTCCTCCGCTGATGTTCGGCACCATGATCTGCTTCATGGTGTTCGGCTTCCCGGTCGCCTTCTCATTGGCCGCGGTCGGACTGTTTTTCGGTATTCTCGGTATCTTCACCGGTCACTTCGATCCGTCGTTCCTGCAGGCGCTGCCGTTCCGCTTCTACGGCACAATCTCCAACGACCTGTTGCTGTCGATCCCGTTCTTCACCTTCATGGGCGCCATCCTCGAGCGCTGCGGTCTCGCCGAAGATCTGCTCGAAGGCACCGGCCAGCTGTTCGGCAAGATCCCGGGCGGTCTCGCCTATGCGGTCATCATCGTCGGTGCCATTCTCGGCGCCATCACCGGCACGGTGGCGGCCTCGGTGATCGCCATGGGCGTGATCTCGCTGCCGATCATGATGCGCTACGGCTACGACATGAAGCTGGCCACCGGCGTTATCGCGGCGTCCGGCACCATTACCCAGTTGATCCCGCCGTCGCTGGTGCTGATCGTGCTCGCCGACCAGCTCGGCCGCTCGGTCGGCGACATGTATCTCGGCGCCATCGGCCCCTCGATCCTGCAGGTCGTGATCTTCTTGCTGTTCATCGTCATGATGTCGATCCTGCGTCCGAATTCGATGCCACCGATTCCGGAACACGCTCGCGAACCGATGGGCTGGAAACTGATCAGCCGCGTGCTGTGGGGCATGATCCCCTCCATCGTGCTGATCTTCCTCGTGCTCGGCACGATCGGTCTGGGCCTCGCGACGCCGACCGAAGCCGGCGCCATGGGCGCGGTGGGCGCCATGGTGCTCGCCGCCCTGCATCGTCGCCTGACCTGGCCGCTGGTCGAACAGGCGATGACCTCGACCATGCGCCTCACCTCCATGGTGGTGTTCATCCTGATCGGCTCGACCTGCTTCAGCCTCGTGTTCCAGGGCATGGACGGTTCGCACTGGATCGAACATCTGCTCACCGGCTTGCCCGGCGGCAAGGTCGGCTTCCTGGTCTTCGTGAACATCTTCGTGTTCTTTCTGGCGTTCTTCCTCGACTTCTTCGAGATCGCCTTCATCATCATCCCGCTGCTGGCGCCGGTCGCGGCCAAGCTCGGCATCGACCTCGTCTGGTTCGGCGTGCTGCTCTGTGTCAACATGCAGACCTCGTTCATGCATCCGCCGTTCGGCTTCGCGCTGTTCTACCTGCGCGGCATCGCACCGCCGGAAGTGAAGAGCCGAGACATCTATCTCGGCGCGATCCCATGGGTCGGCATGCAGATCCTGCTGGTGATCGTCGTTATCCTGTGGCCGGGCCTCGTGACCTACTGGATCGACAACACGGTAGTCGATACGTCCAACGTGAAGATCGAGATCCCGCAGATCGAAATGCCGGCGATGCCGGACTTCGGGCAGCCGAAATAGCAACACGTCCTCTGCGCGAAACGGAGCGCACGATGTTGCCTGTCTGCCGCAAGGCCGGATAACATCGGACAGGACGCCCGGAGGATCATTCATGCGCTATGAAGGAAGCTGCCATTGCGGAGGCATCGCATTCGACGTGGAGGGTGACTTCGCGTCCGGAATGGACTGCAATTGCTCGATGTGCCGGCGGCGCGGCGGATTGCTGGCTTTCGTGCCACGCGACCAGCTTTCATTGAAGACACCGGCTGAGAACGTCTCGACCTACCAGTTCAACAAACACAATATCGAACATCACTTCTGCGCCACCTGCGGCATTGCCCCCTATGGCGAAGGCAAGGGGCCGCACGGCACCATGATGGCAGCGGTCAATCTGCGCTGCATGCCGGCGATCGATCTGGCGACGCTGACGATTCAGAAGGTGGATGGCGCAAGCTTCTAGGCCATGGGATAGGTTGAGCGCAGACGCGCCGCCACCCCATCTGACAATCCGTAGATCCGGTAAACAAAAAGCCCGGCCTCCTCGCGGAGACCGGGCTTGCTTGTTCGTATCGATCGTCCCGATCAGCCGCGGGTGCGCGAGCGGATCATGAAGCTGTCAAAGGTGTATTCGGCGACCTGCCACCACAGATATTCGTCGGAGCGATAGGCCTGCATGGCGTCGATGGTCTTCTTGAAGTCAGGGTTCTTCGACGAAATCTCGCCCCACAGTTCGTTGGTGGCCTTGAGGCAGGCGTCGAGCACCTCGTTGGTGAACGGACGCAGCTGCGTGCCCGATGCCACGAGTTGCTTCAGGGCTTGCGGGTTCTGCAGGTCGTAACGCGCGGCCATCCAGGTATTGGCGTTGGCGCAGGCATTGGTGAGGATCGCCTGATAGTTCTTCGGCAGTGCGTTGAACTTGTCGAGATTGGTGAAGGCGTGAACCGTCGGACCGCCTTCCCAGAAGCCGGGATAGTAGTAGTACTTCGCGACCTTCTGGAAACCGAGCTTCTGGTCGTCATAGGGACCGACCCACTCGGCTGCGTCGATGGTGCCCTTTTCCAGCGACGGATAGATGTCACCGCCCGCGAGCTGCTGCGGCACGACGCCGACCTTCTGCAGCACCTGACCGGCAATACCGCCGATACGCATCTTGAGGCCGGAGAGATCGGCGACGGTCTTGATCTCCTTGCGGAACCAGCCGCCCATCTGGGTGCCGGTGTTGCCGCAGGGATGACCGATGACGCCGTACTTCTTGAAGAACTCGTTGCCGAGCTGCTCGCCGCCGCCCTGGTACCACCAGGAATTCTGCTGGCGCGCGTTCAGGCCGAACGGAACCGATGCGAAGATCGCAAAAGTCGGGTCCTTGCCGACATAGTAGTACGAAACCGTGTGGCACATTTCGACGGTGCCGTTCGAGGTGGCGTCCAGCACCTGCAGGCCGGGCACCAGTTCACCGGCCGCGAAGACCTGGATCTGGAACTTGCCGTCGGTCATTTCCGAGACCTGCTTCGCCATCATCTCGGCGCCGCCATAGATGGTGTCGAGCGACTTCGGGAAGCTGGACGCCAGGCGCCACTTCACTTCCGGCATCGATTGCGCGATCGCCGGCGAGGCAATGGCTGCGGCCCCAGCAGCACCAGCCGCCGAGACCTTCAAAAACTCACGACGCTTCATTCAAGCTCTCCTTTTGAAAGCGTTTCCCCAGAATCCTTCGAGCTTTTCGCCGGCGCGCTGTTGCGCGATTCAACCGACGCCGCTCTTGGTGGCGGCTGATGTAACACGGTTATGAAGCGGCGGAAAATGAGACGAGCGTCGTAGTTCGTCCGATTGGACGAAAGTTCTATGCGGCATCTGCGCCCGCTTCGCAGGCGCAGCGCAGTCAGGCCAGCACGGCCTGCAACCGGTCCCGGATCTGCTTGCCGATCGACTGGTAGATAGCGGCATGCGGGCCGGTCGGCTCACTCACCACCACCGGCGTGCCAGCGTCCGACATCGCGCGAATGGACATATGCAGCGGCACCTCGCCGAGGAACGGCACCCCCAGCCGCTCGGCTTCATGTCGCGCACCGCCGTGGCCAAAGATGTCCGAGCGAGTGCCGCATTCCGGGCACTGGAAGTAGCTCATGTTCTCGATAATCCCCAGGACGGGAACATTGACCTTGGTGAACATCGCAAGACCGCGGCGGGCGTCGATCAGTGCCAGGTCCTGCGGGGTCGAGACGATCACCGCGCCCTTGAGCGGAACGTTCTGCGCCAGCGTGAGCTGGGCGTCGCCGGTGCCGGGCGGCATGTCCACGACGAGCACGTCGAGCTGACCCCAGGCGACATCGCGCAGCATCTGCGTGATCGCCGACATCACCATTGGCCCGCGCCAGATCATCGCCGTCTCTTCCTCAACCAGGAAGCCGATGGACATGATCGACAGGCCGAAGCGCTGGATCGGAATCATCTTCCTGTCGTCATCAAGCACCGGCTTCTCGTTGATGCCAGTCAGGCGTGGCACCGAGGGGCCGTAGATGTCCGCATCAAGCAGCCCGACCTTGAGGCCGAGATCGCGCAGACCAAGGGCGACGTTGAGCGAGGTGGTGGATTTGCCGACACCACCCTTCCCCGAAGCCACTGCGATGACAGCCTTCACGCCGGGAATCTCGGCCTGTTTGCTCATGGCCGACGGCGCGCCCGGAGGCTGATGAGGCCGATGCGCGGAGACCGGCTGAACACCGTGGGAATGCCCGCCAGGACCGTGGCGATGCGGAGGCGGGGCGGCAGGTGCCGAACCCGGCTTGCGCTCCGCAGTCAGCGCCACCATCGCGCTGGTGACACCGGGAATGGCACGCACGGCCGCTTCTGCTTGCGCACGCACGCTCTCCCAGGCGCGCGCCTCGGCGGCATCGACATTGATGGAGAACATCACCTTGCCGTCCGTGACGGCGATTTCGGACAACACATTGGCATGCACCAGCGGCACGCCACGCGGCGACGCCACTTTGGCGAGGCCATCCAGAACTTGTTGTTTCGAAACGCTCAATTGACTCTCCCGATCGACGCAAGTCAGACCGCAGAGATAGAGCACCTGCGCCCCATGTCCATGCTGTTTCGGTCGCAAATTCGTCATTGACGCCACAATTAGGCGTGGGCATCGCAGCCCTTGCCCCGCCCCATCCAGTGACTATGCTGCGCCCCGCTTCGCGTTCCCGCCTCCGGAACGCAGCTCCCCACAGTCGATAGCCGGCGGTGAAGCCGGCAGCACATAAGGGTTCGGATATGGCCAAAGTTGCTTTCATCGGTCTCGGCGTCATGGGCTTCCCCATGGCCGGCCATCTCGCCACCAAGGGCGGCCATGAGGTCACCGTCTACAATCGCAATCCGGCCAAGGCCAAAGCATGGGTGGAGAAGTTCGGCGGCAAGTCGGCCCCGACCCCGAAAGCAGCCGCCGAAGGCCAGGATTTCGTCAT
Source organism: Tardiphaga sp. (assembly GCA_030147505.1). GTDB lineage: Bacteria > Pseudomonadota > Alphaproteobacteria > Rhizobiales > Xanthobacteraceae > Tardiphaga. The sequence continues at coordinate 71,727 of JASBVG010000044.1, forward strand.
GGCCTGCGTCGGCAATGACGACGATCTGCGCTCGGTGACGACAGGCCCGGATGGCGCCTTCAGCGGCATGGGCAAGGGCAAGATTTTTGTCGATCACACCACCGCCTCGGCGGAAGTCGCCCGCGAACTCGACGCCGCCGCGAGCAAGGGCGGCTTCCATTTCATCGATGCGCCGGTGTCAGGCGGCCAGGCTGGCGCCGAAAATGGTGCCCTCACCGTGATGTGCGGCGGCGACGCGGCGGACTATGCCAAGGTCGAGCCGGTCATCACCGCCTATGCCAAGATGCAGAAACTGCTCGGTCCCGCCGGCTCCGGCCAGCTCACCAAGATGGTCAACCAGATCTGTATCGCGGGCCTCGTCGAAGCGTTGTCAGAAGGCATACACTTCGCGAAGAAGGCCGGGCTCGACGTGAACTCGGTGGTCGAGGTGATCTCCAAGGGCGCCGCCCAGTCGTGGCAGATGGAGAACCGCCACAAGACCATGAACGAGGGCAAGTTCGACTTCGGCTTCGCCGTCGAATGGATGCGCAAGGACCTGTCGATCTGCCTCGCCGAAGCTCGACGCAACGGCGCCAGCCTGCCCGTCACGGCACTGGTCGACAACTTCTACGCGGAAGTGGAAAAGATCGGCGGCAGGCGCTGGGACACTTCGAGCCTTCTGGCAAGATTCGAGAAGTAAAGGCTTAAAATCACTCACAGATCTGCGGCCGGGCGAAGCGCATCACGCTTCCCCGGCCGCACTCGTTTTCACGGATAATTAACCGGATTGCCGCGTTCTTTAAGGCGCCCTTTAAGGATTGTGCGGCACAGATAATGATCTGTGAAAACCGCCCGCTTTTGCGTGCAGGATTTGTGTAAGCGTGATGAGTAAGCCCGCCGCCAGGCCCGAGGTCGTCCAGCTGCCGGCTGAAGAGCCCGTCGCTGTACCGGCACGCAACCGGCGGGCGGCCCAGCAGCGCGTGCGCGAGGCCCGTGACCGCCTGACCTCGACCTCCGGCACACGGCCCGCCTTCGATCGCGAACTGCTCCGCCAATACGCACAGACCCGCCTCTCCGCCTCGCTGGTGGTGACGCTGCTCGTGGTCGGCACCGGCATCGTGTTCGGCGTCTGGCTGCAGCCGCTGCCCGCCGCCGCGTGGGCTTGCGGCATGCTGTGCATCCACGCGGTGATCCTGCGCGCCTGCAATCGCTATCTCGCTGAGCCGCCCGGCCCGAACACCACGCGAAAGTGGCGCACGCGCTTCATGGTGCTGGACCTCGTCTACGGTCTCGCCTGGACATCGATCCTGGTGCATCCCACCGGCGCCGATGTCGTCTCGAATTCGCTGATGATGTTCCTGATGCTGCTGGTGGTGGCCGTCTCCAGCATGCTCGCATCGAGCCTGCCGATCGCCGCCATCGCCGCCACCGCGCCGGTGACTTTCGGCGTGGCGATGAGCTTCATCCTGCGCGGCAATTTCGACAATTATGTCCTTGCTGCACTGGCCGTCGCGGCCGAGGGCTATTTCATCCTGCTCGCCCAGCGCCTGCACTCGACGACCCTTGCCGCGCTCGAAGCGCGCGCCGAGAAGGATGCGCTGATCGGCGAACTCGAACAGGCCAAGGCGATCTCGGACGAAGCGCGCCATCGCGCCGAGGCCGCCAATGTCGCCAAGTCGCGCTTCCTCGCCCAGATGAGCCATGAACTCCGTACGCCGCTGAACGCCATTCTCGGTTTCTCGGAAGTGATGAAGAGCGAGATTTTTGGCGCGCACGCGGTCGCGGTCTACAAGGACTATTCGGCGGACATCCATAATTCCGGCGTCCACCTGCTCAATCTCATCAACGAGATCCTCGACCTCTCGCGCATCGAGGCAGGCCGCTACGAGCTCAACGAAGAAGCAGTCTCGCTCGAGCATGTCGTCGCCGATTGCCATCACCTGCTGAAGCTGCGCGCCACGAGCCGCGGCATCACCATCCATGAAGTGTTCGAGCACGGCATGCCGCGCATCTGGGGCGACGAACGCGCCTGCCGGCAGATCGTGCTCAACCTGCTCTCCAACGCCATCAAATTCACGCCGCAGGGCGGCGAGATCTGGCTCAAGGTCGGCTGGACCGCCTCGGGTGGCCAGTATCTGAGCTGCAAGGACACCGGCTCGGGTATTGCTGAAGACGAGATTCCAATCGTGCTCGCCTCGTTCGGCCAGGGATCGAACTCGATCAAATCGGCCGAGCAAGGCGCCGGTCTTGGCCTGCCGATCGCAAAAAGCCTGATCGACATGCATGGCGGAACGTTCACGCTGAAATCGAAGCTGCGTATCGGCACCGAGGTGATCATCACCTTCCCGCCGGAGCGCGTGATGTCGGCGCTCGCGCCAGTGACCGAGGAAGCGCCACCGCTGCAACCGGACTACGAATTCAACATCGCCGATGAAAAGCGGCGTGCCCGCAACAAGCCGATCATGAATGCGGGAACAGGTCTGTAGCGCATGATCCCGAAAAGTGTGCAGCGTTTTTCGGAGCCACTCATGCGCAAGGAAGACGCTTCACGGCTTGCGCATCGGCGGCGAACCGCTTCAATATCGCAGGATGAACAAAGAAACACCGTGCGTCGCCATCTGTGTCATCGATCCCAAAGCCAAGCTTTGCCTCGGATGCGGACGCACGCTGCAGGAGATCGCGCGCTGGGGCCGCATGGAGAGTGCGGAACGCCTGAGCATCATGGCAACGCTGGAAACGCGCATGACCGAAGCCGGTTTCGCGCCACCCTCGACTTTCGCACGCAGGCCGGGCCCCGCGACGCCCTGAACAATTTCGTCTCCGGGGACGCAACATGACGCGCGTCCTGCTGCTGATGATCGCGATCCTTGCCACCGCTGGCGCGGCGCTCGCTTATGGCGATCCCAAGCAGATTACGAAAGCCGGCACACTGGTCACCGAGATCCTGCGCAAACAGGTCCCGCCGATACCGCGCATCGTCGATATCCCGCGCGGCGATGGCGGTGAATTCGCATTGCAGGCCACGATCAACGGCGTCGCCGCGCCGATGATCATCGACACCGGCGCCACCTCGGTAGTGCTGTCTTACGAGACCGCCAAGGCGATTGGCCTGCCGGTCGAATTGCTGGCCTATAACACCGACGTCGAAACCGTCTCGGGCCGCACAAAGGCTGCGCGGCTCACGCTCGATCGTCTCGCCGTCGGCAAACTGGTGGAGCGCTCGGTCCCTGCTCTCATCGTTCCGCGCGGATTGATGAAGACGAATCTGCTCGGCATGAGCTTTCTGGATCGGCTGGAAAGCTGGGAAGTTCGTGCGGACAAGCTGAAACTGCGCGGCTATCCGTAACGTCTAGGCCGCTTCCGACACTGCCGGCTCGTCTTCCACCAGCGCGATCGCGTCGCGAAGAACATCGATTCCCGCGCCGTGCTTCACGCCATGTTCGGCAAGATGCCGGCGGAATGCGCGCGCGCCGCGCACCGCATGAAACGCGCCGACAAAGTGCCGTGTGATGGAGTGCAGCCGCGTGCCTTGCGCGAGTTGATCGGCGATATACGGCGTCATCGCCTCCATCGCGTCCTTCATCGTCGCATGCGGCGCCGGTTCGCCGAAGATTTCAGGATCGACCGCGAGCAGACGCCACGGCTCTTGATAGGCCGCGCGGCCGAGCATCGCGCCATCCACATGCGCGAGATGCGCCTTCGCCTCGGTGACGCCGGGAATGCCACCATTGATGGCGATCTGCACGTCAGGCATCGCAGCTTTCAGCCGGTAAACGCGATCGTAATTCAGCGGCGGGATCGTACGGTTTTCCTTCGGCGAGAGGCCGTTCAGCCACGCCTTGCGGGCATGCACGATCAGACCGTCCGCGCCCGCAGCGACCACCGTTTTCGCCAAAGCATCGAGCGCAATTTCCGGGTCCTGATCGTCGACGCCGATGCGGCACTTCACCGTGACCGGCACTTCGACTGCAGCTTTCATCGCAGTGACACAGCGCGCAACGAGATCAGGCTCAGCCATCAGGCACGCGCCGAAACGACCTTCCTTCACACGATCCGACGGGCAGCCAACATTGATATTGATCTCATCGTAGCCGAAATCGGCGCCGATCTGCGCGGCTTCGGCGAGTTGCCGGGGGTCCGAACCACCAAGCTGTAGCGCCACCGGATGCTCACTGGTATCGAAGCCAAGCAGGCGCTGGCGGTCACCGTGAATAATCGCCGGGGTGGTAACCATCTCCGTATAAAGCAATGCACGCCGCGTCAGCAGACGGTGGAACACGCGGCAATGCCGATCGGTCCAGTCCATCATGGGTGCGACGGAGAATGTGCAGTTCGGATAGGTCAAGCGCTTGGTCCCTGCCCGCAGTGACGGGCGTCTCGATCAGTCCTTGTATTCATACAGCAGACGCGCGCGGATGGTACCATCCAGCGCGCGGATGTCTTCGAGCACGCGCTGGCTGTCCGCCGCCGATGCATCGGCGTCGAGCACGACGTAACCGACATCGTTGTTGGTCTCGTAGTACTGCGCAGCGATGTTGACGGCGTGGCGGGCCAGCACTTCGTTGAGGCGGCCGAGCATGCCCGGCACGTTACGCTGAACCTGAATGAAGCGCGTGCCCTGCGGGCGGGCGGGCAACTGCACCTGCGGGAAGTTGACCGCGCCGACGGTTGAACCGGTGTCGCTGTAGTCGATCAATTTTCGTGCTACTTCGGCGCCGATGCGCTCCTGTGCTTCTTCCGTGGAGCCGCCCACATGCGGGGTCAGCAGCACGTTGGGAAGCCCCTGCAGCGGCGTGACGAATTTCTCCGCATTGGAGCTTGGTTCCACCGGGAACACGTCCACGGCCGCGCCGCGCAGCTTGCCGCTGCGCAAAACGTCCGCCAGCGCGTCGAGATCGACCACCGTACCGCGGCTGTTATTGATGAAATAGGCGCCGTCCTTCATCCAGGACAGCTCAAGCTTGCCAATCATGCCTTGGGTCGCCGGCGTTTCCGGCACATGCATGCTGACCACGTCGCTCTGCACCATCAATTCCTGCAGCGTCGCGACGGGCTCCGTATTGCCGTGGCGTAGACGATCCGTGTGATCGTAGTAGATCACCTTCATGCCAAAGGCCTCGGCGAGGTTCGAGAGCTGAGAGCCGATATTGCCGTAGCCGACGATGCCCAGTGTCTTGCCGCGGACTTCGTGGCTGTTGGTGGCCGACTTGTCCCACTTGCCGTCATGCGCGGCAACCGAGCGATCGACGATGCGGCGGAACAGCATCACGATCTCGCCCATCACCAGCTCGGCCACCGAGCGGGTGTTGGAGAACGGCGCGTTGAACACCGGGATGCCGCTGCGGCGGGCCGCGTCGATATCGACCTGGTTGGTGCCGACGCTGAAGCAGCCGATGGCGATCAGGCGGTCTGCGGCGTCCAGCACATCCTGGGTGATCTGGGTGCGCGAACGGATGCCGAGCAGATGTACGCCCTTAAGGGCTTCCTTAAGTTCGCTGCCGCCAAGCGCCTTGGTCAAGCGCGTGACATTGGTGTACCCCGCCATGTCGATCAGTTCGACGGCGCTGTCGTTGACGCCCTCCAGCAGAAGGATCTTGATCTTGTCCTTCGGGAGCGAGAGCTGCGGGGCAGGCATGGCGGTCTTTGACACGGGCGGGGTGTCCTTTGCAGGGCAGTTGGAACGGCGAAGCAACGGGAACCCCGAAGGGCTCCGGCGAGGTGGAGACGCCAGACGCTGGTTCGATTTGGCCGCATCTTTAATCCGGCCGTCCCGATCATGCCAAGTGGGGACACAACAAATTGAAAAATAAGAATTTTTGACCACAGGGCGGCGCCGGTTCCGGTGATCGCGGTTCGCCCGTGAGTCGGCCGCCAGTAAGCCCTGCGCCCAAGCGGAACGGAACATGTCCCCCCGACATTGTCAGCAGCCTTCCCCAGCAATGACCTTCCCAACCCGCGGTGCACCATTTCCGATCTCGATCCCGACACCACCGAACAGGACGATCTCCACGGCGGCCGTTCGCCCTGGTTCGACCGCCTGCCCCACCCTCCCCGCCATCCCCTCACCGAAGACATCCGCTGCGACACGTTGATCGTCGGTTGCGGCATCACCGGTGCTTTGATGGCCGAACGGCTGACGCGGCAAGGGCTCGACGTGGTGCTGGTGGATCGTGAGTTGCCGGGCCATGGCAGCACGGCAGCCAGCACATCGATGTTGTTGTGGGAGATCGATCGATCGCTGAGCGAATTGACGGAGCTCTACGGCTATGAGCGCGCTGTGCGCGTCTACCGCGCCAGCTTTGAGGCAGTGAGCGGCTTGCAAGCGCTGGTGCGTGACCTCACTCTTCCCTGCCAGATGCGGCCGAAGTCGTCGCTCTATCTTGCGGCCGGTGAGGACGCAACCAGCCTGATCACCGAGAATGTCCTGCGTACGCGCGCGCGGCTGCCAGGCACATTCCTCGACCATCGCGCCCTGCTTGGCGCCTACGAGATCACACGCGCCGGCGCGATCGTCTCGCCGAACTCTGCCGATTGCGATCCGCTTCAAATGACGGTCGGATTGCTGAACATCGCGCACAAGCGTGGGGCGCGTTTCTACGAGAGTGAAGCGGCGCGCTACGACAGCGCGTCGCACAGTGTCGGCGTCGCCACCTCGGAAGGGCGGATGATCGAGGCCCGTCACGTCATCCTTGCCACCGGTTATGTGATGCCCGAGATCGTGGAAGCGAAGGTGCAGTCTCCCTCGTCGAGCTGGGCCATCGCGACCACACCGCAGCCGGATCGGCTGTGGCGCGAGGGCGTACTGATCTGGGAGGACAGCAAGAACTATCTCTACGCGCGCACAACGCCCTCAGGCCGCATCATCATCGGCGGCGAGGACAGCGACGAGACCATCGAACCAAACGCGCGCGATGCGCAGATCCCGGCCAAGGCTCATATCCTACGCCAGCGTCTGCAGGCTCTGTGGCCGCGTGCGGAGCCGAAAATCACCCACCGCTGGGCCGGCACATTCGACACGACGCGCGACGGGCTGCCGCTGATCGGCCCGGTGCCGAACCATCCCAACCTGTTCGCCGCCTATGGCTATGGCGGCAATGGCATCACCTTTAGCTATCTGGCCGCGCAAATGTTCGGCGATCTGATCAATGGCAAGCGCTCGCAGCTGCTCGACGATTTCGCCCTCGATCGCGACGTCGCTTCGTAGTTCAGACTGCAGCGCAACATCGCAGGCGCGGTGCCGCATTCGCAGGCGACAGACGCCGAGATTTCCAGCATGCGCACTGATTGACAAGGCAGGGGCGATTGTTAGCATACAAGTGATTTTTGACGCTCCTTATGGGGGTTGGTCCGATGAAACCGGCGCCGTTTACTCGCCACGTTCCCCGCACGGTGGACGAAGTCGTGAGTGCCCTGGCCGAATATGCGCCGCAGGACGGACGCATTCTCGCCGGCGGGCAGAGCCTCGTGCCGATCATGGCATTCCGCATGGCGCGGCCGGCGCATCTGATCGATATCAATGAAGTCGAAGGGCTCGACCGCCTCGCTGTCGATGCCGACTATCTGTCGATTGGCGCGCGCGTGCGCCACAGTGCCTTCCACAAACCGGTGATCGACGGTCCGCTCGGACATCTGCTGGCCTATGTTGCCAAGCATATCGCGCATTATCCAATCCGCATGCGCGGGACCTTTTGCGGCAGTCTTGCCCATGCCGATCCATCGTCGGAATGGTGCCTCGTCTCGGCGACTCTCGGCGCACAACTGGTCGTGAAAAGCGTTCGCGGCGAACGCATCGTGCCGGTCGAGAACTTCCTGGAAGGCATCATGACGACTGCATTGCAGGAAGACGAATTCCTCGCCGAGGCGCGGCTGCCGCTGCTGCCGGACGACACCAGATTTGGCTTCTATGAATTCAGCCGCCGCGCCGGTGACTTTGCGATGTCCGCAGCGCTGGTCACCCATCGGTTGGTGGACGGCAAGATCATCGACGCCCGCGTCGGCATCGGCGGCGCCGAGGACCACGCACGGCGGATTGCCGAGGCGGAGCATGTGCTGAACGGACAGCAGCCTTCGCATGATCTGTTCGTCGCAGCCGGCGAGGCGGCGGCGACCGCCGTCGATCCATTGGAAGATATCCAAACGACCGCCGAGTATCGGCGCGATCTCGTCCGCGCCGTGACGCGGCGTGCGCTCGAACATTCGCAACAATGACCTTGCACGCCAAGACGGAGCATACCAAGGGATCCGGCACGACATGGGTCGGGCGCTCGATCCGCCGGCTTGAAGACCCCGCCCTCGTCGCCGGCCGCGGTCGTTTCACGGCCGATCTCCCGGCCACGCACTGGGTCCGCTTCGTACGAAGCCATGTGGCGGCGGGCACGATCGAACGGATCGACGCCCCCGAGGGCATCGGCATGGTGACGGCGGCCGATCTGTGCGGACTGAAGCCGATCAAGCCGATGCTCAGCAAGTTCAACTACGTCCCGATCGGCCAGCCGATCCTCGCCGATGGCGTGGTACGCTTTACCGGCGAATGCATTGCCGCCGTCTATGCGCCGAGCAAGGAACAGGCGGAGGACTTTGCCGATCAGATCGAGGTCGCAATCAACGAGACGCCGCCTTTGACCGACGCGCGGACCGCGCTCGCACAAGATGCGCCGCGCGTACATGCCGGAACGCGGCACAACGTGATTGTCGAAGGCCATATCGTCACGCCGAAATTCGAGGACGTGTGGAAATCGGCGGATCGCATCGTCAAGGTCGAGGCGCGCTCACGCCGACAGAATGCGACGCCGATGGAGGCGCGGGCCGGACATGCGATCTACGATCCCTTCACCGAACGAGTGACGCTGACCTGCACCACGCAAATGCCGCATCTGACGCGCACGGCAGTGTGCGACATCCTCGGCATCCCGGAATCCGAACTCCGCGTGATTGCACCCGACGTCGGCGGCGGCTTCGGGCAAAAAATGTCGCTGGCGCCGGAATATGTCCTGCTGGTGTGGCTGGCGCGGCATCTGCGCAGCTCGGTCGCCTGGACAGAAGACCGCCGCGAAAACCTGATCGCGAGCTTTCACAGCCGCGATCAATATGTCGAACTCGAAGGTGCGTTCGATGCGCGTGGCAAGCTGCTGGCGCTGCGCGGCGATATCGTCGCCAATATCGGTGCCTATTCCTGCTTCCCCACCACCTGCGGCGTGGAGCCGCTGATGGCACTGGCCGAACTCCCTGGCCCGTACGATGTGCGCGCCTATGACTGCCGCTCGCGCGGCGTGATGACCAATACATGTCCGATGGCCCCTTATCGCGGGGTCTCGCGGCCGGTCATCACCTTCGTGCTGGAGCGGTTGATGGACAAGGCGGCCGGCGCCTTCGGCATCGAACCGACCGAGCTGCGCCGCCGCAATCTGATCGACACGTTTCCATACACGTCGGCGACCGGCCTCGTCTTCGACGACGGAACCTATCGCGAGACGATGGAGATGGCGATCAAGGCCATCGGCCTCGGCGCCTTCCGCAAGCGCCAGGAAGCGGCACGCGCCGAAGGCCGCTATCTCGGCATCGGCTTCGCGACCTTCTCCGAACGTACCGGCTATGGCAGCCCTGCCTTCGCCGCACGCGGCATGGAGATCACGCCAGGCTTCGAGACCGTGATCCTGTCGATTGATCCGTCCGGCTTTGTCGAAGCTCGCATCGGTTCATCTCCGCATGGTCAGGGACTACGGACGTCGCTAGCGCAAATCATCGCCGATGAGATCGGCGTCGATCCTGACGTCATCAAGGTCGTCCATGGCGACACCGACCGATCGCCCTATGGCTGGGGCACGTTTGCAAGCCGCTCGCTGGTACTATCCGGCGGCGCCAGCCTGCTGGCCGCGCAGAAGATACGTGCAAAGCTCCTGAAGATGGCGAGCCATCTGCTGGAGGCATCGCCCGAGGACATCAGGCTGGAAGCAGGCTCGGCGCATGTGATTGGTACGGATCGCTCGGTCAGCATCGCATCGATGGCGCGTGCGGCCTATCATCAGACGCATATTTTCAAGGGCGAGATCGAACCGGGACTTTCGGAAAACGCCACTTACGATCCCTCGGGAACATTCTCCAATGCATGTCACGTCGCCATTGTCGAAGTGGATATCGAGACCGGCAGCGTCACGCTCGAAAAATTTGTCGTGGCCGAGGATGCCGGGCAGATCATCAATCCGATGATTGCCGACGGTCAGGTGCATGGCGGCGTCGCGCAAGGCATCGGCAATGCGCTGCTGGAAGAGATCATCTATGATGAGACCGGCAATATCATGACCTCGACGCTGGCAGATTTTCTGCCCCCGACAGCGCATGAGATTCCGGAGATCGAGCTCCATCATATCGAGACGCTGACCGGCAATACGATCACGAAAGCGAAAGGTCTTGGTGAAGGCGGCGCCATCGGCGCGCCGGCCGCAGTGATCTCCGCCATCAACGATGCCCTGAAACCGTTCGATGTCTCCATTGACGAAATGCCGGCGACGCCGCAGCGCATCCGTGCCGCCCTCCGCAACAGCGGGAAACTGCCATGACCGAGAAGAGCGACATCATCCTCACCATCAACGGCAAAACGCATGCGCTCCGCGTCGAGGCGCGGCGCACACTGGCAGATGCCATCCGCGAGGACTGCGGCCAGACCGGTACCCATATCGGCTGCGAACATGGCGTCTGCGGCGCCTGCACCGTGCTGGTGGATGGCGAGCCGGTGCGCTCCTGCCTGATGTTCGCCCAGCAGGCGAATGGCCGGCAGATCCGCACCGTAGAAGGTCTCGCAAACGGCGACACGATGCATGTGATGCAGCGCGCGTTCATGGAGAACCATGGACTACAATGCGGCTTCTGCACGCCGGGTTTCCTGATGCTCGCCGTGGGCGTGCTGGAGCGCGAGCCGGACATTTCCGACCACGATCTCCTCGATGTGCTGTCGTCGAACCTGTGCCGCTGCACGGGCTATCAAAACATCATCAAGGCAGTGCGCGCCGCGGCCATCGAGATGCGCCAGTCGTGAGCAAGACTGCCAAACCGGTGCTGGTTGGCAAATCCGTCCCCCGCAAGGAAGACGGACCTCTACTGCGCGGACAAGGCAAATTCGCCGCCGACATCAACTTCCCGAACCAGCTCTATATGCGAGTAGTCCGCTCGACCTACGCGCATGGCCGCATCGTCTCCGTCGATCTGGCCCCTGCCCTCGCGATCGCCGGCGTCGTCGCAGCCTGGAGCTTCGAGGATGTCGCCGATATCCCGCCGATCGACTTCCGCCTGACACGGCTCGAACAACTCGCCGCTTATCGCCAGACCATCCTGGCCAAGGACAAGGTGCGCTATGTCGGCGATCCCGTCGCAGTCGTGTTTGCGGAAGATCCCTATCTCGCCGAAGACGCAGCCGAGCATGTCGAGGTCGAGATCGAGGAACTGCCGGTCATCCTTCATGCCGATGGCAAGGTCGGCGAATTCCGCGATGGATTACCGACCGAGACGGCGCTGATCGATAAGAGCTATGGCGATGTCGACGCCGCCTTTGCCGGCGCGCATGCGACTGTCGAACTCTCGCTGTCCATCGGCCGGCATTCCGGCGTGCCGCTGGAGACGCGCGGCGCGATCGGGCGCTATATCGCCGACACCGACATGCTGGAAATGTATGGCGCCGCCAAGGTGCCGCACTGGAACCGCGATCAGCTCGCAAAGATGTTCGGCCGCACTGAGGCGAACACGAATCTCTTCGAAGGCCATGTCGGCGGCGGCTTCGGCGTCCGTGGCGAGCTCTATCCTGAGGACGTGCTGGTCTGCCTCGCCGCGCTGCGGCTCGGCCGTCCTGTCAAATGGATCGAGGATCGCCGCGAGAACCTGATCGCCACCAATCATTCGCGGCAGCAGACGCACCACATCCGTGCCGCCATCGACCGGGAAGGCAACATTCTCGCCATCGACGACGAATTCTTCCACGACCAGGGCGGCTATATGCGTACGCACGCAGCTACAGTGCCGGACCTCGCCGCGGCGATGTTGCCCGGCCCCTATCGCATCCCTGCCTATCGCGCCCGCGGCCATATCCGCCTGACAAACAAGACACCCGGCGGCACCTATCGTGCCCCCGGCCGCTATGAAAGCACCTTTGTGCGTGAGCGTCTCCTCGACGCCGTCGCCGCCAAGGTCGGTATCGATGGCGTCGAGGTCCGCCGTCGCAACCTGATCCATACCAGCGAGATGCCGGTGACCCGCGCGCTGGAGACGCTCGGCACCGATATCGTGCTCGACTCCGGCGACTACACAAAACTTCTCGACAAGGCGCTGGACGGGATCGACTGGCCGGAGCTGCGTGCGCAGATCGCCGAACGACGCAAGGCCGGCGAACTGGTCGGCGCCGGCATTGGGATGTTCGTGGAAAAGAGCGGCCTCGGACCGTTCGACGATGTCAGGATCATCGTCGGCACCGATGGCCATGTGGAAGTGGTGACCGGTGCCGCCTCGGTTGGCCAGGGCGTGGAGACCGTGATCGCGCAGGTCTGTGCTGAAAAACTTGGTGTGGGTTATGACCGCGTCAGCGTCATCCACGGTCAGACCGATCGCATAAGCCGAGGTCTCGGCGCCTTCGCCTCACGCGTTACCGTCATGACCGGCGAAGCCACCCGCCTCGCCGCGCTGAAGTTGCGCGACCTGGCGCTCGGGACCGCGGCAGAATTGATGCAATTGCCAGCCGATCAACTCGACATCGTCGATGGCGAAATCGTACGTATCGATGGCAGCGGGGGGCCGTCGATGTCACTGATGGAGATCGCCAAGGCGCTCGAACCGGGAAGCAAATTGCTCGGCGACCGCACTCCCGGTCTTGTCGCCGAGGCTTCATTCGAGTCGAAGCATATGACGTATCCTTACGGGGTTCATATCGCCGTCGTCTCGATCGCACCCGATACCGGCGGCATCGCCGTCGAGCGCTATCTGGTGGCTTACGACATCGGCAAGGCAATCAATCCGATGCTTGTGAACGGCCAGATCGTCGGCGGAGTCGCCCAAGGCCTCGGCGGCGCCCTGTTTGAAGAATTCAGCTATGACGATCGCGGCGAACCGCTGGCGGTGACCTTCGCCGATTATCTGATGCCGACCGCACGCGAGATCCCGCATGTGGAAGTCATCATCACCGAGGATGCGCCAAGCCCGCTCAATCCGATGGGGCTGAAAGGCGCCGGCGAAGGCGGCGCGAATGCGGTTGGCGCAGCGATCGCTGCAGCGATCGACGATGCGCTCGGCCGGCCCGGCGCGGTCACACGGCTGCCGGTGTCGCCGCAGCAGGTCAAGGCTTTGATCAATGAAAAGACTTAGGTGATTTTCTTGAGAAGCCGCGTCAGCGTTCGCTGCTCGTCGATCGTCAGCGGCCGAAGCGTCTTGGTGGTGACATCCGTCGCCACACGGATTGCATTCTCGATCACGCTGCTGCCCTTTTCCGTGAGCGACACTGCTCGCCGGCGACGGTCATTGGGATCGGCACCGGCGCTGACGAAACCGCGCAATCCGAGGCGGTCCACTACCCCCTTGATGGTGGCGGCATCCAGATAGACCAAACGGCCGAGATGGTTCTGCGAACACGGCCCGACCTCATGCAGTTTGGCCATGACGGCGAACTGGGTCTGCGTCAGTTCCTCGATCATGTTCGACATGAAGATCGAGGTGTGGCGCTGCATGGCGACGCGGAGCAAGAAACCGACCTGTACATCGAGCTCATAGCCGGCGGGCGCCTCGGCACTGGCCTGCGATTTCACCTTGCCCGATTTCTGCATCACCACGGTTCCATGATCTGACGTCGGTTATGAACGATCCACGGTGACAGGAACAGATGAAGTTTTGATCGTTACACCGTCAAGTACGCGCGTTGAATGTCAACATTCCCGGCCAGCTCCGCCATCGTCCCGTTCCATCGAATTTGACCTTTCTCAAGGATGTAGGCGCGATCGGACACCAATTCCGCGAAATGAACGTTCTGCTCGGAGAGCAGGATGGAGACGCCGGCCTTCTTGAGTTCGAGGATCGTGTTGGCCATCATTTCCACGATCAGGGGCGCAACTCCCTCGGAAGGTTCGTCGAGCAGGATCAGGAGCGGGTTTCCCATCAGTGTCCGCGCTACCGTCAGCATCTGTTGTTCGCCGCCGCTCATGCGCCCGCCCGGCCGGTTCGGCATCTCGCCGAGATTGGGAAACAAGGCGAGCAATTTCTGCTCGGTCCATACGGGCGCGTCGATGCCGTCGCTGAACTTTCGCGGCGGCTGGCGGCCGACGTCGAGATTTTCCAGCACGGTGAGATCGGAAAAAATGCGGCGGTCTTCCGGAACGAAGCCGAGGCCAAGCCGTGCGATCTCATAGGGCTGACGGTCCGAGATGTCGTGCCCGTCGAACATCACCTTGCCGGTCGCTTGCGCCATCAGGCCCATGACTGCTTTCATGGTCGTGCTCTTGCCGGCGCCATTGCGGCCCATGAGCGCGACGACCTCGCCACGGTCAACCTCGAAACCGAGATCGTACAGGATCTGTGCGGCACCATAGAAAGCGCGCAGGCCCTCCACCGCGAGCATCGGCGTACTCATGCCCGCGCCTCCGCCTTGAAGGTCTTGCCGGTGCCGAAATAAACCTCCTGCACCTTGCGATTGTCGCGGATCGATTTTGCGTCGCCATCGGCAATCAGACGCCCGCGCGCCAGCACGATGATGCGATCGGCGAAGGCGAATACGACATCCATCGAATGTTCGGTGAACAATACGGAGATGCCGCGCTCGATCACCAGTCGCTTCACCAATGCGATCAGATCGTTGCGCTCCTTTGGCGCCATGCCCGCGGTGGGTTCATCCATCAACAGCAACCGCGGATCGTTGGCGAGGGCAATGGCGAGCTCGACGCGCTTGACGTCGCCATAGGCCAGTTCCCGGCTTGGTCGATCGGCGGCGTCCTGCATGCCGACCTGGGCGAGAAGCTCCAGCGCGCGCTCACGATGCAGCGTGCGCGCCGGCTGCCACAGCCGATAGATCTGGCCGGCATGCGAGAGCAGCGCCATCTGCACGTTCTCGACCACGGTCATCGAATTGAAGGTCGCCGCCACCTGGAACGTCCGGCCGATACCGAGCCGCCAGATATCACGCGGCTTCCTGCCATTGAGCTTGTTGCCCTCGAACCATATCTCGCCGGTGTCCGGCGGTAGCTGGCCATTGATCATGTTGAAGCAGGTGGATTTGCCGGCACCGTTCGGGCCGATCAGCGCCAGGAATTCGCCGCGCTTGATCTCGAACGACACGTCATTGACGGCGCGAACGCCGCCGAAGGATTTTGATAGCTGACGGATGCTGAGGTCGCTCATGGAGCCACCTTTCGACGCACGAACAGCTTGGAGAGACCACCAACGATACCTGCCGGGAAGGCCAGCACCAGCAGCAGAATGACGCCGCCAAGCAGTGCGCGCCAATATTCAGTGGACCGCATGACGCTGTCCTGAAGCACTGCAAAGACCGAAGCGCCAACAATCGGGCCAGTCAATGTCTGCAAGCCCCCCAGCAAGACCATCACCAGACCGTCGATGGATCGACTGACAGCGATCGTCTCCGGCGAGATCGATCCCTTGGCGAAGGCAAACAACCCACCGGCAATACCGCAGATGCATCCCGCGATAGCGAAAGCCAGCCAATGAATGCGTTTGACGTCGAGCCCGATCGCCTCGGCACGCAAGGGCGAGTCGCGCCCGGCTCGCATGGCATAGCCGAACGGCGCGAACAGGAAACGCCGGATCACGAACACGCCGAGCGCAGCAAATGCAAGCGTGAGATAGTAGAAGGCCGGGCGGCTCTCGAACGGCGCCGACGGCCAGACACCGAGCACGCCATTGGAACCACCGGTGAGCGTTTCCCACTGGAAGACGGCCGCCCAGACGATCTGCGCAAAGGCCAGCGTCAACATGGCGAGATAGACGCCGGACAGACGCACAGCGAACCAGCCGAACAGCAGCGCGCCGACGAGCGCAGCCAATGGTGCTGACAACAGCGCAACGCCCATCGGCGCGGCGAACCACTTCACCAGCAAAGCGGCACCGTAGGCGCCGAGACCGAAGTAAGCCGCGTGTCCGAACGAATGCATGCCACCGGGCCCCATGATGAAATGCAGGCTGGTCGCAAACAGGATCGCGATCAGCACGTCGATGCCGAGCACCAGCGTGTAGGGCGAACTCTTCGCGATAAGCGGCATGCAGATCAACACGAACAGCACCACAAGACCACCGATCTTCGTCGCCGTCGTCGCCGGGCGCAGCGGCTCTTCCGGTTCGGCGACGCTGCGCACCACGCCTTGCTCGCGGCCAAGCAATCCGTAAGGCCGCGCGATCAACACAATGGCCATGACGAGAAATTCGGCGACCAATGTCATCTTGGAGAAATTGACGGTGAACAGGCCAAAATCGACGACACCAAGCGCGATGCAAAGCGCCTTCACTTCAGCGATGATCACGGCGGCAATATAGGCGCCGGTGATCGATCCCATACCGCCGACCACAACCACCACGAAGGCATCCCCGATGACGTTCAGGTCTGTCGTCAATGTCGCCGGCTCGCGGGCGATCTGCAGCGCGCCGCCAAGACCGGCGAGCATCGCGCCGAGTGCAAATACGCCCGTGAACAGCAGCGCCTGATTGACGCCGAGCGCACCAACCATCTCACGGTCCTGCGTCGCCGCCCGCATTAGCCGGCCGAAGCGCGTCCTCGACAGGGCCATGTGGAGCAGCAGCAAGACGAGCGGGCCGACGACGATCAGGAAGATGTCGTAAGTCGGCAGCCGGCGCCCGAGGATTTCGATGGAACCCTTCAGCCCTGGCGCACGCGGGCCGAGCAGGTCTTCCGGTCCCCAGATCCATAGCGCCGCGTCGTTGAAGACGAGAACCAGCGCGAAGGTCGCTAGCAACTGAAATAGTTCGGGCGCGCGATAGATGCGCCTGAGCAGCAGGACCTCGATGATCGCACCGAGGATACCGACCAGTATAGCGGTTAGTACGATGCCGCCCCAGAAGCCAAGCGCTCCACCGATCTTGGTGGCGAGACTATAGGCGATATAGGTCCCCAGCATATAGAGGGACCCATGTGCGATGTTGACGATCCGGGTGACGCCGAAGATGAGTGACAGGCCGACGGCGACCAGAAACAGGCCCGATGCCGCCGACAGCCCGTTGATGGCCTGGAAGACGAACGCGTTGAGATTCATCGGAGCCCCGCCTCTCCCCGCGCGAGCATCGTGGGGAGAGCAAGCGTTGCGACCATCGGCCCCGTTCCCTTACTCGGCAGCCGAACGAAGCTTTTTCACTTCGGCATCGCTCGGCAGCACCGAGACACCATCGACATATTTGATGTCGGTCATGGTGCCCTTGCCGTTCTCCAGCGCGATCTTGCCGACATAGGCCCCTGCCGTCGCCTGATGATCGCTGGTACGATAGGTGAACGGGCCGAACGGACCATCGACGGCGAGGCCGCGGAATGCCGCAATCATCTTCTCGGTATCGGTCGAACCTGCCTTCGCGATGCCAGCGGCAAGCGACTTCATGGTCGTATAGCCGACGATCGATCCGAGACGGGGATAGTCGTTGTACTTCTTCTGATAAGCAGCCAGGAAAGCCTGATGCTCGGGGGTCTTGATCTTGTCCCAGGGATACCCCGTCACGATCCAGCCCACCGGTGCCTCATCCTTGAGCGGATCGAGATATTCCGGTTCGCCTGACAACACGCTGACAACCGTGCGATCCTTGAATACGCCACGCGTGGCACCCTCGCGCACGAATTTGGCGAAGTCCGCGGCGAACAGCACGTTGAAGATCGCATCCGGCTTGGCGTCGTCGATCGCCTGTACGACGGCGCCAGCATCGACCTTACCGAGCGGCGGCGCCTGTTCGGTGACGAATTCCACGTCGGGCTGCTTCGCCTTCATCATTTCCTTGAAGGTCGCCGCTGCGGCCTGGCCATACTCATAGTTGGGATAGACCAGCGCCCAGCGCTTCTTCTTCGCCGCCAGCGCCTCGGGGACCAGCATCGCAACCTGCATATAGGTGGTCGCACGCAGGCGGAACGTATAACGGTTACCGTTCTGCCAGGTGATCTTGTCGGTCAGCGGCTCGGCAGCCAGGAAGAAGACCTGCTTCTTGCCAGCGAATTCCGTCACTGCGAGGCCCGTATTGGACAGAAAAGTGCCGGCGAGAATGTTGACACCTTCGCGCGTCACCAGTTCTTCAGCGACACGGACGGCGTCGCCCGGTGAAGAGCCATCGTCACGCGAGATCACCTCGAGCTTCTTGCCGAGCACGCCGCCCTTGGCGTTGATCTCCTCGATCGCCAGCTCCCATCCCTTCTTGTAGGGATCGAGGAATGCCGTCTGCGTCTTGTAGCTGTTGAGTTCGCCGATCTTGATCGTATCTTGTGCAGCGGCGATCTGCGTCAGCGAAATAGCGAGTGCACCAGCAAGGGCGAATGAACCGAGTGTACGAGCCGTCATCATGATCGAACTCCGTTGGTAGCAACGATTGCGATGGATGTTGTCGTCGAAATCTCGCAGGCTGCGCCATTTCTCTGCGAACCGGATCAGTCGCGTCGAAGGCATCTTGCCGAACAACTCGAATTAGTTTGCGCACAAATAGTCCGGCGCACCCCTGAGGTTGTCAAGGCTCGTCTTGTAGCAACGTGCAAGGCACATCGCCGATCTTTTGATCATTGCAAGCGCATCCCGTGAATCGACCGGGTACACAAAGCAGCACGCGGCGACGAAATCAACGTCGCCGCGCGTGTGCCGCGACTAGCGGTCGCGGAAGCGATCCATCAACGCCTTGTCCTGACCGCCATCGATCTCGATCATGGTGCCATTGGCCATCTGAACCAACGGCGACGACAGCATCACCACCAGATTGGCGACTTCCTCCACCTCGGCGATGCGGCCGAGCGGGATCGAGGCTGGTGCCAGTTTGTCGGCGTCCTCGTAGGAAATCTTCATGTCGCGCGACATCGCACCGACGAGACCGGCCCAGCGCTCGGTTCGGACAGGACCCGGGTTCACCGCGCAGAACGAGATGTTGTGGCGACCATACTGCCCGGCCAGCGATAGCGTCATGTTCTGTCCAGCGGCATTCGCTGCGCCGGGGGCGATTTCCCAATAAGACGGCTTGACGCCGTCATTGCCAATCAGATTGACCACCCGGCCACCACCCTGCTTGACCATGATCGGCAGCGCGTAACGCAAGCAGCGCACATAGCCCATGAATTTGAGTTGCAGCGCCTGCTCCCAGTCGGCTTCGGTGAGCGTCTCGATCACGCCGCCCGGCGCCGAACCGGCATTGTTGATCATCAGGTCGATGGCGCCGAGCTTTTTGTGCGCCGTCTCGACGAAATTCTTGGCATCCGCATCCTTGGTGAGGTCTGCCGGAATAGCGACAACGGTGACACCGGTTGCGCTCTTGATCTCTTCGGCCGTCTTCTCCAGCGGTTCCAGGCGACGCGCGCAGATGGCGACATTAACGCCCTCTTTCGCCAGCGTCATGGCGATGCCCTTGCCGATACCCTCGCTGCCACCGGTGATGAGAGCGCATTTGCCTTTGAGTTGGAGGTCCATGAGATCGTCCTTCTGGGTTGGAAGAGGAAATCGAGCGGTCGGTCGTGTCAGCTCCCGGTAAAGCGTGGTGGCCGTTTCTCGGCGAAAGCCAACCGGCCTTCGGCGTAGTCGGCACTGGCGTCGGCGACAGCGTAAAGGCGCTCAGCCTCGGCCATGAGATCAATGTCGCTCGTGGTCAGCGCCCGGATCGCGGCCTTGGCGGCTTTGATCGTTAGCGGCGCATTGCCGGCGATCTTTTGCGCAAGTCCGGCGGCAAGCGCGGCCACCTCAGCTTTCGGCGCGAGAATGTGGACCGCGCCGAGTTCGTATGCCCGCGAGGCCGGCAGCCGATCAGCGGTGAACAACACCTGACGCGTCGCGCCAGTGCCGAACACGCGAATGAAGCGCGTGATGCCGCGCGGATCATAGCCGAGCCCCAGCTTCGCAGCCGGCACGGCAAAGAATGCATCTGACGCGGCTATCCGCATGTCGCAGCTTGCAGCCACCGATGAGCCGGCGCCCGTGCAGCCACCAAAGATCACACCAAACGTCGGCTGCGGGATCGCCTCGATGGCCCGGCAGGTGTTCTCGACGAGATCGTCATAAGCGCGGGCATTACCCTCGCCGCTCCTTGCCGTCGCAAAATCGGAAATGTCTGCGCCGGCGGAGAACATGTCTTCGCCTGCGCCGCGGATGATGACGACGCGAACGTCTTTCCGTGTCGCCACGTCCTGCGCAAAGGCAGCAATCTTCTGCCACATCACCGTAGAAATCGCATTGCGGCGCGCAGGATTGACGATTCGCAATGTTGCGATGCCGTCTGCAATATCGATCAAGATATCGCCGGGCGTTGCCATCGGATCAGACCGCCGGCCGGTGCGACATCCAGCGGCCGGACTCGGCTGCCGGGAAGAGTTCTGCGAGCGCGGCATTGAAAGCGGCGGGCTCCTCGCTGGTGATCGTATGGCCGGCGCGCGGCAGCACGAGCAAGCCCGCCGTGGGCACCGTGCGCTTGAGGAAAATGCTGGGATCGAGGCACCAGTCATCCTCGTCGCCAACGATGATCAGCAGCGGCGGCGTGAATCGCTCGAGTTGCGGCTTCATCTCCCACAGCATCGGCCGCTTGGCCTGCAGCTCGCGCATGGTGAGCGCATGACCGACCGGCGAATGATCGGCCAACATCTTTGCGAATTCGGCAAAGCCGCGTGGATCCTTGTTCTTATGCGTCTGCCGCGTCGCGCCATCAGCATAGCGCGCAGCCGCGGTCGGGAAATCGACCGTCTCGAACATCTTTGCCGTCTCCCGCGATGCCGCGCGCCCCTGTTCCACAAAGGCGGGATCTGGGCTCGACCCATAGCCGCAGCTAGCGGCCGTCACCGACAGACAGCGATCAGGATAGTAGATACCAACATGCAGCGCGGTCGATGCGCCCATGGAATGGCCGACGATATGGGCCTTATCGATCTTTAGCGCATCCATCAGCGCAATGACGTCGTCGCGCGCGATGTCCTGTCCGTATTTCGTGGGATCGGTCGGCACATCCGATGGCGGATAGCCGCGCTGGCTATAGGTCACACAGCGATGTGCGCGGGAGAAGTAACGAAGCTGCGGCTCCCAGGTGCGGTAATCGCCCGCATATTCATGCACGAAAACCACGGGACTCCCGGTACCGACCTCCTCATAATAGAGCTTCGTCCCGTCCGGCGTCGCGAGGTGCGGCATGTTCGCCTCCTGCAGGATAAGAGCAGATTTCATTTGCGCACATACAAAATGCTAGTAGCGTTAGTTCATGTGAGCAAGAGGATTCAGTGAATGTAATTTTGGCATATCGTTTGCTTACAAACGAATGCCGCACTGCCGCATGAAAGTGATCGAAAAGCTACGCGCCACGACGTTTGCCACCACATTTCCTGGGAGATGTTTATGATCGGACTTTCGCGACGCGCCTTCACCTTGGGCACCGCTGCTACCCTGCTAGGCACGACACAGATCACAAATTCATCGGCCCAGGCACTCCCAAAAATCCGCGTCGGCAGTCTCACACTTCCGGTTTTTGCACCCATCATCGTCAACATCATGAAGGCGCAGAAGTTCGATACCAGGAATGGTTTCGAAGCCGAGGTGCAGACCTATCCGTCGTTCTCCGCTTATTATGCCGGCCTCGCCACCGGCGAGATCGACACCCTGATCGGCGGCCCCACGTACTTCCAGAAGCTGCGCCTCGAAGGCGTACCGCTGCGCATCGTCGCCACCGGCGCAACGCTGGCCGACCTCGTGATCATCGCCAAGGATCCGGCGATCAAGTCGATCGCCGATCTCAAGGGCAAGCAGCTTGCCGCCGACATGGGCAGCGGCCAGTTCCAGATTCTCTCGATTTACGCGAAATCGAAAGGCATTGATCTCGGCAAGGACATGACGCTGGTCAACGCCAACTTCGCCGTCGCCCGCGCCCAGCTCGCGGCAGGCCGGGTCGAGGCAGCGATGATTATCGAGCCGATTGCGACCATGATGATGAAGGACGACCAGAACCTGAAGATCGTCTTCAACGCCAATGATGCGTGGAAAGAGATGGCGGGCGTTACCGGTTGGGAGCTCGTCTATGCCATGCGCGAGGACACCATCAAGAAGAATGTCAATGCGCCGAAGCAGTTCGTCGCAGCGCTCGCGGATGTCACCAAATATCTTCAGACCGATCCGGACGGCGCCGACAAGATCGCGGCCGAGACTGTGAAGCTGCCGCCGGGCATCCTGAAGGAGGCGGTACGCGCCAAGCGATGGGTGTTCGACGCCAAGCCGGCATGGGATGCCGCGGAGAGGAAGAGCATCTGGGATACTTTCGAGCGCGCCGTAGCCGCCGGTTTCCATCCCAAGCTGCCTGACGATGCGATCATCTATGCTCCCTGACGAGGCGCGCCCGGCGACGCCGTTCGAGGAGCCGCGTCGCGTCCCCATGATGCCAGGGCTCCCGCGCGAGACGATCATCTCGATCGTGCTCTTCGCCGCGGTCTGGCAGATCATGTCCTATCTGGCGCCGTCTCTCGGCATTCCGGCTTTCGCGATCCCCGGCCTGGGCCGGATCGCGGAAAGCCTGATGAAGATCACGCCGATCGATGTCGCGGTGACGCTCGGCCGCGTGCTGCTGGCGCTGCTCGTGTCCTTCGTCATCGGCATGATGGTTGCTGTGCTGATGTATCTCTCAGAAGGCGTCGAGCGCTATTTCAGGCCGATGGTCCGCATCCTTATGGCGGTGCCGGTCGTCTCCTGGATCCTGTTCGCTGTGCTCTGGTTCAAGGGCGTCGAATTCCGCATCGTCTTCGTGCTGGTCGTCGTCTGCGCACCGGTGTTCACCGTGGATGCGCTCGACAATATGCGCGAAGTCTCGCGCGACCTGAGGCAGATGATCCGCTCCTTCCGTCCGACGCCGCTGCAGTTCTTCGTCAAGCTGATGCTGCCAGCGATCACACCGGGCATTCTGACAAGCTGGAAGATCACGCTCAGCCTTGCCATTCGCGTCGTCACCATCGCCGAACTGGTCGGTGCCGTGACCGGGATCGGACACCGCTTGTCCGTGGCGCAGGAGCTCTTCTCCGTGGCCGATGTCTTCGCCTGGACGCTCGTTCTCGTCGTCCTGCTTTTCCTGCTCGAAGCGCTGATCGTTCAATTCGAGACCCGTGTGCTGAGGTGGCGCGCATGACCGAGGCATCGGCACCCATCGAGATCGCGGAGCTGCGAAAAGTGTTTCGCCAGACCACGACGGGCGAAGCCATCGTCGCCATCGATCAGCTCACGCTCAGCATCGCCCCCGGCGAAATGGTCGCCATCGTCGGCAAGACCGGCTGCGGCAAATCGACCTTGTTCGATCTGCTCATCGGCCTCGAATATCCGACCGCCGGCGGCATCACCATCGGCACGAGGACGCCCTATGACGACTTCAACTACTTCCGCGGCAAGATCGCGACGATCTTCCAGCAGGATCGGCTGCTGCCGTGGCGCTCGGCCATCGACAACGTCAAGCTTCCGCTCGAACTGATCGGAATCGCCGAGACCATTCAGCAGGAACGAGGGATGTTCTGGCTGAAGCGGCTCGGTCTCGAAAAATTCGCCAATGCCTATCCACGCGAATTGTCCGGAGGCATGCGCCAGCGCGTGGCGATTGCACGCGCCTTCGCCGTGCAGCCGGAAATCCTGCTGGCGGACGAGTCGTTCAGCGCCCTCGATGAAGTCACCGCGAACGATCTGCGACAGACCTTCGTGGATCTCGCCGGTGAGTTCCGCTCCACCGCGATCCTGATCACACATCAACTCGAAGAGGCCATGGCGGTCGGCGATCGCATCGTCGTGTTCGGCAAATCCGCCGCCTTGCTGGCGGACATCCGCATGAAGGATTGGGATTGCGCCGACCACGCCGTACTCCGTTCCGCCATCCAGAATACGCTCCAGAGCAACGCCGCCGACTCGCGCCTCGCACGCTGACGTCGATCCAGCGGTCGCCCCTCTCCTTTCGCCCGAATGATTCCGGATTCCGGATTCAGCCATTGCGTTGACATCCTTTTGGCCCGCGGATACGCCAATTTCTTCAATGTGCCGCGGTTGCGGCGTCGATGCAGCGGCACGACCGCGCAAGGAAAAATGCCGGTGTCAGGCATGATTTGGGGAGTGGCGTTGCGATGATGGATTTCGCCACCCGGGTCCACAACCACAATTACCGGCTCGACCCGATCATCCGGTCGCTGCTGGACACGGATTTCTACAAATTCCTGATGCACCAGTTCGTCTGGATGCTCTATCCGAAGGTGCCCGTCACCTTCAGCCTGATCAATCGCACCAAGACGGTCCGCCTAGCGGAAATCATCCCCGAAGCCGTTCTGCGCGCGCAGCTAGATCATGCCCGCACCCTCACCTTCCGCGAGAACGAACTGATCTGGCTGGCGGGCAACCGCTTCTATGGCCGCCGCGACATCTTTCGCCCGGAATATATCGAATATCTGCGCAGCTTCCGGCTGCCCGATTATCACCTCGAAGTGGTCGATGGCCAATATGTCCTCACCTTCGAGGGCGACTGGGCAGCCGTCACCATGTGGGAGATCTATGCCCTCGCCATCGTCAGCGAGCTGCGCTCGCGCATGGCCATGGCGTCCCTCGACAAGTTCGAGCTGGATATTCTCTATGCCCACGCCAAGACCAAGATCTGGAGCAAGATCACCAAGCTGAAATCATATCCCGATCTCAAGCTTGCTGAATTCGGCACCCGGCGCCGCCACGGTTTCCTGTGGCAGGAATGGGTGACCGACGCGATGGCCAACGAGCTCGGCCGCAGCTTTGTCGGCACCTCGAACGCCCTGCTCGCCTTCAAGCATTCCTTCGAAGCCATCGGCACCAATTCGCATGAATTGCCCATGGTGTTCGGCTGTCTCGCCGATAGCGACGAAGCACTGAAGACCGCGCAATATGACGTGCTGGCCAAGTGGCAGGAGGTCTATGACGGCGAACTGCTGATCATCCTGCCCGACACTTTTGGCATGACCCAGTTCCTGCGCGACGCGCCGCCCTGGGCGTCGAAATGGACGGGCATGCGCATGGACAGCAAGGAGCCGATCGCGGCCGGCGAGGAAGTCATCGCCTGGTACGGCATGCGCGGCGAGGATCCCCGCAAGAAGCGTGCGATGTTCAGCGACGGGCTGGAAGTCGATCTGATGATCGACCTGCATCAACGTTTCCGCGGCCGCATCCGCGAAAGTTTTGGCTGGGGCACCATGGCCACCAACGACTTCCGCGGCGCCCATCCGCGCGGGCTGGATACGCTCGATCCGATCAGCCTCGTGTGCAAGATCACGGCAGCGAATGGGCGGCCGGCGGTGAAACTGTCGGATAATCCAGCAAAAACGACCGGTGGCAGTCAGGAAGAGATCGACCGCTATCTGCGCATCTTCGGCCGCGAGGGCGTGGCTGAGCAGAAGGTGATTGTTTAGAGATTATGAGCGGAACGGCTCATCCTCAGAAGAGGCTCAATCACCCAGAGGAGCCTGTGGGCGATGTAAGATGACCAAGGCAGGCAGCGAGATTTACGATGCCCTTGTTACTCTTGTTCATTTTTGCCGCGATCTTGTTTGTCCTGATCGCATTTAAATTATTTATCAGTCTTCGTGAGACCAGGATCAGCTTTGGCTTTGGTATTGCGCTGACAATGCACGAGGAGTCTTTCAATTTTTGGCTCATCATCGCTCTTCAAGTACTAACACTATTTGTTCCATTTACCTTTATATACTTGATGTTATTCGTGCGGGAGTGAGGCACGAGCAGATTCTGTCGTTCCAGCGAGCAGATGGCAAAGGGAAGCCACGAACTCGCCTTCCTCGAACGACAAACGCCGCGCGGTTTCCCGAGCGACGCTTCTTTTTGATCGTCAGAGAGCGAGCCTTACAGCAGCCCTGCGCCGCGCGCCCACTTGTACTTGGCGCCGAGCACTTCCACCGGAAGCTCCGTCGAATAGGCGTAAGCCGGGATGCCATTCTGGTAGAGATATTCCGCGGCTTCCTCGACCTCGATGTCGCCGGCGAGCGAAGCGACCATCGGCTTTTCGATGCCCTTCTTCTTCATCTCGTTCTTGATCTCGACCATGTTCTTGGCGAACACCATCGGCGGCGTCACGATCGTGTGCCAGTAACCGAGGATCAGCGAGTGGATGCGCTCATCCTCGAGACCGAGCTTCACCGTGTTCACATAGGTGATCGGCGGCTCGCCACCGGTGATGTCCACCGGATTGCCGGCGGCACCGAAGGGCGGGATGAACTTGCGGAAGGCAGCGTCCAGATCCGGCGGCATCGCCATCAGCGACAGGCCGTTATCCACCACCGCGTCAGACAGCAGCACGCCCGAACCACCGGCACCGGTGATGATCAGCACGTTCTCGCCCTTCGGCGTCGGCAGCACCGGAATGCCGCGGGCGAATTCGAGCAGCTGCCGCAGCGAGCGGGCGCGGATGACGCCCGACTGCTTCAGCACGTCCTCATAGATCTTGTCGTTGCCGGCGAGCGCGCCGGTATGCGACGAGGCCGCCTTGGCGCCGGCCGAGGTACGACCCGCCTTGAGCACGACCACCGGCTTCTTCTTAGAGACGCGCTTGGCGGCTTCCGCGAAGGCACGGCCGTCCTTCAGATCCTCGCAGTGCTGCGCGATGATGTTGGTGTTCGGGTCCTGCTCGAAGAAAGCAAGCAGATCGTCCTCGTCGATATCCGATTTGTTGCCGAGACCAACAATGGCCGAGACGCCCATCTTTGCCGAACGCGAGAAGCCGATGATCGCCATGCCGATGCCGCCGGACTGTGACGACAGCGCCGCCGAGCCCTTCACGTCGTAGGCGGTACAGAAGGTCGCGCAGAGATTCGACGGCGTATAGTAGAAGCCGTAGATATTCGGCCCCATCAGGCGCACATCATACTTCTTGCCGATGGCGACGATCTCTTCCTGCAGCTCGGGCTCGTTGGCTTCGGCGAAGCCCGACGGGATCAGCACCGCGCCCGGAATTTTCTTCTCGCCGCATTCGGTCAGCGCGCCAGCCACGAATTTCGCGGGGATCGCGAACACCGCAGTGTCAATCACACCCGGCACATCCTTGACGCTCTTATAGGCCTTGCGGCCCATGATCTCGTCGGCCTTCGGATGGATCGGATAGATCTCGCCTTTGTAGCCACCGTTGATGAGGTTCTTCATCACCGAATTGCCGATCTTGCCGTCTTCGGCAGAGGCACCGATCACGGCAACGGCCTTCGGCATCATGATGCGGTTCATTGCCGCAACGATTTCTTCCTTGGCACGCGGGGCCGGCTTCGGCTTGTAGTCGAAATCGACGACGATGCGGACGTCGGCCGCGATCGCATCCTTCTTGGTGGCGAACACCGGATTGAGGTCGAGCTCAACCATTTCCGGGAAATCGCTCACGAGCTGCGAGACCTTGACGATGATATCGGCCAGCGCCTCGCGATTGGCGGGATCGCCGCCGCGCACGCCGTGCAGCATCTCGGCGGCCTGGATGCCATCGAGCATCGACAGCGCGTCTTCATTGGTGGCGGGCGCGAGACGGAAGGTCACGTCCTTCAGCACCTCGACCAGCACACCGCCGAGGCCGAACGCAACCAGCTTGCCGAACGAACCGTCGGTGATCGAGCCGATGATCACTTCGGTGCCGCCCATCAGCATCTGCTGGACCTGGACACCCTCGATCTTCGCATCGGCCTTGTACTTCTTCGCATTGGCCAGAATGGTGTCATAGGCCTTCTGCGCGTCTTCAGCAGTCTTCACGCCGACGATGACGCCGCCGGCTTCGGTCTTGTGGAGAATGTCGGGCGACACGATCTTCATCACCACCGGAAAGCCCATGCCACCGGCGAGCTTGGCTGCATCCGCTGCCGAAGTGGCGACGCCCTCTTTCGGAACGGGAATGCCATAGGCGTCACAAACGAGCTTGCCTTCCGGTGCTGTCAGGCTGGTGCGCTTGTCCGCCTTGACGGCGTCGAGCACTTTTCGCACGGCATCTTTCGCCGAGGCGGGTGCTTCTTTGACGGCGAGATTCGATTGAGACATGGCCTTCTCCCATTGCGTTTCTTGACGCGGACGAATTGATGGCATTTGGTATGCCAGAAAATCGAAAGTCAAGGCGCGGTGCAGCGCAAAATTGCTGAAATAGCCGCCAGCTTGACACGCTGGCATCTGGCATGCCAAAAATTCTGAACGTTGTTTCTGTGGTACGACGTCTCCGACCGGAGATGATTCATGCCCACGCGAAAACCAACCAAGGCGCCGTCCATTATGTCCGATGCCGATCTTGCGATCGTACGGATCGCACCAGAGACCAGCTTCAAGACCAAGGCCTATGAAGCCTTGAAAGAAGCCATTCTTAAGATGGACATCTACACCACACCGGATCCGGTGATGCTCGACGAGCGCGCCCTTTCGGAGCGGCTTGGCGTCAGCCGCACACCAATTCGTGAAGCCATCGCGATGCTGGAACAGGACGGCTTCGTGAAGACAGTGCCACGCCGCGGCATAGTGGTCGTGCGCAAGACCAAGAACGAGATCGTCGACATGATCCGCGCCTGGGCGGCGCTGGAGAGCATGGCGGCGCGGCTCATCACCACCACCGCGCGCAAAAAGGACATCTCGGCGCTGCGCGACTTCTTCAAGGACTTTGGCAAGGACCGCCTGCCGCAGGATCATGTCGAGGAATATTCGAAGGCGAATATCGCTTTCCATCAGGCCGTGCTCGCGCTCAGCGAGTCTCCAGTGCTGATCGACATGACCAACGACATCCTGCTGCATGTGCGCGGCTATCGTCAGCTCACCATCGGCCGGGTCGATCGCACGGCGACATCCCTGCCCGAGCATCTCGCCATCATCGAGGCCCTCGAGGAACGCGATACCGAGCGCGCCGAGAAGCTCGCCCGCGATCACACGCTTGGTCTTGCCTCCTATGTCGAGGCGCACGGCCAGGAGCTTTTTACCTAGCTATTCACGTAACGCCGTCGCGCGGCCTGCCGCGCGGCATCGACCAACAACCATGCGAGTTCAGAAACGTCAGGGGAGAGCGGAATGTCCGCAGTTCACAGCATCGACACATCGACCGAACAGGATCTGACAGATGGCTTCCATCTGATCATCGATGCCCTCAAGCTGAACGGCCTCAACACGATCTACGGTGTCCCCGGCATTCCGATCACCGATTTCGGCCGCATGGCGCAGGCTGAAGGTATTCGTGTTCTCTCTTTCCGCCACGAACAGGCCGCAGGCTATGCCGCGTCGATCGCCGGCTATCTCACCAAGAAGCCGGGCGTGTGTCTCACGGTGTCGGCGCCGGGCTTCCTCAATGGCCTCACGGCGCTGGCCCACGCCACCACCAACTGTTTCCCGATGATCCTGATCTCGGGTTCTTCCGAACGTGAGATCGTCGATCTGCAGCAGGGCGACTATGAGGAAATGGACCAGCTCGCGATTGCAAAACCGCTATGTAAAGCTGCGTTCCGCGTGCTGCATGCGCAGGATATCGGCATCGGCCTCGCCCGCGCGATCCGCGCGGCGGTGTCCGGTCGTCCCGGCGGCGTCTATCTCGATCTGCCCGCCAAACTTTTCGGCCAGGTGATGAATGCCGAAGCCGGCAAGAAGTCGCTGGTCAAAGTGATCGACGCCGCACCGGCGCAGATTCCTGCCCCGGACAGCATCAAGCGCGCGCTCGATGTGCTGAAGTCGGCAAAGAAGCCGCTGATCATTCTCGGCAAGGGCGCTGCTTACGCGCAGGCCGATGAGGCCGTGAAAGCCCTCGTCGAGACCTCGGGCATTCCGTTCCTGCCCATGAGCATGGCCAAGGGCCTCCTCCCCGACACCCATCCGCAATGCGCCGGCGCTGCACGTTCCACCGTGCTCAAGGACAGCGACGTCGTTATGCTGATCGGTGCCCGCCTGAACTGGCTGCTCTCGCACGGCAAGGGCAAGGCCTGGGGCGATGCGCCGAAGAAGTTCATCCAGATCGACATCGAGCCGAAGGAAATGGATTCCAACGTCGAGATCGTCGCGCCCGTGGTCGGCGACATCGGCTCCTGCGTTGCCGCTTTGCTCGATGGCATGGGCAAGAGCTGGACGAAGGCCTCCGCTGACTGGACCGGCGCTGTCACCAAAAAGCGCGACGAGAACGTTGCGAAGATGGCGCCAAAACTGATGAATAACAACTCGCCGATGGATTACCACGGCGCGCTGGGCGTTCTCCGTACCATCATTGCGGAGCGTCCCGATGCGATGCTCGTCAACGAAGGCGCCAACACGCTCGATCTCGCCCGCGGCATCGTCGACATGTACAAGCCGCGCAAGCGCATCGATGTCGGCACCTGGGGCATCATGGGCATCGGCATGGGCTATTGCATCGCCGCCGCCGTGGAGACCGGCAAGCCGGTGCTAGCCATCGAAGGCGACAGCGCCTTCGGCTTCAGCGGCATGGAGGTCGAGACCATCTGCCGCTACAACCTGCCGGTCTGCATCGTCGTCTTCAACAATGACGGCATCTATCGCGGCACCGACGTCAATCCGACCGGTGGCCCGGACGTCGCCCCCACCGTCTTCGTCAAGGGCTCGCGCTACGACATGATGATGCAAGCCTTTGGCGGCGTCGGCGTGAACGCGACCTCGCCCGACGAGCTCAAGCGCGCCGTCAACGAGGCGATGGATAGCGGCAAGCCGACGCTCATCAATGCGGTGATCGATCCCGCCGCCGGCAGCGAAAGCGGCCGCATCGGTAACCTCAATCCGCAGAGCGTTTTGAGCAAAAAGAAATAATCCGACACGGCGGGATCACGCGATCCCGCCAGCCTTCCATCTGCCAACCTTTTATTTAAAGGCCACGGCAACCAATAACGACGGGAGTAAAACAATGACACAGGCGCTCAAAGGCGTTCGCATTCTCGACTTCACCCATGTGCAATCGGGCCCGACCTGCACGCAGCTTCTGGCCTGGTTCGGCGCCGACGTGATCAAGGTCGAGCGTCCGGGCGTCGGCGACATCACCCGCGGTCAGCTGCAGGACATCCCGAATGTGGACAGCCTGTATTTCACCATGCTGAACCACAACAAGCGCTCCATCACCCTCGACACCAAGAACCCGAAGGGCAAGGAAGTGCTCACCGCGCTGATGAAGCAGTGCGACGTTCTCGTCGAGAATTTTGGACCAGGCGTGCTCGATCGCATGGGATTCCCGTTCGAGAAGATCCAGGAGATCAACCCGAAGATGATCGTCGCATCGATCAAGGGTTTTGGTCCCGGCCCCTATGAAGACTGCAAGGTCTATGAGAACGTCGCGCAGTGCACCGGCGGCGCCGCCTCCACCACCGGCTTCCGCGATGGCCTGCCGCTCGTCACCGGCGCGCAGATCGGCGACAGCGGCACCGGCCTGCATCTCGCACTGGGCATCGTCACGGCGCTGTATCAGCGCACGCAGACCGGCAAGGGCCAGAAGGTCACCGCCGCCATGCAGGACGGCGTGCTGAATCTCTCGCGCGTCAAGATGCGCGACCAGCAGCGCCTCGCCCATGGCCCGCTCAAGGAATACAGCCAGTTCGGCGAAGGTGTTCCGTTCGGCGATGCCGTGCCCCGCGCCGGCAACGACAGCGGCGGCGGCCAGCCGGGCCGCATCCTGAAGTGCAAGGGCTGGGAGACCGACCCGAACGCCTATATTTACTTCATCACCCAGGCGCCGGTGTGGGAGAAGATCTGCGACGTGATCGGCGAGCCGACCTGGAAGACCGACCCTAACTATTCGAAGCCGGCCGTGCGCCTGCCGCGCCTCAACGAGATCTTCGCCCGCATCGAGCAGTGGACGATGACCAAGACCAAGTTCGAGGCGATGGAAATCCTCAACAAGGACGACATCCCCTGCGGTCCGATCCTATCCATGAAGGAAATCGCCGAGGACAAGTCGCTCTACGCCACCGGCACCATGGTCAAGGTCGATCACCCCGAGCGCGGCGAATATCTCTCGGTCGGCAACCCGATCAAGCTGTCCGACTCGCCGACCAAGGTCGAGCGTTCGCCACTGCTCGGCGAGCACACCGATGAAATCCTCAAGCAGGTGCTCGGCTTCAGCGATCACCAGGTCGCCGAAATCCACGACTCGGGCGCGCTAGATCCGCCGCGAAAGGTCGCTGCTGAGTAATTGTTGTCGACACCAGGTGCGTACGAAAGGCCGCCTCCGGGCGGCCTTTCTTTTTTCGTCGGACACATCCCGGAGCGACACTTCCCGAATGGAACTTTGATAAGAAAATCAAATCGCTTCATCTTGCGTTGCAAAAATTTCTTGCTGCCATGCGAAAGAAACTCTGGTCCGTGGCATCTGGTATACGTAAATTAGGTCCAGATCAGAACACGGCGCACGGCGCCATCTGGAAGGGAATACCGATGTCCAAAACTGCTTCGCTCGGCCTCAGCGCCAATTCGAGCCTGTTCGGCCGCCTCCTCGCGTCGATCGATCGCGCGCTGATGGCCAGCGCCCGCATCTCGATCCGCAACGGCGACCTGCCGCGTTTCGGCCTCTGATTTCCGAGCTTTGCGGGCCTTAGCCCGCACCGTTCTTCTGCGTTCCTCCCGAACTAGCCCCGGATTTCCGGGGCTTCTTTTTTGCCCCAAGGTTGCATTGCAGCGACACCTCCCGCTCCCTGCGACATATTAGCCTGTGCAGCTTTTAACAGCTCTAATCGCTTGCTGCTTGGCATATCGCATACCAAACTGCGCGGACGGTAATGCTTCAGGTTTGAATAGAAAGCATACCGGGGGAGGACAAAGGCCGAGCTGCCCTCGAGGGGAGCGACGCCATACGCGCTATGAATCAGCGATCCAAACCCACTCACCCGATTTGCAGGCGAGCCGCTTCATTGGCTCGGCAGTCTGACGTGCGCATGTGGCGCATGCAAGGGCGTGCCCGATGGCCGGCTGATCGGAAACTCAAAGGACGATCGACCACGCACTGACGCCTCTGCACTGACGATGACAAGTCGGCGAACGACCGACGCATCAAAACGAATGGGAGAGAAACAATGAAACGCTTTGCCTCAAGACGCTTGGCTTCATGTCTCACGCTGGCCGCCGCGGCGTCCATTCTTGCCTTGGGGACGACCCTTCCTGCTTGCGCAGCATGGGAGCCCGTGAGGCCGGTCGAATTCATCGTCCCGGCAGGCACCGGCGGTGGCGCTGATCAGATGGCGCGCACCATTCAGGGCATCATCACCAAGCACAATCTGATGAAGCAGCCGCTGGTCGTCATCAACAAGTCGGGCGGCGCCGGCGGCGAAGGTTTTCTCGATGTGAAGACCGCCAACAACAACCCCCACAAGATCATCATCACGCTGTCGAATCTGTTCACGACGCCGCTCGCGACAGGCATTCCCTTCAACTGGAAGGACATGACTCCGGTCGCCATGCTGGCGCTCGATGAGTTCGTCTTGTGGGTGAACGCTGACAAGCCATACAAGACCGTGAAGGAATATATCGAGGCCGTGAAGGCCGCGCCCCCGGGCTCGATCAAGATGGGTGGCACCGGGTCGAAGCAGGAAGATCAGATCATCACTGTTGCCATGGAAAAGGCGATCGGCAGCAAGTTCACCTACATCCCTTACAAGGGCGGCGGCGAAGTCGCGGTGCAGCTTGTTGGCGGGCATGTCGACTCCACCGTCAACAATCCGATCGAAGCCGTTGCCCAGTGGCGCGGCGGCAAGGTGCGTCCACTCTGCGTATTCGACAGCAAGGTGATGGCCTATGACGAGCCGGTTGCCGACGGCAAGGCTTGGAAAGACATACCGACCTGCAAATCCCAGGGCCTAGACATCGAATATGTGATGCTGCGCGGCATCTTCATGTCGCCCAAGGCTACCAAGGATCAGATCGAATATTATGTCGAGCTGTTCAAGAAGGTGCGCGCCACGCCTGAATGGCAGGACCTGATGAAGAGCGGTGCGTTCAACACCACCTTCATGACCGGCGGCGACTATGCCGGCTGGGTTGGCACGGAAGAGAAGCGCCACGAGACGCTGATGAAGGAAGCCGGCTTCCTCGCGAGCAACTAACGCGCGAACCGAAGACGCATACATAGCGCCGGCTCGCGTCGCTGAGCCGGCCGCCCCCATCCCGATCCGCAAGTTCGAAATGGACGTCTCATGACCACGCAACCATCTCACACCACAGGTCCGACTCATAAAGCGGTCGAGGCCGGCGTCACCACCGTCATCGGCCTGTTCGGCGCCCTTGTCGTCTATGGCAGCGTCAAAGCCGGCATCAATTGGGGCGCTGAAGGGCCTAAGGCCGGCTTCTTCCCGTTCTATATCGGCCTGTTCATCATCATCTCCAGCCTGATCAATCTCCTCAACACGCTGCGGGAAGAAGACGGACCGCTGTTCGCCGAATGGGGCCAGCTCGGCCAGGTGTTCAGCGTCATCATTCCCACCGGAATCTATGTGGCGTCCCTGCCTTTTGTCGGACTCTACCTGGCATCGATGATCTTCATCGCATGGTTCATGCGCTGGCTCGGCAAATATAACTGGCCGATCATCGCCGCGATCGCGCTCGGCATGCCGATCGTCACCTATCTCATTTTCGAACGCTGGTTCCTCGTGCCGCTCCCGAAGGGGCCGGTTGAGGAATGGCTTGGTCTGTAATCCGTCGCGCCTGACAGTCGGTTCAAGGACTTTTCGACATGGAAGAACTCGTCAATCTATTCCACGGCTTCGCGGTCGCGCTGCAACCCTTCAATATTGCAGTGATGGTGCTCGGCATCGTGCTCGGCGTCATCATCGGCGTGCTGCCCGGTCTCGGCGGCGCCAATGGCGTCGCGATCCTGCTCCCTCTCACTTTCAGCATGCCGCCGACTTCGGCAATCATCATGCTGTCCTGCATCTACTGGGGCGCACTGTTCGGAGGCGCGATCACCTCGATCCTGTTCAATATCCCTGGTGAACCATGGTCGGTGGCGACCACATTCGACGGCTACCCGATGGCCCAGCAGGGCAAGGCCGCTGAATCGCTCACCGCCGCCTTCACCTCCTCCTTCGTCGGCGCGCTGTTCGCAGTCGTCATGATCACACTGGTCGCGCCACTGGTTGCCGGCTTCGCCTTACGATTCGGGCCCGCGGAGAAATTCGCAGTCTATTTCCTGGCGTTCTGCAGTTTTGTCGGGCTGAGCAAGGAGCCGCCGTTCAAAACCATTGCGGCCATGATGATCGGTTTCGCTCTCGCAGCCGTCGGTCTCGACTCCATCACCGGCCAACTCCGTCTTACCTTCGGCTCCACCGAACTGCTGAACGGCTTCGACTTCCTGATCGCGGTCATCGGCCTGTTCGGCCTCGGCGAAATCTTCCTGACCATGGAAGAAGGACTCAACTTCCGCGGCGGCAAGGCGAAGATCGATCTTCGCGTCGTGCTCCGCACCTGGATAAGCCTGCCGCAATACTGGATGACGTCGCTGCGCTCCTGCATCATCGGCTGCTGGATGGGCGTCACGCCGGCTGGTGCGACACCGGCGTCATTCATGAGCTACGGCATCGCCAAGCGTGTCTCCAAGAACGGCAAGAATTTTGGCAAGGGCGAGATCGAAGGCGTCATCGCGCCGGAGACCGCCGCGCACGCCGCCGGCACCTCGGCGCTGTTGCCGATGCTGTCGCTCGGCGTCCCCGGCTCGCCGACCGCAGCCGTGCTGCTCGGCGGCCTCCTGATCTGGGGCCTGCAGCCCGGCCCGATGCTGTTCGTCGAGCAGAAAGAGTTCGTCTGGGGCCTGATTGCCTCGATGTATCTCGGCAATCTCGTCGGCCTCATCATCGTGCTGACCTGTGTGCCGATCTTCGCCGCGATCCTGCGTGTACCCTTCAGCATCATCGCGCCGCTGATTCTGGTGCTGTGTGCGATCGGCGCCTATTCCGTGCACAATTCCACTTTCGACGTGGTGATGATGCTGGTCTTCGGCGTGATCGGCTACGCGCTGAAGAAGTGCAACTACCCGCTGGCGCCGCTGGTGCTCGCCATCGTGCTCGGCGACAAGGCCGAAGAAGCCTTCCGTCAGTCCCTGCTCGGTTCGCAGGGATCGCTTGGGGTCTTCTTCTCCAATCCGCTGGTGAGCAGCATCATGATCCTCGGCCTGATCGCTTTGTTCTGGTCGGTGATCTCGAACGGTCTGAGCCGGATGCGCGCTCGCACTGCAACAGCGTAACTACACTTCAAATAACTGTTCAAAAACAAAAGCCGGCGGATCTCTCCGCCGGCTTTTTGTTATCAATGCGTGCTAGGCTTTGTGCAGCACAACATTCAGATATGCGAAACTAGCTGCGACAAACTGTCAAAATTCTGCTTGTTAGTTGGCATATCATATACCAAACTCCCGATTGCAGCTGTCGGATACGAAATAGAACAGCGCATTAGGAGGAAGTATGACTGATGCAGTTCACGGTGCGGCGCCTACGGCCGCGCGCGTTAGCGATACCTATCGCTGGACCCAACTCGCCATCGGCGTCGGTGCCATGGTGATGATCGCCAACTACCAATATGGCTGGACGTTCTTCGTCCCCGATATCCAGAAGAAATTCGGCTGGGACCGCGCCTCGATCCAGTGGGCCTTTACGCTGTTCGTGCTGTTCGAGACCTGGCTGGTGCCGGTGGAAGGATGGTTCGTCGATAAATACGGTCCCAAGATCGTCGTTCTCGTCGGTGGTATCCTTTGCGCGGTCGGCTGGGCGATCAATGCGCAGGCGACCACACTCAACGGCTTCTATCTCGGCATGATCATCGCAGGCATCGGCGCTGGTGGCGTCTACGGTACCTGCGTCGGCAATGCGCTGAAGTGGTTTCCCGACAAGCGCGGCCTCGCAGCCGGCATCACGGCCGCAGGCTTCGGCGCCGGTTCGGCGCTGACCGACGCGCCGATCCAGGCGATGATCAAGGATTCCGGCTTCCAGACCACGTTCCTCTATTTCGGTCTCGGCCAGGGCATCATCATCGTGATCCTCGCCTTCTTCCTGTTCGCGCCGAAGGCGGGCCAGGTGCCGGCAGTGGTTCAGAACGCCAACATCATCCAGACACGCCGCAACTACGCTCCAACCGAAGTCATCCGCCATCCGATCTTCTGGCTGATGTACTTCATGTTCGTCATCGTCGGTGCCGGCGGCCTGATGGTGACGGCGAACCTCAAGCCGATCGCTGCCGACTGGAAGATCGACAATGTGCCGGTGACGCTGATGGCCATGACGATGACCGCGGTCACCTTCGCAGCCACCATTGACCGCGTGCTCAACGGCCTGACACGTCCGTTCTTCGGCTGGATCTCCGACATGATCGGCCGCGAGAACACCATGTTCATCGCCTTCGGCATGGAAGGCCTCGGCATCTGGGCGCTGTATATGTGGGGCCAGGATCCCTTGTGGTTCGTGCTGCTGTCGGGCTTCGTGTTCTTCGCCTGGGGCGAGATCTACTCGCTCTTCCCGTCGACCTGCACGGACACCTTCGGCTCCAAATTCGCGACCACCAATGCCGGCCTGCTCTACACGGCCAAGGGCACGGCGGCGCTGCTGGTCCCTGTCGCCAACTACATGCAGCAGGGCTCCGGCAATTGGGACAGCGTGTTCCTGATCGCCGCCGGCGCCAACATCCTCGCCTCGGTGCTCGCAATCGCGGTGCTCAAGCCCTGGCGCAAGGTGGTGGTGAGCAAGGCGATGGCCTCCTAACCATCCCCTTCAGAACTCACACGAATTCAACGCGCCCGGTTCGCCGGGCGCGTTTTCGTTTGCCGCAACACAGGCGCCGAACACCGCTGCGGCGCAGCAACAAAATCCGCGTGATCGGCCAAGTTCCGTGTTGCGTCATGGCATTTAATATACCAGCCTTCATCTGCGCTTGCGGCAATAAGCCACACACCTGCGACAGCCCGTCGCAGAAGAGAAGCAACAGCGCACATTGGGAGGTCCGATGATTTCGCAAATTGATTCCGCGCAGAACCCTGCCTCGCCGTCCGGCAACTTCCGCTGGCTCCAGCTGGCGATGGGCATCGTCTGCATGGCGATGATCGCCAATCTTCAATATGGCTGGACCCTGTTCGTCGATCCCATCGACGCCAAGCATCACTGGGGCCGCGCCTCGATCCAGTTTGCGTTCACGCTGTTCGTGCTCATCGAGACCTGGCTCGTGCCCGTCGAGGCATGGTTCGTCGACAAATACGGCCCCCGTATCGTCATCATGTTCGGTGGCGTGATGATCAGCATCGCGTGGATTCTCAACTCCTATGCCGACACGCTCGCGATGCTTTATGCCGGCGCCGTGATCGGCGGCATCGGCGCAGGCGCGGTCTATGGCACATGCGTGGGCAATGCGTTGAAGTGGTTTCCCGATCGCCGCGGCCTTGCCGCCGGCGCCACCGCTGCCGGCTTTGGCGCAGGCGCAGCACTCACCGTCGTGCCCATCGCGCACGTCATCGCAGAAAATGGCTATCAGACGGCGTTCTTCGATTTCGGCATCGGCCAGGGCGTTATCGTCGTGCTGCTCGCGCTGTTCATGCGCCCGCCAACGCAGGTTATGCCGATGCGCAAGAAGCAGCTCAATCTGCCGCAGTCCAGGATCGATTTCACGCCGCCGCAGGTGCTGCGCAGCCCGATCTTCTGGGTGATGTATCTGGTCTTCGTGATGGTCGCTGCCGGCGGCCTGATGACCGCGGCACAGATCGCCCCTATCGCGCACGACTTCAAGATCGCCGACACACCCGTCAGCCTCGCCGGCTTCCAGATGGCCGCACTCACTTTTGCGATTTCACTGGATCGCATCTTCGACGGTTTCGGACGCCCCATCTTCGGCTGGATTTCGGATACGATCGGGCGCGAGCCAACGATGTTCATCGCCTTCGGCACGGCGGCGCTGATGCTGCTGACGCTGTCGGCCTACGGCCATAACCCGATCGTCTTCGTGCTCGCGACGGCGGTCTATTTCGGTGTGTTCGGCGAGATCTACAGTCTCTTCCCGGCCACCTGCGGAGATACGTTCGGTGCGAAATTCGCGGCCACGAACAATGGCATGCTCTACACGGCAAAGGGCACGGCCTCGCTGCTGGTGCCCCTCGCCAGCGTGATCGCGGCAACCTATGGCTGGAAGTCGGTCTTCGTCATCGCCGTCGCCCTGAACGCCACGGCAGCGCTGCTGGCGCTGTTCGTGATCAAGCCGATGCGACGCACGTTCATTCTCGGTACCGAACCTGTTGCGGCAGAAGCCTCGGCCCAGGGCGCCAGGATCGCCTGATCAAGGTCGTCTGTCTGGACACGTAAATGCGCTCATCCGCAACGATGAGCGCATTTTTCGTGCGGCATCCTTGCGGCACGCCAGCGGCAGCACAGAGGCACCGAAAGCCGTCGTGGCATGCCAGATTCCTAACTACGAAATTTCGTCATGCCGAAACAGGCGCGCGGAAACGCACAGAAATGGCAGCATTACTGCCCCTTCTGCAGATTTTGGTTGTAGTTCCCGATATCACGCGTTGACAACTGGCATACCATATACCAATCTTGACCCTGCGAGATCGATCCTTAGCCGATCAGCCAAATTACAGATCTCGGGATAATCAGGGAGGTTGCCATGCAAGTCGGAGACGTTCTGCGTCGTAAGAGCACCCGTATCGCCACGGTCCGTATGAACGAGACCGTCGCCATTGCCGCCCAGCTCCTCCGCACCGCGAATATCAGCGCGCTCGTGGTGAAGGACGTGTGCCGTACCGAGGGCAACACGGCCGTCGGCATGTTCTCGGAGCGCGATGTCGTGCGCGCCATCGCCGAACACGGCGCCGCCGGCGTCAATCGCAAGGTGTCCGAGATGATCTCGGTGCAGCAGCTCATCTCCTGCTCTTCCACCGATACGCTGGAGCATGTACGCTGTCTGATGAACCGGCACCACATTCGTCATGTCCCGGTGATCGACGACTACACCCTGGTCGGCGTGATCAGCATCCGCGACATCAGCCGTGCGCTCGATCATGATGACGCGCCGCAGCTGCACGCTGCCGTGGCCTGACGCCCAGCAAGCACAACGCCTCGCTCCACCACCGATATCACGCGGACCGTACGCGGTCCGCGACGCGATCTCCTTTGTCATCTTCCCGCAACGCCTGCCTCGGTGACATCGCATGAAGATTTGCATTTACGGCGCCGGCGCCATCGGCGGTTATCTCGGAGTCCAGCTCGCCCGCGCGGGCGCCGATGTCAGCCTCGTCGCCCGCGGCGCGCATCTCGTAGCGATGCGCGAGAGCGGCTTGAAGCTGCTGATTGGCGATGAAGAGCGCGTGGTGCATATCCCCTGCACCAGCGACCCCGCCGATCTCGGCGTACAGGACTACGTCATCATCTGCCTCAAGGCGCATTCGATCACCGGCGTGATCGAGCAGATGCAACCGTTGCTCGGCCCGCACACCCGCCTCGTCACCGCCGTCAACGGCATCCCCTATTGGTACTTCCACCGCCACGGCAATCGTTATGAGGGCACGGCGCTTGAAAGCGTCGACCCCGGCGGCCGGCAGTGGAATGAACTCGGCGCCCACCGCGCCATCGGCTGCATCGTCTATCCCGCCACCGAGATCGAGGCGCCGGGGGTTATCCGTCACGTCTATGGCGACAAGTTTCCGCTGGGCGAGCCTTCGGGCGAACGCACGGAAGACGTCGAGCGGCTGGCCGCCATGTTCGAGCTCGCCGGCCTGAAGGCGCCAATCCTCGATCGCATCCGCGACGAGATCTGGCTCAAGCTGTGGGGGAATGTCTGCTTCAATCCCATCAGCGCCCTCACCCATGCCACGCTCGACGTGATCTGCACCGATCAGGGCACGCGTGCGCTGTCGAAGGCGATCATGCTGGAGACCCAGGCCATCGCCGAGAGTTTTGGCATCGGCTTTCGCGTCGATGTCGAGCGCCGCATCGAGGGCGCGCGAAAAGTCGGCGCACACAAGACGTCGATGCTGCAGGATCTCGAACGCGGCCGGCCCATGGAGATCGATCCGCTGGTGACCGTGGTGCAGGAAATGGGACGCCTCACCGGCATCCCGACGCCGGCGATCGACTCCGTGCTGGCGCTGGTGGCGCAGCGCGGAAGGGTGGCGGGATTGTATTGAAGATCATCTCGCGACCATCGAGCGCACCTGCGCCGCAGATCTGACGCTTGAGTTTCCCGTTGCGTCGCCTCATCTCACGGCAATGATCATATCATCCGAGCTGCCCGTAGAGATTGGCGCATATCTCGAAGAATGGGCACTGCTGCCCGACGGCGCTCTGATCACGACGCGCTCCAGCTGGGTACTGCCGGTTCGCTGTCAGGCCGGACCGGCAATGCTGAAGGTCGCGCGCGTTCCCGACGAACAAGCCGGATATCGGCTGATGTCCTGGTGGAGCGGGCAAGGCGCGGCGAAGATTTCGGCAGCTTCGAGCGGCGCCTTGCTGATGGAGCGCGCCATCGGCCAGCATCGTCTGGCGCATATGGCCCGTTCGGGAATGGACGATGAGGCCTGCCGCATCATCTGCCGAACTGCTCGGCAGCTGCATGCGCAGCGCCCTGTTGCGTGGCCGGCGTTGCACCGCCTGGAGAACTGGTTCCAGCCGCTGTTCGATCTGTCGCAGAGCAATTCAGTCCTTGTTCCTGCGGCGGATCAGGCTCGGCTGCTGCTGGCAGATCAACGCGACATTCGCCCATTGCATGGCGACCTTCACCACGACAATGTTCTGGACTTCGGCGACAGGGGATGGCTCGCCATCGACCCGCATGGACTCGTCGGCGAACGCGGCTTCGACTTTGCCAACATCTTCACCAACCCGGACCTTGCGGATTCGACACAGCCGATTGCAACTCTGCCTGAGCGCTTCGAAGCTCGCCTTGCTATCGTCGTGGAAGAGACCGGTATCGAGGCGACGCGCATTCTCGCATGGGTCGTGGCCTGGACCGGGCTTTCGGCAGCCTGGTTTCTCGGCGATGGCGATCATGCCGGCGTGGAGATCGACCTCAAGGTGAATGCGCTCGCACGCCGTATCCATGAAGGATGAGATCGCCGCATTTTGCGCGCGATCCCACGCAAGTCCGGTCTGCATCGGCAATGCGTCGTAGCATCCAGAGTTTCCGCGGCCCCTTCGTTGCCATTCGATATGCCCAAAGGCATACTTCCGGCATGACGAAGTTCAACGACCATGACGCTTACATCGCTGCCGCACCGGAGCAGTTTCGCGCCATGCTGGTTCAACTGCGAGACCAGCTGTCGCGCGCACTGCCGGACGCCGCTGAAGTCATCAAATACGACATGCCCGGATTTCAGATCGACGATACGATCAT
This sequence comes from Tardiphaga sp., assembly GCA_030147505.1. Taxonomy (GTDB): domain Bacteria; phylum Pseudomonadota; class Alphaproteobacteria; order Rhizobiales; family Xanthobacteraceae; genus Tardiphaga. The sequence continues at coordinate 114,158 of JASBVG010000044.1, forward strand.
TGCGGGCTATGCCGCCTTCAACAAGCAATGCGGTCTCTATGTCGATCCCGGCGCCATCGCTGCTTATGCAGACGAGATCGCGTTGCTGAGACTCAAAGCGACGAAGACCGGTGTCACCTTTTCGGTGAGCAGGCCCATCACCGGTGAACTCGTCGAAAAACTCGCAAAGAGTTCGCGCAGCAAGAAGGGATTCTAGCGAGGTCTTCGCTCCTCAAGTGGCGATTGATTCCGTATTCGCACTGCTAACCCTGAACGGCAGAGCGTGAGACTGTATTGAGGAGCCCTCACCTCTCCGCTGTCATACGCGGGCTTGACCCGCGTACCCATCTTGCACGACTTTCGGAGCCTTTGGTTCGAAAGATGGATTGCCGGGTCAAGCCCGGCAACGACGTGGGGAAAGACCTGCGAACGTCTACGTCGATCCAGATAGCTGGATCTCCCCTCAGCTCTTCACCATCGCGATCGACACCTGGCGGATATCGCCTTGCGAGGTGATCGATACCGACTGCTTGTTGCCCGTGGTCGTCAACACGATATTCGCGGTGAAAACCGGCGAGTCGGCGACGACATTGATGCGTCCGCCGCTGGCGCGGCCCTGCAGGGTTCCGCTGACACCACGCGACGTCTCGCTCCAGGAGCCGGAGACACGGCCGCCTTCGCTCACCACGTCGCTGCTCAGTTCGAACTTGTAGCTGTCGCTGGCACAGCGCAGCGATTGTTGCAGCGTGCTGTCGCCCGCGGAAACGCGATAGCTGGCGCGGCAGCGCAGCCGTTCCTTCGATCCGTCAGACAGCGAGATCATGCCCGAGCCCGACCAGGCGCCATGCATGCCTGCAAAGGCCGATTGGGCGGAGGCTGGTGTGGCAGCTACGACCGCGTAAGCCGCCAGACCGGCGACTGCCACGAGAGCTTTCTGTGAAGTCTTCATGAAAGATGTCCTTTGGTTTGACGCCGGTCGCGTCGCACATTTGTGCGGGAAGCGTGCCGGATGGTTCATTGCGCCGCCTGACGAAATGACAGGCAGCGAAATTTTTCAATCGCCGAGCAGCTTGTCCGGCGTGATCGGCAGATCCCGGACGCGCTTGCCGGTAGCATTGAACACCGCATTGGCGACGGCCGCGGCAACGCCGGCGATGCCGATCTCGCCGATGCCGCGCGCGCCCATCGGCGTGCGCGGATCGGGAATGTCGGTCCACAACACATCGATTTCGGGGACGTCGAGATGAACCGGCACGTGGTAATCCGCCATGGACGCGCTCATGATGCGCCCGCTGCGCGGATCGAGCAGCGTCTCCTCGGTGAGCGCCATGCCGAGACCCATGATCATACCGCCCTTGAACTGACTCGCTGCCGTCTTGGGATTGAGAATGCGGCCGCAATCGAAGGCACCGACCAGACGATTGATGCGGACCTCGCCGGTCACGTCGCTGACGCGCAGTTCGCAGAAGATTGCCGAGCGGCTGTGCATCGAGAATTTCAGCATTTCCAGCGGCTGGGGACTCTCGCCGGTGACGCTGATCTCGCTGCGCGCCGCGCGCTTGAGGATCGACGTGAAGCTCTCATAGCGCGACGGCTCGCCGATTTTTCGCAAGCCGTGATTGGCGAATTCCACATCGCCGGCCCGCAGGCCGGCCAACGGCGTATCGTTACCGGCGAGCCGCAGCAGCTCGCCCGCGAGTTTGGCGCTGGCGCCATTGATCGCCGCGCCGAGCGAGGCCGTCTGCGACGAGCCGCCGGCAAAACTGCCGAACGGCAGGCTGGTGTCGCCGATCTTCACGGTCACGCTCTCCAGCGGCAGGCCGAGTCGGTCGGCGGCATGCTGGCGCTGCACGGTGACAGTGCCCATGCCCATTTCATGCGCCGCGCTCGCCACCGTTGCATGTCCATTCGCATCGATGGTGACGCGCGCGGTCATGCCGGGCATGCGCACATATGGAAAGGAACCGGTGGCGCAGCCCATGCCGATGAGCCATTCGCCGTCCTGCCTCGCCCGCGGCGCCGCCGAGCGGCGATGCCAGCCGAAGCGTTCGGCGCCGATCTCATAGGCGCGCATCAGATCGCTCTGCGAATGCGGCGCGCCGCTGACGGGATCGCGATCGCCGATATTGCGCTTACGAAGGGCGATGGGATCGATGCCGAGCTCATAAGCCAGTTCGTCCATCGCGCTTTCGATGGCATAGGTGCCCACCGCCTCGCCCGGCGCGCGCATAAAAGTGTTGGCCAGCACGTCGAGATCGACCGTGTGCTGCACGATGTCGTAGCTCTCGGACCTGTAAAGCGAACGGCTCGCCAAAGTGAAAGCCTCGTCGCAGGCGCTGTGGGGCGGCTTTACCGAATAGCCGTGATGCAACAGGCCCGTCAGTTTGCCATCGGCATCGGCGGCGAGCGCCACACGCTGCTCGGTCTGAGACCGGCCGCCGATCAGGCGATGCATGCTGGCGCGGGACAACACGATCCGCACCGGCCGGCCGGCTAGCTTTGCCGCTGCCGCTGCGAGGATCTGGTGATCCCACAGCGCCTTGCCGCCGAAACCGCCGCCGACAAAGGGCGAGCTGACATGGACCTGCGTGTCCTTGATCCCGAACACTTTTGCGAGCGAGCCCGCCGTCGCATTCAGCCCCTGCGTCGCGTCATGCACGATCAGGCGCTCGCCGTCCCAGGCGATGGTCGCGGCGTTAGGCTCGATGGGATTGTGATTGTGCCATGGCGTGCGATAGGTCGCGTCGACACGGCCTGCCGCAGCCTTGAACGCAGCATCACTGTTGCCGCGCTTGAGCCGGTTCGCCTCGATCATCAGCGAGTCCGGCGTCTGCGCATGCGCCTTCGCATCCTCGAAACGCGTGCGGATGACGGCCCGCTCATATCGCACTGATATCAGCGAGGCGGCGTAGTTGGCCTGTTCCTGCGTCTCCGCCAGCACGACAGCCACCGTCTGACCATTCCAGCGGATCTCCGCATCCTGCATCACCGGCAGGATGTTGTTGCCGGCAGCCTTGAGATTGGTCAGGCCGATCGGCGGTGGCACTGCCAGTTTTGGCGCATTGCGATGGGTCATCACCAGCACCACGCCAGGCGCCGCTTCCGCGGCGGCGAGATCGAGTTCGACGATCTTTCCGCGCGCGATGGTCGAATGCACGAAACCCGCATAGGTCAGCCGCTCCATCGGCACTTCGGCGGCGAAACGCGCAGCGCCCCGTACCTTGTCGGGGCCATCGATGCGCGACTGCTGCGAACCGAGCGCCACACGCTTGTCGATCAGGGGATCGGGCACGGCGCCCGGCAGCCAACTCGACGGGACATAGCCCATCGCCGTGCGGACACCGCCGACGATCGCGTTCTGCAGCTTGCTCATGCGCGTTCTCCTGCCAGTTCGCCGAGAACGGCGACGATGGTTCGCTTCGCGAGTTCGATCTTGAAGGCATTGGCTTCGGTGGGTTTTGCCGCAGCGAGTTCGGCTGCAGCCGCACGGAGGAAGTTGTCCCTCGTCGGCGCCTCGCCGCGCAAAACCTCCTCGGCGCGGGACGCGCGCCACGGTTTTGCAGCAAGACCGCCAAGCGCAATCCGCACATCGCCAATGCGGCCGTCGACGATATCCAGTCCGGCCGCGACAGATACGAGCGCGAAGGCATAGCTCGAGCGATCGCGCACCTTGCGATAATGCGAATGCGCAGCGGCCGCGCTCGGGGCGATGGAGATGGCGGTGATCAGTTCGCCCGGACGCAGCACCGTTTCGATATCCGGCGTGGCGCCGGGCAACTGATGGAAATCCACCAGCGGGACGTGGCGCGTGCCCGCGGCGCTGGCGAGATGCACGGTCGCGTCCAGCGCGGCGAGCGCGACACACATGTCGGAGGGATGCGTCGCGATGCAGTGTTCCGAGGCGCCGAGGATCGCGTGATTGCGGCTGAAGCCCTCGATGGCATCGCAGCCGCTGCCGGGCTGGCGCTTGTTACAGTTCGATCCGGCGGCATCGTAGAAATAGGCGCAGCGGGTCCTCTGCAGGACATTGCCACCGACCGTGGCCATGTTGCGGATTTGCCCGGAGGCGCCCGCCAGCAAGGCGCGTGACAGCATGGGATAGCGCGCCCGCACCACGGGATGTGCCGCCAGCGCACTGTTACGGACCGCCGCGCCGATCACGAGGCCGCCACTGCCCTCCGCCTCGATGGAGGCCGGCATGCGGCTCACATCCACCAGCGCGGCAGGCGCTTCGATGTTCTGCCGCATCAGGTCGACGAGATTGGTGCCGCCGCCGAGGAAGCGGCAGCGGCCGGCATCGGCGAGCGTCAAAGCTTCGGCCGCGTCAGCCGCGCGATGATAGTGGAACGGCGTCATGCTGCGCCTCCGATGAGCTGCGTTTCGATGGCTTCGACGATTCCGTTATGCGCGCCGCAGCGGCACAGATTGCCGCTCATGCGTTCGCGGATTTCCTCGCGCATGCGGGCGTCCGGCCCCGCTGCGAGATCCGACGTGACATAGCTGGGATCGCCGCGGCGCAGCTCCTCCATCATGGCGATGGCCGAGCAGATCTGGCCGGGCGTGCAATAGCCGCATTGCAGGCCGTCATGGGTGATGAAGGCCTGCTGCAGCGGATGCAGCGCGCTCTCGTCGCCCAGACCTTCGATGGTGGTGACGGATCGCCCGTCGGCCTGCACGGCCAGTGTCAGGCAGGACAGCACCCGCTCGCCATCGATGATGACGGTGCAGGCCCCGCAGGCGCCCTGGTTGCAGCCGAGCTTGGTGCCGGTCAGGCCCGCCTGTTCGCGCAACAGATCGAGCAGGGAGACCCGGGGATCGTTGGGCAGCGGATAGTCGGTACCGTTGATGGCGATGGCCATGAGCGCCTCCGTCAGGAGCCAGCCTTACGGGCCGGCGGCACGCTCAAAATAGTACGAACTTCGTAATGTTCAAGTTTCGTTGTCGGCGATTTTTTCCGTCAACCGGATCAACTCGTTACGCTCGGTCGGGTCGAGCGAGCGCAGCATCATCTGGCAGGCGGCGCGGTAGCCCGCGACCTGATCGGCGATGACGCCCTTGCCCTGATCGGTGGCGGTCAGCGCCACCGAGCGCCGGTTGTCCTCGGGGCGGCGGCGTTCAACCAGCGCTTTCTTCACCAGCCGGTCGATGGCAGAGGACATGGTGGTCATGGCGACATTGAGATAGCGGGCGACGTCCCCCATCAAACATCCGGGATTGTCGCCGATGAAGACCAGCGTCTGCGCATCGAGGGCGTTGAGCGCATTGTCGGCGGCGGCGGCGGCCTCGGCCACCTTGAACTTGCGCGTAAAACGCTCGAAGGCGCGCGTGAGCTGCTCGATCTGTTGCGGGGTCGGCTCGGTGGCCGGCTTGGCGGTCGTCTTGGTCATGATGCCGACAAAAGCATGTTCGCCCCGTCAGTTCCAGCGATCGCAATTCGCTCTGCGGAATGTCTGCGATCTCCATTTGCCGCGCATGGGCCCATGCCCTGATGCGATGGACAAGGCCGCGCGCCACCGGCATCCTCCGCCGCGAACAAGCAACAACCAGGTCGACCGGTACTCCACCGGCCGAGGGGAAACGAGAGGATATCATGATCAAGACACGCTTCACCGAACTCGTCGGCGTCGAGCACCCGATCGTCCAGGGCGGCATGCAGTGGGTCGGTCGCGCCGAGCTCGTTGCAGGTGTCGCCAATGCCGGCGCGCTCGGGCTCATCACCGCCCTCACCCAGCCGACCCCGGAAGACCTGACCAAGGAAATCGCGCGCACCCGCGAGATGACGGACAAGCCGTTCGGCGTGAACCTGACGATCCTGCCGACCATCAAGCCGCCGCCTTATGCGGAATATCGCCAGGCCATCATCGAGGCCGGGATCAAGGTGGTGGAGACCGCCGGCAACAAGCCGCAGGAGCATGTGGACGAATTCCGCAGGCACGGCATCAAGGTGATCCACAAATGCACCAGCGTGCGCCACGCGCTCTCCGCCGAGCGCATGGGCGTCGATGCGATCTCCATCGACGGCTTCGAATGCGCCGGTCATCCCGGTGAGGACGACACGCCCGGCCTGATCCTGATCCCGGCCGCCGCCAACAAGATCAAGATTCCGATGATCGCCTCGGGCGGCTTCGGCGATGGCCGCGGGCTCGTCGCTGCGCTGGCGCTCGGCGCCGAGGGCATCAATATGGGCACGCGCTTCATGTGCACCAAGGAAAGCCCAATCCATCAACTGGTGAAGGAGCGCATCGTCGCCAATGACGAGCGTGCCACCGACCTGATCTTCCGCACCATGCGCAACACCTCGCGCGTCGCCAGGAATGCGGTCAGCCAGCAGGTCGTGGCGATGGAGAAGGAAGGCGCGACCTTCGAGCAGATCAAGGACCTCGTCGCCGGCGCCCGCGGCAAGCTGGTCTATTCCACCGGCGACAGCGAGGACGGCATCTGGTCGGCCGGCCAGGTGCAGGGCCTGATCGACGACATCCCGTCCTGCCAGGAGCTGGTATCGCGTATCATGCACGAGGCCGAGACCATCATCCGCGGCCGCCTCGACGCGATGCTGTCGGGCGGACAGCGTCAGGCCGCGGAGTGATCGCGCCATGAAGGCTTATGTCTTTACGGAGAAAGGTGCCGCCATCACCGACGTCGCCGCACCAAAGCCGACCGGCACGCAGGTGCTGGTCAAGGTGAGAGCCTGCGGCCTCAACCGCGCCGATCTCGGCATGACCAAGGGCCACGCCCATGGCGCGGCGGGCGGCGTCGGCACGGTGCTCGGCATGGAATGGGCCGGCGAGATCGCCGGGCTCGGCCCCGAAGCGAAAGGCTTCAAGGTCGGCGAGCGCGTCATGGGCTCGGGCGGCGCAGCCTTCGCGGAATATACGGTGACCGATCATGGCCGCCTGTTCCACATCCCGCCCGGCATGGGCTTCGAGATCGCGAGCACCCTGCCCATCGCACTGACGACCATGCACAATGCCCTCGTCACCGTCGGCGGATTGCAGGCCGGACAATCGGTGCTGATCCAGGGCGCGAGTTCCGGCGTCGGCTTGATGGCGCTGCAGATCGCAAAGCTGAAGGGTGCGAAGCCGGTGATCGGCTCATCGACGCACGCGGCACGCCGCGGCCGGCTCGCCGAGTTCGGCGCCGATCTCGCCGTCGATTCGAAAGAGGCTGGTTGGGTCGACGAGGTGCTCAAGGCTACGGGTGGCGACGGCGTCGATCTGATCATCGACCAGATCTCCGGCCCCGTCGCCAATCAGAACCTGAAAGCGACCAGGGTGCTCGGCCGCATCGTCAATGTCGGCCGTCTCGGCGGCAGCCATGGCGATTTCAATTTCGATCTGCATGCAGCGCGGCGCATCAGCTATGTCGGCGTCACCTTCCGCACCAGGTCCATGCAAGAGATTCGCGATATCTTCAGCGCAGTGCGTGCCGACATCTGGCCGGCGGTGGAGAGCGGCAGACTGAAGCTGCCGATCGACAAGGTGTATCCGTTCGCCGAGATCGCAACGGCGTTCGACCACATGGAAGCCAACAAGCATCTCGGCAAGATCGTGGTGACGCTATAACGCGCGCGCAACGAGTCATCTGAAAACGAGTCATCTGAAAATGAAAACGCCGCGCATCATCTGCGCGGCGTTCGCGTTTCGGACTCGTTTTTGAGTCCGAACGCGCACTGAGTTTCCATTGGATAGCATTTATTTCACGTTAACGTTTCGTTGACTCTCGACAGTGCTCGGAAAGTGGATTCATATTGGTTTGTCGATTCGAAGTGGCGGGGCGTTTGGGGTTCGATCGACACTGCAGATTTTCCGAGGGGGCAAAGTATGTCGCGTGCGCATGCGGACAACGCATGCGTCCAATCCGATTCCATCAAAGGATTGGCGCAATCGATCGCGAAGCCGGCCTATCACCGGCTGCTCATCGCAGAGCCCGCACTCCGGCGCGCCGTCCCAACCCTCATCATCGCATTCCTCATCACCATCTTCTTCGGCGCCTTCGTGCAGGTCGTCGATCAGAGTCGCCAGAAACAAACCTCCCTCAAACGCGATCTCAGCGCCCTCGGCGACATGGTTGCCGAACGTCTCGATCGCAATGGCGCAGTCCGACAGGATCGCCAGGCAACCATCGAGAAGCTGCAGGCGCTGCTGCCGAGCCTGATCCCGGCCTGGGGCATCGCGCCCGGCCGCCATGTGATCGTGCTCGGCGCCGACCAGAGCATCATCGCCCGCATGCCGACGGACGTGCCCGCCGGCGACGACAAGCGCATCCTCGACATACTCAGCGCCGTGCAGAATATGTCGGCCCAGAGCCAGCGGACCGACGTGTTCGAGATCACCTCGCCCGACGGCAGCCATGCCCTCGCCACGCGCCGCATCGTGCGCGCGCTGCCCGGCCAGATCGTCGTGCTGCAGGAGAACAACGATTCGGTCTGGCGATCGGAATCGGCGCTGTCGATCACCCTCTCCGCCACCACCGGCTTCGTGGTGCTGATCCTCGGCTTCGCCTTCCACTGGCAATCGACCCGCGCCCGCGAAGGCGACGCCATCAACGATGCCGTGCGCGGCCGTATCGATACCGCGCTCAATCGCGGCCGCTGCGGACTGTGGGACTGGGATCTGTCGCGCGGGCGGATCTTCTGGTCGCAATCGATGTTCACCATGCTCGGCCTCGACAGCCGCAGCGACCTTCTGACCTTCGGTGAGGTGAACGCGCTGGTGCGGCCGGAGGATATCAACCTGTTCGAGATCGCCGATCAGCTCGTCTCGCAGGAGATCGACTATATCGACCGGACCTTCCGCATGCAGCACAGCGACGGCCACTGGATCTGGCTGCAACTGCGCTGCGAACTCGTGGCAGGACAGAGCGACGGCAGCCAGCACCTGATCGGCATCGCCATCGACGTCACCGAGCAGAAGAGTCTCGCGCAGAAGAGCATCGAAGCCGATGTCCGCCTGCGCGACGCCATCGAGACGATCCCGGAAGCCTTCGTGCTGTGGGACGCCGAGGATCGCCTGGTGCTCTGCAACTCGCACTTCCAGCGTCTGCACAAGCTGCCGGACTCCGCGGTGAAGCCGGGCACGCCTTATGAGACCGTGCTGGAAGTCGGCAGCATGCCGGAAGTGCGCTCCCGCCTTGCGGACGCCGCCGATGCCTCCCAGGGTGCGCGCACCTTCGAGGCGCAGCTGGAAAACGGCACCTGGCTGCATATCAGCGAGCGTCGCACCAAGGATGGCGGTTACGTCTCGGTCGGCACCGACATCACCCGCATCAAGGAACACGAGCAGAAGCTGATCGACAACGATCTTCGTCTGCGCGCCTCGGTCATCGATCTCAAGCACTCCCAGGCGGCGCTGGAGAAACAGGCGCTCGAACTCGCCGATCTCGCGCAGAAATATTCCGAGGAAAAGACCCGCGCCGAGGAAGCCAATGCCACGAAATCGAAATTCCTCGCCAATATGAGCCACGAGCTGCGCACGCCGCTCAATGCCATCATCGGTTTCTCCGAGATCATGGGATCAGGTATGTTCGGCCATCTCGGCTCGGAGAAATATTCGGAATACTGCCACGACATTCTGACCAGCGGTCACTATCTGCTGGAAGTGATCAACGACATTCTCGACATGTCGAAGATCGAAGCCGGCCGCATGAAGCTCGATCTCGAGCCGCTCGACCTCGGCCAGATCCTGTCGGAATCGCTGCGCGTGGTCTCCGGCCGCGCCGAAGCCAAGAACCTTACCCTCGGCGCCGATATCGCCGCCGATGTGCCGGTCGTGGCCGACCGCCGCGCCATCAAGCAGATTCTCGTGAACCTTCTGTCCAATGCCGTGAAGTTCACCCCCAATGGCGGACGTATCACGGTGCGTAGCCGCGTGATGAAGAATTCGGTCGCGCTGATCATCGCGGATAGCGGCATCGGCATCGCGCCGCATGCGCTCAAGCGCCTGGGCCGGCCATTCGAACAGGTGGAAAGCCAGCTGACCAAGACCTATCACGGCTCGGGCCTCGGCCTGGCCATCGCCAAGTCGCTGACCGGCCTGCACGGCGGCGCGATGAAGCTGCGCTCCAAGCCCGACGTCGGCACCGTCGTCTGCATTTCGCTGCCGCTGGAAGGTGAGCGCCGCGCGTTGCAGGTGTCCCGGGCAGCGTGAGCCCCGAAACGTCCCGGCGCGTCGAATAGCCGCTTGGATGCGGCTCCCTATCGCTATACTCTAGATTGCATGCAGACCTCGCCTCTCTCCGGGAGCGCGGATGCCTGCGCGCGAAGAACCGGGAGCGATGCACGACATCGCCGCGACGACACAAACATAGTCCAGGGAGGACATTCGGTGAAGCTGAGCCACTTCGCACTGGCGCTGCTCGTGCTGGCATTGCCGGCGGCTGCGCCGGCACAGGACTATCCGGCAAAATCCGTGACCGTGATCGTGCCTTTCACGCCCGGCGGCGCGAGCGACACCACGGCGCGGATGACCACGCAGAAGATGCAGGAAACCTTCGGGCAGTCCTTCATCATCGAGAACAAGCCCGGCGCCAACGGCTCGATCGGCGCCACGCAACTCGCGCGCGCGAAGCCGGACGGCTATACGCTGATGGTGGGCTCGATCGGCGTGATCGCGATCAATCCGGTGCTCTACAAAGACCCCGGCTATCACCCGCTGAAGGACTTTGACCTTCTCTCCGTTGCGGTCCGAAATCCCAATGTGCTGATCACCCGGCCTGATTTTCCGGCCAGTACGGTGCAGGAATTCACCGACTATCTGAAGAACAACCCGGGCAAGGTCACCTTCGCCTCGTCAGGTGTCGGCTCGTCGGATCACCTCTCCGCCGTGCTGTTCTGGCAGAAGACCGGCACCACCGGCATCCATACGCCCTATAAAGGCGGTTCGCAGGCGCATACGGACCTGATCGGCAGCCATGTGGATGCCTCGTTTCAGAATCTCGGCGCCGTCGCCAACTATATTCGCGGGGGCAAGATGAAGCTGCTGGCCGTGACCAGCGACACCCGCTCGGCGTCCTTCCCGGACACGCCGACCCTGAAGGAACTCGGCGTCAGCGATCTCAACATCTATTCCTGGCAGGCCTTCGTCGCGCCAAAGGGGCTGCCAGCCGATGTGAAGGGCAAGCTGGAAAAGTCCATCACCGGCGCCCTCACCGCGCCCGACCTGAAGAAGAAGCTGAACGACAGCGGCTTCGAGGTGGTCGCGAATTCCGGCGCGGAGTTTCAGACCTTCCTGGAGACGGAGCTGGATCGCTGGAAAACGGTCGTCGAGATTGGCAAGGTCAGGCCGGAGCAGTGAGATCCGCCGGTAGAAAGATCGCCGCGACGATGTCGCGGCGATCGGCGATGATCAATCCGCACCACCGACAATCTGGCGGAACACCTGCCGTACATCCTGCTGGATATCGCGGACGCGCGCTTCCAGCGACGAGAAGTCCGGCTCGTTGCTGACACGCGCCAGCAAACGCAGCAGATCGGCGCCGGCGGTCTCCGGCTTGAAGCCGTCGCTGACGCACAGCCGCAGGATCTGTGTGAGATCGTTGAACAGCCGCGCGGCGCGGCGCAACACATCGAAATGCTCGGTTTGCAGCACGCCGAGCCTCGCTGCATTCTCCAGCACCTGCTGCGTGTTCACGCTCAGGATGGCAGGTTTCTCCGCGGCATGAACGAGTTGCAGATATTGCGCGATGAATTCGATATCGACCACGCCGCCAGCGGCATATTTGATGTCCCAGATATCGTTCTCGCCTTTCTCTTCGGCGATCGCCTGACGCATCTCGGCAACGTCATTGGCGATGATCCCATGCTCGCGCGGGCGGATGAGGACGTCGCGAATGGCGGCTTCGACCCTGTCGCGGAAGGCCGGCGACGCCGAAATGACGCGCGCACGCGTCAGCGCCATATGCTCCCAGGTCCAGGCTTCCGTCTGTTGATATTCGGAGAAGGAATCGATGCGCGACGCCAGCGGCCCCGATCGTCCCGATGGCCGCAGCCGCATATCCACTTCGTACAGCACACCGTAATTGGTGCGCGTGGTGAAGGCGCTGATCAGCCGCTGCGTCAGCCGCGCGAAATATTGCGCACCATGCAGCGAGCGCGCGCCATCGGAATCCGGCGCGTCGTGGTCGAAGTCATAGATCAGGATCAGATCGAGATCGGACGACGCCGTCATCTCGCGGCTGCCGAGCCGGCCCATCGCGATGATCGCCGTTTCCTGATCCTTGACGCGGCCGTGTTGCTCGACGAACTGACCGAGGACGAGGCCATGCAGGGTCTGCGCGATGCCCTCGGCGACATCCGCGAAAGCCGTGCTCGCCTGCGGAGCGGTCACGGTGCCCGAAAGGATACGCGTGCCGATCAGGAACAGGCTCTCCTGCCCGAACAGGCGCAACCGATCGAGAAACTCTTCATAGGAGTTGGCGTCTTCGAGCGTGGCGGCGAGACGCAGGGACAGTTCGCGGCGATCCGGCATGGCGCCGAAGAAACGCGGATCGATCAGGCCATCGACGAGCTGCGGCTGACGCGCGAGCATATCGGCGAGCCGCGGCGCAGCGCCGAGCACCAGCGCGACAAGTGCCACCAGATCGCGGTTCTGGCTCAGCAGTGAAATCAGCCGCCCGCCGCGTTGCAGGGCGTGCAGGAAGCGGTCGAAGGCAATCACGGCGCTATCGGGCTCTTCCGCATCGGCCAGCCCGACGATCAGCAGCGGCACGAAATCGAGAAAAGCCTGTCGCGTGCTTTCGACCCGCAGCGCGCGATACTCGTCGTCCATCATCCAGTGCTGCACGGTCTGCGCCACCATCGCCGGCTTGCGGAAGCCGAGCTTGGCGAGATGTTCGAGCAGGCGCTGATCGGAGGCTCCGGCCTTGTAATCGACGGCCGGCAGATGAGTGTCGTCGGTGGCATCGCCCTCGAACAACCGGCTGTAGTGTCCCTGCACGCAGTTGAGATGCGTCAGGAGATCGCGCGCAAAAGTCTCGCGGCTGGCATAACCGAAGAAGCGCGCGAACCGCTCGACGGCTTCCACCTCCTCCGGCAGGGCATGGGTCTGCTCATCGGCGATCATCTGCAGCCGGTGTTCGACCCGCCGCAGGAATTCGTAGGCAAGCGTCAGTTCGTCGCGAACCTCGCTTGTGATCCAGTTGCTCGCGGCGAGAATGCCCAGCGCCTCCAGCGTCGGCCGCACACGCAATTCCGGATGGCGGCCGCCGGCAATCAGTTGCTGGGTTTGCGCGAAAAACTCGATCTCGCGGATGCCACCGCGCCCGACCTTGACGTTATGACCCTCGACCGAAATCTCGCTCTGGCCGCGATAGGTCTGCATCTGTCGCTTCATGTCATGGACATCGGCCAGCGCCGCGAAGTCGAGATGCTTGCGCCAGACGAATGGCGCGATGTCCGCCAGCATGCGCTCGCCGGCCTTGGGATCGCCTGCGCAGGGCAGCGCCTTGATCATCGCGGCGCGCTCCCAGGTGCGGCCCTCGCGCTCGTAGTAATACAGTGCGGACGCCGTCGACACGGCCACCGGCGTCGACGCCGGATCCGGCCGCAGCCGCAGATCGACGCGGAACACATAGCCATCGCCGGTGCGCTGCTGCAGCAACCGCGACATGCCCTGCGCGACACGCACGAAGAACGTATTCGGCTCGATATCCTCGGGCAGCGAATGCGCTTCGAGATCGAAGAACACAATCAGATCAATATCGCTGGAATAATTCAGCTCGCCCGCGCCCATCTTGCCCATGGCAAAGACGATCAGGCCGCTGCCCTCTTCGGGCGCCGCCGGATTCGGCGGCAGGATACGTCCGCGTCCGGCTTCCTGGGTCAGCAGATAGCGGATCGCCGTCTGCACCGAGACGATCGCAAGATCGGTCAACGCGCGCGTCACGCGCATCACCGGCCATACGCCGCCAATATCGCACAGCGCGATCATCAGCGCCGCCTCGGACTTCATCCGCCGCAGGGCGATCATCACATCGGCTTCGCCGGAGGCCTCGCCGACCAGCACGCCGGCGTGCGCGATGAGATCGGGCAGCGCCTTGTCGGGATCGACGGTCAGCACGCGCAACGCACGTGCGGCATCGGCGCGGATCAGATCGAACAGATAGGGAGACGCTTCGGCAATCCCGAACAGGATCGCGCGGGCATAGGGATATTGATCGACGATGGCCTGCAATGCGCTGGCCTGGTCGGGCGCTATATCCGTGAGCCAGTCGGCGAAACGGCGTTCGGCCTCACGAGGCTCGAACAGTTCCGGTCCGCTCACGAACTGCGCGGCCAGCATCGGCTGGCCCTCGCCTGCAGTGGCTGAAGTCATGCCGACTTCTGTTGCACATTCGCGCTTTGCCCCGCAAGGGCCTCGCCCGTTGCTGCCGGTAATACCAGTGTCACACGCAATCCCGGATGGTTGTCGTCGAGTCGCAACTCGCCGCCATGCAGCGTGGCAACCGCTGACGCGAGGCTGAGCCCGAGACCCGAACCCGGCAGTGTCCGGCTGGCCTCCAGCCTTACAAAGCGCTGCACCGCGTGTTTGCGATCGGCTTCCGGAATGCCCGGACCGCGATCGGCAACGCTCAGCAACACCTGATCGCCCTCGCGGCGTGCCTGAATCAAGATCTCTGGCATCTCAGCAGCATCGGCTGTCGCAGGCTTGCCATATTTGATGGCGTTCTCCACGAGATTGGCCAGCGCCTGGCTGATCAGTTCGCGATTGCCGTGCAGCGGCGCCAGCGACGTTTCGACCTTGAGAACAAGATCGGCATCTTCCGCGAGCGGTTCATAAAGTTCGTGAATGCCGACCGCCACCTCAGCCGCATCGAACAAGGTCATGTTGTCGCGTGCCTGTCCGGATTCGGCGCGCGCGATCATCAGCAGCGCATTGAAGGTGCGGATCAGGCCATCGGATTCATCGATCGTGCTCTCCAGCGCGGCCCGATAATCCGCCTCGTTGCTGGAGCGTGCCAGCGCCTCCTCGGCCCGGTTGCGCAGCCGCGTCAGCGGCGTCTTGAGATCGTGGGCAATGTTGTCGGAGACTTCCTTGAGGCCGGTCATCAACGCCTCGATGCGCTCCAGCATCGTGTTGAGATTTTCCGCCAGACGGTCGAGTTCGTCGCCGCTGCGGCCTACCGGCAGCCTGCCCGAGAGATCGCCGGCCATGATGCGCTGGGTGGTGCCGGTGATCGCATCGATCTTGCGAAGCACGCGGCGTGACACGAAAATGCCGCCGCCAAGGCCGAGTACGACGACGATCAGCACCGACCATTTGGCGGCATCGCCGACAATGTCGAACAGCCGTCGCCGTTCCTCGAGATCATGACCGATCAGCAACCGGAAGCCGCTGGACAAAGCCTCGACTTTCACCAGCGCGCGGTGATTGGACGAGTCGGGATCGTCGAGCCGGCGATATGGCGTCTCCGACCACCCTGTCTTTTCCAACACCCCTGGCGCTAGCGAGGAAACATTGCCCGCCACAGCCTGCCCGGCCGGCGTGGTGATGAGATAGAGATTGGCACCCGGCCGCAGCGCACGGTTTTCGATGGCGAAGACGATGCCGCGCAGGCCTCGCTTGGTGTAGAGTTCGCTAAGCTCGCTCATCTCACCATTCACTGTGGTGGTGATCTGGTCGTTGATCAGCCGGTTCGTATTCCAGGCGAAATAGCCGAGCAACGCCGCCGCGAAGAACGCAAACAGCAGCAGATAGACTAGCGTCAGCCGGAATGCGGTGGTGCGGAAGAGTTTGCCGAGGGCGGTCACGGATTGTCTCGATAGAGCGCGGGACGGCCGCCCGGATGAGCGATCATTTCACCCCGTCGCGCACCATGTAGCCGGCGCCTCGGATGGTGTGCAGCAGCGGCCGCTCGAAGCCCTTGTCGATCTTCGCGCGCAGCCGCGAAATATGGACATCGATCACATTGGTCTGCGGATCGAAATGATAGTCCCAAACATTCTCCAGCAGCATGGTGCGAGTCACCACCTGCCCGGCATGCTTCATCAGATATTCGAGCAGGCGAAATTCACGCGGCTGCAGGATCAGCTCCTGGCCACCGCGAGTGACGCCATGGGACAACCGGTCGAGTTCGAGATCGCCGACACGATAGGTCGTCTCCTCCGCCGGGCCGCCCTGGCGGCGCGACAATACTTCGACGCGCGCAAGCAGTTCTGCGAATGAATAGGGCTTCGGCAGATAGTCGTCGCCGCCGGCGCGCAGGCCCTTGATGCGGTCGTCGACCTGGCCGAGCGCCGAGAGGATCAATGCCGGCGTCCGGTTGCCCTTCGCGCGCAATGCTCCGATGACGGACAGGCCGTCACGCTTCGGCAGCATGCGATCGACGACGAGCACGTCGTAGTCGCCGCTATCGGCGAGCGCAAAGCCTTCCTCGCCATCGGCAGCGTGATCGGCAACATGGCCAACCTCGCGAAACGCCTTGACCAGATAGTCGGCGGATTCGCGGTCGTCTTCGATGATGAGCAGACGCATTTCGGGAACGGCTCTGGACGGGGCAGCTTCGCTGCGGATCGGTTGAGTCTCTGTCACCATGGCGTGCACTGCGCTCTCATGCAAGGCGGCGGATCGTCCGCGCCTTTGAGGGGGATGGGCGGTGAAGCTGGGGGAACTTCACCGCCCATGTGCCTTCCGACGGAAAGGGGCACATCCGAGGGAAGGAAACAGCGGGAGCGAGCTATTCACTCGCTCCCTGGAAAGCACCGTCAGCGGGGGCGACTATGCCGGCGATACCTTCCGTCTCGACAGCATGATCCCGAAAAGTGAGTACCGGTTTTCGGATCGGATCATGCTCAACTCAAAAATCGTTCTCAGCCCTTGGCGAGCGGGACCGCAACGAACTTGGAGGAGCCGCCCGAGCGAACCCGGATCAGCACGCTGTTCTTCTTGTCGTTATGCGCGGCGACGATGGCCTCGCGTACCTCGCCCGGCGTCGCGACGCTCTTGCCGGCGACTTCGAGAATGACGTCGCCTTCCTTGAAGCCACGTTCCGCCGCCGCGCTCTTCGGGTCGACGCCGGTGACGACGACGCCTTCCTTGCCGGCGCCGGCGACACTGCTCGCCGGCGAGACCGTCAGGCCAAGCTTCGGCACATCGGCGCCGCGCGACGACGACCCCTTGTCACCGTCGAAGTCGGCCTTGGCTTCCTGCACGCTTGGCATCGTGCCCAGCGTCATGGACAGCACCTTGTCCTCGCCCTTCGAGAGCACGTTGAGCTTCACCGTGTTGCCCGGCGCGAAGCCGCCGATGGTGCGGGCGAGTTCGCGGGCATCCTTCACGGGCGTGCCGTTCACCTGGGTGATGACGTCGCCCGACTTGATGCCGGCCTTGGCTGCCGGGCCATCCGCCTGCGGTTCGGCGACGAGCGCGCCTTCCGCCTTCTTGAGGCCGAGGCTGTCGGCGATATCCTGGGTCACCGGCTGAATCTGCACGCCGATCCAGCCGCGAGAGACCG
The DNA here is from genome assembly GCA_030147505.1 of Tardiphaga sp. Taxonomy (GTDB): domain Bacteria; phylum Pseudomonadota; class Alphaproteobacteria; order Rhizobiales; family Xanthobacteraceae; genus Tardiphaga. The sequence goes on from JASBVG010000044.1 coordinate 131,585, forward strand.
AGCCCTTGTCCTTGAGCTGCGCCACCACCGTCTTCACGGTCGAGGCCGGGATCGAGAAGGCGATACCGACGCTGCCGCCCGAGGGCGAATAGATCGCGGTGTTAACGCCCATCACCTCACCCGACACGTCGAACGCCGGACCGCCCGAATTGCCCTTGTTCACGGGCGCATCGATCTGGATGAAATCGTCATAGGGACCGTTGCCGATGTCGCGGCCCGAGGCCGAGACGATGCCGGCGGTCACGGTGCCGCCGAGGCCGAACGGATTGCCGACCGCCAGCACCCAGTCGCCGATGCGGGGCTTGCCGTCGGCGAGCTTGGCGAACGGGAAGTCAGTGCGGCCCTCGACCTTGATCAGGGCGAGGTCGGTGCGCGGATCGGTGCCGATCACCTTGGCCGAATAGGTCTTGCCGTCATCGGTGGAGACCTCGACCTTGTCGGCGCCATCGACCACATGATTGTTGGTCACGGCATAACCGTCAGCCGAGATGAAGAAGCCCGAGCCCTGGCCCGAGATCGGACCACGGCCGCCACGCGGGCCGGGACGCATGCCCGGCGGCATGCCGTTCTCGCCAAAGCGCTTGAAGAAGCGCTCCATCGGCGAGCCCGGCTGGAACGGCGAGTCGTTGTTGTCGTCGTCCTTCGACGCAACCTTCTCCTTGATATTGACCTTGACGGAGATCACAGACGGCTTTACGCGCTCGACGATGTCGGCAAAGCCGACAGGCTGGGCGGCCTGCGCCTTGACCTGCTTGTCGACCTGCGCATGGGCAGCTGTGGTGAAATTGATGCCGTCATGCGACGGCGAGATGCCATAGGCGGCGACGCCGAGACCGGCGACGACGGAGGCCATCAGCGCAAATTTGCGCATGGACAGCACCGAGCGGCGGGGCGCCTTGTAGGACGGCAGGTCAGAGAAATCGGTGGGGCGGTCGGACATCAGAATCTCCAGAACGACGGCGCGGGGGGCAAGGCGCCTTGCGTGATCTGAGGATGGCGAACCGAACCTTACCGCGCGCTGGCAGGAGAATTAAGGTTTTGTAATTTGGCGGGGAATGGTGCGGCGGGATGCCCGATCGGGGCGTCCTCGCGAAAACACCTCGGAAGGAGATCGAAATGCCTCGAATCGCCGCGAAATTGCTGCGATTCATTCGCCCGGCGGCCCGTCGTCATCTTGCCGCCCTGCCCATTCCATAGGACTCTTAACGATCAGCCATCCGAAGGACACGGGATCAGCATGTCATTGGACCCATTGCTCGGCAAAGGTCACATCCAGGCATCGGGGGTAATAGCCAACCCGGCTGCATCTTGCGGATGGCTCAATGGTAGCGTCATCCTCGATCACCGGCGCTGGACATGCAGTGAAGCCGACGTGACCTGGTCGGCACCTGCCCATGTCCTGATCCTGACACGCCAGGGTGGCACATCGCGAACATCGATCAATTGCGCTGGGGAGACCAGCTATCGTGGCTTAGACCGGCCGGGCTCGCTGTCCTTCGTACCGGCTCATGTCGTTCGCGACGGCAATTATCGCAATGCCGATCTCGTCTACACCGCACTCTGGATCGATCCCGATTTCTCGGCACGACTCGGCATTCGCAACGAAACGCTTCCGATCGTTCTCAATCAGCGCGACACCGCCATTGCCGCCGCACTCCAGTCCTTTCAAGAGGATCACGCCACGGGCGCCGAATTCGACAGCGGTTATGTCGAGCATCTCACCGGTTTTATCCTGCATCGCATTGCGCAACGCAACCGCCAGCAACGGAAGCCCAAAACCTATGGCCAGTTGAGCGGGGCAGTTCTGCGCAGGGTCGAGGACTTCATCGATGCCAATCTCGCCACTGACATCTCGCTGCGGCAACTCGCCCACATCGCAAGAATGCCCGTCGATACATTCGCGCGGCGCTTCAAGGCTACTACGGGCCTTGCGCCTTATGCCTTCATTCTCGAACAACGTGTCCGCCACGCCGAAATCATCCTGCGTGCGGGAGAGACTTCCATCGCTGGCGTCGCGGCACGAACCGGCTTCTGCAGCCAGAGCCACTTCTCCGGCACCTTCAAGCGCCTGCGCGGCATCTCGCCGGCAACATTCGCACGCGCAATTCCGGAATCCTGATATCCATCCCGATATCATGGAAGACGATCACAGCTGAGAGAGGCACATACCACGCACCCAAGAATGGAGTGCGCGATGGACAGTGCGATCTATCCCTTTCTGCCAACCCGACGGCAGGTGCTGGAAGGCAGTTCGGCCCTGGCGCTGGTGATGACGAGCGGAATTGCGGAGGCTGCACAAGACGCGACTGAAGCTGCACCTGCAGCGGCTACCGAACCTGTCGCCTTCAATCTCAGGATCAACGGCAAGCCGATCGAACTCCGCCTTGATACGAGGACCACGTTGCTCGACGCGCTGCGCGAACATCTCGGCCTGACCGGCTCGAAGAAGGGCTGCGATCACGGCCAATGCGGCGCTTGCACAATGCTCGTCAATGGACGGCGCATCAATGCCTGCCTGTCCCTCGCCATCATGCATGAGGGCGACGACATTACCACCATCGAAGGTCTCGCCAACGGTGACGACCTGCATCCGATGCAAGTGGCCTTCATCGAGCGCGACGGCTTCCAGTGCGGCTATTGCACGCCGGGCCAGATCTGCTCGGCCGTCGGCATGCTGCAGGAGGCACGGGCGGGCTGGCCCAGTCATGCGACCGCCGATGTCGCGGCGAAAACGATCTCCCTCACTGACAGCGAAATCCGCGAACGCATGAGCGGCAATATCTGTCGCTGTTCCGCCTATCCCAACATCGTCGCCGCCATTCGCGACGCAGCCGAAAAGGCCTGACCATGCAGCCCTTCACCTATGAACGCGCAGCCAGCGTCTCGGGCGCCATCGCCTCGGTCAGCAGACATCCGAATGCGAAATTCATCGCCGGTGGCACCAATCTGCTTGACCTGATGAAGCTCGGCATCGAACGTCCGGCGCATCTCGTCGATATCAGCCGCCTGCCGCTCGCCTATATTGCGTCACAGCCCGATCGCAGCATGCGCATCGGTGCGCAGGTGACGAATAGCGATCTGGCGGTGCATCCGCATGTGCGCATGCATTTCCCACTGCTGACCCAGGCTCTGCTCGCGGGTGCGTCCGGACAGTTGCGCAACAAGGCCTCGGTGGGCGGCAATCTGCTGCAGCGGACGCGCTGCCCGTATTTCTACAACACCCATACGCCCTGCAACAAACGCGTGCCCGGCTCCGGCTGCCCTGCCGTCGGGGGGGTCAACCGGGCCAATGCCATTCTCGGCACAAGCTCATCCTGCATTGCCGTCCACCCGTCCGACATGGCAGTTGCGATGACCGCGCTCGGCGCGCAAATCGAGACCATCAACGCCGCGGGCCAAACGCAAAAATTCGGTATTGCCGAATTATATCGCCTGCCCGGCACCACGCCGCAGATCGAGACGTCGCTGACGTCGGGCGAAATGATCGTGGCTGTTCACCTTCCCCCGCCGCCGCGCGGCAAACAAATCTACCGCAAGGTCCGCGATCGCGCCTCCTATGCCTTTGCGCTGGTCTCTATTGCGGCGATCATCGAACGACGCAGTGGCCGCATTACATCATCCCGCGTAGCTTTCGGCGGTCTGGCGCCGCGACCATGGCGCGCGGATACAGCCGAACAGGTGTTGCGGAATGCCAAGGCCGAGCCTCTGACATTCTCCGCGGCAGCGGAGCGCGCGCTCGCGGATGCGCGAACCGAAGGCAGCGCGATGTTCAAGCTCGAACTCGCCAAACGAACCTTACGTCAGACACTCGCGGTTGCGACGACCTAGGAGCGGACACATGACATCGAATACTGGAGCGGCACCGGGCCGTTTCATCGGTCTCCCGATCGATCGCGTCGATGGCCGGCTCAAGGTGACCGGCGGCGCCTGCTACGCGTTCGAGCACGCCAATCTCGCGCGCGGCACCACACCGGCCTATGGCGTGATCCTTGGCGCCGGCGTTCCGAAGGGGCGCATCGCTGCGCTCGACACTGCGCGCGCGGAAGCGGTACCGGGCGTTCTGAAAATTCTGACTCATCGCAGCATGACATCACTGCCGGCATTCGGTGCGCCAGTCACGCCGACGGTGCCCGAAGTCTTCACCCGCGCTCGCCCGATGCTCGCCGGCGACGAAATCCTGTATTACGACCAGCCGGTCGCGCTGGTGATCGCGACCACCTGGGAGGCCGCGCGCGGCGCCGCCGCACTGATCGATATTCGCTACACGCAAGTGCCCGGCTTCTTCGACCCGCTCGCTGCCAATGCCGAGCGCTACAAGCCCGGACGCATCAACGCCGGCTTTCCCACCGATACGTTGCATGGCGATCCCGATGCCGCGCTCGCCTCGGCTCCTGTCACCATCGATCAGACCTATCGCCTGCCCTATGAGATCCACGCGCCGATGGAGCCGCATGCGACACTGGCGCAGTGGGACGGGGATCGGCTGACGCTGCATACCAGCACGCAGACCATCGCCAACATCCAGAGCGGCGTTGCGGCCACGCTTGCGATACCGCGTGAAAATGTCCGCGTAATCAGCCCCTATATCGGCGGCGGCTTCGGCTCGAAGTTGATCCCCCATGCCGATGCAATCCTCGCCGCCATCGCCGCACGCGACCTGCAGCGCCCGGTCAAGATCGCCTTCACGCGGCAACAGATGTTCGCCAATGCCGGCCATCGCCCGGCGACGGAGCAGCGCATCCGCCTTGCCGCGGATGGTGAAGGGAAATTGACTGCGCTCGTGCATGACGTCATCGCGGCGACAGCACGCTTCGAGGAATTCGCCGAGCAGAGCGCCGTGGTCTCCCGCTCCTTCTATGGATCAGCCACGCGACGGACCACGCATCGCCTCGTACGCGTCGATACCAATCGAGGCGAATGGATGCGAGCGCCCGGCGAAGCCTCCGGCCTGCTCGCGCTCGAATGCGCGATGGATGAAATGGCCGAGAAGCTGAAGCTCGATCCGATCGAATTCCGCGTCCGCAACGAGCCCGACCGCGATCCGGAAACCGGCGCTCCGTTTTCCAGCCGCAACCTGATTGCCTGCATGCGCGAAGGCGCGCGGCGCTTCGGCTGGACGCAGCGCTCGGCAACACCCGGCACGCGGCGCGAGGGCCGCAAACTGATCGGCATCGGCATGGCCGGCGCCATGCGCCCGAATTATATCGGTCCGGCCCAAGCCCGCGTCGCTATCGATAAAAGCGGCAAGGTCACGGTGCAGACCGACATGACCGATATCGGCACCGGCACCTACACGATCCTCGCCCAGATCGCCGCCGAACGCCTTGGCCTGCCGCTGCAGGCGATCACTGTCGAACTCGGCGACAGCAGCCTGCCGCGCAGCCCGGGCTCTGGCGGCTCATGGGGAGCTGCAAGCTCCGGCACCGCCGTTCACAATGCCTGTCTCGCGCTATGTCAGAAGATCGCCGAAGCCGCGGTTGCACATGATGCATCTCCCCTGCGCGGCACGAATGCGGCGCAGGCCAAATTCGAACAAGCGAGCGTGACATTCGGCGATCGCTCGGCACCGCTCGCCGAGCTGATCGCGCGCATATCCCCCGATGGCTTCGAGGCCACAGGTTCAGCCGCGCGCGGCGAGACCTACAGGACGTTTTCGCAACATGCCTATGGCGCGCATTTTGCGGAAGTCGCCGTGGACATCGATACAGGTGAAATACGGCTGCGGCGCATGCTTGGCGTGTTCACCACTGGCAAAATTCTCAATCCGAAAACGGCACGCTCGCAGTTGATCGGCGGCATGATCTGGGGCATCGGCTCGGCGCTCACGGAAGCCGCCATGCTTGATCCCCGCTACGGCCATTTCGTCAATCACGATCTTGCCGAATATCAGGTGCCGGTGCATGCCGATATCGCCGATATCGACGCCGTGTTCATCGATGAGGACGACGACAAAGGCAATCCTCTCGGTATCAAGGGCATCGGCGAACTCGGCAATTGCGGTGCCAATGCCGCTGTCGTCAACGCGGTCTACAACGCCTGCGGCGTCCGCGTGCGCGACTTGCCGGTGACGCTGGACAAGGTGCTGGCCGGGATGGCATGAGGCCGCCGTTAGTCGGCCGGCCTCGTCTCCGGGAACAGGCCGGCGAGAATCTCGCCGGCCATGTTGAAAGCCGCGACGCCGCGAAAGAGCGCGGCGATGCCGGCGCTGGCATGAAGTTCTTCGAGCGTCGCGCCGGCCCTGATCGCCGCCTTGGCATGATTGGCGGCGGCCTCGGAGGTCTGCACCAGCAGGATCGCGAATGCCATCAGCTGCACCGTCTTCTGATCGAGCGCCGCCGGTGTCAGCGCAGCGATGCGCCAGTCCTCGAGCGCAGAGACGAGATCGGGATCGACGCGCATGCCAAGCTCGAGCCGCTTTGCGATCTTTGGCGGTGTGAAGCCGATCATGGTCTCGTAGCGGGCCTTCAGTTCATCGAGCTTGGCATCTGTCTTCGACATGTCGTTCCTGTCTTCAATCACGTCATTGCGTTCTGGCAATCAACGGGCCTTGCGGCAACAACGATTGGGTCAATCGACCTTCGCTCCCGCCGTCTTCACGACTTGCCCCCATTTCTGCGACTCCGTCCGGAGAAAAGCGCCGAACGCATCGCCGGACAAGGTGCCGGGCTCAGCCCCAACTTCAGCCAGTCGCTTCGTCATATCAGGATCCTTCATCACCTTGGTCACGCCGTCGATCAGGGCCTTCGTGACATCCGGCTGCATCCTGGCCGGCGCGACGAGGCCAAACCATGACGACGCCTCGAAATTGGCGACGCCGGCTTCGACCATGGTCGGCAGTTCCGAGAACAGCGGCGAGCGGGTTGCACCAGCGACGGCAAGCGCGCGGATCGTCTTACCCTGCACCTGCGGGCGGACCGCCGGCATGTTGTCGAAAAGGATCGGAATCTGTCCGCCGATCAGATCATTCATTGCTGGCGCTGCGCCGCGATAGGGCACGTGCACAATGTCGATGCCAGCGCGTGTCTTCAGCAATTCGCCGGCAAGATGATTGGTCGATCCAAGACCGGACGATCCGAAATTGAGTTTGCCCGGCGACGCTTTGGCGAGTGCAACCAGTTCAGCCACGGTCGTCGCCTTCACGCTCGGATTGACAGCGAGAACGATCGGCACAGAAGCGATCAGCGCGATCGGCGTGAAATCCTGTTCGGGATTGAACGGCAATTGCGCATAGAGCGTTTGATTGACGGCGAGCGGCCCCGGCGCCGCCAGCAGCAGCGTGTAGCCATCTGCGGGCGAACGCGCCACCGCTTCGGCGCCGATATTGCCGCCGCCGCCTGCACGATTGTCGACCACCACCGGCTGGCCCCAGAGTTCGGAGAGCTTGGTACCAAGCAGCCGCGCGACCACATCATTCGATCCACCGGCCGGAAAAGGCACCACGATCTTGACGCCGCGGTCCGGAAAACCCGCCGCTTGCGCCGCCTGACCGATCAGGAACACCGTCCCAAGCGCCGCTATTGCAGAAATCAGAAGCCTCACGTCATCCTCCAAAATAATCGATTTTTCTTGTTTCGTCGATTTTATGTTGACACTGCTTGGCGCCGTCGTCAAATCGGCCACAGGATCCACGCTATCCTTGCAGGAATGGCGACCGGCAGCGGAGGAGCACAACCATGAGTTCATATGCATCTGGCTCGCCAAAGCCCTGCCCCGGTCCCGACCGCCGTCCCAAGCGCCCGGCCTTCACCATGCCGAAAGGCGCATGCGACACCCATGTCCACGTCTTGGGTCCGCAGGCGCAATTTCCGTTCAGCGACCAGCGCAGCTACACGCCGGAAGACTGCACCTATGAAGATCTGATGCAGCTTCATGCCGTACTCGGCGTCGATCGCGCGGTGATCGTCCATGGTGGTGCGCATGGCACCGACAACAGCGCCACGCTGGCGGCGCTCGATCGCAATCCAGCGCGCCTGCGCGGCGTCGCCGTCATCCCCTCGGGCCTGTCCGAAAGCGAATTGGCCGACATGAATCGCCGCGGCATGCGCGGCTGCCGGATGTCGACGGTAGTGAGCGGCGGCGCTTCCTTTGCGCATCTGGATCGCCTCTCCCGCGAAACCTTCGATCTCGGTTGGCATCTCGTTTTGCACTTCAACAAGGCGAGCGAGCTGGTCGACGTCGCACCGCAACTGGAGGCCACGCGCAGTCCGTTCGTGCTCGATCACCTGGCCCGCATCAGTGCAACCGAAGGCGTGGATTCCGGGCCGTTCCAAACGCTGCTGCGGCTGCTCGATACCGACCGCTGCTGGGTCAAGCTCGCCAGCCTGTACCGGCTGTCAGCCGAGCCCTATCCGCATCGCGACATGCTGCCGATGATCGAGAAGGTCGTCGCCTTGCGCCCGGACCGAGTCCTGTGGGGCAGCAACTGGCCGCATCCGATCTGTCCCGTGGCGATGCCCAATGACGGCGATCTCGTCGATCTCGTTCCACTCTGGCTGCCTGACGCCCGGTCGCAGAAACTGGCACTGGTGGACAACCCGGCTTCGCTCTACGGTTTCGAACCCATCACATGACCATGCCATGAGCAACGCAGCCACCACGCCAGTCCCGTCGCCTACGACGCTCTCGACAACCCTCGTCGCCCGCCTGCGCGACGCCATCATGCGCGGCGAATTGCTGCCCGGCAGCAAGCTCAATCTCGGCCGCCTGCGCACCGTCTTCGGCGTCAGCCTCAGCCCGCTGCGCGAGGCATTGTGCCGGCTCGAGAATGACGGCCTCGTCGCTTTGATCGACCAGCGCGGCTATCGCGTCACGCCGGTATCAGCAGAGAATCTAACCGAGATCATTCGACTGCGTGTCGAATTCGAGGGACTGGCGATCAGGGAAGCGATCGAGCGCGGCGATATCGCGTGGGAGGGCCGCGTGCTGGCCGCGCTTCACCAGCTCAGCCGATGCAAGCGCAGCTCACGCTCGGTGGCGGAACAGGAGGCCTGGGAGATCGCGCATCGCGCTTTTCATGCCGAGCTGATATCGGCCTGCGGCATGCCGTTGCTGCGCCAGTTTTGCGCCACCCTGCACGACCAGAGCGACCGCTATCGCCGGATCTTTCTGAAGAAGAATCAGCCGGATCGTGACGTTCCAGCAGAACATACGGCCATGGCTCATGCCGTGATCGAACGACGCACGCGCGACGCCACCCGCATTCTGCGCGAACATATCGAGCGCACAGGCCGCAATATTCAGGCCGTTCTCCCGCGCAGCTAGGCGGCAAGCGGGCTGTCAGCTTGATTTGTCTTGCGCCTGAAGCAGCCGTTCGATCCGGGCTTCTTCTTCCGCCGTGAGCGCGACCGTGGGGGCGCCACCATTGCCGCGATTGCGTCGTCGGTTCTGCCACCACAACGCCCCGGCGCCCGCCATCAGCACCAGCGGCGTCAGCAGCCACAGCAGCAATGTATGCAGCTCCAGCCGCGGCTTCAGCAGGACGAATTCGCCGTAACGCGCGACCAGGAAATCCATCACCTGCTTGTCGCTCTCGCCGGTGGCAATGCGCTCGCGCACCAGCAGACGGAGGTCGCGCGCCAGCGGCGCATCGGAATCGTCGATGGACTGGTTCTGGCAGACCATGCAACGCAGCTCTTTGGAGAGTTGGCGCGCCCGCGCTTCCTTTGCAGGGTCCTGCATGATCTCGTCGGGCTGCACCGCATGCGCCGGCACTCCGACAAACAACGAGAAAGCCACAGCACCGGCCGCAAGCCACCGCATCGCCCTACTCCGCCGCCTGCAGCGTCGCAGCTGACTTCGCCGGCTTCGGCGCGCCGACGCGCAGCCGGCGGTCGGACAGCGACAGCACGCCGCCCAGTGCCATCAGCGCCGGCCCCCACCAGATCATCAGCACCAGCGGCTTGTGATACATGCGCACCGCAACGGCGCCATTGGCCGTGTCGTCGCCGAGCGAGATGTAAAGCTGGCTCGCCCCGCGCGACAGCAATGCCGCCTCGGTGGTCGATGTCTGCCGCGCCGAGAAATTGCGCTTCGACGGCACCATCTCGCCGATTTCATCGCTGCCCCGGGTGATGCGGAAACGCGCCACGCTCTCCCGATAATTCGGCCCCTGCCGCTGGGTGATGTCCTTCAGCGTCAGCTCATAGCCGGCCAGCTTCGCCACATCGTTCGGCTTCAGCGTGCCGATGAATTCGGTGTTCCATGTGCTCTCGCAGACGATCCCGACCAACGCGACGCCAAGCCCGGCATGGGCGAAAGCCGTGCCCCAGGCTGCGCGCGGCAGACCTATGGCACGTCGCAGCGAGACTGCGAACGGCAGCCGGAACAGCATGATGCGCTCGGCAATATCGACGACGACGCCCGCGATCACGAACACAGCGAGCCCGATCGCCAGCGGCGCCAGCGCCGCGCCGCCTGATGTCCAGGCCCAGACCAGCGCGATGGCAAGCAGCGCCGCGATGCCGGCGGCAAGCAGCCGCTGCGCCACGCCGCGGAGATCGCCGCGCTTCCAGGCCAGCAGCGGGCCGAACGGCACCGCCAGCAGCAGTGGCACGAACAGCGGCCCGAAAGTCAGATTGAAGAACGGCGCGCCGACGGAGATCTTGTCGCCGGTCAGCATTTCGAGCGCCAGCGGATAAAGCGTACCGACAAAGACGGTGGCGCAGGCGGTGGTGAGGAACAGGTTGTTCAGCACCAGCGCGCCCTCGCGCGAGATCGGCGCGAACAAGCCGCCCTGCTTCAGCGACGACGCGCGCCACAGATACAGCGTCAGGCTGCCGCCGATGAACAGGCAGAGAATGACGAGGATGAATACGCCGCGTGAGGGATCGGTGGCGAAGGCATGCACCGAGGTAAGCACACCGGAACGCACCAGGAATGTGCCGAGCAGCGACAGCGAGAAAGTGAGGATCGCGAGCAGGACCGTCCAGACCTTCAGCGCATTGCGCTTCTCCATCACGATCGCGGAATGCAGCAGCGCCGTACCCGACAGCCACGGCATCAGCGAGGCGTTCTCGACGGGATCCCAGAACCACCAGCCGCCCCAGCCGAGCTCGTAATAGGCCCAATAGGACCCCATGGCGATGCCGAGGGTCAGGAATATCCACGCCACCAGCGTCCATGGCCGCACCCAGCGCGCCCAGGCCGCATCGATGCGGCCCTCGATCAATGCGGCGACGGCGAAGGAGAACGAGATGGAGAAGCCGACATAGCCGAGATAGAGCATCGGCGGATGCACGGCGAGACCGATATCCTGCAGCACCGGATTGAGATCGCGGCCTTCCAGCGGCGCCTGCGCCATGCGCAGGAACGGATTCGAGGTTGCGAGAATGAACAGATAGAACGCGGCCGCGATCCAGCCCTGCACCGCCAGCACATGGGCGCGCAATGACAGCGGCAAGTTATTGCCGAACGTCGCCACCAGCGCGCCGAAGAAAGCGAGGATCGACACCCAGAGCAGCATCGAGCCTTCGTGGTTTCCCCACACGCCGGTGATCTTGTAGAGCAACGGCTTTGCGGAATGCGAATTCTCGAACACGTTGGCGACCGAGAAATCCGACACGACATAGAGCGTCGTCAGCGCCAGGAACGACAATCCGCAGAAGAGGAACTGCGCCAGCGCCGTCGAGCGCGCCACATTCATCAGCGCGATGTCGCGCAGCCGCGCACCGGCCACCGGCACCGTGGACTGGATCAGCGCCAGCGCCAGCGCGAGGATCAGCGCGTAGTGTCCGGCTTCGGCGATCATCGTGTTACGCTCGGCTTGGTGCTGGTCGTGTCCTGCGAAACCACCGGCTTGCCGCCTTCCCCTTCCTTCCAGCGGCCTTGTTTCTTCAGCGCGTCGGCCACTTCCTTCGGCATATAGGTCTCGTCATGCTTGGCGAGCACGGTGTCTGCCTTGAACACGCCATTGGCGTCGAGCGCACCTTCGGCGACCACGCCCTGCCCTTCGCGGAACAGGTCGGGGAGAATCCCTTTGTAGTTCACCGGCAGCGTCGCGCCGCCGTCGGAAACCTTGAAGCTCACGGCGAGATTGTCGCCGCGCTGCAAGCTGCCTTGCTCGACCATGCCGCCGAGACGAAAACGCTTGCCGGATGGAATTTGCTTTTCTGCCGCCATGGTCGGGGTGGAGAAAAACACGATGCTGTCGCGCAGTGCATTCAGCACGAGGCCAGCTGCGATCGCCAGGATCGCCAGCGCACCGCCTATCATCGTCAATCGTCGCTGCTTGCGTGTCATCGCGAACTATCCATCCAGTCCGGCGTCTTTCAGGCCGTCATTCAGCTTGCGCAGCTGCTCGGCGTCGCTGCCGACGGCCTGCCGTGCATCGGCCAATGCGCTCTTCGCCTTGTCGCGCTCGCCGAGCACGAGATAAGCGCGCACCAGCCGCAGCCATCCATCAACATCCCTGCCGTCCTGCTTCAGACGCGTCGCGAGGCGATCGACCATGCCCTGGATCATCGCACTGCGATCCTCGGCATTCATGTCCTGCGCCGCGGCGACCGTCTCCTGCGGCAGCGCCGGCAATTCCGGCCCCTTGCCACCGCCGACGCGCGCCAGTGCTGCGCTCACCACCGGGCGCCACGGTGCATCAGCCGGGCCCTTCGCCAGCATGCCGCGCCAGATGGTTGCCGCATCCGCAACGCGGCCATCCTGCTCGGCAGCGAGGCCGAGGAAATAGCGTGCCTTCACCTCATCGGCATCCTGCGCCACGGCGCGGTCGAATTCCGCCTTGGCATCCGCCGTGATCACGCCATTGGCGGCCATGGTCAGCGCTTCGCCGAGATCGGCCCGGTGCGCGGCGCTATCGTCGCCGAAGGTGATGATATTGCGATAGGCGCGCACCGCATCGTCGTGACGACCAATCCGCGCCAGCACCGGCGCCAGCACGGCCCAGCCGCGCGCATCGTTGGGGTTCTTTTCGAGATGCGCCTCGACCTGAGCGATCAGGCTGACCACGGACTGATTGGGGCCCGGCGCCTGTTGGCGCGACGCCAGTGGCATGTCCGGAAGTCGCGGTGAGCCAAGCGGCAGATAGACGCCGATGGCAATCAGCGGCAGCCCGATCAGTGCCAACAGCGAGACTGCCTTGCGCATACCAGGCGCATTGCCCGTCGTGTTGCTACCATCCGCATCCGCATCAGCGGCAGCGAGCAGCCGGCGACCGATCTCGACGCGCGCCGCCTCGGCTTCGGCAGGTCCGATCAGCCCGGCCGCGGCGTCGCGTCCGACCTCGGCAAGCTGGTCCTTATAGACGGCGACCTCGGTCCCCCCCGTCGCCGCGCTCCTCCGGCCAAGCGGCAACAGCACGGCAAACGTCGCCGCGGCGGTCATCAAAGCGAACACAAACCATAAGGCCATCAATGGGTTCCGACGCACCTTCGAGTCGATCTAATCGACATCCGGGGCCGGTTACACCATGGCCGTTCCCGTCGCGCAATTGACTTTTATGCCATCGCGCCGGCCGGAATATTGCGCTGGATCAAGAAGCGGTGTCCGTGCAGCCATGAACGGCGTCGAAGTACTCAGCTCGCGGCTGAGCGGCAGACGTGGTCAACGCCGGCGCGGCGTGAACGGCCCCACGGGGGCCTGCCCGATTAGCGACACGCAGACAAGCGCGGCAATCGCGAACCAGAAGGTCAACCAGAAGCCATCGATATAGGCCAATGTGTTGGCCTGCCGCTGGACCATGCCCGAGAGCGTTCCGACGCTGCGCGCCAAGGCGAGACCTTCGCCATGATGTCCGAACAGGGCATTGAGTTTGGCAAGCAGTCCCGACACATCCGCATCGCCGCTGGCGACATGAAGTCCCAGCAGGTTGGAGTGGACCTGTTCGCGCACGCGCAGCCAGGTCGCCATCAACGCGATTCCGATTTCGGCGCCGCCCAGCCGCATCACCTGGATATAGGCAGCAAAGGCCGTTGCGCGGTCGGATCCGAATTGGACAGCGCAATGATGATGATCGGTAGCAGCGTGAAGGATTGCCCGAGCGACTGCAGCAGGACCACGGGGATGAAGTCGGACAGCGACCAGGCCGAGGTCAGCATCGTTCCAAGGAGCGCCGCGGCGGCAAAAGCAGCGAGACCGATGATCAGGGTGAGCTTCACGTCATAGCGACGGATCAGGTAGATCGACAGCGGAAGCAATACGATCATCGGAACAACGCCGCAGAGCAGGAACAGCGCACCGGTTTGAACGGGTTTGAGCTGCGCGATGTTAATGAGGAAATTCGGTGCGAGCGACGAATTCGACAGGCTGGTCATCGAATAGAGCAGGATGGTCAGGAGCGCGAGACCGATATTGCGCGACAACAGTACTTCGGCATGAGCCCAGGGCCGTTTCACCAATGTTTCATTGATAAAGAAGCAGACGACAAGCGCCACGCCTCCTCCGATCAGGGCGACGATCGTTCCCGACCCGAACCAGTCCAGCCGGTTGCCCTGATCGAGACCCGCATAGATCATGGCCACGCCGGAGCCGAACAGCAGCATGCCGCCCCAATCTGCCTCACGGAGCACAAAGGTATTGATAGGCTCGCGCGGCGTTCCGAGATAAACGAACAAGGCGAGCAACGGCGCGATGATCACGTCCTGCCAGTAGATCCATTGCCAGCCGAGATGCTCGACGTAAAAGCCGGTCAGCGAGACGCCTGCATTCAGCGTGAAACCGACGCGAATGGCGTAGATGGCGATCGCCGGCAGCCACCACTTCATCGGCAGGTTGCGGAAAATAATGAGCAAGGTCGCGGGCACGAAGGTACCAAGCAGCAGGCCGTGGATGATATGAGCGACGAGCAGGACGTTGTAATCGCGCAGCAGCGGGATCAGCAGTGAGAGTGCCGCATAGACCAGCGCGGGTATCCCGAGGACGCGGCGCAGGCCGAACACCGTCGCGAGCCAGGCCACCGCTGGCGCGATGAATATCTGCGACGCGGTGCCGGCGGTGGAGAGCCAGGCCCCCTCATCGAAACTCAGCGACAGGCCGCCGCGCAGATCGGGCAGACCGATGGAAAACAGGCGCGTATCCACATTGGACAGCAACGCGCCGAGAAGAACGGCCCCGACTGCAAACAGCGGATGTAGCGACACGCCGCCGGTCGAGACCGGACCGGCCCCGATGACCTGGCTGCTTGCGGGGTTGACCGCGGTCATTTGTCCGCAGCCTGAGCCGTATCGATACGGGCGGTCACCGACATGCCGGGCAGCAGACGGTTCAGCAGTGGTTGATCCTTGTCGAACTGAATGCGCACAGGGACACGCTGGACGACCTTGGTAAAATTGCCGGTGGCGTTATCCGGCGGCAGCAATGCGAATTGCGAGCCAGATGCGGGCGCGATACGTTCGACGCGGCCGCGCAGCGGCTGGCCCGAAAACGTGTCGACGACGATCTCCACCGGTTGCCCGGGCTTCACCCGCGTGAGCTGTGTCTCCTTGAAATTGGCGACCACATAGACATCGGGAAGCGGCACCACGCTGATCAGGTTGGTGCCGATATTCACATAGTCGCCGGCCTGAACCTGGCGCTCGCTGACCACGCCGTCGAACGGCGCCACGATTGTCGTATAGCCAAGCTTCAATGCGGCCGCATCGCGCGTCGCCTTGGCGCCGAGAAGATCCGCAGCACGTTGCTTCCTGGTGCCGTTCAAAACTTCGAGCTGGTGCTTCTGCGCCGCGATGAGCGCCCTGCTCGCCCGCACATCGGCCTGCGTCTTCGCTTGGGCGGCAATCGCCTGTTCAAATCGCTGGCGCGTTCCTGCTTCGCTCTGGCTGAGGGATTTCTGCCGCTCCAGCTCCTGCCCGGCCTGAACATCCTGAGCTTCCGCGGACACTCGCTGCGCTTCGGCCTGCGCAATGGTCGCATATTGGAGTTCGATCTGATTGGCGAGGTTGTCCAGCGCCGCCTGCGCGCCCGCCACGCCCGCCTCGGCCTGCGCGAGCTGCGCCTCGTAGTCGGCCCGGTCGATTTGCAACAGCAGATCGCCTGCCTTGACGCGCTGGAAGTCGTTCACCGCAATCGACTTGACCTCCCCCGCCACCCGGCTCGACAGCCGCGTGGTCTGCGCACGGATATAGGCATCGTCGGTCGACTGCACTGCGCGATTGCCGATCCAGATGTCCCAACGCAGCGTCGCCACAATGACGAAGCCGACGGCAACGGCCAGAGCCAGAACCGGCAGAGCCAGGCGACGCAAGGTGGAGGTTTCGGAGGTAGCATCAGCCGGCTGCGCGGGCGTCGGCTGCGGAGGGGGCTGGACCTGGGGCATCGCGTCCTCGATTCGGTTGGATATTCCGAAGGAATGCCTACAGCTCGCATATTACAAGGCCGCGGTCAGCCGCCCAGTCGCCACAACACCAGGCAGTGATCGACCGCATCGCGATCGCCGGCAAAACCTTCTTTTCCGCCAACCAGGCCGAGGTCGTCTTTTCGCCCATCGGGCAAAACCCGGCCTGCTCAAGCACCACAGAACTAACCGCGAAGGGATTTTCCACTTAACCGCCAGAGACCCTGGTCGCTCGTGGACACCGCCACAGCGCCGTTCTTGATGGCCTCCAGCACGTGACTGCGATCGCAGACGAATCCCGATGCGATGATGGGAGGCATCGCCTTGCGATGCTGGGCTGGCACGTAAGATAGCATCGGCGCCGGCATGAGCTGCACCAGGTTAGGTTCGCTCTGCCCCAGCGCTGCAACGCTGCGCGGAAAATTCGAGCGATCCGTGACGAAGACTTTCTGGATCGCAACCAGCCCCGATTTCTTGGCCCGCTGGATCGTCGCCACACGCGTCGAGACGACGCCCTTGGCGCCGATCTCGACGAGATAGTCAACACCACCCTTGTCCTGCGAGAGGCCATCGCAACTGTCGATGTTCACGACAGGATATTTGTTGGCATCGACCAGCGACCCGATGACCGCCCCGAGCTTCCGCAGCTCGAAATTTGCAACGATCGCTATTTCCGCCTCACCGCCGAGGAAGTCCTCGACGAGCTCGGGGCCATAGAGCGTCGCGATCACCGGGTGCCGTGTCAGGCGTAAAGCCAGGGATTTATCCATGACCCCAATCTAAAATCATGGGCCGACTTTGTCACTCAATCCAAGCTTCCCGGGATTTAGAATGTTCTTCGGATCGAGCGCTGCCTTGATCGTCTCGAGCACCGGAAACGCGGTGTCCAGCGACTGCGCCATATAGGGCGCGCGCAGCAGTCCAACGCCGTGATGGTGGCTCAATGTGGCATTGTACTTGATGATGACCGCATTCGCGGCATCCCAGGCCTGCCGGTACCACTTCTGGCGGTTTTCGACCTCGACTTCGCCGCGGAGCGAGAAATAGAGACAGGCTCCGTCGACATAGGCGTGTGACTGATGGGCCGATCCGGCCAGCGTGCCGGGAACGGAGTTGATGGCCTGCACGACCTCGTCATAGATCGCCGGCAGATCGCGCCATGGACCGATCATTTCCAGCGTGTCGGCCACAAAACCCGGGCTCGGCGTAAAGCCTTCGGCACTCTTGCCGGTCAGATAGCGGGTATCGAGCCAGCGCTCCAGGATCGCATCGCTTTCCAGCCTGTCGCCAAGTTCGGCACAGGCCTTGTCGCTGATCGCCATCACGGCATCGACCATCTCCTTCGGCCCCTCGTCGGCAACCAGCAGGACATTGCTCTTGGGCATACCAAACTGCACGCCGCTTTCCAGCTCGTCATAGAGACGCAGCGCAGCCGGATTGGCGCCGCGCTGCATGATCTGACGACAGGCTTCGAGGCCGATCGCGAAGGTCTTGAAGCCGTAAGCGATGGCTCGGCCGTAGTCGGGCAACTGATGCAGCTTGAAGCGGATCTTCACGACGACACCCAATGTGCCTTCGGAACCAATGAACAGCTGCAACAGGTCCGGCCCGACTGCCGCACGCGAATAGCCGCCAACCGTGATCAGACGGCCATCGGCGAGCACGACGTCCATGCTGAACACCATGTCCTCGATCTTGCCGTAACGCGTCGACAGTTGTCCGGCACCGCGGCAGGCGACCCAGCCGCCCACCGTGCTGATGCCGAATGAGGACGGCCAGTGCCCCATGGTCATCTTGTAGTCGCGCTGGATGGTCTGTTCGAAGACGTCACCGAACATGCCGGCCTCGACCTCGACGATCTGGCTCTGCGCATCGAAGCCAACGAACTTGTTGAGATCGCAAAGATCGAGGACGATGCCGCCGCGAACCGGCAGCGCTGCGCCGGTAACGTTGCTGCGTCCCGCCGATACGGTCACCGGGATCGTCGCGGCATTGGCAATGCGCATCACGCCCTGCACCTGCTCCACCGACGACACGCGAACGACGATTGCGTTCGGTGTGGCCGGCTTGCCGGCGGTTTCCGTCATCATCGAACCTGCCCACCAGTCACGGGTCCAGGTCACCACATCGGGCGTCTCGGTGATGACGTGGTCGGCGACCTTGCGCAGAGACGCAATGATATCGGCGCCGACGGCGACAGGATCGCGCTGCAGGCCTGGCGTCGCCGAGGTCTCCTTCATGCGCGCGACATAGGCCGGGGGCGTGTGTGCGCCGACGACATATCGGCCACGATTGTAGCCACGACGAATGGCATCTTTGCTCAGCATTTCTTAGGCTCCTAGAAGAATGGATTTCTCGCGCACAAGGCTGGCGGTGTAGTCCGCCACCTGTTGCGCGATGATCTGTTCGGACAGCCCCAATTCGGACTGCAATATCTGGCCGACGCGCGCGGCGGCGCGCGCCGACGCGTCGCGTGCATTCATGCGGGCGCGCATCCGCCGCGAAAGCACGTCATCAACAGTGCCAGCCATTTCATGGCGCACCGCATAGATCACCTCGGCCTCGCTATGCGGCAGCCCCTCGACGATCGGCGCAGCGGACGCCGGATCGGCCTGAAGAATGTCGCTGACAAAACGGGCTTCGGTCCCATAGCGTTCGCCGAGATGTGCCTGCATGCCGCCGGTCGCGGTGATCGCCTGCGCGTCGTACCCCGCAGCGCCGAGCAGATACGCCTTCTTGGTCTGGCACCTGCCGCTCTTTCCGGCCACCTTCTGGGCGGCGTCGATGGTCTGCTCCGCCATATGCCGTGACGTCGTCAGCTTGCCGCCCACGATAGTGATCAAGCCGTCATCCGCGATGTCGATCTTGTGGTTGCGCTTGACCTCCAGCGTCTTGCCACCGGGCGGCGCCACGAGCGGTCGGCACCCGGCGATGCTGCCAACGGCATCCTCAGGGCGGAGATCCGTCTTCAATGCCGAGCGCGCGCCTTCCAGCAGAAAGTCGAGCTCCTCGCGCGTGCAATGCACGTCATCGAGATCGCCCTGATAGTCTTCGTCGGTGGTGCCGAGATAGGAGACGTTGCCCCAGCGCGTGATCGTCGCGCGGCGGCTGCGACCGGGCACAGGAATCGTGACTGTGCAGTCATTGCGAATCTTCAGCCAGGGGATCGCGACGTGCACGCCCTTCGCCGGGCGGATCTCGAGCTTGCGCTCCTCGCCCTTCTTGATGCCGCTCCAGTCGCGCAGCCAGACGCCCGTGGCCATCACGACCGCAGCTGCCCGGACGGTGATCTCGCGTCCGCCAGCCTGCACGACAGCGCCGGTGACCTTGCCGTGATTGCTGCGCGTGATCTCCACAGCCCGGGCGTGATTGGCCACCGCCGCGCCATGATAGGCAGCCGTGCGCGCCAGATTCAATGTGAGCCGTGCATCATCGACGCGCGCGTCGAAATACATCAATCCGCCGATCAGATTGTCGTCCTTGAAAGTCGGGCAATGCGACAGAACCTCAGCCTTGCTGAGACGCTGATGCAAAATTCCCTCGCGCCAGCCACCGGCGAGATCATAGGTCCACAGCAAGCTTTCGAAAGCTTTTGCCAGCCGCTTGTCGAAGACTCCGTCCTTCTCGAGAATCGGAAACAGGAATGGCAGTCGCTGCACCAGATGCCGCGCGTTGCGTCGCAGCCTCTGACGCTCCAGTAGCGAGTGGCGGACCAGGTCGAGATTGCCCTGTTCGATGTAACGCAGGCCGCCATGCACCATCTTGGAGGACTTTGACGATGTTCCCGATGCGAAATCGTCTTTCTCGACAAGCGCCACCCGGAGGCCACGCAGACTCGCATCGAGCGCGGCATAGGCTCCGGTCACGCCGCCCCCAATGATGAGGATATCGAAGCGATCGCTCTCCAGCCTGGCCAGATGTTCGCTGCGAACGAAACAGAAGGGCGCCGCGCCGGTCATGTCGGCGCGGTCGCGATTGGGCTTCAGCGAAGGAAGGAAGTTCATCATTGCGTATTCCGTCTAGTGCCCACCGAACACGTTGGCATGTTCGAGCTCGGATCTGATGCGTGCATGCCAGAGCGCACGACGCTCGTCGCGCATGTCCGCCTGCATCTTCGGTTCGAAGACCTGCTCTTCCGCTGCAAACGCCGTGCTGCGCGGGATGTCGTCCCAGAACAGGCCCGACGATCCGGCGAGATGGGCCGCTCCCCGCAACGTGGCGCGGGCCGTATTGGGCTTGCGGCGGATCGGAACGCCAATCAGGTCGGCCTGCATCTGCAGCATCGGATCGCTGGCGGACAGTCCGCCGCCGACGATCAGCTCCGCGATGTCGACACCCGATACGTCACGATCGGATTCGAGACAGCTTGCAACGGAATGCGCGATGCCTTCGAGTATTGCATAGGCCACTTGCGGCCTTGTCGACGCCATTGAGATGCCCGTCAGTGAGGCGCGTGCATCCGGCTGCATCTCGGGCGTCCGCAATCCGGTCAGCGCCGGGATGAAGGTGACGCCGCCCGACGACTGGACCTCCGCGGCGAAGCGGCTGATCTCCGTCGCATTGTCGAACCAGCGCAGCTTCTCGCAGACCCAGTCGAGCGCAGAGCCCGTCG
The DNA here is from genome assembly GCA_030147505.1 of Tardiphaga sp. Classification (GTDB taxonomy): domain Bacteria; phylum Pseudomonadota; class Alphaproteobacteria; order Rhizobiales; family Xanthobacteraceae; genus Tardiphaga. The sequence continues at coordinate 152,476 of JASBVG010000044.1, forward strand.
TGGCCGCGAATGTCTCGACGGCGAATTGCGATTGATTGTTGCGGCGACGGGCAACCATGGTCGTGGTGCCGGCGAACAGGCCGGCCTTGGCCGGCTGCTCCGGTCCGATGATCAGGTCCACGAAGCTGCCGGTACCGTGGATGCACATGGCCTGCCCGCGGTCGAGGCAACCAAGACCGATGGCTCCGGCGTGCTGGTCGCCCATGCTCGCCAGGATCGGAACATCGATCCCGAGCACATCGGGATTCGTGCGTCCGAGATCATCGGCGTCCGACCGCAACTCCGGCAGCAGCTCCTGCGGAAATGCGAGCGCATCCAGCCAATCGCGCTGATAGCGATGCTCGGCGAGAATGTAGGCGCCGGCCGATGTCGCATTGGTCGGTGTCGTCACATAGATGCGATCCCGCGTCAGGTGCCACAGCAACCAGGTATCCACCGTCCCGAAGCACAAGCGCTTCTCGGCGAATGCCTTCGCGACCTCTGCAGTCTCACGGATATGCCGTGCGGCCCAGAGATAGGGCGAGCGCACGCCGCCTGCCCGCCCGACCTGTTTCGCAAGGATGGAATCCCAGACAGGCGCCAGCTTGTTCAGCTCGCCGACATAGCGCGTGTCCTGCCACACCATCGCGGGCACGAGGGCCCGCCCGGTGTTCTTGTCCCACAACACAGCGGTGGCCCGCTGTGTTGCGATCGCCATTGCGACGATCCTCAATCCGGCCTGTGACGCCTGCGCGATCGTCGAACGACAGGCTGCCACGGTTTTCTCGAGGATCGCATTCGCATCCTGCTCCACGATGCCCGGCCGCGGTGTATCGACCTCGAGGGGCAGATATTCGAGGCAGGATACATCGCCATCGGCGGAGACCGTCGCGGCACGGGTGCCGGACGTTCCCTCGTCGATCGCCAGGATCACGTCTTTGAGTTGACCAGCCATCACGACTTCGACGGCTGCAGGGCAGCGTTGACGTACGGCTTGTCATCCGCAAATTGCGGCGCGCCGGCCTCGTTGTCGGGATTGATCGCCGTCCGGGTCGGATCCCACTTGATCGAGAAGCAGATGATGCTCGCGATCAGCGGCACGGCCGACAGGATCAGGAAGGTGTGGTTGAGGCCATACCATTCACGGAACAGCGGGAAGACCAGCAGGCCCAGCGCCGCACCGATCGCCCCCATGGCGCCGATGACGCCGTTGGCACCTGCGCGAAGCTCGCTGCGGAACGAGAGCGACGACAGGCTCTTGCCGTTCGCCCCGGGACCGCCGGAGTGGAACAGGATGAACAGCGATGGCACGATCGCCGCCAGCCAGATCGGCATCTTGTCGCTGAACAGGCCGAGGACGAGCAGCATCGCGAACACCGCTGCGAAGCCGACGGCCGACGCGATACGCAAGCCGAACACGCGCCCGATGGTTGGAGACAGGAAGCCGCCGAAGATACCGAACACATTGAACATCAATGCACCGAGCGTTGCATAGACGAAGTCCTTGCCGAACAGCGCAGCGCTGATCAGCGGCAGATACCAGCCGACCGCGAAGTACTGGATAGATTGTCCAATTTGCACGGTCGCGGCAAGGATCGTGCGCGGCAGATAGACGCCGCGGAAGATCAGCAGCAGATTGGCGACACCGCGACGCGCCTGGTTGAGGACCGGGATGCGATCTTCAGCAGGTGCGGCCACGAAAGGCTGGCCGTAGATGCGGGTCATCGCGATGGCCGCTTCGTCCAGACGCTCCTTGCGCGCGAGCCAGATCGGGCTCTCCACCAGCAGCGAATATTGCAGGATCAGGATAGCAACGGCGAAGACCGCGGTCGCGGCAACCGAGTAACGCCAGATCGTGTCGCCCACATCCCACGAGAAGAACAGCAGCGCGAGCAGCAGGTTCGTACACACGGCCGTGTACCACATGCCCTGCCAGGTATTGAGGCGGCTCTTGAAGCGCGCAGGCGTGAACTCCGCCAGCACAGCCATGGCAATTGCGAAATCGATTCCGTAGGCGGCACCGACAAAGAAGCGCCCGACGATGATGGTCTCGAAATTCGACGCAAAGACCACGAGCAGCGCGCCGATGATGGCCAGCACCTTCGCAGTGACCAGCGGCACCACCCGCCCCCAGCGATCAGCCATCCAGCCGCCGATCGGATTGAAGGCGATGGCGACCCAGGACGCGAATGACGTCAGCAGCGCGACCTGCGCGGCCGTGAGCTGCAGATTGCGCGTCATCGGCCCGAGCCCCGCGCTCAGGGCCGAATTGGCGAAGGCGTCTAGAAACAGTCCGCCCAGCGCGAGCCACCAGATGACGCCGGCGCGGCCGTTGATGCCCATGCGCGAGTCGATGAACGACAGGATGTCGTCCACACCACGTAGTCTCAATGTCGTTGATTGCACTTGTTTTCCTCCCCAGAATTTTGATCTGTAAGGAGGTCAAAGCAAAGTACAGACGTGCAAGATGACCATCTTACAGACAGTCTTAAATCTTGCTTCTGTGTGAACAGGCTAGGATGCGCCGCCCGGCTTGTCAACGCATCGGTCGAAATAACTCGCCGTGACGGTCTGACCTGGCCCGGCTTCAGCTGACCACTGCATGTTCGCCTTGTGCGATCAGCAGCCGGCCCTTCGAGAAATTATGTAGTTTCAGCCGGCCTTTTTCGGTTTCTCGACCACGACCATCGCCTGCTCGGCAGCGCGGGTCATCAGCGCGGCATATTCCTGCCCGAACAGCACATGGCAGAAACGGATCGCGGTCCTGGCCTGCATCTGCCGATAGTTACGCACGCGGCTGTCGCCGGCGCGCAGCGACTGCACAAGCGCCTCGGTGGACTTCTCGACATATTGCTGCAGGTCCGAATAGGTCCGCAGCGTCACTTCGTTGATCGCCAGTTCGCTCGCATAGGTGCGGCAGACGGCGACGAAATTGATCATCGCGACGACTTCCTCGACCTCCGATGGATCGATAGTTGCGGTCGGCGCGATCTCCTTGTCCGGGCGCTGCCGTAGCAGGCGGCGCACACGGCCAGGCACGCTCTCGATTTCCGACTGCAGCGTCGAGGAAACTTCCACCCGGATCGCCGCCATCTGGCGGCCCCACGGGCTGTCATTGCGCATGTCGAGCTCGGTACGCAGGCCGCGAACGCCGTCATGGGCGATCTTGAGATGCTCGGGCGCGTTCTCGAACAGGCCGCGCCGGATTTCGGAACGAAGAATGACCGCAACATTGTGGAGATCGGCGAGCGCCATGGTGACGGCCACACCATACGGCGTTCCGGCCACGCGGACCTCGTCATCGGATGCCGCAATCTTGACGGCAAGACGGATGATCTGCCACGGCGCGGCAAGCCGCTGCATCACCAGCGACAGTGCGAAAGGCAACACCTGGGGCGTGGTCAGTACAGGTGCATTCAGGGCACTGTTGACGGTAGCGACCTGGGCATCGCCGAAGCTGCGCAAAACGCTCGGCAGCTTGCCGGCGAAGGCGTCGAGCTGCTCGCGTGCCTTCAAGGCCGCACCGATGGCCGGGAGATCCTCCACCGCATGCGTCGGCCCGATACGCGCGGCGCGGCCGCCGTCACCGCCCGACAGCACATTGGCAATGGCGCCAGCCGCCGCCTGCTGAAATTTCTTCACCGCGCGCTCGATGGCGACGGCATTGTCGGACGACTCCGCAATCGCGTTTTCGAACTCGCGCACTGCGTCCGCAGCGTCGCGCTCAAGCCACTGCCAGACCGGCAGCAACGACGGTCGTCGGATCTGCCCCGGCCGTACCGCCTGCACGCCATCGACCAGGAACGACTCCAGCGACCTGAATACCAGACGGGTAGGATCCTCGACGCGGGGCCGCACGGCGTCCTCGTGCCCACGCATGACGCCGCGCAACTGGTCGAGCACGAAATGGGCGACCTTGACGTCCTCGCCACGCTCGATCGCGCGCTCGTATTCGCGCAGCAGGAGCATCTGCGACTGCTCGGGCAGTTGCGCCAGATAGTCCCGGAGACGATCGATGGAGGTCTTGTTCATAAAGCCCAGAAATCAGCACTCGCCGGCGGGTTCAAGACCGAAAGCGGCCACCGGGTCTTGTAGCAGGCGCGTCGTTAAGAACCGGTTGAGGATATGGCTCAGACGGCGGCGGCCCAGGCCCCCTCCGGGCTCTTGCAGGCCGTGCCGCGGGCCGACTTGATGTCGCCATTCACGGTGATCGTGTGCGAGAAGCCCCGGCATTGCAGGCCCTTCTGGCTATAGACCGGACCGGCGACGATATTGCCGTAGCGTCCGCTCTGGTCGTTGCGCCATGGCACGGGTGCGCCGGGGGCTCCCCGGTCGAGGGCGGCGAGCTGGGCCTCATAGGCCAGCCGGCGGTCCTCGTCATTGAGCTGGGCACCGAGCTTGGCACCGATCAACCCGCCAAAGGCGGCATTGGTCACCGCCGCGGCAGCGTTTTCCTCGGATAGGCCAACGGCCGACTTGGTGCTGCTATAGGCCCGCGCGATGGTATCGCCGCCAAGGCTCAGACTGCCATCCGATGTCGTCACGTCACAACCACCCAGCGCCAGCGCAACAGCGGCAACACAGAGCATGTTGAACTTGAGCATGGACGGAAACCTCGCACGCAAAACAGGGAAGCAGCAAACGTCAAAGTGGTTACGAACGGGATAATTCGGGCGAGATCGGGGCGCCGGACCTGGAACCTACCCTCCCGGCAGCACCAGCTCGGCCCGCAGACCCCCGATCGGCGCCTTGCTGAGCGTCAGGCTGCCGCCATAGAGCGCGGCGAGATCGACCACGATGGACAGGCCGAGGCCGGAGCCCGGCTTGGTCTCGTCGAGCCGCTGGCCACGGCGGGCGACCTGGGCGCGTTCGTCATCGGACAATCCCTTGCCGTCGTCATCGACGACGATACGCAGTTTCGGCGACGGGTCGCCGACACCCGCCCGGTCCACCTCGACGCCGATGCTGACATGATGATCGGCCCATTTGCAGGCATTGTCGACGAGATTGCCGACCATTTCCTCCAGATCCTGCTTCTCGCCGCGGAATTTCGCCGAGCCGTCCGCCGTCAGGTCGATGTCACAGCCGCGATGGATCTTTTCCATGGTCCGGCACAGCGCCTGCAACGCCGGCGCCACTTCGGTGACAGTGCCAATGACGGTGACGCGCGCCGCAATGCGCGCACGTTCGAGATGATGGGTGAGCTGGTCGCGCATCACATCCGCCTGCTCCAGCACCTTGGCGGCGAGCGGATCGGCGGCATTGCCGTTGGCGCGCACCGCCCCGGCCTCGTTGACGATCACCGACAATGGCGTCTTGATGGCATGGGCGAGATTACCGACATGGGTGCGGGCGCGCTCGACGATGGCCCTGTTGGCATCCAGCAGCGCGTTCATCTCGCGCGCCAGCGGCGCCAGCTCGACGGGATAACGGTCCTCGAGCCGCTCCGCACGGCCGGAGCGAATATCGGCGATGGCTTCCGACAGGCGCTTCAGCGGCGCAAGGCCGAAGCGCACCTGGAACAGCGTGGTCAGCGCCAGCACGATGGACAGCGCCGCAAAGGTGCTGCCGAGATAGTAGTCGAAGGCGCGGGTCTCCTCGAAAATCTCCGTCGCGTCGCCGGCGACGCTGATGCGGAATTTGCCGTCGGCGCCGAGATCGACCGGCCGCTCCACCATGCGCAGATGCTGTCCCTCGGGCCCGTCCACGTAACCGAGCCGGACGCCCGAAGCCGTAAGCTCCGCACCCCGGTCCTCGAGCTTGGGCAGCTTCTTGTCCCACAGCGAGCGCGAGGCGCGGATTTCGGTCTTCTCGCCGTCGGTTGGCGCGATCTCCCAATACCAGCCGGACAACGGCAGTTCGAACAATGGCTCGCCGAGCGATGGCGATTGCTGCTCGCCGGGCTCGGGCGGCGACGCGACTTCAGCGACCAGCGTGCGCAGATACAGATTGAGCCGGCGATCGAAGGCGCGTTCGGTGGCGCCGCGATAGACCGAAGACAGGATGAAGGCGGTGACGACAAGGATGACCACCACCCACGCCGTCGCCGTGAGAAACAGGCGGGTGGCGAGCGAATTGGTCGTCGTCACGGCATCAGACCACGGGCCATCACGCCCCCGCCTGCGGCGGGGTCAGGAGATAGCCGAGCCCGCGCACGGTCTGGATGATGTCGACGCCGAGCTTCTTGCGGATGCGGCCGACGAACACTTCGATCGTGTTGGAGTCGCGATCGAAATCCTGGTCGTAGAGATGCTCGACCAGCTCGGTGCGCGAGATCACGCGGCCGGTGTGATGCATCAGATAGGACAGCAGCCGGTATTCGTGCGAGGTCATCTTGATCGGATTGCCGGAGACGCTGACGCGGCCGGTGCGCGTATCCAGCACCACGGGACCGCAGCTCAGCTCGGACTGCGCGTGGCCCGTCGAGCGGCGCAGCAGCGCGCGGATGCGCGCAAGCACTTCCTCGAGATGGAAGGGCTTCGCCACATAGTCGTCGGCGCCGGCATCGAAGCCCTGCACCTTGTCGCTCCAGCGATCCCGCGCGGTGAGGATCAGCACCGGCATCACGCGATGATTGCGCCGCCAGGCTTCCAGCACCGAGATGCCGTCCATCTTCGGCAGGCCGATATCCAGCACCACCGCGTCGTAGGGCTCGCTGTCGCCGAGAAAATGCCCCTCCTCGCCATCGAAGGCGCGGTCGACGACATAGCCGGCATCGGTCAGCGCCGTGGTGAGCTGACGGTTGAGATCGGGATCATCTTCGACGACGAGCAGACGCACTTCAGTTTCTCCACGTTCACCTGCCGAGTGGAGCCCCCGGCGGGTGAACGCCAAATGAATACGGGCGCTTGCCGATATTACTTTTTCTTCACGCCCTGTTTGGCCAATACCGCCTTGGCCAGCGTCTCGATCATCCCGGGCGCATCCTGCCCGGTGACCGCGCTGACCTTTTCGCGGGTCCGGCCGCTGATATAGACGCCTAGCACGCCGAACCGGAACCCCCAATAGGCCACCAGCAGCGCCGTCGCGTTGATGAGCGTATTGATGGTCTGGACGTCGCCGGTCCAGAACTCGTGCATCAGCACGGCCCACAGCGCGGCACACTCTACCGTCAATTCCAGCGCATAGGCCGGACGCCACCAGCGCTGCAGGGCATCCTCGCTGGCGAGTTCGGCGCGGATCGTCGCCTGCGTCTCGGCGATCGCCGCGCGCTGCGTCTCCGCCTCGGCGCGGATCATCTCCGCCCAGCGCGTCTCGGCCTCGGCGAGCTTGTTCGGATCTGCCGTTGGCAACGCCGCCTGCACGCTCGCCGGCGTCGACATCGCAGCGCCGATGGCCCTGGCGAGGATCTCGCCGGCCATGCCGCCGAGCGGCCCGCCCAGCGCCGTGCCGAGCATCGGTGCGCCCAAGGAAATCACCTGTTTTGCAAGATCGCCCCATTCCATGATCATGTCCTCCGAAAGGCCGCGATGACAGCGGCGATGAGCGATGCGACGGTGGATGGCTTGGCGTCCGGCATGTCCGGCACAAGCGGCGGCGATGCGGCCACCGGCGTAGCTGCGGTATCCGCCAAAGCCCGCTTCCACGTCGCGAGCCACACCTTGCGTTCGGCAAGGCCAATGGTGCCGCCATTCAACCGCCGCGTGACGCCAACAACGTCATCGGCCTTGGCATAAGGCAGGCAACCGCAATTGATGAACTCAGAGACCGCGCAATGCAGGAAATGCGCGGGGTCGATCAGCAGCTCGGGATGGGCGACGACATTAAGCCCCGTCGCCTTCTTCACGCGTTCATAGCCTTCCCGCCCCGTCGTCTGCGCGCCGCCACGGCCGCGAAAATTCCAGCCGTCATCAGAGCCGGTGCGATTGCCCATGCGGCCGTTATAGACCTTGTTGGCCAGCGTCCGCGGATTGCCCGCATAAGGCTGCGCACTCGCCAGCGTCGGAAAGCGCGACGGCCACACCTGCATCATGCGGCTCGCCGTGTAGTTCAGATTTTCCGTGATGTCGCGGCCGGCGCCGCACTCGTGGCTGATCTGCGCCATCACATGCGCAACCAGCTGCGGCGTCGCGATACCGTAGCGCATGAAGATCTTTGGCGCGGTGGCAGCGATACCTGCACGCAAGCCACCGACGCGACAGTCGCCCTGCGGCCACAGACGCGTCAATGCCTCGCCGAACGACGATGCATGCATTGATCTCTCCTGGATGGATTGGGAGTTTTTGGGGAACCGTTGCACGTGCGAGTACCGCACGTTTCTCGCGCGCAACACTCGCGCAAAAGCAGATTTATTTTCTGAATCTAACTAGTGGATGGCCTGCAGCTCGCGCTAGAATTCCAAGGCGACTCATCTTTACCGTACCTTTTGCTTCCGCCCCAGCAATAGACCGTTGCCTGTTCCATTTTGCGTATTTTGCTTTGCGCTGATCACCATCGGTGACTTGTCAGCCTTCGCCTCAACTTCGCTCCGGGAACTGACTGTTGTACACCAACTTCCATCTCGCCAAGACATTCGCCGACAGCTCCATCGTGACGATGCCTGCCGGAATTAACATTATCACCAGCAACGCTCTGTGGTCGTTCGCTGCTTTTCTACCGTTGATCGCCAGAGCTCGCCCCACTGCGCCGATCGCGGTGTGCGTCGATTGCCAATTGCGGATGGGCATGATCGGCGTCGCCGTGGTCAATCTGGCGCACGAGTTTCTTGCCGAAGAACAGATTATCAACGCCGGCGACACCGACACGATCGCACTCCCCTGCGATCGTCCCGACCTGATGCGCGGCCTCATCATCCGCAATCTCAGCTCAATCGGGCCGAGCGAAGCTCATGTGCGGGACATCATGGTTCGGCCGGCGGCGACAGAGCGCACAATCTAAAGCTTTACTTGACTTAATTTCCACCATAAAGTTGCTCAACCAGTGGATGAGCCTTAACGTGTCGGAACTGTTAAGAGATCAAGTCTCCATTATCGGTATCAATGCGAAATGTATCTTCGATGTGGGATCTCACACCGGAGCGACAACTGCGGAATATCTAGACAATTTTTCTGCCGCAAAGGTGTTCGCGCTAGAACCAGAGCCAGCCAACCTAGACTTGGTTGCTCGTGTGCTAGGTCCCTACTATAGCAGAGTAGTGCTGCTGGAAGCAGCGCTAAGCGAGAGTGACGGCTTAGCCACATTTCATATTAACTCTCACAACGGCACACACTCTTTGCTCCCGATAGGAGATATTCGATATTGGGCAGCGCCTGAGAGCGAAGTCTCGCGCATTCAAGTGAAAACTCGTTCTCTTGACAGCATCGCGACCGAGTATGGCATCGATCAAATCGACATCGTAAAAATGGACATCCAGGGCGGCGAATTATCTGCCCTGAAAGGTGCACAGAACCTTTTGCGTAATGAAAGGATATCCCTATTGACGCTCGAAGTGGAGTTTAAACAACTATACCAAGAACAACCGATGTTCTGGGACCTTTGCTCTTACCTTCAGAGTTTTGGGTATTCGCTCTACAAACTGTATGAGCCCTTCTACCACCCAAGAAACCAGCGGGTTCTGTGCTGGGGTGACGCAATTTTTCTGAGCCCTAGCCTCGTGCGTCTATAGCTGAGCAGAGATGGGGCACCTTGATGAATTTTTTCCGCGAGACCCTTCAAGCCTTGCGAGAAGCACAAACTCCCTCACTAAAGGTCGAGCGTTTACTGAAAGAATTTAGTGAAGCGCACACGGCCAACAAGAGCCAAACCTATATTGTCGCTGGCACGATGGGCCCAAAAAACGTTTACCTCGCAGGGACGGGTCAAACACGGCTTCCGTCCCATAGAAATCTCCTATCATTGATAGAGACCGCTGAAAAAATCGGTTTCGCCATAGTGCCCCAGTCCGGAGAATTCGGTGAATTGGTGGCCTTAACTGAAGCAACCAAACAACGGATCGGCACTACGCCCGAGCGATGGGTTCAAACGCTTCTCGGAAAAACGCCAGAAGCATATCTAGCAACACTGCATCCGATGATACGCGAAGTGTCGTCAGTGATCGAAGAGCAGATGATCACTACCCTCAACAAGACAACCTACCCAAATAACTTTGTTTTCGAGTTCGCCAACGTTTGTAACTTGGCTTGCCCAATTTGCCCTCGACATCACCGCGCGATTCCCGATGCCCTCATGAGCTTGGAATCGGCCAAGGAAGTCATTCGCGATCTCGCTGAAGTGAATAACGAATTCACGCTCTATCCATATTACCTTGGCGAAACACTTATTCACCACGACTTCATCAAGCTGGTCGATTTCATTCTAGAGTTCAAAAATATCCAGCTGAACATTGTTTCAAACGGTGTCCTTTTAGACGCAAAAATTGCGGAGCAGTTACTCTCTCGCAAGGTCAAGAGCTACCATTTCTCGCTCCATGACTGCGATACGGCTCTTCACGAAGGCGTTCATCCACGCCACGCCGTCTCGGCGAAGAATGTTTTAAACTTCCTTCGCATGGCGGAGCCAAGAAGAAACGATATTTGGGTCGGCGTATCCATGGTGCCAATTAAACTCAACGAACCGGCTGTCGAAGAATTTAGGCTCTTTTGGCAACCTGTCGTAAATGCGGTGAACATCTACGCATATCTCACACCTGAACGACGCATTTCCGACCCAAGCATCGAGAAGGCCTTTTCTGGTTTCTTCCTGCCGTGCTCCTCTCCATGGGTTCAGCCCGTGATCTCGGTTGATGGTGCCGTTCTCCCGTGTTGCTGGGATTACGAACACTCGATGAAGATGGGCAACGTCTTTGAAACCCCGTTCAAAGATATCTATGAAGGAGAGCTCTTCAGAGAGCTTCGACAAGCATCAGTTGAAAAGAAACTGGATAAGTTTCCGACTTGCGCAAGCTGCTCTAAATGGATCGACTACCTGCCTTCGTTCCGGCAGGTAGAAATGGACGAGTTTCTATTCCAGAGCACTGGCACATATCTCTCCTTTCAGACGAAAGAGATACAGCCGCATGTCGTACAAGAACGCCAACGAGAGCTTTCCGTTGAAGGAAACGGTCGGCAACACCTGCCAATTCACAGAGCCGGAAGACCACAGGCAAGGCGTGGCTTTTTACGTTAGTGCAGTTCCGCCATTTCGGGACGTCCGACTTCTGGTCATCGACCGGGCCTAGTTGCTTCTACCTCGATCATCACCCCAGCCGACCGATACAACCCACAGAGAGTTTCCGGATCCCGTCGTGCTCACTGCACGAACCTGGCCGCTTGAATTTGTAATTGAGCTAAATTCTCCAATGGAATAGACTCCGGCTATATCGCAACGCATGCTTCCATTTCCAGCTGGAGAGTTTGCTGCCTGAACAATCTCGAGAGGCGAGTGCCAAAGGAACTGAACTCCCGGCACCGTCGTATTCCCGAACAACGCCCGAAACTTCGCCTGCACTTTCACCCCCGTCGGGACGCTCAGCGTGTATAGCGCGGAGACGTTTGTCGGGCTTGCCGCCGCGTAGTCGTTGACCGGCTGGTGACGCAAGAACAGGTCTCCGTGCTGATAGACACGCAGCCAGTTGTTCGAGGCATCCGTGAACAGCGAGAAGATGCGACGCGACAGCGTATAGGAGGTCGGCAGCACCGGCGTGGCTAGGGCGCGATGCACGCCGCTGCCAGCGATAGTGGTGTCGATCGCTGCGCCGCCCTGCGAGGCGGACACGGTGAAGCTATCGACGCCAAGGACGCTGCGGACATAATAGCGTGTGCCGATGTCGAGGCCTGTCGGCAAGGCGCCTGACGTGACGAAGGTCACCGGCGTGTTCGGTTTCAGGCCGTGATCGATCCAGGTGACGACGGCCGGCGAAGCCTGCGTGACCGTCACATCGGCCGAGGTGCCGGGCGCGAGCGAGACCAGCACATCCACCGCTCCATTGTCCGGCCGCTGGATCAGATGCGCGTGATATTGCGTGCTTGCCGTCAGCGTTCCGACATCGAGCGAGCCGTTGCCACTGCCCGCGGCCCAGGCGGCGCCGGTCTTGGTGCAGGCATCGGCAAGGATCATCACGCCGCTCGCTGTCCCGTCGGTGGCGACGCCCGCGGACACCGCAAAATTCGTCGTCCCCGCCGTCGAGAATGTCAGGCCGGACAGATAGCCGCGCAGCGCCGCAGCGAGGCCGACATTGCGCTGCGCCTGATTGCGCTGCTGCACCGTCAGGGCCTGCGCACCTGTATAGGCCACGCAGCCATTGGCGCCCGCGAGCAGGCGCCAGCGCGCAGCAGTTCCGTCATAACGCAGCATCGCCGCCTGCCCGGCCGCGATGACCAGATCCGTGCCAATGGCCACGCGGTTCGCCGCCAGCGAAGCCGCGTGCTCGTTGAGCAGCACCAGCGTCTCGCCGCCGATATTGATCACACAGAGGATGCGTCCTTCCACGCCGCCGCCAAGGCCCGATATGCTGCGCGTGGCATCGCTGGCGATCTGCAGGACGGCGGCCGAGGCAAGACCTGCCGGCGTGTAGTCACTGACGTCGGCTGTGATGGGCGGGGGCGTGGCGATTCCCGCCAGCGCCACGCCGCCGCGGAATGCCACGGTGGTGCCGGCGGCATCGATCGCGAAAGCCTCGCGCCAGTTGGTCCCGTCCGGCGAGACCTTCAGCTTGAACGCGGCATCGCCGACCAGCCCGAATTCTGCACGTCCGGAATAGGCGTCGGAGAACACCACTGATGCCGTGTCCGACGACGTCTCGCGCGACAACTGCACGCGGATGTCGCCGCTGCCGCCATCGGCACTTGAGGCGGCTGCGAACAGAGCCGCATTCGATTTGACGTTCAGCAGATTGTTCGCGTCGGCTTCGGCATTGATGCCGAGATGCGGCACGCGATCCAGCGACGGCGTGCCCACCGGTCGCCAACCGTTGCCGTCGAACACAACCATGGCGTCATCGGCAACCGACCAGACGCACCAGCCATCTTTCGGCGCCATGAACATCCATACGCCGTCCTGCCAGGTGGCGATGGCATGGGTGCGGCCCGCCCATGCACCGCTCGCGCCGGCCGCCACCAGATGACGATCCCCCTCCGCTGGATCACCCGGCGGCGCCATGCGTGTCGTATCCAGCACTGCGATCTGGATCGCGGAGTCCAGAATGCGCAGCGCCTCGTTATGGGTGACATGCTTCTGCGCCTGCCCGCCATCGATATAGGGCAGTCCGAGATTGTGCGTTTCGCTCATGATGATCAGACCGCCAGTGTGACGTCGGTGAATCGCCCGGTCCCGACGGTGCCGGAGAGCTGCGCGATGCGCAGGTGCAGCCTCGTTTGCAGCGAGCCGAAATCGGCCATTTCGTCGGCATTCGCATAGAGCGCCTGCGGCGTCGTGCAGGCGATGCTGCGCGTCACGTCGCCGCCCGCCAGAATATCCAGCCGATAGGCCTCGCCATCCTCGCCGAGCGGCACCTCGGCGGCCCAGCCATCGCCATCGATGCGGGTGCGTCGGATCCAGCTCACATGCACGCCATCACTCTGGCGCACCGCTTTCACATGCGCCGGCGCCAGCGGCAGCAACGCGGTGCGATCCGGCGCCAACGTCAGCGCCGTCGCGCTGGCATCGTCGGTGCTGCGGCCGCGGCCGACGAGCCGCAGCGACAGCGGCCGGTCCAGTGCATCCAGTCCGCGGGCGATGGGGACAAGGCTGGCATCGAGCAAAACGAAATGGGCGCCGACGGGCAGCGATACCGCCATCGCCTGTTCGCTGCCGCTCTGCCCGCGCAGCAAACGTGACAATCGATAGGTCCGCTCATCCACGAGATCAGCCCGCGCGAACTGGAAAATCTCCCATGGCCCATCGCCATACTGCACCGCCGCTGCATTGCCGCCGCCAAGCACGCGCGCATCTGACAGCGAATTGAGCACGCCGCCATAGAGCCGCACACGTATCGATGACGCATTGTCCCACCGTGCCAGCGGTCCTGCTTTCAGCGGATCGAGCGTTTCGCCGATCACCGCCGGCATCGGCACGCTGGCTGCGATCTGGAAGCTCGCATTGTCCTTCGACTGCCAGGCTGTCACGCCGCCCGGCCATGGATTGGCGAATACTGCCAGCCGAGTCAGCACGTCGGCATTGCCGTTGTCGATAACAGGCAGGTTGAGCACGACGACCTGCACTGGCCCGAGCGCTGGCGGCAGAGGCGGTGTCACGATGGTCGGCGCCAGCAGCGGCACGTCGAACAGGTCGGGATCGATGCTGCGCGCCGTCACGCGGCGCGCCTCGGTGTCGACAAGCCCGTGGATCTCGAACACCCGCCGTCGTCCGTTCAGCGCAAGCGCAATGACATCGCCCGGCACCAGCCCAAGCGATGTCTTGCCGAGCGAGAACTCCGCGCGCTCCCGCCCGGCCCATAAGTCCTGCAGCCACACCTCTGCGCGCTGCATTGCGGCTGCATCGCTGGTGACCACAGCAAGATCGGCCTGCAGCAGGCGACTGGCGCCGCCAACCAGTTTTCGCGAGGTAACGGCCCCGCGGCGATAATCCTCCAGCGCATCGGAGAAGCCGATGCCCACCTGTCGCGGCAGCTCCGTCTCCTGCGCACGCACGATTTGCGCGAGCGCTCCCTGCTCCGGTGCGACGAGATCGTCCTCGGAAAACTCCGCGACCACTTCGCCGCCGCGCGGGATGAAGCGCAGCACGCCGTCCGCCGCCGTCGCATTGAAGGCATAGGCCGCAGCGAGCGGTTCGATCATCGCCCGCGGCGCCATCGGCCGATCCACCGCATAGCCATCGCAGCCCCCGCGCAACTGCGAGGCATCGACGCCGACGACGCCGCTATCCGCCGCCAGCCGCTCCACCAGCGCATCCAGCGGCGCGCCGCCCAGCCGGCCGTTCAGCCAATGCCCGGTGTGCCAGTTGGCACCGTCGCTCCAGATATCCACCGCCGCAGGGAATACCGGATACGGCCTGGCGTCCCAGGTCCACAGATGGATCGCCGAAATATCGATCATCGGCGTGCCATAGATGGCCGACACCGGATTGAGCGCATCACTCCCGCCAAAAGCGGGATCGAAGGCAGACAGCAGCGCTTCGAGGTAGCGCCGTTGCATCATGTCGTCGCGCGCACCGCTCGAGAAATACGGCGCAAAATTCTCCGACGATTTCGGATCGGGAAACACGCTCGGCTGGTTGGCGCCCTTGTCCACCGCCGGGCAGCCGACCTCGGTCAGCCAGATCGGCTTGCCCTGCGGCACCCAGGCCGTTGCGTTTGTCTCGGCACCGCCGACGCGCTCATGATGCGCATGCGACCACCAGCCCCACAGATCCTTCAGCCGAAACATCCAGGGCTTGCCAAGCCCGTCGGTGATCGCGCTGCGCGCCTGCGCGCCCCGCGCGGCATCGTCCGGATAGAACCAGTCGTAGGCCTCGCCGCCGGCGACATTGCTGCGCAGATAGTCGCGATCATAGATGGAACCGGCCTCGTCGCGGTCGAGATGCAATGCGCCATCGCGCCAGTCCGACAGCGGCGCATAGTAGTCGATCCCCACCGCATCGATGGCCGGCGATGCCCACAGCGCATCGAGCGGAAAGCGCACTTCCAATGCATCCGGCGTCACGACATCGGCGCCATATTCCGTCCAGTCGGCACCGTAAGTCACCACCGTGCTGGCGCCAAGGATCGCCTTCACATCGTGAGCCAGCGCCGCCAGTTGCGTGACGGCCGGATATATGCCGGCTCCGGAACGCACGCGCGTCAGCCCGCGCAATTCCGAGCCGATCAGGAACGCATCGACACCGCCGGCCAGCGCCATGAGCTGCGCATAGTGCAGCACCATGCGACGGTAATTCCAAATACCGCCGGAGAAGAACGCATCCACCTGAGCCCCGGCCGCTGCTGTCCCTTGCGGCGATCCCGCGACGCGGGGCGCGGGATCGCAGGTGATCCGCCCGCGCCAGGGATAGGCCGGTTGCGAAGCCGCGCCGCCCCAGGGATCGGGCAGCACGTTGCCCGCGGGAATGTCCATCATGACGAACGGATAGAACGTGACCTTCAGCCCGCGCGCCTTCAGCTCGGCGATCAGATTCAGCACACTGTCGTCCGACGGCGTGCCCCCGAAAGCCGGCCGCCCATCCACCTGCGACACGACATAGGCGGATTCGCGCGTCACGCCCTGCACCGACCACAGCAGCGGATCCGTGACCTTCTCAGCGCTCTCGACGCCCGGCCTGATCGTGCAATGGCCCGCACGCAGATCCGAGCCGAACCATGCGACGACGATAGCGACGCGCGCGAGGTTCGGACACATGCCTTGCAGATCGTCGAGCGCCGCAATCACATCCGTGCGCGCCGAGCTGACATGCCGGTTCTCCAACGCCGCCTGTCCCGGCCCCACCACCTGCACCACCGGCGACGGCTCATAACCGAATTCCGTGGTGCCGGGGATCAGCGTCACGGCCCGCGTCATCGTCTCCAGCAGACCGATTGGTCTCACGACCTCGAATGACAGTTGCGGGATCCGGTTGCCGAAATTCAACAGTGGCAGGCGCTCGAACACCACATAAGCGAGCCCGCGATAGGCCGGCGCCTTGCCTGCGCCTTCCTTGGCAACGATCAGCGCATCCGGCGCCTGATCCTCGCTGCCGCGATAGACACGATAATTGATGCCATCGAGATCGAGCGGCTTGCCATCGGCCCACACCCGCGCAACCCGGCCGATCACGCCTTCGCACAGCCCCACGGCAAAATTGGCGAAGTAACTGTAGGTCGCCCCGCTATCGACGGCTCCGCCCATTCCCTTGCCGCCGCCGGCCTCATCGGTGCCGGCGACTTCCTCGAGCTGCGTTGCCCAGATCACCTGCCCGGCGAGCCGTACGCGACCATAGACGCGCGGGATCGGCGCGCCTTCGCTGGACGACATGACATCGAGACTGCCGAGCCGTGGCCCGTCCTTCGCACCGCGATTTCCAAACAGCGCACTATCGATCACGCCGCCGAGCGCTGTGCCGGCGATCTGCCCGATGGCCGTGCCCGCCGGCCCGAACAGCCCGCCAATGGCGGCCCCGGCAGAGGAGAGAATGAGCGTGGACATCAGACTGCCCCCGGAAACCGAAATGCGAATGCCAGCCGACGCAGCCACCACGGCGCCAGCACGACTTCGCACACGGCGGCTCCGTCATGGGCATGGATCATCGTGCCATCGCCGGTCGCGATCGCCGCATGTTTGGCGACGCAGCCATCGCGCCAGCGAAACAGCAGCACATCTCCAGCATCGAATTCATTCACCTTGACCGCGATGAGGTGCCGGCATGCGGCCGCGGCGAGCGTTTCTTCACCGCGCGCCTCCGCCCAGTCGGGTGCATAAGGCGGCGGCGCTTCCGGTTCGGTGCCGATGCAGCTTCGCCAGATGCCGCGCACGAGGCCGAGGCAGTCGCAGCCGACCCCCATGAGCGAAGCCTGGTGGCGATACGGCGTGCCGATCCAGTCACGCGCCTCGGCCACGATGGCCGCCCTGGTGATCGACGATGTCATGAGAGTGCTTCCGCCTGATGCTGTCACCCGAACAGCGACGCGCCGCTGTCCTCCGAAAGCGTGCCGGGCAGCGGATAGCTCATGATGAAATCGTTGCCGGGCATATGCGGAAAGCCGCGGAAATTATCGACATTGGCGAAACGCTCGCGGCAGGCCGCCAGCGTCTTGTTGCAGCCGGCAGTGACAGTGAAGGCGTCACCCGCCGCGACGGGTTCGGGCATCGCCT
Organism: Tardiphaga sp.; assembly: GCA_030147505.1. Taxonomy (GTDB): domain Bacteria; phylum Pseudomonadota; class Alphaproteobacteria; order Rhizobiales; family Xanthobacteraceae; genus Tardiphaga. Next base: position 170,169 of record JASBVG010000044.1, read on the forward strand.
GCCACAGCGACAGCACCACCTCACCGTCATCGGCACGATGCTGCTTCACCTCGATGGCGAGCCCTGTATTGGCGCCGCCGGTCCAGCTCAGCCGCCCCGCGGTGAAATAGCCATCGGCAAAATCCGACAGACCATCCGCCACGACCATCGACGTGCCCAGCAATGCGTCCACCGTGCCATATCCGCGCCGAGCGGGATCGCCGAGATCGATCCGGCAGCACGCGTCGCCCAGATCGGCACTGCATTTCGCCGTATAGAGCCGTCCGCTTTCCTGCGCGAGCAGATCCGCCAGTCCGCGGATCTCGGCGATGAACGCGATGCCCTCGCGCTTCACCTCGCCGAGCCGTCCGCGCGCCGTCAATACGCGTAACGCAACATCGCTCCAGTCCACCAGCCAGGTCTCGATTTCGGCGGCGTCGTAGCGCCCCGCGGCGAGGTCGCCTTCATCGAGACCGTCGCCATCCAGCGCCCCGGCGATCTCGCCTCCCTCCACCGACAGATCGAAGCGCCCCGTCGCCTCCGAAGCTGCAAAGCCGGTGCCGGCGCGAAAAGTGACTCCATCAAAGACGAGATCGCGATCGTGATCGGTGAAGCCGATGACCCCGCCATCGCGCCGCGTCAGCTTCCACGCCTGCGCCAGCGTGGTGACGCCGCTGTCGAGTCTCGCCTGCAATGCGGACGGGATCGCTCTCATATCCGTATCTCCACCAACGGAATCTTCGGGATCGCACCCGCCGCGAAAGCCGACAGATCGACTTCGAAATAATCGGTATCGAAGCGCACCGGCACATCGAAACGAAAGCCGGCGGTGATCACGGCGCCGGACGCGGGCGCAGCGGTCAGCGTCACGAGCCCGGTCGTCGCATCGCAACTGAAGGCCGCCGGCAGCAATTCGCTGCCATTCACCGCCACGCGCACGCTGCCGTCGACCGGCTTGTCGATCGGCCGCTGATACGGCGCGAAGCTGCCGCCATAGGTCTTCACCAGCTGAAAGGCGCGGCGTGCGCCATCGCCGGTGCCGATCCCCTGGTCGAGCGGTGAGATGCCGGAGAGACCCGAGGTCTGGTCGAGGCGGTCGCGCCAGCGGAAGCCATAGAGACGCCCGCGCCGCTCCTCGAAGAAGGCCACCGCGCTGCGCAGCGCGTCCAGCGTCTTGATGCCATAGCCGGCGTCGTAGCGCCGCCGCGAATGCGCCCAGCGCGCATTGCGTTCCTCGCGGCCGGAGCCGAAGGAGACGATCTCGGTGCGTCGCTCCGGCCCGCCCGCGCTCTTCAGCGCGATGTCGAGCGGGAACAGCACCTCGTGAAAGCCGCTCATGCGATGCTCCGCTACAGGCCGCGCTGGCCGCGCGCCACGGCGCGGGCGATCTGGCCGGTGAGGTAGCTCTCCGAGCGGCGAAAACTTTCGGCGTCCGGTGTCGCGATCTGCACGTGAATGACATTGCCACCGCCTTGCGCGGCAACGCCGAGACTGCCGTCGCTGGCGCGCTGCAGCGGCATGATCGCCTCAGGCCCCGCTTCCCCGGCAAGCCCGGTACCACCGGCCATCGGAAAATAACTCGGCGTGCCGACGATGCCGCCCGCCGCGAACGCCTTCACATTGCTCGCACTGCCAGTCAGGCCCGATACGATGCCCTGCAGCCCGCTCGCGATACCCGTGGTCGGATTCGACGCCAGCGATTTGATCCTGGTCGACAACGATTTGAGCACGTCGTCGAATTTCTGTCCGCTCGCGCCCGACGATGCGAAAGCCTGCGTCATCGTTTTCGCAAACGTCGTCGCAGCCGCGGTGAGATTGACCGTCTTCGCCTTCAGGCCATCGACGCTCGCCGTGGCAGCATCGAGATCGTATGTCTCACTCATGATCCACCTCGCGATCCGGAAACTGCCGCATCAATTCATCAAGCCGCGCGCGGCCGATCGCTGCCGGCACCGCCCCACGCAGCGCCGTCATCGCCGCCGCCAGTTCGCGCGGCGTCATCCGCCAGAACGCATCCGGCGACAGGCGCAGCACGCCGAAGCCGATCTGCATCGCCGCCTGCCATGGAAACGGCGTCATTACGCATTCTCGCCGAAGGTCGCTGCGATCAGCTCCGCGGCGATGGCGACGAAGCCGGCCGCACCTCCGCTCGCGGTCATCGCTGCCACCTCATCGTCGCTCACCGCCTCGCCCGCGCCGCGCAGCCCCGCGCCGATGATGCGCACGAGATCGCGTGCCGATAGCCGCCCCGAACCGAAGCGCTCGGCGAGCGCGACGAGATCGCCGGCGCCGAACGCGGCTTCCAGCTCCGCCAATGCGCCGAGCGTCAGCACCAGCGTGCGGCTGCGCCCGCCGAGCTCCGCGGCAATCTCTCCACGCTGCCTGTTCGCCATGGCGCTCACCTCACGCCGCCGCGAAGGTCAGCGGCCCCGCCGATTCCAGCGCGATGTCGAACGTCACCTCGCCATTGTGCTCGCCGGCGAATTCCAGGCTGGCGATCTGGAACAGGCCGGTAATCACGCCGAAGTCCGGCACCGCGATCTGGCAATGATTAATCGTGCCGTCGAAGAACTGCTGCCGCACCAGCGCATCGGAGGCGCCGTCCCTGAACAGCCCGCGGCCCGACAGCGACGCGCGCCGCACGCCGGCACCCGCGAGCAGCTCGCGCCAGCGATCGACCGACTCCGCATGGGTGATGTCCACCAGCTCCGCATTGAAGGCGATGCGCCGGCTGCGCAGCCCCGCCACCGTCACGTAAGCCGTGCCGTCATGGATCTTCAGCAGCAGATCCTTGCCCTTCTGTGCGGCCATCTCATGCTCCCTGCAGCAAAGGTTCGGTGACGGCGCGAAAGCGCACCACCGCGTGATAGGTGCGCCCGTCGCTCTCGCGCCGGATGTCGGCCACGGCGAAACGCAGATTGACCAGCCGATGGCCCGCCGGCGCCAGCGGCGCATCGTCGAGCGCACTCAGCAGCGCGCCGGCGATCACATGCGCCTCCCGGTGCCCGCCCTGCCGCGACCAGGCATGCAGCACCAGCTGATGCTCCTGCACATCGCCGTCACCCGCCGAGATGTCGGTGATGACGGCATCGCCCAGCGTCACATAGGGAAAGGCGACATCGCGCGGCACCTCGTCATGCACGCGCGCGCCGCCGAGCACGGCGATCAGCGCCGTATCCGCCTTCAGCGCCGCATGAACGGCCGCGCGCAATGCGACATTGGCAGCAGGCATCGGACTCTCCTCAGGTCACGCGATGGTCGACATGGATTTCCGTGAAGCGACGATCCGCGCTGTCGGTCAGCGCCGTGATGCGATAGATCCTGTTGCCATCCACCAGCCGGTGCCGCAGCGTCAGCCCGTGCTCGCTACGCAGCACGATGCGCAGCCGCACCGCGGCGCCGTCGCCATCGGCTTCAAAGCCATGCTGCACGCGGTCCGGCATCACAGCCGCCCAGACGGCCGCGACCGGCACATGGCCGCGCACCACGCCGCCCTGCCCGTCATCGCTCTCGACCGGCGCCTCGATCACGAGGCGCGTCTTCATGCGGCCGGGATTTTTCATAGCGCCAGCATCCGGTACGGCGCCAGCAACGCGCCCACACCCGCCGGCACCACCGCGCCATCTGCCGTCGCCACGCGGTTGTCATACCAATGCGCCAGCAGCAGCCGCACGGCGTGGCGCAGATCCGCCGGAACCTCGCCGGCATCAGTGCCGTAACCGCACAGCACGTCGAGCACGATCCCCACCTGCGCGCGCCCCGGCGCCGGCAGTGCGAAACACGGCGCCGCGATCGCATTCGCCGCCGCATCGACGACGAAGCTCTCGGGATCGATCTCGCGCGCCTCGCCATCGGCATCGAACACGCGCGCTGCGACCAGTTCCCGCAACGGCCCGATCCGCGGCGCGAAGCGGCCACCCTTCGGCCAGGCATCCAGCGTGAAGCGCCAGGTCTGCGCCAGCAGCGCGCGCCGCGTCATCGCCTCGACATGCACACGCGCCGCGGCGATCAGCGCGATGATGACAGCGTCGTCATCGCCACGGTCGACACGCAAAAACGCTTTTGCCTCGATCAGCGTCAGCGGCTCGATCACTGGCGGTGTCAGCAGGATCGCGGACATGAAACTCTCGCAACATATGTGATGGGACAAATCGGTGCATTGACATGGCGGCATTGCAGCGGTGACATCCCGCCATGATTCAGACAGGTCGCGCGCTCGCGGTGGCGGCGCTCACTTCATTGCTGGTCGCTTCGGTGTCCGGCACGCCCGCGCGGGCGCTGGTCGGCGGCGCCAGGGTCGACGATGCGCTCGGCCGCAGCGTGCTCACCATTGTCGGCTCGCGCGGCAATTTCTGTTCGGGCACGCTGATCGCGCCAACCCTCGTGCTCTCCGCCGCGCATTGCGTGTCGCCGGGCGCGAGCTACAAGATCGTGCAATATGACGCCGACCGGCAGCCGCAGCTGCTCGCGGTGAAGCGCGTCGCCGATCACCCGCAATTCAACGCCCAAGGCATCAAGGCGCACCGCGCCAGCGCCGACATCGCGCTGCTGCAGCTCAGCGATCCCCTGCCCGGCAAGACCGCGGTGCCGCTCGGCATTCCGCTTGAGCCGTTCGAGGCCGGCCAGAGCTACACCATCGCCGGCATCGGCGTCGCCGCGCGCGGCGACGGCAAGAGCGGCGGCACGGTGCGCGCGGCGCAGCTGGTCTCCACCAGCCATCCCGGCAAATTGCAGATCCGCCTGCTCGATCCCGCCACCAATAACGAGCGCGCCGGCCTCGGCGCCTGCACCGGCGACAGCGGCGGCCCCGTGCTGCAGCAGCAGAACGGCCGCAATGTCGTCATCGGCGTGATCTCCTGGTCCACCGGCGCGAAGAGCAGCGCGGGCTGCGGCGGCCTCACCGGCGTGACGCCGCTGACGCTCTATCGCGACTGGATTCTGCAGACCGCGAGGGCCTGGGGCGTGGCGCTCTGAGCATTGCCACACGGTCTGTTGTCGTCGCCCGGCTTGACCGGGCGATCCAGTAAACGGCGGTGCCTCGGCTTCATCTGTGATCGGCTGTGTCTACTGGGTTACCCGCTTTCGCGGGTAACGACAGCAAGGGTGAGCATCCCTCCCCCGCCGTTAACCTTCGTAAACACGTTCTCCGCTATCCTTGGCGAATCATGCGGAGCTTCCTGCCATCCCTGCTGTTCGCCGTCTGCGCCCTTGGCGCGGCGACGGCTGACGCCGCCGATCTCGCCGGCCACAGCCGCCTCGGCGCGGTCTTCGCCGAGCCGGTGCCGAAGACGCGCCGCGTCGTGGTGGTGGAAAAGGAGAAGCCGGTCGAGGAACCGATCGTCACCTATGCCCCCGAGGTCGACATCCCCTCCATCGTTCACGGCTATTACGGCAAGCCGAATTCGTATTATTATCGCTCCTATTACGGCACGAAGCCGGAGACGATCTTCAGCCGCGCGCCCTATGGCTGCGGCTGGTATGGCTATTGTTGAACGGGCGTACCAAACGGCTCAGCCGCGCGTGAGACACACGGCTTGTCTGCGGCTCGCCGCTTTGTGAACAGGCCAGGCCGAAACATATCACCATATGAGGAAGTAGCTTTCACCGCCGGGAGGAAAGCCACTTGGGCAAGCAGGAAAAGACCGAAGCCGAACTCGAGGAGATGATCGCCCAGCGCATCGTCGTCGGCGGTGTCTATGTCTCGGTGCGCCCCGATCCCGTGCTGGGCTGGCGCGCAATGGTCATCACCGCGCCGAAACACGCGACCTATGCGCAGCAGATGGCGGATGATGTGGCGGTGGAGTTGCGGAAGAGGTTTGTGTTGAAGGAATGAGTGACTACAGCCCGCCCGGACACGGGGGATTTTACGTCGGCCTGAACACACCGCGATCGAGATTCCATAGGCACATCCCTGCATCAGCGGAATAGGGAAGTCGATCTGAAGCCGCCAGGATTTCCAGTTGTGTTCTCGCCTCTAATGGTGCAACTGCCAATGTCAGCATAGCTGCTTGAACACGCACATGCAGATTTGGATGGTCAAACAACCTCAAAAGCTCCCGCCGCTGGTCGCCTTCCCGGCTCTTCAGCTCGGCTTCCACGTCTGTCATCTGCTTGTAAAGACGATTGTACTTCGACATTTGCCCGCGTAGCTCAGCTTCATCTTGAGCAATTGTAACCTCGGCAAATTTATCGACAAGTTCCGACGTCGTCATTTGATTGACAGCTTTCAGCCTCATCGCTTCAGCACCTTATGTAGTTCCAACGCGTGGAGCCCCACTGCTCTACGTTCCGCGATGCCTTTGTCACTTAAATACTGCCTCGGGGAAAGGCCACCGAACTGCGGATTGGGTTTCTGAAACCATCCCGTGATCTGATAGTGCTTCAAGCGAGGAATACTTACAATATTGGACTTGTCGTTGATCTGGCTTCGCGTCAGCCCCCATCTCTGTGCCGCTGTCTGCTCGATGATATGGTGATCATCGTATCCAGGCCTCCCCTGACCTACGCCGGCCTGTAGTTCTTCAAGAGTTCGCGGCGGATCACGATAGCTCTCAATCGACGAGTTGTAGTACCCTAGCCACTCGGTTCCGTTCAGCGCACCGATAAATATAGCCACGGGAATCGCGGCACCCGCCTTCGATGCGGCGCCGATCCACTGGGCTGCGCGGCGCGCAAATGCCGTTCGGTCGGAGCTTTTCGGCGGCTTGATCTCCGGAATTTCTGGTGGATCCTCGAGCGGAGGATGGCCATTGAACGGCCAGCTCGACGATGCGCTAGCTGCGATGAAGAAATCATCCAGCTCGTTATTACCAACGCCACCGGCGCCTTCCCCCTCAGTCACGTCACCCCAAGGAGCATGGATGTAGACTCGGGGCCGACCGCTATCTGACTGCGTTTCTCCGTCCTGCGCACCAAACGTAAACTGCCCGCCATCCGGGTCACCCGCTTCGATGCGCGGCTGCCCGTCCCACTTTCTCTCGGGCACGAGATAACGCCCGATATCTGATCTTAGATATCGCCCAGCGTCCGGACGCATGAACCGACGTTGCTGTTGCTGCAACCAGGCATTCATGCGCGCACCCATGCGAGTGAGTAATGGAAAGTGAAGGAATTCTCGTCACCGCCGGGCTTCACCCGGCCAACCTTTGACGACCAGGCAACATGGTCATGCAGGTCGCGCCTACGCTGGGCGTCGAAGCTTTAATCGCGCTACGGGATACGGGTTCTTTGGGTCACTTGGTTGGGACACGAGCGCGCTGGACAGATCAGCCTCACACAAGCTCTTTCTGACAATGATACAATCCATATGCCTCGTTATCGCGCTCGCGCGGGAAACTGCCTGTCAGCCAGAAGGAACGATCGTGATGCTGCGCCCACCGGTCCTGGCTTGCATCGCCGCTACCTTGACGCTACCGGCGGCAGCCGCCGATCTCTCGGGCTATCCACGCTATGGCAAAGTAAATGAGCCGGTGCCGGTCGTTGGCCGCGGGCGTTACCTTGAAGTGCAATCCCCACCGTGGGACAAGATCACCACCTACGCGCCCCAGGGCGGTGTGCCGATCCAGGTCCACCGTTATTTCGGCCCGCCACAGGTTTCCTACTACTACAGCCACTATGGTGCGCCGCAGGAACTGCTCATCGGCCGTCCGCAATTCGGCTGCAACTATTTCACCTATTGCTGAGTGACCGGTGCGGGCGACAACATGTCGCCCGCACCAGCCGTCCAACCCTCAGCTCGCTGCCATCTTCAGCAGCTTGATCGCGTCGAAATCCTGCACACCGCCCCCGACGCGCTTTGTCGTGTAGAACAGCACGTAAGGCTTGGCGCTGTAGGGATCCCGCAGCACCCTCACACCGACGCGATCGACGATCAGATAGCCGCGCTGGAAATCACCGAACGCCACCGCGAGCGAATTTGCCGCGACGTCCGGCATGTCCTCGGCCTCCACCACCGGGAATGTCATCAGCGTGGCGCGACCGCCGCTCTGCGCGGGCGGCTGCCACAGATAGGCGCCGGTCGTGTCCTTGAACTTGCGGATCGTCGCCTGGGTCTTCCGGTTCATCACGAACGAGCCATTCTGGCGATAGCCGGCCTTGAGCGCATAGATCAGATCGACCAGCGTGTCGGAGGGGTTCGACGCCGCAAAGGCCCCCGCGACGCCCGAAGCGAGATAGCCGAGATTGCCCCAGCTCCAGGAGGCATTCGACACCGTCGTGTAGCTGAGAAAGCCCTTCGGCTTGTTGACGCCATCGCCGCTAACGAAAGCCGCTCCCTCCTGCATGGCGAAGACGAGTTCGACCTCGGAGGCGATCCAGTCATCGAGATTGACGGCGCTGTCGTCGAGCAGTGTCGCCGTCGCGGCCGGCATGGCATAGAGCTCCATCGCCGGAAACGACAGCGCGTCGAGGTTCGGCGATGTGGTCTGCGGCCGCGCATCGGTCTCTCCGATCCAACCCGCGGCCGGGCCTGCGGTCATGAAGGGCTTCTTGTAGACGCTGCTGGAAATCTCGCGGACCGAGGCAATGCTGCGGATCGGCGAGATCGCCATCAGCCGCGCCCCGATGGTGCGTTCGAGTTCGGGCGGCACCAGATGCCCGCCATCAGGATTGCTCCCCACCGACATTGCCTTGGTCTCGAGCGCACGTAGCGCTTCGATATCGCCGGCGCGCACATAGGCATCGAACGCACTTTTGTGCTCGCGGGCGCCGGCGTCGCGCGAGGCACGGGACCCACCGATGCTCGGCCGCGATGCGCGCAGCACGATGTCATCCAGTCGGCGTTGCTGCGCATCCAGCGCGGCATTGATGCGATCGACCTTTTGCTCCAGCAGCACGTCGCCGCGCTTGTGCTCGATGCGCGCGAGGCGTTCGTCATTGGCGGCCTTGAAGTCCTCGAAGGTCTGGCGCAGCTCGTCAAAGTTCTCGCGCGGCGCGGCGAAGCCGGCCTTGTGTTCGGGGGCAGCGTCGGTGAGTTCGAAATTCATGATGCTCTCCAGGTTGATGACATATTTCGAGACTGGACATGCGAATGCCGGCCGCGATGGACCGATATCGGCGCTCTGACAAAATGGGAGGCAGCTCTACGCGCATGGATCGCGCCATGGCGCACCACCGCACCAAGCAGTTAGTGAAGCTAGCGGGGGCGTTTCAGTTGCGTGAGAGCCATCAAGTTTCTGACGCGTTCCGCGGTCCGCTCTGCTTCTGCAGCCGGTATCTCGCCGAACGGGGGGCTAGGGAATCCTGACGGAAGAAAATCGCGTTTTAGATCGTCAACAATGCGGTCACGATAGACAATGACGCCCATGCCAGGCCACTGATCTTCCTTACCGACGACGTCCACTCGGATCGTGATGTACCAATCGGGAAATTGGCGTAACAGATCCTGCAGCGCGGTGAGGATGAGCGTGTCAAAAAGCTGCAGATTCTGAAATTCGAGCTGTTGGGAATAACGTCCCCAATTCTCATCCAGCAGCCAGTAGTCGCCCTTTCTGAAAGGATCTTTCAAGCCATATAGATCAAGGACACCGGTGATGGCATCATGGAGAAGCTGCCAGTCTCGCTGCTGCTCGGCTTGGATATCCGCACTCATGATCCAACCTCTCATTGAGATCCCCGCCCGGTCCGCAGGAGACGTAGCCTGCGTAACAAGCGAACGGAGTCGTTGTAATCGCGAATTCTCGGGTCCTTAGATTCTCTGATTTCCGCTAACAATTGCCAAGCATCATCCGGCGTCATTTCGCTGGGACGAATATTTCTATCGTTCAGAAATTTCTCCGAAAGCTCGTTCACGGCCTGATTGTAGCGCCCATGTGCGCCGTCAGGACCATTCCAGAAGTGCCCCTGGGGCACGCCATCGGGACTTGTTCTGAATGTGTCTCTCGGCAAAGGCCCCGTGGTTGCGTCATCAAAGACACGGCGGGTTTCCGGCTGCAAGTCCCATTTCTTGAAAACGCCCTGCGGCATCTCGTGATGGCCGCCAGGACTGTAGTAAGGATCGTCGTATTTATCGGTGAATGAGCGACTTCGCTGAGCAACTGGAACGATTGGCAGCGGATCGGTTTGGTCTGAGGGCGCCGTCGTATCATCGGATGGGCTGGGACCGACATCCGTTTCGATTTCAAGACCAGCATCTTGGTGCAGACCATCGCCGTCCGAGGATGTGCTGCCATCGTCGACATCCGCTATAGGCGGAGTATCCGCATAAGCGTTCCGAAACGTCTCCTCAGCATTCGAAACACGCTCACCATCGTCATCGCTGTCATCGTCCTCGGTACCGTCGTCATCTTCGCCGTCCTCATCCTCCTTATCGGTCGATGGAGGTTCGCCAAAGATCAGCGTCAACAGCGTGTCCGTCCAACGCCCGCCGCCAAATTGTCCGGCGGGAATCCGGCGCTGATCAGCTCGGTATTTGATCTCTGCCGCAGTCTCGCCAGGCGCCAGGACACGCACGACGTCCGGCCGAACAAATCGCAGCGCATCCGGCCGAATGTAGCGACTGGCATCGGGGCGCAGGTAGCGCGCCTGCGAGGCGTGTGCACCGTCACTGCTTCGGTCCATCATCGGCCTACTCCAAAAGCAAGACGTGTGCTGACGCCGCGCAATGCCGCTTTCCTCGCAGCGCGGGAGTGCAGTGAACACACCACTCTCCCGCGCCGTGCAGGCGCTGGCGGTGCGTCCGCGCCACCGCCTGAAACATTTTGGCCCGCCCCGATCAGTTGCTGCCACTCACGCTCCGCTGCGCTGCGCAGGCGCGACTGCTTCACGGCGTCCACGCGGGCGTCGTCGAGCAGCGGGAATGTCACCAGCGAGATCTCCCAGAGATCGACCTGGTGCAGCCGGCGGATGCGCGTCTTCGGATCGATGGCGCCGTGCCGGGTGCGATAGCCGATCGACAGGCCATCCACAGCGCCGGCCTTGAGCAGCGCATAGAGTTCGCGCGCCCGCGTCACCTCGGGGATCAGTCGTCCGCGCGCCCACAGGCCGCGAAAATCCTCGCGCAGCTCCAGCCAGATGCCGATCGGCTCCGATGGGTCGTGCTGGAACAGCATCGGAATGCGGCGGAGCCCGCGCTGCTGCAGCGTCAGCCGGAAGGCGCCGGGCATCACCATGTCGCGCGCCTGGTCGACGGCGCCGAACAGCGAGGCATAGCCCTCGATGATCCCGTCCGGCGTCAGCGCCAGACGCGCAGGAGTGGGCACAGGCGCAAGCATCGGCGGCCTCGGGGACGGTTGAAAAATGAGATTGGGAAAGCTCAGTCGGCAGTGTCCCCTCCCTCAAGCCGCGCAGCGGCGCAGTGGGGTCCGACGGACGAATTCGTCCGTCGTGGGTCAGGGTGGGGTGCCTCCACAGGTGACATCACTTGTGGAGGCACCCCATCCGTCTCGAACGCTACGCGTTCGATCCACCCTCCCCATTCGCTTCGCTCCGGGGAAGGAAAAGACCTAGGCCTTTCGAGCGCCTTTGCGCCGCATCGGCGCTCTCGCGTTCGGCGCCTGGTGCTGGAGCGCATCGAGATGCGCCAGGAATTCGCGAAACACGGTCAAATGATCTTTCGCCGCCTTCGTCTCCGGCCGGATCGAACGCAGCATCGCATGCAGGCTGTCCATCGTCGCACTCCCAGGAAGCGCGATCATTCGCGATCGCTGTCACTATCGAGATCGGGTTTCCGCCCGCGCCGTCCGATCCGGCGATTGAACAAAGCGAGTTGCCGCACGAATTCATCGAACCGCCGCGACGCCCCCGCCAGCTCGCGCAGCGCGAACAGCGCCGCGAGGCTCGCCACCGACGCCCACAGGAACAGCGCCAGATGCGCGAGATCGCCGCGGGCGAGAAAGGCTTCGATGAGATCGGAAATCACGGTCATGGCGTTCACACAGCAGCAAGCGCGCCGGCCCCTTGCGAGGCAGCGTGTGCAGATTCCAGTTGTCAGAAGAGACGCCGCCTACGCGGCAGCACCCACGATCACAGCGTGATCTCGATCAACTCCGCCGGCCCACCCGGCACGTCGTCGTCGAACACGCCGATCACCAGCCGCCCGGTCGCCCAGGCGCTGGTGTCGAGATTGCAGCGGTTTGCGAGCAGCAGCGGCCCGTCGGGATGGCGGTCATGGCCGTGCACCACATGCTTGCCGCCGAGCCCGCTGTCGTCGTCGGCGGCATAGCGTTTTGTCAGCAGCACCATCGCCGCCTGCTTGCGCAGCGGCAGCGCGGGATCGACACCGGCATGGACATAGACCCGATGCGCATCCTCGAAAAACAGCGGCCGGCCGTCGAGCCAGGCGATGTCATGCATCGGCACCTCGGCGGGATCGCCGCCATAGGAAGCGAGCGCGGCATCGCCGCCTTTCGCCAGCCAGTCATCCATGTCGGCTTCGTCGCGCAGCGCCGCCACCATCAGCGCATCGTGGTTACCCTTGATCATCGCAACACGCCACGGCGCCGGCATCCCTGCCCGCAGCCGCGCGATCACGCCGCGCGAGTCCGGCCCCTTGTCCACGTAATCGCCGAGCACCACCAGCGTCGCAGCGCTGCCGGCGGCATGCGCATCGATGCGCGCCAGCGCGAGGTCCAGCAGATCGCTGCGGCCGTGCAGATCGGGAATGACGTAAGTGAGTGACATGATGCGATCCTATCCCAACCTGTCCCCGCCCTCCACCGGCGCATAGCCCACCGCTGCGCGTTTTTCGTTCAGCGTCAGGAATGCCGCCGCATTGACGCGCTCCCACAGCGCGACGCGATCGGAGGACAGCGCATCGATGCGGTCGATATCGATCTCGATGCGGATGCCGTCGCCATATTCGGCCGCCGGCCACTGCGCCAGCGCAGTCCCCGTGCGCGCCGCGAGGGGCAGCACGGTCTGGCGGAAAAAGCTGCGATTGGCCTCGGCGAAATTCGCGTATGTATTGTCGCCGGGAATGCCGAGCAGCATCGGCGGCACGCCGAAAGCGAGCGCGATCTCGCGCGCCGCCATGTGGCGCGCCTCGAGGAAATCCATGTCCTTCGGCGTCAGTGCCATCGGCTTCCAGTCGAGGCCGCCTTCCAGCAGCAGCGGGCGGCCAGCATTCACCGCGCCCTGGTAATTGTTCTCCAGCTCGCGCTTCAGCCGGTCGAACTGCGTGTCCGACAGCACACCGCTGTCCGGCCCCGCATAGACCAATGCGCCGGAGGGCCGCGCCGCATTGTCCAGCAATGCCTTGTTCCATTTTGCAGACGCATTGTGCGTGTCCAGCGCCGTCGCCGCCGCATCGATGGGCGCGAGGCCGTAGTGATCGTCGAGCGGATGAAAGAAGGTGAGATGCAGGATCGGCGGCACCGTGCTTGCGGCCTGGTCGAAGCGCAGGCTGCGGCCGTTGACAGTGTATTCATAGGCTTCGGCCCAGCCATCGCTGCCCGCGATCAGCTTCATGCGGTCCGGCCGCAGCGCATGGAGCTCGCGCACGCGCTCGTCCAGCGTCACCGCTTCCACATAGGCATTGCCGGCGAGCAGGAGATGCGCATAGAGCGTCTCGAAGAACGCTCCGCCATCCTGCCGCGGATTGGGCCGTGTCAGCAGCTGCGCCAGCGGATGCGCCTCGCGCTCATCGGCGCCGTCGAACACGACGAAATGGCACGCCGCCGCGTTCTCCGCGATCAGCCGGACGGCGCGATGCACGATGGCATTGGCGACATAGCCTTCGCGCGCCAGCGAGGCGTAGTCCCGCGGCGACCACCGCGCGCGGCCTTCATACTGGAAGGCAAGTAGTTTCGCCGTGCGCGACGCCTTGGTCTCCGGCGCCGCGAGATAGGCTTTCAGGCGTTCGAACATGATAGTATCCACTTTGCCTTGTCCCGAATGCGGTGCGGTACTCAGGCGATGCGAAGCATCGCTGCCAGCGCCGCTCCGCTGAGCCGGGACCGTACCAAACGCCGGAGTTCTAGACGGTCCCGGTTCTGCGAAGCAGCGTTGCACGCTGCATCGCGCCCGGGACGCGAGGGAAAGAATGCAGCGACGATTCTTCGTGTACATTCTGGCAAACACCAAACGCGGCGTTCTCTACGTCGGCGTCACCAGCGATATCACCCGGCGACTGGCCGAGCATCGCTCGAAGCTCGCTCCCGGATTCACGATTGATTATGGTGTGACGCACCTCGTCTATGTCGAGGAATATGCATCCATTCTCGAAGCTCGCGCGCGCGAGCATGCCCTCAAGCGTTGGCGCCGTAGTTGGAAATTCAAGCTGATCGAAAGCCTGAATCCCGAATGGCGCGACCTGTCTGATGACCTCATCCTCTAACTTGTCCCGGACGCGGTGCGGCACTTAGGCGATGCGAAGCATCGCCGCCAGTGCCGCTCCGCAGAGCCGGGACCGTGCCAAACGCCGGAGTTCGCGCCCGGGACAAGAACTACAACATCCTGATCCGCGGCCCGTTGCCGCGGCGGCCCAGCGCCAGCGAGGCCACGGCCCAGACCACGGCATCCAGCCGATCCGGCGACTTCCCGTGCGACAATCCCGAACTCGCGAAGTCGCACATCTCGTCTTCCAGCGCGGCAAACGCGCCGACATGTTTCACCCGGCCCTGCTCATACAGCGCTGCCACCGGCTCCGCGCGCAGCCATTTTCCGCGGCTTGCGCGCACCGGCACCACATTCACGCTAGGGTCGATCTCGTTGATCACCGTGCGCACCATGTCGCCGCCCTGATTGACCTCGACCACCAGCGCATCCGCCTCGAGTCGCCGCCACAGCGCGATCGCCTTGTTCGCCCACATCGTCGGCGTCGCGCCGTTCACGCTGTCGTCGGCCAGCACATAGACGATACCGCCATCCGTGAGCCCCGCCGCCACGATGCCGCAGGCATCGGCGCGCTTGGTCGATGTCGCCGGCGGATCGACCGCGACGACGATGCGCTGCAGGCCGGGCGCCGCATCCACACGGCACCGTTCAAGCAGCGCGCGCGACCACAGCGCATCCGGCCGGTCGTCGATGATCTCGCCATTCAGCTCCTGCCGTCCCAGCCGCGTGCCGGCATAGCGCTTCATCACACTGCGCAGAAATGTCGGCGCCAGATGAAACGCATTCGCGGCTGTTGCTGCGCGCGTCACCGCGGTCGAGGGATCGGCGAGCAGGCGCTTCAGCAGCGCGCTCGGCCGCGCTGTCGTCGTGATCAGTTGCCGCGGATGCTGGCCGAGCCGCAGTCCGAACTGCAGCATGTCGAAGGCCGCCTCGGCCTGCCGCCATTTCGCCATCTCGTCCGACCATGCACAATGAAATTGCGGCCCGCGCAGGCTTTCCGGATCTTCCGCGGAGAACACTTCGGCGATTGCTCCGTTTCCCCATTCCAGCCGCCTGCGCGACGGCGACCACACCGGCCGCTCGGCGCGCGGATGCACACCGAGAATGCCCGATACGCCCTCGATCATGACTTCCCGCACGTCGTGCTCGGTCTCGCCCACCAGCGCGATGCGGCCGGCGACGCGCTCAGCAAATGGCCGCCGGCCGAGCGCCTGCGCGCGCACCCATTCGGCGCCGGCGCGCGTCTTGCCTGCACCGCGCCCGCCGATCAGCAGCCAGGTCAGCCACGGTTCGCCATTTTGTGCGCCGGCCGGCGGCAATTGATGCGGATGCGCGAAAACCGGCCAGCAGTCTTCAGTCAGGAATCTGAGTTCGGACGGCCGCATCGTTTCCCACAGGAACAGCCGATCCGCATCCGAGCCGCGCATCCAGACGGCGAGAAAGTCGTTCACGGAGTTCATCGAGGTCGCGGGGGCGATCGGGATCGGCGGATCTGTCGTCGTCATCGGCACGTCTCCGCCTGTCGCCTTCCAGCTCCTTGCGGAGTTCGGCCGCCACGCGCGCCAGCGCTGCCACCGCGCGTGCATGGCGTTCGGCCTCGCCGGGTCCCGCCTCGCCGCGGCCGGGATCGCTCGTAATGGCGTCGATCGCATCGAGCTGGCTGGCGATGGTATCGACGATGCGGCTGATCAACTGCGAATGCGTGCGCGGTCGCTTGCGTTTCTCTGCTGATGTCGCGTCCGCAGATGGAGCGGGCGGTGATGCGATGATGACCGGCAATTGGTCCGCCACGTGCACCATTTCCTCGGGCTCTACTGCGATAGCGTCCGAAGACACACATATCGCGGCGGGCTCGGCTTTCGGCGGTTTCGCCGAACGCTTCACGCTCGGTTCTTTCGCGGTGGGCCTGGGCGCGCGTTCCGAAGCCCGCACTCCGAGACCGGCATAAACCATCGTCGATGCGACCGTCTTCTTGCGGAGGGCGATGCCGGCAAGCCTGCGCGCCTCGGCATCATCCTCGTCGGTGACAACACCATCTAGCGTCGCATCGCCCTTGTCCAAAGCAGCAGCCCGCGCCGGCTGTTTCGCCGGGCGGGCTTTCGATGTCCTGATCATGATGAAAAACTCGCTTGCTGAATTCAGCCTTCGATTGGCATTGCGGCCGTGCAACGCATCATCCGAGGCTCACCGGCTGGGCTCACGTGCGGAAGAACACGAACCACACAATCGCCAGAATGATCACGGCAAGACCGATACTGATCGACAGCAGCGCGAGCACCGACGGCCCCGGTTCGGCCTGACGTGCCTCGGTCGCGGATTCGACGATGTGTCCGTTCTGCTTGGTTGCCATGGCGTCCTCGCTCTGCTCGGGCAAGATCACAACCTCACCCCGATGCCTTCCGGCACCTCATGGAATAGGCACGCACCGGCGCCTTGCGCAAAAGCAACGCACCATCGGGAGCGATGTTCCGGTAACCAGTGCTATCGACATGTGAGGAAACTCCATCGGCTCGAGACACTGGCGCGAAGTCGCCGTCTCGAAACCCAATTGTGGAGCATGCCGTAAACCTATCCGGGCAGCGCAACGCTGTCAAGGCATAAAATCTTAGATCGGAAATAAATCTCTCAGTTTGCGATTTCCGTCGCAACGTCAGGAGGTTGCCTCACCGCCCCGGCTGCGACCAGGTTGCGCCGGGGGCACCGGTGATCTTGCCGGGATAGTCGACATTGACCACGCAATTGCCGCGCAGCTCTGCGGCCGCCTGCACGCATTGCCGATAGTCAAAGAACCGGCAGATCTGCGGCAGGCTCCCCGGTCCGCGCGGACCGCCGGTGAGCACGCAGAATGGCGGAACGTTCGAACGCGTTGCGGCAGATGGCCGCGCCTCCGCGGGCGCCTGCGCCAACGCCGCGACGGCAGCGGTCAGCGCCGCAGTGGCCAGAATGAAAAAACGGCTTAACGTCATCTGCATTCCCGGTCGGTAGCAATCAGCGTGCGCGCCGGCTGCGCGGTGCCGTCGTCACAGCGGATTCGCCGCGATATTCGACATTGCCAACGCAATTGCCGCGCGTTCCGACAGCAGCGGCGATGCATTGCTGATAGTCGGAATAGATGCAGTTGCCGACATAGGACGACTCGCCGTTGGAGCCGCTTTGGGCGATGCAATATTGCGCACCGTTCGCAGCAGAGGGCGTCGGTGCCGCGAGAATAAACAGGAAAGCAGCGAGCCCCGCAGGCGCAGTCCATCGCAAATGGAAGGTCATCAGTATACCTCATATGAAAATGCGCGGGCGAATACCCGCGCAAGATCATATAGGCAGCGTCATCGCATCCGATAGAACATTCACGACATTGCGTTCCGGCAAGACAGCCACGTCTTTTGCGGGATGGAGCAGCGATGACAACAAGGCGATCGGCGGCAAGCTTACGCACCGGACAAGACCGGGACCGGACCGCCCTCGCCTGTCCTATTTCAATGAAGCGTTGACGGCGGCGTAGCGGCCGTTGAGCGTGGTGCCGAGCCCCTGCACGGCGGCGATGATCGCGAGGCTGATGCCGCAGGCGATCAGCGCATATTCGATGGCGGTCGCCCCGGACTCATCTTTTGCAAATGTCAAAATCAAACGCAGCACTTCTGCCTCCTCAATCCGGTGCCGGACTTCTTCCGTCACCGTTCCTGCAATGAGGGCCAACCTAGCCGCCAGAAGTTGCAGTGAGGTTCCTAAACAGCATCAATTATGAATTAATCGTGTGGTAACTATCTGCAATGCGCCAATGCGCGCGCTTTTTGCAGGCCGCGGCGCCGTCTATTCCGACACCAGGCTCGGCGGCGCCTTTGCCGGTCCCGCCAGCGGGCGCTCTTCCATCAGCACGAGGAAGAACGCGGCGAGCGCGAGCATCGCCGCCGCGGACTCGAACACATAGCGGAACGCCGCTATCATCTCCTCGCGTGCGATCGCCTGTGTCGCCTGCGCATGCTCGCCCGATATCGCGAGGTTCGGTCCGAGCGCCATCAACAGCACCGTGGTGAAGGCAGCCACCGTGAAGGACGACACCAGCGCGCGGAAGAAGTTCATGGCGCCGGTCACGGTGCCGACCTGCGGACGCGGCACCGCGTTCTGGATCGAGACCAGGCTAACCGGGAAGATCATGCCGAGGCCGACAGAGAGGATTCCAAGCATCGTGAGCAGCAGCCACAACGGCAGCGGCGTCAACAGCGCGATGGCGAGGCCCATCGCGGCCGCCACCGACGTGCCGAAGATGGCAATGCGCTTGTAGTGCACGGCCTTCACCATGGTGCGGCCGGCGATCAGCGCGCCGAGCACCGAAACGGCAGCGATCGGGATCAGCGCAAGCCCGGCTTCGGCGGCGGTGAGACCATACACGACCTCATAATAGAGCGGCATATGCACGGTGAGGCCGAGCATCGCGCCCATGCAGCAGCCGCCGGCGGCCATCGCATAGGGCACCACGCGTCCGCCGAT
Source organism: Tardiphaga sp. (assembly GCA_030147505.1). Lineage (GTDB taxonomy): Bacteria > Pseudomonadota > Alphaproteobacteria > Rhizobiales > Xanthobacteraceae > Tardiphaga. Next base: position 188,904 of record JASBVG010000044.1, read on the forward strand.
CAGCGACAGCGGCAGGAACGGCTGGTCGGTATGCATGGCGTGCCAGACGAAAGCGAAACCGATGGCGGCGGCGGCGCCGAGCAGCGCGATGATCGTCGGCGAGAGCCAGGAGAAGCGCGTGCCGCCCCAGGTCAGCGCCAGCATGAAGGCGACGGCGGAGACCATCAGCAGGACGCCGCCGAGCCAGTCCACCTTGCGGCGGCGATGGAAGACCGGGATCTTCTTCATCGCCGGCAGCATCAGCGCGAGCGCGCCGATACCGAGCGGGATGTTGATCCAGAAGATCATCGACCAGTGCAGATGTTCAGCGAACACGCCGCCGAGGATCGGCCCGCCGATGCCGGCCGAAACCCACACGCCGCTGAAATAGGCCTGATACTGGCCGCGTTCGCGCGGCGAGACGACGTCGGAAATGATCGTCTGCACGATCGGCAGAATGCCGCCACCGCCGAGGCCCTGCAGCGCGCGGGCGATGATCAGCACCAGCATGTTCGGCGCCAGCGCGCACAGTACCGAGCCGACCATGAACATCGCCATCGCGGCGATGATGGTGGCGCGGCGGCCATAGATGTCGCTCAAGGTGCCGAACACCGGCGCCACCGCGGTGGAGGCCAGCAGATAGGCTGTTATCACCCAGGACAGATTGGAAACGTCGCCGAATTGCCGGCCGATGGTCGGCAGGGCCGTGGCGACGATGGTCTGGTCGAGCGCCGCCAGGAACATCGCCATCAGGAGGCTGATCAGGATGCTGCGGACTTCGGCCGGCGACAGCGATGCGGAAGCGACCGGTGGCGGTGTATGTTCGAGATCGATGGCCTCGGTGGGGATGCGCGAGAGTTCTTCGGCTATGTCGTCGGAAAGGAGCGCGTCGGACAATGGCTGGTCGTCGGCGGAGCCGCGACGCTGGCGTTCGATCTTGTTCATGAACTCTTCGATGCAGTGAAAAGTCGCGCCGTCAGCGACGCAGGAACGCGCGCGCCGGCACCTGCAGGAAAATCTATGCTCCCGGGGGCGCCCGCGACAGTTGTTTCATTGCATGGGAGCATCCCGCCGCGGGCGGTCGCTCGCGCGGGCGTGATCAGGCGCTGCGGCTCAGTTCCGCCAGCCGGCGCCATTTCTCGTGGGCGTAACGGCGATTGTAGTCGGCCACATCCCACCCTGCAGCACCGTCGAGAAAACCGGCGCGCAGTATGAAGGTCTTGATGAAAGCGGCCCAGCCATGCAGCGGCGCCTGAACCGCGCCGGCACGGCGGCCCCGCGAAAACATCTGCTGGGCCGCGGCGGTGGAATAACGGACGATCTTGTCCTCGGCATCGGCACGTGAGGTGATGCTGTCATGCTCGATGCGGAAACCGGCGGTGCGAACCCCGCCATCGACGATCAGGCGCTCATGCACGAGATCGTCGGAGAACCGCGCCTGCCCGCGCCGGAATAGCCGGGTGACATAGTCCGGCGACCAGCCGCTATGGCGAATGACGCTGCCGCAAAAGCGCGAGCGTCGCGACATGCGATAGGCAGCCGGCGCATCGGCCGCAGTCATAGCTACTTTCAGCGGCGCGATCGCCTCGGCATCCAGCCATTCATCGGCATCGAGCGAAAGCACCCATTCGCCCCGCGCACGCTCCAGCGCCCGCGCCTTTTGCGGCCCGAAGCCCGGCCAGTCCGTGGTGACGACGACCTCGGCGCCGAAGGATTTTGCAATCTCGACCGTCGCATCGGTGCTACCGCTATCGACGACGATGATCTCGTCGGCAAAGGGTACCGAGCCGAGGCAACGCGCAATGGCTGCTTCCTCGTTCTTGGTGATGACGATCAACGAGAGTCTGGGCGTTGCCGTCATCTATCCCGGTCGCTTCATTCGCTCTGGCCCTGCGCGGTATCTGGTCTTCCGGATCCGCGTCCGCCACCGCTGTTCGGTTGCCTTTGCTTGCCCGCTCCATTCAGCGACGCCGCTCTCGCGGCAGCCGGGAACAGGCATGGCGCTCCTCATAAAGGCTGTGCCTGCAGGCGGCAAGTCGCATGCTGCAAAGATCACCGCCACGGTCGCGACCAAGAATTCGCTCGATTCGATCGCGCGAATCGGAGTCGTATCCCGGACGCGGTGCAGCGCTCTTTGCGCTGCTGTGCAGAGCCGGGACCGTTTCAAACACCGGACTTCTTGACGGTGCCGGCTCTGCGAAGCGGCACTTCGCGCCGCATCGCGTCCGGGACACAATTCCATTAAATCCAATCGCCCTTAACTCAGATCGATGATGTGGGGCTGCCCTTCCTGAACCACCTCGACGCGCTTTTTCAACCCTGCATTCGCATCGAAGAATGCTGCCAGACCCTGCTTGGCAGGTGACCAACCGCCACCCTGTTTGGCCACAGGCTTCTTCTTCCAGTCCGCCTTGCGCTTCTCATCGATATCGTCGATCTCATAGGTCAGATGGATCGTATAGTCGTCGTCGAGGCCGCGGGCTTCGAGCAGCATTTCCAGCGTCGCGCGCTCGGGATTGCCATGCTCGCCATCCCCCGAAAACACATAGTGCCTCGCCTTCACGCGCTCGAAGAACTCCGTCGTCATATTGTAGTTGCTGCCATGATGCGGCACCTTGAGAATGTCGACATGCAGTTCGCCATTTTCGTCGAGCGCTTCGACCAATGCGAGCCCTTCCAGGATCTTGTCGCCCCGCGCATCGCCGGTGAGCAGCATGCGTTTCATCTCGTCGCCCTCGCCGACATCGACGAGCACCACGATGCTCGATAGATTGGGCACCGATTTGTCGGTGAATGCGGCCAGCATGGCCTCCGGCGATTTCTTCTGCCCGGCATTGTGCTCCTTCACCCACTGGTCATGCGCCTCCTGCAGGGCCAGCAGTTCCGGTTGCATCGGGCCGACGACCGTGATCTTGAGCCCGCTCAGTTTGACCGGCTTCGGTGGGTCGGTGGCGAGAATGAGGTCGCCATTGAATTTATGATTGGGCGCCCAGCCGAGTTCTTCGGCACCGTCCCTCAGGCTGCGTCCTTGCGGCACGCTGGACAGCACCTCCAGCGTCTGGTGCTGATCCTCATTCTCGACAGGGACGCCCGCAAATGTGGCGGCCGGATTGACACCGGCGAGAATCGAGGCAGTGGCGGGCTGGCCGAGCTGCGCCGGCGTCGTGCTCAACAGGTCGTCGAAACTGTTGAACCACAGGCTCGATACTTTGAGATGCAGATCCCGGGCGTTCGGGCGCTGGGCCTTCATCAGGTCGAGGATGCCCTTGATATGATCGTCGTCGATATGGCTGACCATGACGACATCGATCGGCAATGTATCGTTCTCGCCCTGCAATTCGAGCAGACGCGGCTCCAGCTGCGGACCATAGACATCCGATGGGCCGCCATCGATCAACATCAGGCGTGGATTGTCCTCGGTCCCGTAATGCAGGATCAGACAGTCCCCTTTACGCGCACGCAGCACTTCCAGACCAAAGGTCATCACCGTCTCCATCAGATGGATTGAAGAGCCCGCAACACATCCAGCATGCCGTGGCCCTGGAAACTGCGCTCGCGGCCGAGATCGGTGGCCGTATCACACAGGATTTTCTTGACGCGCCGCGGACGGCCCACCAGTTCGTCGTAGCGCGCCAGCAACATGGCCGCCGCGCCGCTGACATGCGGCGCAGCCATGCTGGTGCCGGACTCCGGCGCCCACTTGTTGTCCAGAACCGTGGACACCACCTTTTCGCCCGGCGCCACCAGATCTGGCTTCGCCCGCCCGTCCCCGGTCGGCCCGCGGCTGGAGAAGAAGCTCACACCGTAAGTCTGCGGCCAGTTGCCATGGGTCGAACCGACGGTGATGACGCTTTCGCTGTTGCCGGGATCGGTGATGCTGAAAGCCGCATAATTCTCGAATACGCCGTCATTGGTCTGGAATTTCTGGAAGCCGCGATTGCCGGCGGCGGCAACGACCACGACACCGCTCTCCACCAGCCGCTCGCACTCATTGCAAATCGGCGTGTTACCGCAGGCAAAATTGCGGACATTGTGCGGAATCGACAGGCTCAGATTGGCGCCGTGCACGGTGATATGGTTATGCCGCTCATTGATGTAGCGAATGAATTGCAGCGCGGCGATGATCGCGAATTCGGTGTCTTCCCTGGTCTTGTTGAGCACACGGAAATCATAGATGCGAATGTTGGGACACATGCCCTCCGCACGTCCGTCCAGCTTGCCGGCCCCGATGATCCCCGCCACATGCGTCCCGTGCGGGCTCGGCAGCGGCGCCTCCGCCTCGAAGGGCGACGCCCCCTTCTCGTCGCGCACGTCCTCCGCTTTGAGCTTCGGCGGCAAGAGCGTGATCAGTTTTTCGACCCGCGCCCAGTTGATCGGCCGCTGATTTTCAGCGTCGTCCGCAATCGCTTTCAGACTCGCGATGACATCGGCCTCTTTTTGCCCCGTGCCTTTCACAATCCATTCGACATCCGCGGGTTTAACGTCCGTGGCAACGTTGCTCACGATCTCGCGGATTCGCGTGAAATCGAAGGTCTTGCGAATACGTGAACTATATTTCGCAGCGCCGCTCTTTCGCTCGTCGATCTCAACGAAGGCCGGATGGGTCCGGTCGATCCCTGAATCGAGCACGGCCCAGACGATGTTCCTGCAATCGACCTTGAACAACGTCTTCGCGGCATCGCCCTTCACCGCAGGAACGGACCGGTCCAGCGCAGCCGCGGCCGGCCGGTTCAGCGACACCTGAAAAATGTAGCCCGCGCCGTCCATATCGAAACTGAGATCGACATCGGCCTTGGGGGGCTGCAACACCTCGGGCGTCGCATTGATCAAGGCATAGAGATCGAACATCGCCTTGATGATTTCGTCGATGTGGTCTTGATATTTATCGAAGGCTTCTTCGGCAGTCAGCGGCGGAAGCTTGGCAAGCGGACGCTTCTCTTTATCGACCGGGCGCAGCAATTTGCCGTCCCAATAGATCAGCCCCGCAAGGGCGATATATCTTTCGAGCGACGTATAGGTCTCGCGATCGTCCGCGATCGCCGGAGGATCCTGCAATGGGCGACGCTCCAGCAGCTTCTTCACCCGTTGCGGATCGAATTTTGCAATCCGTTCCTGCACCGTGGGCTCCTGCCACCACTGTGTCAGCGGCACCAGAATGCGCAGCACCTGATCGAAGTACAGCCGGGCCGCTACGAGGCCCTGCAGATAGGCGACCTTGGGCGGATGATCGTCACGCTTCGCCGGGACCGGATCGACCTCGCGCGTCCGCTCCTGCGTTTGCGCCGCGATGGCCTTCGGAATGATGCTGGCGACGAGCGCCGCGGTGACACGCCGATGCGGCGTAATGAGCACGTCCTGCACGATGCCGGGATCGAACGCAAAGGCGGCCCAGACATCGCCGAGCAGCGGCGAGTCCTGCAGCACGCGGCGATCGTTCGCAGGACCGAGCAGGATATGTTCGACGAGATCGGCCGGGATCGAGAATTGCTCCGGACGCTGCCCCGATGGTGTCGCCGGACTTCCCGGGACGTCATCGCCGCCGCCCGAACCGCCCGGCTTTTGCGTTCCACTTTTTTTCGCTTTTGCCACCCACTGCCCCCAATGGTCGTCTCAACAATCGTCGATGCGCCGCCTCACACCTTCGCGGCCGGATAGGGAAAGTCCGCAGGCGCTTTGATCGACGGATCGAAAAAGGCACGCAGTGCCGCGTCGCAGACGGCGTAGCCCCAATTGATCAGCCGTTCCTGGGTAACATCGTCGAGCCCCTTCAGCCGCGTCGGAATCTCGGCCAGCGCCATGGTGCGCTCGTGCGGACACGGCAAGGCGTCTTTCAATTTGAATTCCGCGATGTCGGTGCGGATGCCCCACAACGCGCCTTTGCGCGCCCGCTCGCTGGCCGGCTCCTTGCGGTACAGCTTCAGGGAGTCGATGACCTGCCGGTTACGCAGGGCACGCACCTGGCTGTCGATCAGATTGAGTACCCGGTAGGAATGCCGCGGCCAGTCGTGCTTCGGTGCTTCCTCGGCCTTGATCTTGCCGCCGGCGTCGCTGACGAAAACGGTCTTGTGGCGCTTCCATGCGGTTTCGAGGCCGAGATTGTCGTAGACGCCACCATCGGTGAGAACCATGCCGGCGGTGAATGGCGGGCGTTGCAGATCCATGCCGGAGCCCGGCGTGAAGTCGTCGTGTGCTACTCGCAACTGGAATGGCGACAGCACCGGCGGAAATGACGACGATGCGGCCACCGCCTGCGCCAGCGTCACCTTCATCTTGTCAGCATCGATCCTGCCGACGCGATAGTCCCACATGTAGCGCTTGGTGAAACGGCAAAGCACGCCGGACTGCACATTGGTGGCGTTGATGACGAAGCGCGGCGCGTCGGGCAGCGCCTGCAAAGTGTTGCCCTCGAACAGCGCGGCGTCATAAGCGCTGGCGATGCGATCGCCGACCGTGCCAGGCAGCAGCGCGCCGAGGATCACCGACCTGATGTCGATGGTCCGGCCGGCAAATTTGCGCAGCGGCGCGACGAATTCGCGGATGAAACCGTGATTGACGTCAGTGTTCGCGAAATCGATCCGCGACCATTTCATGCCAAGAAACGCAGCGGTGATCGAACCGCCGGAGACACTGGAAATCCGCGCGACCTTACCGAGCAGCCCGGCCTCATACAGCCGCCAGATCACCCCGATATGGAATACCATCGCCCGGAAGCCGCCACCGGACAGACAGAGCGCGGGCGTTTCCTCGATCGGCTCGTCGATCTCGCCGGGAATGCCCCTGACCGGGGAGTCGGCAGTAACGGGCGCATCCGGCACGGTATCCCCCACACGCCCGCTCCACCTTAAGGTGTCTTTTGCCGAGGTACTCTACACACGCCGAACGGGTATCGTGAAGTGGCCGACCGCGCAATCTCGCCGGATGCGACACTCCGCGCTAGGCGGGTCGCTTCTTCAGTTTGGCCTTGCGCGGCAGTTGCCCGGGCCAGGACACGATATGGTCCTCCAGCTCCTCATCCGGCACGGTCTCCTCGCTGGCCTCGACGCGACCGCGGACCGAAACGCCGGCCTCATGCACGGTCTCGCGACTTCCGGAAATCAGCGGATGCCACCAATAAAGATCGCGCTTTTCGGCCGCGAGCTTGTAGCCGCAGCTATGCGGCAGCCAGCTCAGGCTGCGCACATTGTCCGGCGTTAGGCGGACGCAATCGGGCACCTGGTCAGAGCGATTTGGATAGTCCTTGCAGGCACATAGATTGGCATCGAGAAGCTTGCAGGAAATGTGCGTATAGTAGATCCGGCCGGTATCCTCGTCCTCCAGCTTGTTCAGGCAGCAGCGCCCGCAACCATCGCACAGGCTCTCCCATTCGGCGTCGGACATCTCTTCCAACGTCTTGGTTTTCCAGAACATTCCCTCCTGCGCGGAGGGATGGGGCGGACGCGCGGTCATATCTTCGAATGAGTCCAGTCATGCGGGCGAAACGTCCTTCTAGCGACGTTAGCCCTGAGCAGCAATTGTACTGCGTCGCCATTGGTTTATCGGCCCCGCTCGGCTAAAACTTGACGAGTCTCCCGTGCCGCAACACTGCCGCCGGGATGCCGCAATGATTCCGCAACAGACGCCGGCTTTGCCCGTACAGGCGAGGCGCGCGCTGCAAAGAAACCAAGGGCCACAGTGCCGAAGATTGACCCGTCGAAATGGATCATGAAAGTCCGGCATTTCCTGCTGGACCTCGACGCGCGCATCGATTCCGGCCTGTTTTCCTCTGGTCGCGGCACCCGCGAGCTGTGGGAACGTTACTCGACCTTCATGGACAGGTTCCATGTCGGGAGCTGGAAACGCTGGCTGTTCATCGAGCCACTGTCGGAAGCCGCCACGCTTGGTCTCGGCGGGCTCGTGCTGATGCTTGCGCTAGCCCAACCAGCGTTCCGCGAAACTGCCGATGAAGACTGGCTGAAAAAGTCCGATCTCGCCGTGACGTTCCTTGATCGCTACGGCAATCCGATCGGCAGCCGCGGCATCAAGCACAATGACTCGATCCCGCTGGAAGACTTCCCGGACAATCTGATCAAGGCGACGCTCGCCACGGAAGACCGCCGCTTCTACGACCATTTCGGCATCGACATCGCTGGCACGGCACGCGCGCTCGTAACCAATGCGCAGGCTGGCGGTGTGCGCCAGGGCGGCTCGTCGATCAGCCAGCAGCTTGCCAAGAACCTGTTCCTGACCAATGAGCGCACCATCGAACGTAAGGTCAACGAAGCATTCCTCGCGATCTGGCTCGAGACGCGTCTGACCAAGAACGAAATCCTGAAACTCTATCTCGACCGCGCCTATATGGGCGGCGGCACCTTCGGCGTCGACGGCGCCGCGCATTTCTATTTCAACAAATCGGCGCGTGACGTCACCCTGGCGGAAGCTGCCATGCTCGCCGGCCTGTTCAAGGCGCCGACCAAATACGCGCCGCACATCAACCTGCCTGCCGCACGTGCGCGCGCCAATCAGGTGCTCGACAATATGGTCGATGCCGGCTTCATGACCGAAGGCCAGGTGTTCGGCGCCCGCCGTAACCCGGCCGTTGCCGTCGATCGCCGTCAGGAAGTGTCACCGAACTACTATCTCGACTGGGCCTTCGACGAGATGCGCAGGCTGGTCGACACGTTTCCGAAATCCTATGTGGAGCGCGTGTTCGTGGTGCGCACCGCCATCGACATGAACGTGCAGCGCGCTGCCGAGGCGGCCGTCGAAAACCAGTTGCGCCAGTTCGGCCGTGACTATCACGCGACCCAGGCAGCCACTGTCGTCGCCGATCTCGACGGCGGCGTTCGCGCCATGGTGGGCGGCCGCGACTATGGCGCCAGCCAGTTCAACCGCGCGGTGGACGCGATGCGTCAACCCGGCTCGTCATTCAAACCCTATGTCTACACGACGGCGCTCCTGAATGGTTACACGCCGAAATCGGTGATCCTCGACGGCCCCGTCTGTATCGGCAACTGGTGCCCGCAGAATTACGGCCACTCTTATTCCGGCAATGTCACGCTGACCCAGGCGATCACGCGTTCGATCAATGTGGTGCCGGTGAAGATCTCCATCGCGCTCGGCAAGGGAAGCCCGAAAGCGGGTCGCGCCAAGATCGTGGAAACCGCCCGCAAATTCGGCATCAAGGCGCCGTTGCTCGACACGCCCTCGCTTCCAATCGGCTCCACCGAAGTGTCGGTGGTCGAACACGCCACCGCCTATGTGACCTTCCCGAACAAGGGCCGCGCCGTCGCTCCGCATGCGGTGCTGGAAGTACGCAGCGGCGCCGGCGATCTGGTCTGGCGCTACGACCGAGATGGGCCGAAGCCGACCCAGGCGATCCCCGCCTCCGTCGCCGCCGATATGGCGGAGATGATGAGTCATGTGGTGAGCGAAGGCACCGCGCGTCGCGCTGCGCTCGATGGCATTCCCACCGCCGGCAAGACCGGCACCACCAATGCCTATCGCGACGCCTGGTTCGTCGGCTACACCGGCAACTTCGCTGCCGCGGTCTGGTACGGCAATGACGACTATTCGCCGACGAACCGCATGACCGGCGGTTCGCTGCCGGCCCAGACCTGGCACGACATCATGGTGGCCGCACATCAGGGCATCGAGGTGCGCGAACTGCCGGGGGTTGGCATGGGCACGAAGAATCCGGCGGCTGCAGCCTCCTCGACCATGGCCGCCAATGCACAGGAACAGAAACCCGGCCCGCCGCCGGTGCTGACGCGGCGCGGCGCCGATATCCTGCTGCGTGTGGAAAAGATGCTGGACGATGCCGGACGCACGATTGGCAATACTTCTGCGATCAACGAACCAACGAAGCCACGGGCTTCGACCACCCTCGCCTTTCCGGAAAACTATGCGGCGGCGGGCGATGCTTCCGCAAAGCCCGCTCCCACCCGCAAGAACTGACGTTGACGACATGACAGGTGCGGCGACGTGCGGCTAATCTTCCTCACGCTTCTAGCGCTCGCAATTGCAGCCGGCGTCGGCCTCGGCCTGACCTGGACGACAGCCACGCGCGGTGTTGACCTCGGCACGCTCACCATCGGTTCGTGGACCGCACGGCCGCGCAGCGGGTCGAACGAGATCGATCCATATGCCCGTGCCAGCATCGCGCGCTCCGGCGAATTGCCGATCGGCACAGGCGACGGCATCACCTTCACGGCTACCACCGACGATAACAAGAAGCCGCTCGATGGCCGCTGCGATGTGGTGATCAGCGGGGTCACTCCGCCCGCCCGCTTCTGGACGCTGACTTTGTACGATACCAAGGGCCGCCTCGTCGCCAATACGCTAAACCGCTACGGCTTTACCAGCCAGGAAGTCGTGCGCAGCGCCGATGGCGCATTCGAGATCCGTATCGCCGCGCGTTCGCGCGCCGGCAACTGGTTGCCGACCAGCGCCATCGATCGCTATGTGCTGGCGCTGCGCCTCTACGATACGCCGGTCGGCGTCGCCACCCGCAGTCAAAAGGACGCGCCGATGCCAGCCATCGCCACGGCGGGCTGTCCGTCATGATCCGACTGCTGTCCACGATCATCGGCGGTGTGCTGCTCGGCGGTTTGGTTCATCTCGTCAGCGTGCTGGCACTGCCGCGCATCGCCACCCAGGACGCCTATTCGCGGCTCGCCGCAGTGACCAAGGAAAATGCAGTGACGCCGCTGGCACAGACGAATCCGACTAGTGCACTCCTGCCCTACATGGATCCGGCTTTCGCCATGGCGGTCTGCCGCTACGATCTGTCCAAAGGACCGATCAAGCTGACGGTACCGGTGAGCCAGTCCTATACGTCGGTGTCGTTCTATACCCGCAGCGACGTGGCCTATTACGCCATCAACGACCGCTCCGCCGGCCGCCGTGTCATCGAGCTGGACCTGATGACCGAGGCGCAGCATGAGGCGCTGCCCGAGGAAGAGGACGTCACCGCCGCCGACCGGCTGATCATCGACTCGCCGAGCGAGACCGGACTGATCGTATTGAAGGCACTGGCCGCAGAGCCGGGTTTGATGGTCCAGGCTCAAGCATCGCTGACCGCCGCGAACTGCCGTGTTCAAACCGATCCACCGGCAACGCCGACGAAGCGGAATCGGTAGGGTCGGACAGATGCCGTGCCCGACCAACTATTCTCGTCACGAAATGACAAGAACGCGCCACGCTGCCCGTGACATCTTCCCGCATGAAAAAGTTCCACACTCAGGCCGAACGTAATCTGCCTGCCATCCGTATCGGCGATGCTGCCTGTCGAGCACATGACACGGCGAATCGACCGAACCGGAACTCACATGCATCAAGATCAGGCTACGGCGGAAACGAAGTCCTCCTATCTCCTCTCTCTCGTCTGGTGGCCACTGCTCTATGTCGGCGCGCTTGTCGGCGCCGGATTCGCCTTTGCCAGCACCGCGCCCATCATGTGGTTCAACGCGGTCTATGCCGCGCTATTGGGCGCCATCTTCCTGCTCGAACGAGCCACCCCGCATCGCGCGGAATGGCTCGAACATGATGGCGAACTGCTGAACGATATCGGACACACATTGCTCACCAAAGGCGCTGCGCAGCTGGCGGTCGCTGCCACGTCGATCGTGCCGATGGCGGTAGCGACCGTGACTCGCACCGACGATCACGTCTCGCAGCTATGGCCGACGCATTGGCCGCTGATTGCGCAGGTCGTGCTCGCGCTGGCGATTGCCGAGTTCGGCCTCTACTGGTCGCACCGCATTGCGCACGAAAATCTGTTCTTCTGGCGCTTTCATGCGCTTCACCACAGCGTCATCAGGCTCTGGGTTGTGAACACCGGCCGCTTCCATGTGGTGGACTCGCTGATCAAGATGGTGCTGAGCCAGCTCCCGCTCTATCTGCTCGATGCGCCGCTGCAGGTGTTCCTGTGGGTCGGCGCGGTGACGGCAATCACCGGGCTGCTGACCCATTGCAATGTGGAGACGCGCACAGCGCTGTTCGATCCAATATTTGCGACGCCCAAGCTGCATCGCTGGCATCATTCCAAGATGCTGAAAGAGGGCAACAGCAATTATTGCGAGAACATCATGATCTGGGATCATGTGTTCGGTACCTATCTCAATCCGGACAAGGCCTCGCCCAACCGACTTGGCATCAGCGGCAAGGTGGCGCCGGATTTCATCGGTCAGATCGTGCAGCCGTTTTCACGCAAGGGTGCGCGGCAGATTCTGGGGCAGCGTGTAGAGAGTAATGAAGAGAACAGCAAGAGTCAGGATGAGAAGGCAAGCACAGCGGCCGTAGGCCGGATTAGTGAAGCATGATCCACCCTTGCGGCCAGATACAGTAACTCACCCACCGACGCGGAGTGCCCTGCCCGGACGTACGGGCATCAGCGTGCCTGCCGCCGCATTGGCCTGCGATGCGAGTTCATTGATCAGCATGTCGGCGCTTGCAGCCGTGTTGTCCGGCGCGTGAATCACGAGGCGCTCCAGCGCCCATTTGTAGGACGACACGCGGCGCTGCAGGCATTGCTCGACCCACTGCACGATCAGTGCGTTCTCGTCCATGCGCGCATTGGCGTCGAGACGTTCATTCGGTTGCAGGCCCGATACGAGCTTGAGGCTCGCCGCACGCTTGCGATCGAGTTCGGTCACGCGCATGGCGGTGGCATAGAAGGCTTCAAAGCGCAGGATGTCGTTGCGCACATCGTCCATCAGCACCGCGTAGCGCGACGAATGCGAACGATGCGGCTCGTCGATCAGAAGTTTTCCGTAGGCTGAGCGATCGAACACGATGTTCTGCCGCCACGGTGCTTCAATCGGCTTGTAATCCCCGAATACGCTCTTCCACAGTGGGCGCGAATGTGGCGGCTCGATCAAGGGATAGGCCTGATCGCGCAATTGCCGTTCCAGATCGGTGAGTTGAAACTCGGATGATTTGAGACCGACGCTGCCGGTCGCCTCAACGCCGACCCAGCGATGCATGTCATCGGTGACGGCGTTATTGCGCGTGCGACCGAAATCGCCGCCGGCGCAACCACCGAGCGTCGCGCCCAGCAGCAAGAGGCCGACAAGAAGCGGCAGCTTGCGCCGAAGCCGTGTGCGGTTCGGTGTTGATATCATCGACATGTTGCGAGTTCCGCGATCAGGACCGCGCGCGACGCTTGCGGCGACGGCCCGGCGCAGTACCTTCTTCCGGGCCGCGCCCGCCATTCCTGTCATCGGCATGACGTTCGATACGGATCACCGGAAGGATCAGGATTTGTGCTGACGTATCGCGAGGTTGCAGGGCCACATCCGTGCCCAGCCGTCGCGCTGCCGCATCCGCCGGGAACTTGATGATAATGCCCATCGTCTCCGCCCCTCGCGCCGTTTCCACGCGAACGGTGCCTGCGCATTAAGGAGACTTATGGTTAACGAGTTCCTAACGGAACCCGGAGGACTTTAACCATATGTCGCCGCATTCTTGTCTGAGAACCTTCTCCGAAAAGTGCCGCAAGGGAACAGATCGACGCCTCCCCGCATTCGACTCACCCGACAGACATCAGGATGAAATCTGACGATGGGCGTAAAATTGCAAAGCGTGGACGAACTTGCCATCTCGCCGAACTGGAAGGAACGAATGCGCTGCCCGCGCTGCAGTTCGCCGATCTCCGACATTCATGCCAAGCCCTCCTGCGTGAATTATCGCTGCGACTACTCGACCGATGGTTTTCCCATGGTCGATGGCCAGCCGGTGCTGATCGATTTCGAGGAGAGCGTGTTCGATCGCACGATGTATCGCCGCCAGCACGGCTCGGCGCTCAATCGTGACACCACCGGCCGCTCGCTCGGCTCGCGCCTGCATCGCCTCACCTTTGGCGACAATCCGGTGGCGGCCGACAACTGCCAGAAATTCATCGAGATGCTGAAGCAGCACAATCCGCACCCGGTGGTGCTGATCGTCGGCGGCGCTACCATCGGTGCCGGCTCGCATGAACTTTATAATGACCCCGATATCGAAGTCGTGGGCAGCGACGTGTTCTCATCCGATAACACCGTGCTGGTCGCCGATGCGCATCGACTGCCCTTCCATGACGCGACCTTCGATGGCGTCTGGATTCAGGCCGTGCTCGAACATGTGCTTGAGCCGGCGACGGTGGCGACGGAGATTCATCGCGTGCTGAAATCGCACGGTCTCGTCTATGCGGAGACGCCATTCATGCAGCAGGTGCACGAGCGCGCTTACGACTTCTCGCGCTTCACGCGCAGCGGTCATCGCTGGCTGTTCCGCAAGTTCGACGAGATCGAGGCCGGCGCCGTGACCGGCCCCGGCGTCGCGCTTCTGTGGTCGATCCGTTATTTCTCGCGTGCACTGGGCGCCGGCGACAAATTTTCGCGGCTCGCCACGCTGCCGTTCTTCTGGCTGCGATACTTCGATCGTTTCGGCAAATCCCGCGCGCGCGCCGATGCGGCCGGCGGCGTCTATTTCATGGGCCGCCGCACCGAACGGGCGATCCGGCCGGGGAGCATGCCATTGTATTACGAAGGCCAGCGCTGACGGTATTTTTGCGGCCCCATGACACAACCAGCCATGGAACCGTCCCGGCGCCTGCATGGTTAAGGGGCTCTTAATCGGTCGGTCGTAATTTGAGGCAAAGCAGCCTCAGTCAGCGTTCCGACCATGACCACTCCGCCCATGATTCCAGGCTTCGACGGCCTGATGACGTTATCGCGCCGCGAAGGCGTCGATATTCGTCCGACATTACTGCGGGTGCTGACCGATCTCTATGTGCAGGCGCCGAGTCACACAGCAGACGAAGAGAAGCAGTTCGTCGAACTGACCTCGCGCCTGATCGATCAGGTCGACGACGCCACGCGCGCTGCGGTGCGTGCGCGGTTGTCGATCTATCCGAACACGCCGCGGGCAATCCTCGGCCAACTGGCATTGCGGCCTGCCGCCGTTGCGGAACCGTCACCGCTTACGCCGTCGCCGGTTCCGGAACCGCCGGCACCGACCTTGCAGCAACCGGCGCCGCCGCCGACGCGCATCGTCAACCGGACGATGCAGCCGAACGATGCCGCCGAGATTAGCAATCTGTTCTTCGCCGCCAATGCCTCCGAGCGCGCGAAGATGCTGCACAATCTCGCGGATACGCCGTTGCAGCCCTCCGCGCGCATTCCGCATGCGCGCGCGGAGCGTGCGATGCATATTCTGGAAATGGCTGCCTTTGCCGAGGACCGCGAGAATTTCGCGCGCGAGATCGGCGAGGCCCTGATGCTGCCGATGGCGATTGCCGATCAGGTGGTCAACGATCCCGGCGGCGAGCCGCTCGCCTGCTGCGCCAAGGCTCTCGGCATGCATGGTGCCATCTTCCAGCGCGTGCTGCTGTTCCTCAATCCGGAATTCGGCGCGTCGGTGAACAATGTGTACCGGCTGTCGCGAATGTATGACGTGCTCACCGAGCGCGCGGCGCTGATCATGGTCGCTGCGTGGCGCGGCGCACATCTTGCAGCCACGCGTGCGAAATTCCGCCCGACTCTGTATGACGACGAGCGTCAGCGCGCCCGCGCGGCAACGCCGGCGGCGCGGCCGAGCATGCAGCCAGGCGTGGACATCACGCGCACACGGAACAATTCGGGAAGCTAGGTCTTCGCCAGATCGAGGAAATGCCGGCCAGCTTTGTCCTCGATCTCCACGATCCATAGATCGGGATCGAAGCCGATTTCCTTTTGCAGCCGTTCCTCGATCTTGCGCTCCTCCACCGGTTGCGGCGGCGATGGCGCGAAGACGCGATCGACAGGACGGCTGTCATTATAGGCGGTCTGCGGTGCAGGCGTGTAGAGTATTGCATTGCCATCGAGCAGCGCGAGTTTGACGAAGATCGCCCCCGCCTCCTCGGCCCCGCGTCGGCGCACAGCTCCGAACACGCCTTCGGTCTGGCAGCGACGCAGATAAGCGGCCACCCATATTGCTGATTTCAAACGGCTCATGATGAGACGATAGGCCAGCGATCCGATCAGCGCTAGTTGATCGCCCGGCCGGTCACGGTGCCGAGCTCCTGCACCAGACGGTCGGACATCTGGCCGGTCACCGGCAGCTTGCGTTCGCGCTCAAAACGCTGGATGGCGGCGGACGTATCCGACCCGACATTGCCGGTCGGCTTGAGCTGGCCATAGCCATATTCGGTAAGCGCACGCTGCACGGCGGCGATGCGGCGGGTATTGGTGATGAGATCGCCAAGCGGATCGACCTTGCCGGCATGCGGGATGGGCGCCGGAGGACGCTGGACCGACGACGTCGTGGCTGGCGCTGCAGTTGCCTTGACGAGATTGCCCATGGCATCGCCGCCGCGCTGATCGGCAGGCTTGGCGACCACCGACGGCTTCGGCTCGCCCGCCGGATTGACCGGCCTGGAATCCATCATGCGGGCATCGAACTTCGCATCCGACGAGGTCAGCGTCGCGTCGCTCGGGCGCGGCTTCGGCAGCGGGCTTACCGCGGGGGGCGGCGCCGGCAACGCGACCACAGTGCTGGAGCCGAACATCGGCGACGGGTGATGCCCCTTCTGCAAGAAGATGGCGTTCGCAATGATCGCGCTGACGGCGGAGAAAGCGATCAAACCGGCCACCATGTCCTTCGGACTGTGCAGTACCATGCGCATCAACAGCCCGCGCTCGGCCGGCTCCTCGATGGCGACGGCGCTCGCGCGGTTGGACTTGGCGGTTTTCGAACTTGCTTTAGGCACTCTTCTTCACCTGATGGACCGTCCCGGAAGATGCACTGCGCGATGCAGCACTGGTAATATTGAGGGGCGTGATGTTGCTCGGCGCAGCCTGCGGCGGCACGTAGTCAAGCGGCAACGCGACCGTAACGTTTGTGCCCTCACCGACACGGCTCTGCACCTGCATCTCGCCGCCATGCATGCTGACCAGGCTCTTGACGATCGACAGGCCGAGGCCGGTGCCTTCGTGGCGGCGCTGGTGATAAGTTTCGCCGGCCTGAAAGAACGGATCGCCAATACGCGCGAGATCGTCGGCGGCGATACCAACACCGGTGTCGCGCACACGCACGACCAGGAACGACGCTTCGACGCCGGCGGTGACGGTGACATTCCCCCCACGCTCGGTGAATTTGATGGCGTTGGAGACGAGATTGAGCAGTATCTGACGGAAGGCGCGCGGATCGCCATTGATCTCCGGCAGATCCTTCGGGGCATCGGTGATCAGATCGACACCATTGTCGCTCGCTTTCAGCGCCAGCAGATTGCAGCAATTGATCAGCGCCGGACGCGGAGCGAAGGGCTCAGGTGCGAGCTCGAAACTGCCTGATTCCAGCTTCGACATATCGAGAATGCCGTTGACGACCGATAGCAGATGCTGGCCGGAATCGTTGATCAGTCGCGCATACTCCTGGCGCCTAGCTGCATCCAGCATCAACGCGTCTTCCTGCGCGATCATCTCGGAAAAGCCGATGATGGCGTTCAGCGGTGTGCGCAGTTCGTGGCTCATGGTGGCAAGGAAGCGTGTCTTCGACGCATCGGCGCGCTCGGTCTCGATGCGCGCTTCTTCCAGTGCCTGCTGCTGCAGTTTGCGGTCGGTAACGTCACGGAGCACCGCGACCACTTCAGTCTCGGCATTCGCCGGCGCCGAACGGTCGGCTCCAACCTCCAGCGGGCGGCAGCGCATCTCGACCCAGATAAAGTCGCCGGCCTCACCGCGCGCGCCATCGCGGCGCAAGCGGAACTCGACGCTGCGCGCCTCACCGCCGCGCGCCGCATCGGACAATGCGGTGAGATAGGCCGGCCGATCGGCGACATGAACGCGGTCGAACAGACCGTGACCGAACAGCCGCTGGGGCTGCACGCCGACCAGCGTCTCTACAGCAGGCGAGATGAACTGGACGGTGCCATTGGGGCGATGACGCGAGATCACATCGCTCATATGCGTGGCCAAAAGACGATAGCGGTCTTCCTCGACATTGAGCAGCGACACGCTGGTACGCGCCAGCGACTCCGCGCCAAAGGCGAGACCGGCAGCATAGAGCGTCGCCGAGGCGATGCCGAACGTCATGAAGACCAGATGGCTGGCACCGGCTTCAGACGGCGGCAGCCAATCCAATGCCGTCATCGCGACCAGCGCAACGACGCAAGCAAGCGCGATTGCCGACGCCGCGGTGACGATACGACGCGACGCAGACAGCGCAGCCTCGATCGGTACGACGACGAGCCAGATCGCCGCGAAGCTCGCGATACCGCCGGTAAAGATCGCCACCATCATCACGAGACACGCGACGGCGAGAGACGACATGATCTGCGCGCTCTCGTAACGGCCGGTGCGTGACAGGAAGTAAGACAACAGGATCGGCGCGATCAACCAGGCGAACGCGACGACTTCGAGCGCCGTCGGTGCACCGCGCATCGCAAGATAGACAGGAAACGCTGCGAAGGCCGCGAGGCTGCCGAGCAACCGCGGTGCCATGAATGCGCGATGACGCGCGCTCGTCAGCGCATCGTAGCGCACGGACGGGTGCAGCATCGCATCGAGACAGTCGCGGATGATGTTCAATACTGTCACTCGCTTCGCTTCGACATACCCGTCTACATCGACGTGTCGAAACGCCTCCTTCATCACCGCGCCAACCTGTCAGAGCGACATTAAACGAACGCTAAAGCGATCGCGGACAGGACCATGCCTAACGCGCAAGTCTCGATTTGAAGGGAGTTTTCGCGTTTTTGTTCGCGTATTGTGGTGAACGGAAACTTTCACCGTGGTTGGTATGGTTTCGAAAGTATGGATGGTCACTCCGCCGCTGCGAGTCGCGGTTTTCAATCAAAAATTTACGCCATCTCCAATCGCATCAATTTTCGTCGAATTAATCGCTTTGCAAATACTCGAAGTTTATCGACAGCACCTAGCTTCAACATCCTCTGCAATCGTATGCAACGACGCCTGACAAGACGACGGGGTTTTCATGTTCTTCCTGCTGCGCATGGCATTCTGGATCGGGCTGGTGCTCGTGCTACTGCCGCGCGACCACACGCCGGAGGCCGACAAGGCAACGCCACAGGTCGGTGCCTCCGACGCGATCTCTGCTGCGACGGCAGCGGCGTCCGATATGAGCCAGTTCTGCAAGCGCCAGCCGGCCGCGTGCGAGGTCGGCGGCAATGCTGCGGCTTTTATCGGCGAACGTGCCAAGGAAGGCGCGCGCAAGGTCTACCAGATCATCACCGAGAAGAAGCCCGATCATACCGGCTCGATCGGCGAAGGCGGCGAGCAGAACCAGGCTGCCGCCCTGATGGTGAAGCCGGATACGCTGACGCAAGACGATCTGGCCGTGGATTGGCAATCTCCGGACGCACCGCCGGTGCCATGAGGGCAGGTTCCGGCCGATAACTGCCGGAACCACGGTCGCATTCGATGCAAATCGCCCCTATATATGTGTTGATATTCGCATCAGGGCTGCCATGACCACCACCATCGATGACATCCGCGCCAATTTCGAACTGCTCGACGACTGGGACGATCGCTATCGCTACGTGATCGAACTCGGACGTACGCTGGCGCCGATGCCCGAGGACGAGCACTCAGCCGTCAACAAGGTCAATGGTTGCGCAAGCCAGGTGTGGCTGTCGCGCAAGGTGTCAACGAGCGACAAGGGCACGCCAGTGCTGAGCTATCTCGGCGACAGCGACGCGCATATCGTACGCGGCCTGATCGCGATCCTGCTCGCGCTGTATTCCGATCGCACGCCGAAGGATATTCTGCAGACCGATGCGATTTCGGTGTTCGACGAACTCGGCTTTCGCGAGCACCTGACGCCACAGCGCTCCAATGGCCTGCGCTCGATGGTCGAGCGCATCCGGAGCGACGCCCGCGAGGCGCTGGAGACGGCGAGCTAGACCTCGAATGCCGCGCCATCCGCCAGCCATGTCCGCAGCTTCGCTGGACCACCCTTCGCCTCCCCTGCAAAACCGTAATGCCGCGCCAGCCGGTCAAGGCCGAGTTGCAGCACCACCTTCGCCGATCGCGCCGGCCAGCTGCGCTCGCGCTCGACATCCTCGAGCCCGCGTAGGAAACAGCAGACATCGATCAGGATCCCTGCGAATTCGGGCCCGCAGGCATCGAGCGCGCGCCCGACCTGCTGCCGTGAGGTCAGCATCACATCCGTCATCTCGCCGGGGCTGAGACCTGAGCCGCGCGGGCGACCGGTCGGCGCAGCCCAGTTGGCGGTGACGCGCGGAGCCATATTGGCGCGCGTGAAGTCGGCGCGCAGCTTCTCCCCGGCGATGAATTGATGCGGAGCGATCAGGCTGCGCCCGTCCCGCCCCTTGCGGCGGGCGAGCCAGGCCAGCGGGCTCTCGCTGTCATCGACCAGCACGCTGGCAATGCCGTCCTCGGTGAGAATCTGCCGCGTCTCCAGCGACATATGGCGGGCACGGTGTAGGTCTATATGATCGGGTCGTTCGCGGCGGCTCTTTGATGTTCTCATTTTGTTCTCCATGAGTGCATTGGCTCACGAGTCGCCGCATTCTGCAAGCTAAATTTTGGATCAATTTCCTATTTGTGGATTAAGTCCGCAGTACGACAAACGAGCGCGGACAAGCAACCGGCGACCAAAAGCTGAATCGCTGATCGCGCTTTCAGCGGTCAAGTTTTCGTCTCGATTTGTTCGTCAAAAATTCTCACGAGATGGAACCCTGTACCTACTTGCGGCGCTTGCGCTGCTGGCCAAGGCCCATCTGCTTGGCGAGCTGCGAACGCGCCACGGCATAATTCGGCGCCACCATCGGATAGTCTGCCGGCAATCCCCATTTTTCGCGATACTGCTCCGGGGTCATCCCATATTGCGTACGCAAGTGCCGCTTCAGCGATTTGAAGCGTTTGCCGTCCTCAAGACAGACGAGATACTCGGCCGTCACCGACTTCTTCACTGGCACCGCCGGCTTGGCCGGCGCCTGTTCCGCGGAAGCGAGCGCCGCGCCGTTACCGGATACCCGCGTCAGGGCACCATGGACCTGATTGATCAGCGCCGGCAGTTCCGCCGCAGGCACGGGATTGTTGCCGACATAGGCGGAAACGATGCTCGCCGTCAGCTCGATGAAGCTCTTTGCGGGGGTGTCGCTCATGGCGCCGTCTTTCGGAAGGGAAGATCGCGTCAGCTGCGATTCTCAAGGTGTTCGCGCAATTCGTCGATGGAGGCAAAGCGCATCAAACCTTCCGGCATTTGCGCCTCGATCGAGCCGTCGGAATAGAGCGAATAGGCCATGCCATCGACCACACCGGATTTCAGTACCGTGACACCGGGAGCGCGTGCCGGAGCAGCAGGTGCCGGTTCGTCGCGATCGGGGATTTCGCTTGGATCTGGCAGCCGGTCGCCCGACCGCTCTGCATGGATAGCCGAGGCCCGGGCGGCCTGACGGATCGCATCAGAAAAACGCGGGCGGTCCGGCTGAGACGAAGGACGATCCCCTCGCGGCCATGTATCCTCGAAGCGTGGTGCCTCATCAACCTGCTGAGCATCGTCAAAGCGCGGCACTTCCTCGCGCGGCGGCGTGGCTGCTGGTGCCCCCAAATCGAGTTCGAGCGCCTGTGCGACGGCATCGGTCCGGTCCTTCTCGCGGTCGCGGCGGGTCGAGGTGAACAGCAGATTGCGCCGCTTCGGCTCTTCGGCCGTGCTACCCGCCGTAGCAGCGAGACGCTCGCGATCGCGCAATACTTCGTCCTGCCACGGCGGCACGCCCGGTTCCGGACCTTTCGGCACCGGCGGTGCGGACGGCGGGGGCATCTCACGGGCGAAAAACGGCGGAACTTGCGTCTCCTCGCTTTCGTCGTCGATATCCTGGGGAGCCGGCGGCAGTTTCAGTTCCCGGCGCGGCAGTGGCACTGCGGCACGCGGTTCGGTCGTCGCCAGGACCGCGGCCAGCCTGCGCATCTCGCGCACCACGAGGCCGAGACTGACCATGATCAGACCGGTACAGACTCCGACCGCACCGGTAAGGATCAGTGTGTTGCCGAACCCGAATTCCTTGACCGGAATCCCAAATCCGATCGCAGCAAGGCCCGCCAGGATCACCGCTATCCCGGCTATCAGCAGCACTATCATGGTCTTCAAACTCCTGGACGGACACCCCACGAGTCTCGTCACATACACCACGATAGCGTCATATGACGCAGTTCTCCAAACGGCAATTTTGCGTTCAGAGTTTGAGGTAAGCCACAACGCCAAAACAGCTTTCAGGCACCGCCATACTCCTGCGGCCGTCGCGCCTGCATCCAGAACCAGCCGTGCAACAACTAAAGAACAAAGCTTTTTTATTGTTGCACCGCACGAAATTTAAGAGAATTTCAGCCACAATTCTCAATTACTCAAAAATACAAACGCGCTATACCGATGCCGGGGAACGAGGCTCAAAAAGCGCAATGCCGAGCCATTGTTTGGGTTTGGGACACCGGATCGTCTATAGCCATGTCATCGATTACGACTGCGGCCATCGATACGCCTGCGCGGCGCTCGGTGGAAAAGACGTGTGACGACCTCGCCATCTTGGCGCTGGTCGTGGTCAGCATCATCGCAAGCTTCACATTCCGGGATTACGGTCTCGGCTGGGACGATTACACCCACGCCGAATATGCCGACCTCCTTCTGAGAATGTATGGCAGCGGGTTCCGTAATACGGATGCCCTCTCCTTTGCGAATCTCTACATGTATGGCGGCGGCTTCGATATGGCGGCCGCACTGCTGCACAAGGTGATCCCGCTCGAACTGTTCGAGACACGCCGCCTGCTCGGCGCCGTCATCGGCGTCATAGGTATCGCGGTGACCTGGCGTGTTAGCCGCCGCATCGCGGGCCCCGTCGCCGGGCTCGCCACGCTGCTGCTGCTCGCACTGTGCCCGACCTTCTACGGCCACATGTTCATGAACCCGAAGGATGCGCCCTTCGCGGTGGCGATGATTGTACTGATGCTCGGCCTCGTGCGCCTTGTGCAGGAATATCCGAATCCATCGACGCGCACGGTGCTGATCCTCGGTATCGGCGCTGGCTGCTCGATCGGCTGCCGCATCCTTGCCGGCCTCACGCTGATCTATGCGCTGATCGGCTTCGCTCCACTGTTCCTCGAGGAATGGCGCCAGCAGGGCCTGCGCGAAGCGATCCGCCGCCTGCTTCATGCGGTGTATTTGCTGCTGCCGGGCCTTGCCTTCGGCTATCTGATCATGGGTCTGATCTGGCCATGGTCAATCCTCGAACCGGCCAATCCGCTGCGCGCTCTCACCTACTTCTCCACCTTCTTCGAGAAGCCGTGGAAGGAAATGTTCGACGGCGCCATGATCTCGGTGCCGGACATGCCGTGGTCCTATCTGCCGACATTGTTCGCGCTGCAGCTGCCGGAAGTGCTGATCGCGCTGCTGGCCGGCGGCATCACGCTGACCATCGTTTCGGCCTCGCGCAAGGGTGTGCCGGCACGCCGCAAGACGATCCTGTTGATGCTTACCGCCGCAGCGATGCTGCCGCTGATCATCGCCATGGTGAAGCGTCCGGCGCTCTATAATGGCATCCGTCATTTCATCTTCGTTATCCCGCCGATGACCGTGCTCGCCGGCGTTGCGTTTGCATCCTTGATGGACTGGTTGCGCCTCAATCATCGCGGCGCGCAGGCCGCCGCGGTCGCTGCATTGTCTTTCGGCCTGATGCTGCCGATGGCGGAGATGATCCGCCTGCATCCATATCAATACACGCACTTCAACTATATCGCCGGCACCGTGCGCCAAGCCGATGCGTTGTTCATGCTCGATTACTGGGGCCTCGCACTGAAGCAGGCGTCAGACGCCCTGAAGGAGCAGATCGACGAACGGCAGGAACATCCGCCGGCCGGCCGCAAGTGGAAGGTCGCGGTGTGCGGTCCGCAGCGTCCGGCTCAGGTCGCGCTCGGTCCCGATTTCACCATCGGCTGGGACAGCCACGCCGCCGACTTCGCGATGACGCTGGGCGAGTTTTATTGCAAGGGTCTCACCGCGCCCGTGATCGCCGAGATCAAGCGCGATGATGTCGTGTTCGCCCGCGTTTACGACATTCGCGGCAGCAGCATTTCCAGCCTGCTGGCGATCCCAGCGCCATAAGCGCCGGGGATGCTCCCTACACTCAATCCTCTATTGCAATCTCGGTCTGCGTCTTCACGCGATCGATCACCACCAGCGTGCGAAAACTCTTCACGGTTTCATTTTCCTCGAACCGCTGACGGATGAACGCCTCATAGGTTTGCATTGTCTTCGTCACGACGACCAGCACGAAGCTGGTGCCACCCGTGGTGTAGTAGCATTGCTGGACTTCCGGCGCGGCGCCGAAGATCGCCTTGGCCGCATCCACCGTCGCCGATCGCTCGTCGCGCAGATAAACCTCCACGATCGCCGTGATCGTCAGCCCGATCGCCAGCGGATCGACCATCGCTGCATTGCGCGCGATGATGCCTGTCGTCTCCATGGCCGCGATCCGCCGTTGCACAGCGGCAGTCGAGAGATTGACCGCATCGGCGATCTCGCGCTGCGGCGTCTTGTTGTCGCGCTGGACGATCCGGAGGATGGCCCGGTCGAATGAATCCAGCGTGCGGGATGGGCCGGGTTTACGAGGCATAAACGAGTAAATGTTGCGTTTGAGGGCCAAATCGAGGGCGCCTTTATCACATTTCCGATGATATTGCTCGTCCGATCGACGGAGAGCGAGTGACATGATAGGCGCGGCAACAGGTTCGACGATAGTTGGCGTCGCGTTCGGCATGGCCGCCGGCGCGCTGTGGGGACTGGTTTTCCTTGCTCCCGAACTTGTCCCGGCCTTCAGCCCGGTGCAGCTCGCCGCTGGTCGTTACTTTGTTTACGGACTGATCTCGGCGGCCCTTATCGCGCCGCACTGGCACACGCTGCGTGGCGATCTGAAGGGAAACGACTGGTTCACTCTCGGTTGGCTCGCCCTCGCCGGCAACACGCTCTATTACACACTGCTGACCAATGCGGTGCAGTTGGGCGGCATTGCCATGACTTCTCTGGTGATCGGCTTCCTTCCCGTTGCCGTGACCATTGCCGGCAGCCGTGTTGCCGGGGCTGTATCTCTGCGCCGCCTGCTTCCGTCTCTTCTGCTGTGCACCACAGGCGCGATCTGTATCGGCGTGCAGGCGTTGGCTGCGCCATCGAACGGCACGTCCGGCCAGCAGCTCATCGGCCTGCTTTGCGCCATCGGCGCGCTCATCTCATGGACGATTTTCGCTATCGGCAACCAGGCGGCACTGGCGCGGCTCGACAACGTGTCGGCCTATGACTGGAATCTGCTAACCGGTGTCGTTACCGGCATGCAGAGTCTCGTCCTGATCCCGGCCGCCGTTTTCTTCGGGAGCATAGCGCATGATGCGACCGCTTGGGGGCAATTTGCCGGCGTATCGATCGGAATTGCGGTGCTGGCATCAATCATCGGAAACGCTTTCTGGAATCGTATGAGCCGCATCCTCCCGCTGACGCTGGTCGGACAGATGATCCTGTTCGAAACGCTGTTCGCGCTAATCTACGGCTTCGTCTGGGAGCGGCGGCTACCGACCCATCTGGAGATCGTCGCCTTCGTGCTCGTGGTTTTCAGCGTGCTTGCCTGCCTTGGTGCCCATCGCACGCCGCGACAGCCGACGATTGCTTCGCAAACAGCGTAGCGATCATCAGTCGCCATCATTTCTCCGCGTTCGGCTGCGAGCGAGATGGGATGATGATTGATCGACGCACTTTCCTCCTCACCGCGTCCGCCTTCGCCGTCGCTCCGGCGCTCGCAACGGAAGCTCCGCCGGCGCTGCTCGCCTATGAACGCGACAGCGGCGGGCGGATCGGGCTCTTTGCCAAAAATCTCACAAGCGGAGTCGAACTCGCCTGGCGGGCCGACGACCGCTTCGTCATGTGCAGCACCTTCAAGGCGTCGCTCGCCGCCTGCGTGCTCGCGCGCGTGGACCAGGGCAAAGATCGCCTCGATGCGATGATCGCCTATACGGGGAAGGATCTGCTCGCCTATGCGCCGGTCGCCAAAGAAAATCTTGCAAAGGGCGCGCTGTCGGTCGGCGACATGGCCAAGGCGATTGTCGAACTGAGCGACAACACCTGCGCCAATCTGCTGCTCGCACGGATCGGCGGACCCAAGGCCCTCACCCGGTTCTGGCGCGACAACGGCGACGTCACCTCGCGCCTCGATCACAACGAGCCCGCGCTCAATCGCACGCCGCCCGGCCGCGTCGAAGACACCACGACACCGCGCGCCATGGCCCTAACTCTCGAGCATCTCGCCCTCGGCGACGCGCTGCAGCCGGGATCGCGGGCGCAATTCGTCGACTGGATGGTAAACTGCAAAACCGGCGCCAATCGGCTGCGCGCCGGCCTCCCCTCATCCTGGAAAATCGGCGACAAGACCGGCAATAACGGCAAGGACGCCGCCGGCGATATCGCTGTAGTCTGGCCGGCGCCGAACCGCCCCGTGATCGTCGCCGCCTATACGCGCGGCGGCGCACCGACGGCTTCGCAACTGGAGGCCGTGTTCAAGGCGATTGGCGAGATGGTCGGGCGGGAGCTGGGATAAGCGCCTCAACCGGCTCACCATCCGGTTTCCGGCGGGACATCGTCCCGATCACAATCCCGCCGAGGATCATGGCCATCGCGGCGATCAGCGACAGCTCGATCGGCTCGCCCAGCGCCAGCGCGGAAATCGCGACACCCATCACCGGCGTTGCCAGCAGGCCGAGGGATGTGATGGTCGCCGGCAGGCTGCGGTTGATGATCACCATCGCCCAGTGCGCCAGCGCCGTGCCGAAGATCCCTCCAAACAGCAGCGCACCAACGATCTCGCGCGTCCAGGCGATATCAGGGATGCCTTCGCGCACGAGCGCCAGCATTGTCAGCAGCACGCTCGCGAGCAGCGTCTGCCAGAATACAAGTTGAAACGGCTCGGAGACCCAGCGGTGGCCACGCACATAGACGATGTTCGCCGCCCAGCACAAAGCCGCGAACAGCAACAAGCCGCTGCCGATCAGCGCATGGCCGTTGCTCCAGTCGAAGGCCGATGGGTTGAACATGACCGCGATGCCGGCAAGCCCTAGCATGATGCCCGCCAGACGCTCCCTCGGAACGGGCTCACGCAGCAGCAACCACGCGGCGGGCGCGACCCAGAGCGGCGTGGTGTAGCCGAGCACGATGGAGCGCCCGACCGGCACGAATTGCAGGCCGAACGCAACCAGCACAGAGAACGCGCCCATGTGCAGCAGCGCTACACTGACGATCACAGGCATGTCGCCGCGCCGCGGCACGATGAATTGCCGGCGCGCCAGTGTGATGGCCGCCAGAGCGAGCGCCGCAATGATCGCGCGGAGTGCCACCGACCACAGCGGCGGAACGTGCTGCACCAGAAATTTCGTCAAAGTCCAGTTCAGCCCCCACATGGTCACGACGACGGCGAACAGCAGCAATGCCACACGGCGTGACAGGAAGTGATCGGGCATGTCTTCATCTTTGCTTCGATACGGATCGTACTCGACAGTCCGCCGACTCTAGATTTTACTGGCCCTAATCAAAGATCCATTTCCGTAAAAATGACTAAGCCAGTTTGATGGACGACATTCTCACAGGACTGATCGATATCGAGTACGGATCGGCCAGCAGCGAGACGCTGACGCGACAGCTCTACAATCAGCTCCGTGCATCGATCCTGAATGGCGCATTGCCGCCTGGCCATCGCATTCCATCGAGCCGCGAATGCGCACGGCAGCTCGGTATCGCACGCAACACCGTCTCCGCGGTCATCGATCAACTGGCGATGGAAGGTTATCTCGACGTGGCGCAGGGACGGCGCCCGACAGTGGCCGCTGCCGAGGACAAACTCTTGCTGGCGGGGCGAAGCATCGCGCGCAAGAAGCCCAGACCGTTGCCGGTGTCGCACTGGGCCGAGTGCGTGCGGAAGTCGGACTGGCCGTTCCTCAATAGTGGTCCGCCACGGCCGCTGGCTACGGTGCTGGCCGATGGACGGCTGTTTCCCCATGACATCTGGGCGCGCTGCCTGCGCCGTGCGGCACGACGTGCACCGACCAGCGATCCCGCAATCAATCGCGCATCGCTGCGTGCCGCCCTGCTCCGCCATCTCATTGAACATCGCGGCGTCCGGGCCGAAGAGCGGCAGATCATCCTCATGCCGTCGGCACAGGCCGCGCTCGAACTGATCGCCCGCGTGCTGCTCGATGCCGGCGATCTCGCCTGGGTGGAAAGCCCCGGCTATGGCGGCGCACGCGCCGCGCTCGATGCGGCCGGCGCCGCCGTGCGCGGCATTCCGCTGGACCGCAACGGCATCGCCTTCAGCGGTCGCCATGACCGCCCGCGTCTGATCTTCGTGACGCCGTCGCATCAACATCCGACCGGACGGCTGATGCCGGTCAGCCGGCGGCAACAACTGCTCGGTTTCGCGAACGAGGTCGGCGCCGCAATTGTGGAAGACGACTATGACAGCGAATTCCACTATGACGGTCGCCCCGTCGCTGCGCTGCAGGGTCTCGATGAGAGCGGCCGCGTGTTCTATGTCGGTACGTTCTCGAAATCGATGTTTTCGGAGGTCCGCAGCGGCTACGCCATCGTGCCGCCGGACCTCGCCGATCTGTTCGAAAAGGCGCAGCGTCACGGCAGCCACATCGTGCCGGCCGCGGTGCAGGACGCACTGGCCGAATTCATCGACGACGGCCACTTCGCCGCGCATATCCGCAAGATGACGCGCGTCTATCGCAGCCGGCGCGATCACCTGCTGCAGGCGCTGCACGCTCATGCCGGGGATCACTTGACGATTGAGCCTCCGGCCGGCGGGATGCAACTGCTGGCCCATCTCGCGCCGCATTGGGACGACCGCGATGTGGTTGCACGTCTGGCCCAGGCAGGCATAACCGCGCGCGCGTTGTCACAACACTTCACCGGACCGATCACCGGTGCAGGATTGTTCCTCGGCTTCGCCGCCTGGAACGAGACGGAGATCGACAAGGCCGCTGCCGTTATTGGCGATGTGTTAGGTCGCATGCAGGCATCCCGGCGTCGGCGGCCTGCGGCACCAGCTTCAGGCAATCGCAGGCCGCGACAATCGCCAGCAGGACCGAAAGCATGACTGGCCCGCAAAGCGTCCGGCTTGCTGCCTTGCCGGAGCAGGACTAGGCTCGTGGCAGCAGGCGTCTGAACACTGCCAGCCAATCCGGGAGCACCCACAATGTCACCAGCAGAAGCCGCCCACCTCAAAGCCGTGCCATCGAACATGACCGAGGGTGAATGGGCGCAACGTGTCAACCTCGCCGCGGCCTATCGCCTCGTTGCACTCTATGGCTGGGACGATCTCATCGACACCCATATCTCCGCGCGCGTACCCGGCCCCGAGCATCACTTCCTGATCAATCCCTATGGCCTGATCTTCGAGGAGATCACCGCATCGAGCCTCGTGAAAGTCGATCTCGATGGCAACCTGCTCAGCGAGACCGACTACCACATCAATCCGGCCGGCTTCACGATCCACTCCGCGATCCATGAAGTGCGCGAGGACGCCGGCTGCGTGATGCATCTGCATACGCCGGACGGAACTGCCGTTGCCTCCTGCATGGAAGGCCTGCTGCCGCTGAACCAGACTGCACAGCTCGTGATCCCGGACCTCGCCTATCACGACTACGAAGGCGTCGCCCTCGATCACGACGAGCGTCCGCGCCTGCAGAAGGACCTCGGCAGCAAGAACGCCATGCTGCTGCGCAATCACGGAACGCTGACCGTCGGCCGCTCGGTCGCCTCGGCCTTCGAGCGCATGTATTATCTGGAACGCGCCTGCACCATGCAGGTCCGCACCCGCATCCTCGGCCCTACCGCCTATCCGGTCGATCAGACCGTGATCGACAAGAATGCCGAGCTGGTGTCGAACCCGGATCGCGCGGAGCTGCGCTCCACCCAGCTCGTCTGGCCACCGATGCTGCGCAAGCTCGACCGCCGCGATCCGTCTTACCGGACCTGAAATTCGTGCTATAAGGAGGTCACAAACCTCTACTCAGAATGCAAAACGCCGCCCAATTCCGGGCGGCGTTTTTTACGTTGAGGCGCAGCCCGGATAGGGTGAAGCGCGATCCGGGCTACTAATCGCATGTCTACTTCTTCACCTCCGCCAGCGCGGCGATGATGCGAACCCAGGAACGAATGCCCTTCTGGAAGCTTCTGAGATCGTATTTCTCGTTCGGCGAATGAATGTTGTCGTCATCGAGGCCAAAGCCGATCAGCAAGGAATCCAGGCCGAGCGTGCGCTTGAAATCGGCAACGATCGGAATCGAGGCGCCCGAGCCGATTAGAACCGCTTCCTTGCCCCACTCCTCCGTCAGCGCCTGCTTGGCAGCAGCCAGCGGCTTCATGTTCCAGTCGAGCGCGATGGCCGGCGCGTTCGAGTGATCGAGGAATTCGGCCGTGCAGTCGCCGGGCAGCTGATCGGTTACGAATTTCCGGAACGCGTCGCGAACCTTGCCGGGATCCTGACCCTCGACGATGCGGAACGAGACCTTTGCCGAGGCATGCGAGGCAATGACGGTTTTAGAACCTTCGCCGGTATAGCCGCCGACAATGCCATTGATGTCGCAGGTCGGGCGCGAGGTGATCTGCTCGATCAGTTCGCGGTCCTTCTCGCCGGCCGGGATCGAGAGGCCGATCGGATTCAGGAAGGTCTCGGGCGTGAGGCCGAGCCCCTTCCACTGCTTGAGGATATTCGGCGGCAGATCCTTCACGCCGTCGTAGAAGCCGGGAATGGTGATACGGCCATTGTCGTCATGCAGCTTGCCGAGGATATTGGTGAGCACGCGGATCGGATTGCGCGCGCCACCGCCATAGATACCGGAATGCAGGTCACGGCTGGCGGCGGTGATCTTCACCTCTTCATAGACGAGACCGCGCAGTGCCGTGGTGATGGCCGGCGTCGACGGATCCCACATGCCGGTATCGCAGACGACCGCGAAATCCGCCGCGAGCTCTTTTTTGTTGGCTTCGAGGAATGGTACGAAATTCTTCGAGCCAACCTCCTCCTCGCCTTCTATGCAGATGGTCATATCGATCGGCAGTGCGCCCGTTACCTTCACCCAGGCGCGGCAAGCCTCAACGAAAGTGGAGAGCTGGCCTTTGTCGTCCTGTGCGCCACGCGCGACGATGATGTCGCGCCCGTCGGCATGCTTCGTCACCACCGGCTCGAAGGGTGGGCGATGCCAGAGCTCGAGCGGATCGACGGGCTGCACGTCGTAGTGACCGTAGAACAACACATGCGGGCGACTACCGGTATTGCCTTTGGCCGTCGCGACGACGGCCGGGTGGCCCGCAGTGGCCCGCACCTCGACCCTGAAACCGAGCGCCTCGATCTCGCCTGCGAGATGCTCTGCAGCCATTTTGCAGTCGGCCGCAAAGGCGGGATCGGCGGAGATCGATTTGATCCGCAGCAACGCGAACAGGCGTTCCAATGCTTGATCGAAATCGCCATCGACGTGCGCGAGGACTGCGTTAAGCTGCGGGGACACTGACATGGCGATTTCCTTAGGACTGGATGTTCGGAATCTGCACCGAATCTAGCAGCACCGGCGGGTGGTGCATATGCCAGATCAGCCCGCATCCGAGCAGGACGGTCGCCCAGAAATTGTTACCCCATGCCTGCAGCGCGACGGGAAAGATCGGGAGTGACAACAGCATCAAGGCGAAAGCCACGCCG
Source organism: Tardiphaga sp. (assembly GCA_030147505.1). GTDB lineage: Bacteria > Pseudomonadota > Alphaproteobacteria > Rhizobiales > Xanthobacteraceae > Tardiphaga. The sequence goes on from JASBVG010000044.1 coordinate 220,588, forward strand.
ATCAACGCTGACGTGCCGATCCGCACGCGCCGCCTAGCGTCATCGGCAGCCCGATGCATCAGCACCGTCAGCGGCAAGAACAGCCAGATAAAATAATATTGCCGCGCCAGCGGCGACGCCACCGTCATCAAGCAGAAAAGAATACCAAGCTCTTCGGCGTGAGCACGCAGCGTGAGGGTTGATGAGGACTGCAGCGAAGCGACGAAACCGAGTCCGACCAGGCCACACACCACGAAAAGAATGATGTTCGCCGTTCCGTAATCGACATTGATCAAGTTCATATAAGCAGGCGGACGCTGCGGATCGTCCTGCATGTAATTCACCGGCCTCACCAAACGGTGCGTGACTGCAATGATCGACTGGTTGATCCATGACCAGTTCTGCGCGTCGCGTTGACCGAAACCTTTTTCGGAATTCGATCCAACCATCGCGGTCGCCCATGTCTGCATCTCCGCCGCATTGCGCTCGAATCCGCGGAACGGTGCCGGTACCACATAGAGAAACAACAGCGTGAAGGTGATCATGGCTACCGATGCAGCCCACTGCCGTCGCCACAACAGATAAGGCAGCACAGCCACAGGAAACACCTTGATCGCTGTAGCAAGCGCAAACAGACCACCAGCAATCCATGGTCGCCGCTGCTGCACTGCCCAGAAGCCGAACAGCATGATGCAGAGGAGCAGCAGATTGGGTTGCCCGAGATCGTACATGTCGAAAATGAATGTGATCAGGGCAAAGCTTGGCAATGCCGCAAGCCAGTCCGGTGTCGGCCTGTCTGGACTGGCCATCCCGTTGCAGAGCTGGCTGGTTAGCGACCAGGCGACCGAGTTGACAACGCAGATGCCAAGATAAAATGGAATCTTGCCGAACCAACTCGGTATCGCCAACAGCACGGCGGCAAAAGGTGGATAAATAAATCTCAGTCCGCCATCGATGCCGATGGCATCATAGAGCGGCGCACCTTGCAGAATCTGCTGGCCGGCCCAGTGCCATAGAATGTAGTCCTTGGTCTTGCCGTGACCGAATATTTCAGGGAGCAGCACGTCAGCCGAAAGCAGCACGCATGCGATCAGGAACAATATGTCCAAGCGGCGCCGCAGCGACGGCCACCTGAACATCGGCATCTCGCCGCCAACTTTGATCACGCTCGGCTTCCGCTAAGGCTGGGCCCCCGCCCAACTGTTAGCGGTATCATATACCTTGACCAATGCAAATTCTGGCTATGCGTTGAAATGTATAGTCACGACTTCGAGAGAATGTCGGAAGCTGGACATTTCTAGCGCTTCATGATTCCGCCCAGCGCGCCGCGCACGATCTCGCGGCCGATGGAGCTGCCGAGCGAACCACCGACCTGCTTACCCACATTGGCAACGATGCCGCCGACGACTTTGTTGGTAACGGAGCGCGTGACGCTGCGTGCAATCAGTTGTCCGGTGGTGAGCCCGCCGCGCGACGTGTTGGTGCCGAAGATGCTGCCGACGATGCCGCCGAGCGTGCCAAGGAAACCGCCACCCGCCGGCCCTGCCTCGGCCGGCGTCGCAGCACTGCCCGCGACACGTTGCTGCAGCATCTCGTAGGCGGAATCAGAATCCACCGCTGTGTCGTATTTGCCCTTCACCGGGCTGGCATTGATGATCACCTTGCGCTCTTCCGGTGTAATGGGCCCGATGCGCGCCGCCGGCGGGCGAATCATCACACGCTGGACGATCGCCGGCGTGCCATTGCCTTCGAGGAACGACACCAGCGCCTCACCCTTGCCCAGTTCGGTGATCGCTGTCGCGGTATCGAGCTTCGGATTGGCGCGGAAGGTTTCCGCAGCCGCCGCGACCGCCTTCTGATCGCGCGGTGTGAACGCGCGCAAGGCATGCTGTACACGGTTGCCGAGCTGCGCGAGTACGCGATCGGGCACATCGATCGGGTTCTGGGTGACAAAATAAACGCCGACGCCCTTCGAACGAATGAGACGGACCACCTGTTCGATCTTGTCCATCAGCGCTTTTGGAGCATCGTTGAACAGCAGATGCGCTTCGTCAAAGAAGAACACCAGCTTGGGCTTCGGCAGATCGCCGACTTCCGGCAACTCCTCGAACAACTCCGATAGCAGCCACAACAGGAAGGTTGCGTAGAGACGCGGACTGGCCATCAGCTTGTCGGCGACAAGGATGTTGACCATGCCGCGGCCGTCGCGGTCGGTCCTGAGGAAATCCTTCAGTTCCAGCGCGGGCTCGCCGAAGAATTTATCGCCACCCTGGTTCTCCAGCACGAGCAGTTGCCGCTGGATGGTGCCGACGGTCGCCTTGGAGACATTTCCGAAGCTGGAAGCGGAGGCGCGAATCTCGGCGAGCGGATCGAACTCGTCCTTCTTGACGGCCTTCGGCACGATCGCATCGAGCAGCGAACGCAGATCCTTCATATCGAGCAGCGTCAGCCCGTTCTCGTCGGCGACGCGGAAGGCCACATTGAGCACGCCTTCCTGCACATCGTTGAGATCGAGCAGCCGCGCCAAAAGCAGTGGCCCCATCTCCGAAACCGTAGCGCGTACCGGATGGCCCTGCTCGCCAAACACGTCCCAGAAGATCGTGGAGAACTGGTCGGGCTGAAAAACCAGCCCCATCTCCTTTGCGCGCTGCAAGATGAAGTCCTTGCTCTCGCCCACTTCCGCAATGCCGGAGAGATCGCCTTTGATATCTGCCGCAAAAACCGGAACACCTGCGCGGGCAAAGCCTTCCGCCATCACCTGAAGCGATACTGTCTTACCGGTTCCCGTCGCACCGGTGACAAGGCCATGGCGATTTCCCAGCGCCAATGTCAGCCAGGCCTCATGGTCACCCTTGCCGATGAAAATCTGCTTGTCCGTATCGCCGGATATCGAAGTTCCAGTGCTCGGTGCCATCTGATCGCCTCTTGGATCGCTTATCGCACGTCAAAAAGATTCAAAGAATACTCGCGACGCTTCATGATCTTACCGCATGTTGCGGAGCGAAGGCCAGCGACGCGCATTACGACATCCTGTCGCCAGGCATCGCATGCATGCACCGAAAGGCACTCGGATTTTTTCAAACCGGCACTTTCCCGCGAGCGCTCACAATTGACCAAAATTTCACACTTGCGATTGCATTGCTGCAACACCCGGGGCGCGATCACGTTGAATCTCTCGCCGGAACAGCGCGTGTGCTTGAAATTCGAATCACACCGGCTCAAGATGATTTTTCAAACGAAGGGCACCGGTCCAACCGGTGTGAGGCGGGGCATCATGGATGAATTGATCAAAGCGCTGACCGCCAAGGTCGGTATCGATGAAGCAGTGGCCGAAAAAGCCGTCGGCAGCATTCTCGAATTCCTCAAGCGGGAAGCCCCTTCCGAACCTTTCAATGCGCTGGTCGCACAGATTCCCGGAGCGGAGGCTGCGATCGCAGCCAATGAAGGCGGGGGCTTCAGCATGTTGGGGGGCGGCCTGATGGCGCTCGGCAGCAAGCTGATGGGCATGGGTCTCGGCATGGGCGAGATCCAGAGCGTTGCGCGGGAACTGTTCAAATTTGGACGTGAGAAGATCGGCTCCGATGCTATGGACCAGATCATTGCAGGCACACCCGGCCTCAGTCAGTTCGCCTGACGACGCCGCTAGCGCAATCATCTCCCGCAGCGCCAAGCACCTTTCTTCGAACGTTCGAGTATCATGGCTTATTCTATTTCCGAGATTGACGGTCTGACGGCTTTCGCCGCGACCCGGCTGAAAAAAGCAGGCATCCGTACCATGGAGAGCCTGCTGGATGCCGCCCATTCCGCCAAATGCCGGAAAGAGCTCGCCGCCAGGACAGGCTTCACCGAGCAGCAATTGCTGGAATGGGCCAATCTCGCCGACTATCTCCGCATTCCTGGCATGGGCAAAGCCAAGGCCGAACTGTTGCGCGCCTCCGGCGTTTCCACCGTGCGCGAACTCAAGCACCGCAATCCCGCCCGCCTCGCTTTGGCGATGCGCGAAGCCAATGAGAAGCGCAAGCTGGTGCGTGTGCTGCCATCGGAAAAATCCGTCGGCGAATTGATCGAAAAGGCGCGACAGCTGCCGCTGAAGATTTCGTATTGAGATCTGTAGCCCGCATGGAGCCAGCAGGTCGCGCAAAGCGCGCCCGTTGGCTCCATGCGGGCTATACTCTCACCCTTGACTCCCTTCCCGCTCGCGCGCAAAGCGACCGCATGATCGCAACGCCCGCCCAGATCTCGCCCAATCTCGCCGTCCTGCTGGCACGGCCGGTACCGGCCGTGATGGGCATCCTCAATCTCACACCGGATTCCTTCTCGGACGGCGGGCGTTTCAATGTGCCGGAGCGCGCGCGCGCTCATGCCGGCGCTATGATCGCGGCAGGCGCCGACATCATCGATGTCGGCGCGGAGTCCACCCGCCCTTACGGATCGCAGCCGGTTTCTGCCGACGAAGAATGGCAGCGCCTCGCACCGGTCCTTCCCGATATCGTTGCGCTCGGCGCACCACTGTCCATCGATAGTATGAAAGCATCGGTCACTGCGCGCGCCCTCGAGGCTGGCGTCGCAATCGCCAACGATGTCTGGGGCCTGCAGCGCGACCCCGACATGGCGCGCGTGGTCGCCGACCGCGGCGTCCCCGTTGTCGTGATGCACAACCGCGATGACGTCGATCCATCGCTCGACATCATGGCTGACATCGCGGCCTTCTTCGCACGCACGCTAGAGATCGCCGCGAAAGCCGGCATTTCCGAGAACAACATCATTCTCGATCCCGGCATCGGCTTCGGCAAGACGCCGGAGCAAAGCATGACGGTGCTCGCTCGCGGCGACGAGCTCGTGCGCTTCGGCCTGCCGGTTCTGGTCGGCGCCAGCAGAAAGAAATTCATCTCCACCATCATGCCTTCCGAGCCGCAACAGCGGCTGGGCGGCTCGCTCGCCGCGCACTTGCTGGCAGTGCAGCGCGGCGCGAAGATCATTCGTGCCCATGACGTGGCCGAGACCGTACAGGCGCTGCGCGTCGCCGCCGCCATCGAGGATTTACGATGACCGACATGATCTTCATCAAGGGTGTCTCGGTGCATGCCCATCACGGTGTGCTCGATTATGAGGGCGTCGTCGGCCAGCGTTTCATCATCGATCTCGAACTCGATACCGATATCGACCTCGCCTCGCGCAGCGATCGCTTGGCCGACACCGTGTCCTATGCGAATGTGGTCGCCACCGCCGTCGCCGCGTTCAAGGATACCAATTACAAACTGCTGGAACGCGCCGCCGGCGCCGTTGCAGACGCCATCCTCGCTGAATTCTCGAAGGTCAGCGCCGTGAAGATCACGGTGCACAAGCCGCACGCACCGATTGCCGCCATCTTCGACGATGTCGGCGTGGTGTTGCGCCGCGCGCGGGCCTGATCCATGGCGAGCGTCCTGATTGCACTCGGCGGCAATGTCGGCGACGTCCGCACCACGTTCCGAAAGGCCATCGGCAATATTTGCGGCATGACCCAGGCAGGCCTCGTCGCGCGCTCGTCGGACTACGAGACGCCACCGGTCGGCGACATCCCGCAGGGCAATTTCATCAATGCGGCGATCGAAATCGATACCGATCTCGACCCGCATGCACTGCTGTTCACGCTGCACAAGATCGAACACAAATTCGGCCGCAACCGCACCGCCGAGGGGCACTGGGGCCCGCGCCCGCTCGATCTCGACATGATCGCCTATGACGACGTGGTGATGCTCAAGCCCGAACTCGTGCTGCCGCATCCCGCCGCGACAGAGCGCGCCTTCGTGCTGATGCCGCTGGCCGAAATTGCACCCGAGCGCAAGATCGCCGGCAAAACTGTCGCCGAGCATCTGGCGAAGCTCTCGACCGACGGCATTGTGAAGTTGCCGGAGCTCGACTGACCTGTCCTCCCGGCGCATGGCGGGTCGACAGGTTGGCCCAATCTGGTCGTGTTCCCACGCTCCAAATCCGCGCATCCCCATGTCTGAACAGGCATTGGCAACCCCTTCGTCTCATGGCATTTTCCGGCCAAACACGAATTGTCCGGGAGTAAACCGTTCCACATGTCGACTACGACTGACGACCTGCGGCTGGCCGCCGATTTCGCGCCCGCAAATTACGAGAACTGGCGCAAGCTGGTCGATGGCGTGCTGAAAGGCGCGCCGTTCGAGAAGCTGATCAGCAAGAGTTATGACGGTATCGCCATCCAGCCGATCTATGCCCGCACGCCGGATGCCGCGCCGATCGACGGCCGCGCTGCTGCGGCGCCTTGGCAGGTCATGCAACGCGTCGATCATCCCGATGCGGCGAAGTCGAACCGCCAGGCACTGCACGATCTGGAAAACGGCGCCACCGGCCTGTCGCTGGTGTTCGAAGGCACCAATGGTGGCCGCGGCTTCGGCCTCGTCGCCTCGGAAGAAGCAATCGCGACGCTCCTCGACGGTATCTATCTCGACGCCGGCATCGGCATCGAGCTGCAGGCCGGCCCGCAATCGCGCATGGCCGTCACCTGGCTCACCGACATCATCAAGGTGAAAGGCATCGATGCCGCCAAATGCGACATCCGTTTCGGCCTCGATCCGATCGGCGCCTGCGCGGTCTGGGGCACCAGTGCCCATGGCTGGGACGAAATCGCGCCCGTCGTCACCGACACGGTGAAGAAGCTCGACGATGCCGGCTTCAAGGGTCCGTTCATGGTCGCCGACGGCCGCATCGTGCACGACGCCGGCGGTTCCGAAGTGCAGGAGCTGGCCTATACGCTCTCGGTGCTGCTTGCCTATCTGCGCGCACTCGACGATGCCGGCTTCTCGCTGGAGAACGCGCGCGGCATGGTCTATGCGCGCCTCACCTCCGATGCCGACCAGTTCCTCACCATGGCCAAATTCCGCGCGCTGCGCCTGCTCTGGGCGCGTGTCGAAGAGAGCTGCGGATTGAGGCCGAAGCCGCTGTTCATTGCGGCTGAAACCGCATGGCGCATGATGACCCAGCGAGATTCCGCGGTGAACATGCTGCGTGCCACCATGGCAACCTTCTCGGCGGGGCTCGCCGGCGCCAACTCCATCTGCGTGCTGCCGCATACGCTGGCGCTCGGCATGCCTGACTCTGGCGCACGCCGCATCGCGCGCAATACGCAGCTCATCCTGCTGGAAGAGTCCAACCTTGCCAAGGTCACCGACCCCGCCGCTGGCGCCGGCGGCATCGAGACGCTGACGCGCGAACTCTGCGATGCCGCCTGGACGATGTTTCAGGACATCGAAAAGGCCGGCGGCACCTTCGCTGCACTCATCGCCAACACCATCCAATCGAAAGTCGCAGCCACCCGCGCTGCGCACCAGAGCGCGGTGGCGAAGCGCCGCGATGTACTCACCGGCGCCAGCGAGTTTCCCAATCTGCAGGAAACCCGCGCCTCGGTACTGAAGGTGAAGCCGGTCCCGGCAAAGCCTTATGGCAAGGACAAGATCAGGTTCCGCGCGCTGGAGCCAATCCGCTTCGCCGAGCCTTTCGAGGCATTGCGCGACAAGTCCGACCACCTGCTGGCCCGCAAGGGCGCGCGGCCGAAGGTCTTCCTCGCCAATCTCGGCACGCCCGCCGATTTCACCGCACGCGCAACCTTCGCCAAGAGCTTCTTCGAAACCGGCGGCATCGAGGCCATCGATACCGACGGATTCACCGATCCGGCTGCTCTCGCTGAAGCTTTCAAGGCTTCCGGCGCCTCGCTGGCCTGCCTGTGTTCCTCGGACAAGCAGTATCCGGTACACGCGGCAGCCGCAGCCAAGACCCTGCAATCCGCCGACGCCAAGCATATCTATTTGGCAGGGCGCCCCGGCGATCTCGAAGCCGACCTGCGCGCAGCGGGCGTGCAGGATTTTGTCTTTGCTGGCGGCGATGCACTGGCGATGCTGGTGCAAGCCTACGCCCTGATGGAGTGAGCGATGACGGATGCGGCACGCAAACCCATGCTAACCGGCGGTTGCCAATGCGGCGCGATCCGCTTTGCCGTGACCGCCGCGCCGGCGCGGGTGAGCATCTGCCATTGCCGCATGTGCCAGAAGGCCACTGGTGCGCCTTTTGCCTCGCTGGCCGACATCCCGAACGAGCAGTTTGCATGGACCCGCGGCACGCCATCCGCGTTCAAGTCCTCGTCGATCGCCGAACGTGACTTCTGTGCGAAATGTGGCACGCCCTTGAGCTACCGCCGTATTGGCGGAGCGACCATCGAGATCATGACCGGCGCCTTCGACCGACCGGACCGTGTGGTGCCGACCAAGCAGTTCGGCAGTGAAAGCCGCCTCGGCTGGGTCGGCAATGTGTCGAACCTGCCGAGCAAGACGACCGCGCAGAATTACGGTCCGGAACAGATGGCCAGCGTGTTCAGCTATCAGCATCCGGATCATGATTGAGATGAAAGATTGGCCCCGTGGGCAGTTTGCTGTTCGACCTGCTGATGTGGCCAATCGCATGGGTGTTCGAGAAAGTATTTGACGTAGTCCTCTGGCGAAAAGGCGCCACGACTGCTGCGGACGACCCCGATTACAAAACGAACGTTCAGAGAAGAATCGAACGCAATCGAGAATTCGAGAAACAAGAATGACCAAGATTCCGAATTTCGCTGACATCGCCTTTGCGCCGATCTCCCCCAGCGCGCCGTCAGGCAGCGCCGAGCCATGGCTGACGCCGGAAGGCATTCTCGTTAATCCGTCTTATGGCGAGGCTGATGTCAAAGGCATCGACTTCCTCGACACCTGGCCGGGCGTCGCGCCATTCCTGCGCGGCCCCTACCCAACCATGTATGTCAACCAGCCCTGGACGATCCGGCAATATGCCGGCTTCTCCACCGCAGAAGACTCCAACGCCTTCTATCGCCGCAATCTCGCCGCCGGCCAGAAGGGCCTGTCGGTCGCCTTCGATCTCGCCACTCATCGCGGCTATGACAGCGATCATCCGCGCGTGGCCGGCGACGTCGGCATGGCGGGCGTCGCCATCGACAGCATCTATGACATGCGCACGCTGTTTGCCGGCATCCCGCTCGACCAGATGAGCGTGTCGATGACCATGAACGGCGCGGTGCTGCCGATCCTCGCGCTCTATGTCGCCGCTGCCGAAGAGCAAGGCGTTCCGCCCGAGAAACTCACAGGAACGATTCAGAACGACATTCTGAAAGAGTTCATGGTGCGCAACACCTATATCTATCCGCCGGCGCCCTCGATGCGGATCATCTCCGACATCTTCGCCTATACCTCGCAGCGGATGCCGAAATACAACTCGATCAGCATCTCCGGCTATCACATGCAGGAAGCCGGCGCGACGCAGGATCTCGAACTCGCTTACACGCTGGCCGATGGCGTCGAATATCTGCGCGCTGGCATGGCTGCAGGCATTGATGTCGACAAATTTGCGCCGCGTCTGTCGTTCTTCTGGGCGATCGGCATGAACTTCTTCATGGAAGTCGCCAAGATGCGCGCCGCCCGCCTGCTCTGGGCGAAGCTGCTGACGCAGTTCAATCCGAAGGAGCCTAAGTCGCTATCGCTGCGCACCCACAGCCAGACCTCCGGCTGGTCGCTGACCGCGCAGGACGTGTTCAACAACGTCATGCGCACCACCGTGGAGGCAATGGCGGCGACGCAGGGCCACACCCAGTCGCTGCACACCAATGCGCTGGATGAAGCGTTGGCTTTGCCCACCGACTTTTCCGCCCGCATCGCGCGAAATACACAGCTCTTCATCCAGCAGGAAACCGGCACCACCCGCATCATCGATCCGTGGGGCGGCTCGTACTATGTCGAGCGCCTGACCCACGATCTCGCTGTGAAGGCCTGGGGTCACATTCAGGAAGTCGAAGAACTCGGCGGCATGGCCAAGGCCATCGAGGCCGGCGTGCCCAAGCTGCGCATCGAGGAAGCTTCGGCCAAGACCCAAGCGCGCATCGATGCCGGCCGGCAGGCGGTGATCGGCGTCAACAAATACAAGCCTGAGAGCGAAACGCCCATCGACGTGCTCAAGGTCGACAACTCGAATGTACGTCGCCTGCAGATCGACAAGCTGAAACGCCTGCGCGGCGAGCGCAGCCAGGCCGATGTGGACGCCGCCATCAACGCGCTGACGCGTAGCGCGCAGGAAGGCAACGGGAACCTGCTGGCGTTGGCCATCGACGCGGCTCGCGCGAAGGCCACTGTCGGCGAAATCTCCGACGCGATGGAAAAGGTGTTCGGCCGCCATCGCGCCGAGATCAAGTCCATCACCGGCGTCTACAAGCGGGAAGCATCCAGCATGAACGATAATGTCGCCAAGGTTCAGGCGCTGATCGACGCCTTCGAGGACGCCGAGGGCCGTCGCCCGCGCATCCTTGTCGCCAAGATCGGCCAGGACGGCCACGACCGCGGCCAGAAGGTGATCGCCTCGGCCTTCGCCGATATCGGCTTCGACGTGGATATCGGGCCGCTGTTCGCCACTGCCGATGAAGCCGCCCGCCAAGCCGTGGAGAATGACGTGCATATCCTCGGCCTTTCCTCCCTCGCCGCGGCGCATCTCACCGCGGTGCCCGAACTCAAGGCCGCGCTGAAGAAGCAGGGACGCGAGGACATCATGATTATTATCGGCGGCGTGGTGCCTCCGCAGGATTATGAAGAGCTGTACAAGGCCGGCGCCGAAGCCATCTTCCCGCCGGGCACGGTGATTTCGGAAGCAGCCGAGGAGTTGATCCACAAGCTGAATGCAAGGCTGGGACACAGCCAGGCGGCGGAGTAAGGCTGTTGCGAAAGTTTGCGCTCGTTACCTTCACCTGCCTGCTGATCGGCGGGGCGGCTTCGGCCGCCGAGCAGAAGCCCGATATTTCGCTCAAGGCCAAATACACTGAGGTCACGGTTTCCTTCGACGACGCGATCAAATCCGATGCGCCGCTGCTCAAATATCTGACCACGGCCGGCAAGAGCTGGGCGTCGAAGACGCTCAAGGAGCTGGTCGAACAGCGCAAGGACATGACCGACGTGCCGGCAGACATCCGTAACCGGCCGTGGAGTTCGGAGCGCAGCTATACGCAGGAGATTTTTCTCGCGGGGCGCTATGCGAGCGTTATCCGCGCCGACTACAGCTACACCGGCGGCGCGCATCCCAATCACGGCAGCGACACGCTGCTGTGGGACAGGCAGGCCGGCAAGATGATCAGCATCCGGCCGTTCTTCACCGATCTTGCCGATGGCGGACCCGCGATGACCGCGATCCGCAATGCTGTTGTCGCCGATCTCAAGGTCGAGAAGAAGAAGCGCGACCCGGATAATCCGGACATGAGCCTCGTCGATGCGCTGGAGCCCAAGCTGCTCAAGATCGGCGCGATTGCACTCACGCCGTCGACGACCGCCGGGAAGAGCTCGGGTCTCACTTTCCTTTATCCGCCCTATGCTGTTGGCTCCTATGCCGAGGGTGACTACACGGCTTTCGTGCCATGGGAGACGCTGAAGCCTTATCTCTCGGCGGAAGGCACGGCGATTTTCGCTGGCTCAAAGCGTCCCGAAAGCGGTGACAAGCCGAAGTGACAGCTGCCCGCCCCATCGACGTCGACGCTCTCGCGCGCGATCTTCGCGCCGGCAGCCGTGCAGCGCTGGCGCGGGCGATCACGCTGGTCGAAAGCCGCCGCGCCGATCACCAGGGGGCCGCGCGTGAACTCGTGCAGGCATTGCTGCCGCACACCGGCGACGCGTTTCGCATCGGCATCACCGGCTCGCCCGGTGTCGGCAAGTCGACGACCATCGACGTGCTTGGCATGTATCTCATCGAACAAGGTCACAAGGTCGCCGTGCTCGCCGTCGATCCGTCCTCGGCGCGCACCGGCGGGTCGATCCTCGGCGACAAGACGCGGATGAACGATCTCTCCGCGCATCCCGATGCCTTCATTCGCCCCTCGCCGTCGTCCGGCACGCTCGGCGGCGTCGCGGCCAAAACGCGCGAGGCGATGCTGCTGTGCGAGGCGGCGGGCTTCGATGTGGTGCTTGTCGAGACCGTCGGCATCGGCCAGTCGGAGACCGCAGTCTGCGACATGACCGACTTCTTCCTCGCCTTGATGCTGCCGGGTGGCGGCGACGAATTGCAGGGCATCAAGAAGGGCCTGATCGAACTCGCGGACATGATCGCCATCAACAAGGCCGATGGCGACAATCTCAAGCGCGCCAATATCACCGCGGGCGACTATCGCGGCGCGCTGCATATCCTCGCGCCGCGCTCCGAACACTGGCACCCGCCCGTCGTGACCTATTCGGCGCTGGCCAGGACGGGGATCCCCGAACTGTGGGAGAAAGTCGTCGCGCATCGCACGGCGATGAATGCGTCGGGCGATTTCGCCGCACGGCGGCGCGACCAGCAGGTGAAGTGGATGTGGACCATGCTGGAGGATCGACTGAAAGCCCGATTGCGCAGCGATCCCGTCATTCGCGGCAAGGTCAAACAGACCGAACGCGATGTCGCCGATGGCAAGATGACGCCGGCCGTCGCGGCGGAGACGATTGTGGATTTGTTGAAGTAATACGCAGATGTCATCGCCCGGCTTGACCGGGCGATCCAGTACACACTGGCATCGATGATCACACGATGGGACAATATCTACTGGATCACCCGCTTTCGCGGGTGATGACATGTTATGTAGCTGGCATGGACATGGCATCTCATTCACCGTGCATCCTCATCACCGGCTTCGGCCCCTTTCCCGGTGCGCCGGTCAATCCGACGATGCCGCTCGTTCAGAAGCTCGCGGCGCTGCGGCGTCCTGCTTTCGCCGATGTCACCCGCATCGCGCATATTTTCGACGTCACTTACGCCACCGTCGATCGCGAGCTTCCCGAACTGATCGCGCGGCATCGCCCCGATGCGCTGCTCTGCTTCGGCCTCGCGGCGCGCACGCCCTACATCCGTATCGAGACGCGGGCGCGCAACGCGGTCTCGATGTTGTGGCCCGACGCCGATGGCACGCCGGTGCGCCGCGGCTTCATCACGCCCGGCGCCGATGCGCAGATGTTCGGGCCGCACACTACGCGGTTGCTGCAGGCCGCGCGCCTCACGGGGGCCGACGTCCGGGCCTCACGGGATGCCGGACGCTATCTCTGCAATTACCTGTCCTGGCGCGCCATCGAGGCGACGCGCGCCGAAGGTGGCCCGACGCTCGCCTCCTTCGTCCATGTACCACCGACGGCCACCGACACCGCCTCGCGGCGGATGAGCGTCGACAAACTGACCGATGCCGGAGAGGCCATTCTGCTAGAAACGATCCGCCTTGCCCGCAGCCTTCGGCTGGTCTCCCACCGATCCCGGCAGGAAAAGGCTGTTTCCTGAGCATCTGGCGGATTGGATACCGCCGTCGCGCCGCTCCGCGCGATGCAGCCATGCTGAAACCCGCCTTGTGCAGCGCAGCATCCGCGATCAAATGACGCCCGTCTTCCAGGGACTTTTCGTGACCGATATCAATGCCGACGCGCCGGTGACCTCGCCCGCGCACCTCCCCATGCGTTTTGCCGAGTTCGTCGCCATGATCGCCGCGATCATGGCGCTGAATCCGCTTGCCATGGACATCATGCTGCCGGCGCTGCCGCATCTCGGCGCCGCGTTCAGGATTGCCGATGGCAATCACCTGCAGGCGGTATTGTCAGTGTTCCTGCTGGGCTTCGGCGTGGCGCAGTTCGTCATCGGTCCGCTGTCCGATCGCTACGGCCGCCGCCCGATCCTGCTCGGCGGCATGGCCGTCTATTGCGTGGCGAGCGTGCTGGCGCTGCTCGCGCCGTCTTTCGAAATGCTGCTGCTGGCGCGCCTGCTGCAAGGTCTCGGTACCGCGGCCACCCGCGTGATCGCGGTGTCGATCGTGCGCGACTGCTATTCCGGCGGTCGCATGGCCGGCGTGATGTCGCTGGCCATGATGGTGTTCATCTCGGTGCCGGTGGTCGCGCCCTCTTTCGGCCAGGCGCTGATGCTGCTCACCGAATGGCGCGGCATTTTTGCGGTGCTCATCGTCTACGGCGTGGCGACACTGGCTTGGAGTGCCTGGCGATTGCCGGAGACGCTGGCGATTTCCAAGCGCCGCTCGCTGGCCATTCGCGACGTGTTATTCGCGTATCGGCAGACCGTCAGCCACCGGCAGACGATCGGCTACGGCCTCGCCGCCGGTACGCTGCAAGGCGCGCTGTTCGCCTTCGTCTTTACCTCGCAGCAGGTGTTCACCGAGATCTTCCATCTCGGAGCGTATTTTCCGCTCGCTTTCGCCTCCATTGCGTTCGGCATTGCGATTGCCGGCTTCTTCAATGCCCGCGTCGTGCATCGCTTCGGCATGCGCGCGCTGTCCCATGCCGCGCTGGTCGGCTTTGTCGTGATCGGCGCCTTGATGCTGCTCGCCGCGGAGGCCGACTTCCTGCCGCTCTGGCTGTTCATCGCACTGGCGATGCTGATGATGTTCGCCTTCGGCCTGATGTTCTCGAATTTCACGGCGCTGGCGATGGAGCCGCAAGGCCATATCGCCGGTACCGCCTCCTCTCTCTACGGCACGCTGACCACGCTGCTTGGCATCGCCATCGGCGCGTTCATCGGCCAGCACTATGACGGCACTCTGCTGCCGTTCGCGACCGGCCTGTTCGCCTGCACGCTCATCGCTCTGGCGGTGGTCGTGGTGGCCGAGAAGGGCCGCCTGTTCAAGCCTCACAAAGCGGTGAGCTGAACGCCCGCGCATGCCGCCTCTGGCGGCCGCGCAGACCTGCAATGCCCATGGAAATGCCCTGCGGTGCGCGGTGAGAACCCGGTGCCGCGACAAACGTTATTCAACCGCCATTTTCCGGAGCGATCCGATGCCCTACGCACTCTTTTGCGACGACGCCAAACTGAGCAAGTCCTATCCGACCGAAGCCGACGTCTGGAAGCTCGCGGCCGAAAGCGGTCTGGTCACCGATGTGGAAAGCAAAGGCGGTCAGCCGACGCCGCGCCGTTTGCTCGACAATGACTACGAGATCCGCCCGTGTCAGGCGGAAGCCGGCGAGTGCCCGGAGAAGAACGAGCGCGACGCACAGGAGCAGAAGGATTTCCAGCTGCAGCTGAAGGGGCGGAGTGTGTGAGCGCAGCTCTTTGAGGCGCTCTTCTCCCTCCCCCAAGCCGCGCAGCGGCGCAGCGGGGAGGGTGGCATGAGGCGAGCGTTCAACCTGTCAAACAGCCCCATCCGTTCCTGAACCCGCGTGATCGCATTCCCGCGACGCTGACGCGCCCGGGTTGTGAGCATTCCCACCTCACCCTCTTGGGAAGAGGGCGTGCGGAACGCCGGGTGCCCGATGCACCCTTGGTGCCTGATGCCGATGCGGTAGTCCGCAAGGGTAGACATCAGGACTTTCGGAATGATCGAGCATTGAAGTGCCCGACGTTCCGCACGCGGT